>CALBMX010000056.1 GCA_937896235.1 uncultured bacterium
TGCCTATCGTGCCTACCGTGCCTACCGTGCCTACCGTGCCTATCGTGCCTATCGTGCCTATCGTGCCTATCGTGCCTATCGTGCCGCACGCTTCTGATCACTTGTGCGACAAACAAGTTCCGCACACTCTCGGGCCGGTTGTTCGAAGCGTACTGGTTAGGGAGATGCGGGCTCCTTCGAAGGGAGGAACGTGCGGTTTAGCGTGGCGTGTCTACGGGTTTGTGCGGTACGTTCTTGTAGCTTTCCAGACATACCGTGCCGCACACTTCTGACCCCATCCCCGACAAAAAAGTACCGCACACAACGGAACACGCCAGGGAGCGAAGTCTCTCGTGGTGGGGTGTGGGAATCTCGAATGTGGGGGGAAGAGGCCCGACAGTCGGTTTGCGCGGTGCCCATGAGTTGCCATGGAGATCGGGAATACGCTGCCTAGTCGGTCTGGTCTTGGTCAGCGGTGGACGCGCTTGGCTCGATCGAGTTTGGCTTGTCCGCTGACTTGTGCGGTACGGATGTGTTGGGAAAGAGATCAGAAGTGTGCGGCACGGTATGTTCGTATGTCGAAGTGTGCGGCACCGTATGTTTGCTGTATGCACGGGAAGCGCGGGAAGTGGCATGCGGCGACGTCTGTCTGGGGGAAGTGGTCTTTCCGCGGGAATGTGGTTTGATGTGTGTGGGGCTCTTTCTAGGAGCGTGGATGTCTGGTGAATGCAGGGGTGGCCCCATGGTATGTTGAAAACTGATGGTCATGATGCGTATTATCGATTATGCGCATGGCCTTGGGGCGGCTACTCTTACGGCCCATTCACTGGGGAGCTGCGGTTGCGATCCGCTCCTCTGATAGCAATGCCCGTTGCAAACTTCGGTTTGCGGGCTCCAAACACAGGAAAGATACTCATGTTGAACGCATACCGTGAACACGTTGCCGAGCGCGAAAAGCTCGGGATTCCTCCTCTCCCTCTTAATGCTGAGCAGGTCGGTGCACTTACCGAATTGCTGATGGATCCGCCCGAGGACGAGGAGGAGTTCTTGATGGAGCTCCTCTGGAATCGGGTTCCTCCGGGCGTCGACAAGGCGGCCTACGTCAAGGCGGCATTTCTTAGTAGCATCACCAGAGGCCAGGTTGTTTGCCCCTTGATCGACCCCTTGATGGCGGTGGACATTCTCGGCACCATGCTCGGCGGGTACAACGTTGGCACTCTGGTGGAGCTACTTGACGACGAAGCGCTCGCCGCAGCCGCCGCCAAAGAGCTGAAGTCAACGCTGCTAATCTTTGATGCCTTCCATGATATCGAGAGCCGGGCCAAGGCCGGAAACAGCCATGCCCAAGGTGTACTTCAGTCCTGGGCCGACGCCGAGTGGTTCACGAACCGTGAAGAAATTCCAGAGCAGATCGAACTCGCCGTCTTCATGGTGGAGGGTGAAACGAACACCGACGACCTTTCACCCGCTCCGGACGCTTGGTCGCGCCCTGACATTCCGCTACACGCACTAGCGATGCTGAAGAACCCGCGCCCTGGGATTACGGACGCGATTGCGCAAATCAATGCGATGGAGGCCCAGGGCTACGCCGTCGCCTATGTCGGCGACGTTGTCGGTACAGGCTCTTCGCGGAAGTCTGCCACGAACTCCGTTCTTTGGCACATGGGCGACGACATTCCGCACGTGCCGAACAAGCGCGGCGGCGGTGTTTGCCTAGGTGCGGCGATCGCGCCGATCTTCTTCAACACGATGGAGGACTCCGGTGCGCTTCCGATCGAATGCGATGTCTCCAGAATGGCGATGGGCGATGTGATCACCATCTTCCCGATGCAGGGGAAAATCGAAAAGGATGGCGAGGTCATCTCGACGTTTGCGCACAAGAGTGAGGTCATTCTCGACGAGGTTCGCGCCGGCGGCCGCATTCCCCTGATCATCGGCCGTGGGTTGACCGCAAGAGCGCGCGAGTCTCTCGGGTTAGGCGCATCGTCTATCTTCCGCGTCCCCACGCCAGCAAAAGAAAACAAAAGCGGATTCACCCTCGCTCAAAAGATGGTGGGGCGCGCATGCGGCCTTCCCGAAGGCCAAGGCGTTCGTCCCGGCACCTATTGCGAGCCGATCATGAGCACAGTCGGCAGTCAGGATACAACCGGCCCGATGACTCGCGACGAGCTCAAGGAGCTAGCCTGCCTCGGCTTCCAAGCCGACCTCGTCATGCAGAGCTTCTGCCACACGGCGGCTTACCCCAAGCCCGTCGACGTTGAGACCCACAGCACCCTGCCCGATTTCATCTCGACTCGCGGTGGCGCGACTCTTCGTCCCGGCGACGGAATCATCCACTCGTGGCTGAACCGCATGCTGCTGCCCGATCAGGTTGGAACTGGAGGAGACTCGCACACGCGCTTCCCACTTGGGATCTCCTTCCCCGCCGGCTCGGGTCTCGTCGCCTTCGCGGCGGCCTTGGGCACGATGCCTCTCGACATGCCCGAGTCGGTTCTCGTCCGCTTCAAAGGCGAGATGCAACCGGGGGTTACCCTCCGCGATCTTGTCAACGCAATCCCGTTTTTCGCCATTCAAGAGGGGCTTCTCACCGTTGCGAAAGAGGGCAAGAAAAACATCTTCTCCGGCCGTATCCTCGAGATCGAGGGACTGCCTGACCTAAAGGTTGAACAGGCCTTTGAGTTGTCGGACTCGGCCGCCGAACGCTCGGCCGCCGCATGCTCGATCCACCTGAGCAAAGAGCCCGTTATCGAGTACTTGAAGTCCAATGTCGCGATGCTGCGTTGGATGATTGCAAAGGGCTACGAGGACGCTCGCACTCTCGAGCGCCGCGCAGTCAAAATGGAGGAGTGGCTGGCGAACCCGAGCCTACTGGCTCCCGACGCGAATGCTGAATATGCCGCGGTGATCGAAATCGACATGTCCCAGATTCACGAGCCGATCCTCGCCTGCCCGAACGATCCCGATGATGTCAAGACTCTGTCGGATCCTTCGATTGCCGGGACTAAAATCGACGAGGTGTTCCTCGGCTCTTGCATGACGAACATCGGCCATTTCCGGGCTGCTGGTCGCCTACTTGAAGCTCATGGCGAGCCCGTCCCCACCAGGCTATGGGTCGCACCTCCAACCAAGATGGATCAAGCTCAGCTTGTCTCGGAGGGCTACTACAGCCTGTTTGCCGGCGCTGGGGCGCGTACCGAGATGCCGGGTTGCAGCTTGTGCATGGGCAACCAGGCGCGAGTGGCTCCTGGAAGTACGGTTGTCTCGACCTCGACTCGAAACTTCCCGAATCGTCTCGGGCAAGGTGCGTTCGTGTTCCTCGCCTCGGCAGAACTAGCGGCAGTCGCTTCGATGCTTGGCAAGTTGCCGACAAAAGAAGAGTACATGGGGTATGTCTCCAAGCTCGATCCGATGGCCGGCGACGTTTATCGCTACCTGAATTTCAATGAGCTCGAGGAGTTTACCGGAGTCGCTGCTCCGGCCTAAGCCGTAAAGGCCGGCGCTCTCCGAGCCTGAGCTGCCCTCTGTCGGTAGGTAGAGCTAGGAGGAACGAGGTCGCCTCTGCAAACCCAAAATTGACGCCCCGCGCACTTCCCAGCGAAGTGCGCGGGGCGTCTTCGCTTTGTGATCATCTAACTAATGTCAGGACCAACCGAAGAGTGGTCTTCGCATTTCACCGCCACCAAGAGTGTCCCTCGAGATTCGCCGTTCGCAGCAGGGGGAGCTGCGGCTGCGCTGAGGGTGAGAGTCTCGGCAAGGCGAAGGAGTCGTGCCGATCTAATCGAAGTGGGGTGCTAGGAGGCGGTCTTACGAAACCACCTCCTAGCACCCCACCTCGGAGCAATACCCAGTCGACTTAGTGGTGATGACCGCCTTTGCCGTGCGCGTGGCCGTGCTCGATCTCTTCGGGGCTTGCATCGCGGACTCCGGCGACCGTGACCTCGAAATGAAGGGTCTTGCCAGCGAGCGGGTGGTTGAAATCGATGACGACCTCTTCCTCCTTGATCTCGTGGATGCGCACGACTTGCGCTTGGCCATTCGTGTCGGCTGTGGCTGTCAACTGTGCACCAACAACGAGTTTGACCTCGGGGGGCAAAGAGCTCTTGGGAATGGGCTGAAAACGCTCGGGGTCGGGCTGGCCGTAGGCTTTTTCAGCTTCGACGGTGACCATAAGAAAGTCATTCTTGGCCTTGCCCATAAGGCCCTCTTCAAGGCCGGGGATGATGTTGCCGGCGCCGACTACGAAGGGGAGTGGAGTTCCACCTTTGCGGTTGCTGTCCAGCGTTTTGCCAGCGTCATCGGTGAGGGTGTACCAAATAGCGGCGACTTTGCCTTCTTGAATCGTGGTCATGGCTCGAAGCTGAGTCGTAGTGGGTGTGGTTTTGAGTCGAAAATGTCTGCCAGAGTGCGGACTTGGTCGTCCAAGGTACTGTTCAATTACAAAAGGGGAAGTGGCAGCACGGGATTTGAGTTGAACCTCTACGTGCATGTCGCGTTAAGTACTCATGCGGACCGGTGCCCACCCACGCCAAGCCCGATTTCACCTATGATTACGAGCATGATCACGACCACCAAACTGATAGCCACCGCAGGACTGTTGTTGACCTGTGCAGCCGGCCTAGCACTCAGTTCACCCAAACAAGATAACGGGGCCCAGGCCGACGAACATCAAGTGCTTGCGGCGACCTTCAGGGAGAGCGGTATCGAGGTTGATTTCGACGCAAATGCGATCGCCTTTCCCTGCAAGTTGATCGTGACGAACGATCTCTTGGAGTACGTTTTGGTCGGCCCGAATGGTTCCGCGCACGAGTCGCTTTTAATGACGGACGTCGAGGCCAGCATGATCCATGCGGCTCTCTTGACGATCGGTGTCAACACCGGCGAAAACGCCAAGTATGTCGCGGTTGATCCCGTGCCAACCGAAGAGGAGCTCAAGGCGGGCGCGAAGCGCTTCACCATGCAGCTACCCTCTGGAGATGGAATCTTCATCTACCTGGCTTGGAAGGAAGGCGAGGAGACCTACTTCATTCGCGTCGAAGATGTGATCAACAATTTCCAGAGTGGGCGGTCCATGCGTCGCCACCGCTGGACCTATATCGGCTCCCGCTTCGCGCGGTTGCGCGCCGGCGAACCCGAGGTCTACATGGCGGACGCCGAGCAGAACCTCATCAACCTGGCCTTCTTTACTGAGGGCAACACACTCTGCACCGCGTCTCTTCCCGAGTGCGAGATCCAAACGGTTTGGAGCGCAAACTCCTGGCTGCTTCCGCCTCCGGGCGAGGACATTCGTCTGGTCTTATCTCACGAGCGACTCGCCTGCATTCCTGGAACTTTTGCAAGGGAGCTGCCCGAACCCAACCGCGCTCTCGACGAGAGCGCACGTTAGGTTCTCGCCATGGCGAAGCCGATCTCCTTCCGCGCAACGGCGCGAGTCGCCCAGCTTGCGTCCCATGCTGCGGTGTCTTTGGAGATACTCGCCATCGCACTTGGGGTCGGCGCATTTGTGATAGCACTCGCTCTTGGAACCGTGCCGGCGGATGGGGAGGTCCGGGGAGTCGAGCTGCTCACACTCGGAGCGCTTTTGGGCTGCTCCGCAGGCCTGTGCTGGTGGCTTGAGCGGCGCCCATCCCTTCGCGTCGCAATGTGGAGAGTCGACGGCTGGTTCGAACTCGACGGCGCTCTCATCACCGCTTGGGAAGTTGAAGATGGCGTCGTTCAATCGCCCAGCTTTCGGGAGTCCCTTGTCGACCGCGTTGCGAGAGTTGTCGTGGACCGGAAAGAGATCGGTCGCGCCGCATTCGTCTTGACGCTGCCCATTTTCCTGATTCCCCTTGCCGGCGCGGCAGCTTTGGTGGGAGTCCAGGAGGAGCGCGCCGAGAATGTGGCTGCGCTCGAGGCGCGCAACGAAGGCGCTAGAGGGCAAGATCGCGGAGCTGCCTCTTCAAATGGAGGCGCGCTGGCAAATCCTGGGAGCGAGGTGGAAGACCCCTCACTTTTGCCTCTAGCTAGTGAGGTTGAACTCGACGCGGCCGAGCTCCTTTTGGAGGAGATCGAACAGCTCGAGGTGTTAAAAGAACAGCTGGAAAGTGCCCCTCAAGCAGAGGATACGGCCGGCGAGCAGGTGCTCTCCCCGGAAGAGCAGGCCGAGTTTCAGTTGCGAATTGAGGAGCGTATCGCAGCGCTCCGGGCGGCCCTCGAGGGGGCGGCAGAGGATGGCAAACCAGTTGCGAATCCACCGGAAGAGGGCCTTGGAGCAGAGGCGGATGGTGCGAATCCCTCGAACCCGGCTACTGATGGGTCTTCCAGCGTGACGAATGGGCCGGAGCAGGGCAGAATACGAAGCTTCCATGGCATTTCGCCCACCGGTGTTTGGTGGCCGGAACGTCAAGACGGACTTGTTCGCAGCTGGCTGCTTCGCCTAGAAGGTGGGGCAGGGGCTGCGGAATAACCTCGAGCGCTATCGCATCGGGATCAGAACAACAGAACCGAAAGTCGAAGCGTGAGCACAACAGATTCAGAGAAAGAAGGCGCGAAGCAGCAAATGCGAGGTGGCCTTGGGCTGTGGTTGATTGGGGCACGTGGCGCTATCGCGACATGTGTGACCTATGGGGTTGCCGGTTTGGCGCGCGGCTGGGTTGAACCCACCGGGTTGGTAACCACCATCGATCCGATGAGGCGCATGGACTTAGCGGGGTTCGACGAATTCGTACTTGGCGGTTGGGACGTGTGTACACGTGATCTCTCGACGTCGGTTTCGGGACTCGTGCGCGAGGGAATCCTGTCGCACGATCTAGTCGCTTCCGCATCGGTCGAAGCACGAAATTACGAGTCGCGGATTCGCCCGGGGATTTTGGATGGCCCAGCTGTCGGGAACTCGGACTTGGATCCGGAGAGCTCGCGGCGGGGCGCGCTTTCGCCCAGGCAGCAAATCGAAGAGCTGCGAGGGGATCTTGCGTCCTTCCGTGAAGAGCACGATCTGCGCAGCGTGGTCGTCGTTGACTTGAGCAGCACGGAAGCTTACCGAGGGGGGCTCATAGAGAGCCCGGAGGTCTCCAGTTTGGAAGCTATGGAGCACGCCCTTGACGAGGGCCACAGCTTCCCTGCCTCCGTGCTTTATGCCTACGCGGCGATCGGTGCGGGGAGCCCGTTTGTCGAGTTCACGCCGAATGCCGGTGCCACCCCTCCCGCCTTGCGCGAGCTCGCACTAAAGGTCGGTGTGCCGCATTGCGGAAACGATGGGAAGACAGGCGAGACACTCTTCAAAACCGCTCTAGCGCCCATGTTCGCGGCGCGCGCGCTAAGCGTGCTCTCTTGGCAAGGCTACAACATGCTTGGCAACGGGGACGGCGCGGTTCTCGCGGACCCCGCACACCGCGAGGGGAAGTTGCGCAACAAAGCCGACGTCCTCGAGGGAATCCTCGGCAAGCACCACAGCCACGTGGCGATCGACTATGTACCCTCTCTCGGCGATTGGAAAACGGCTTGGGACTTTATTCACTTCGAGGGATTCTTGGGCGCAAAGATGTCCATGCAGATCACTTGGGCTGGTTGCGATTCCGCACTCGCTGCGCCCCTCATTCTCGATTTGGCGCGTTTGGCAGACTTTGCAGCAAGGTCTGGTGAGGGTGGAGAAATGGCTCACACTTCTTGTTTCTTCAAGTCGCCCATCGCCGGCGGCACCCACGACTTCCACGCGCAGCACAAGGTGCTCGTTGACTACTGCCTAGCGCACCTGGGCTGATCGCTTTATGCAACAAACGAAAGCTCCTCTTCTTACACAAACCGGTGAGGAGTTCTTAGCCGAAGGCCACGCCATCATTCGGGAAGCCAAGGGCGACGTCGGTAACTTCAAGGCGCTGCCTCTTTCGGCGACGGCGTCGGAAGCTGCCGATGCGCTGGATGCAGTAGCACGCACGCTGAACAAAGTCTCGGGCCGCATCCCTCTCTATAGTCAGGCGCACCCCAATCCTGGGATGAGGGAAACCGCCGAGATTCTCGAGCGCGATCTGGCCGCCTTTGTTACCGCGCTGTCTCTCGATCGCGAAATGTACGAACGTGTCGCGGCGATTGATCTATCCGAAGAGGGTGAGGGTCAGGTGAAGCGCCTTATAGAGCGCAGCTTGCAGGACTTTCGCCGCGGGGGCGTTGATCAGGACGAGGCCATGCGCGCCAAGATCAAGAACCTGAAAAACGAGCTCGTCGAAATTGGCCAGGAGTTCGACCGAAATATCCGCAACGGCGGCAAGGACTTCATTCTTGTGGATGGTGAGGCGGGGCTCGAGGGACTTCCCGCAGACTTCGTCGCTGCTCACCCCGTCCGCGCAGACGGAACGATTTGCATTTCGACGGATGCCCAAGATCGCGTGCCGTTCATGATGTTTTCCGAGCGATCGGATCTGCGAAAGGCCTACAACCACCTGTGTAGTCAGCGTGCTGTCCCGGAAAATCTTGGCGTTCTGCAAAAGCTGTTGGAGACTAGCCACGAGCTGGCGACTGCTCTAGGTTTCGCTAACTGGGCCGACTACATCACTGCGGACAAGATGGCGAAAAACGGGAAAAACGCCCGGACCTTTATTGAGCGCATCTTGGAGCTCGGAAAGGAGCGCGCTTGCGCAGAGAACGCCGAGCTGCTGGCCGAAAAAGTGAAGGACCTTCCCCAAGCGAAAGAGCTGTACGAGTATGAGCGTGGCTATTACATCGAGCGAGTGAAGCGCAGCCACTACGACTTCGATTCGCAGCTCGTGCGCCCTTACCTTGCGTACGACAAGGTCCGCGAAGGAGTCATGAGCGTTGCCGCCAGGCTCTTTGGAGTTACCTTTCAGCTCAACGAGACCGTAGAGCGCTGGCATGCATCCGTGGACGTGTTTGACATGCTTGAGGACGGCGAAGTGATTGCGAGGCTCTTCCTCGACATGCATCCCCGCGATGACAAGTATAAACACGCCGCGATGTTTGACCTCGTTACGGGCCGCGATGGAGGCCCTATTCCCGAGGGCACACTTGTTTGTAACTTCCCCGAACCCAAAGAGGGCGACCCGGGGCTCATGCTCTTTGATCAAGTTACGACCTACTTTCACGAGTTCGGGCACCTCTTGCACTACCTGTTTTCGGGCAAGCAGCGCTTCCAGGGGCTTGCGGGGATTGCGACCGAGTGGGATTTTGTGGAAGTGCCTAGCCAGCTCTTTGAAGAGTGGGCCTGGGACCCCGCGATTCTTGCTAGCTTCGCAACGCACTTCGCGACTGGTGAGCCGATTCCCGCCGCTCTTGTCACCAAGCTGCGCGCCGCCGAGGAGTACGGCAAAGGGCTGCAAACGAACGGGCAGATGTTCTACGCGATGCTTGCGCTCAGCTATTATGAGATCGACCCGAAGGGCCTCGACACCACGGAGCGCATGATTGAGTTGAAGAAGCAAATCATGTTCTCACCGCACGAGGAGGACACGTTTATGCAGGCATCTTTCGGTCACCTGCACGGGTACTCAGCGATGTACTACACGTATATGTGGTCGCTGGTGATCTCAAAGGACTTTTTCAGTAAGTTCCGCGGCGACCTAATGAATCGGGAGACTGCAATCGCCTATCGCAATGAGGTAACTGGGCGTGGCGGCGAGGTTGATGCCGACGTCCTTTGCAGCAATTTCTTAGGACGCAAGTATAACTTCGAAGCCTTCGAATCCTGGCTAAACGCATAGCCTCTACATATCGATAAAATGCGCCCATTTGCTCAATAGGAGCGTTTGGGCGCATTTGCAATTCTTAGGAGGTTAGACCGTTTCGAGCCACTTGAGCACCCGGTCTGCTAGATCTTCGCGGACCTGTTCGGGGGTCTGCTTTTGTGAGGCGAGCGTTTTGAAATCGTGATTTGCGCCTTCAACGATGTCGAGCATTGACGCGCCGCCGTACGTCAGAAGGGCGCGTTGAAGTAGCGTGAGGTCGGCCAGTGGGTCTCGCGTGCCCTGCAAAAAGAGTGCGGGAACAAGGAGCTTTGGAAAGTGCTCTTGTCGCAACTTTGTGGGCTTGCCGGCAGGGTGCAAGGGGTAGCCGAACATGATGAGTCCCGCGCAAGGCAGTCCCGCCTCCACGAGATAGCTCCCCATTCGGCTCCCCATGGACTTCCCCGCAAAGAGGATGGGACGCCCCGGAAATCTCTTCGAAAGTACATCGTGTGCCGCCAGATGAGTCGCCATCAAGACCTCTTTTTTCTCCGGTGGCCGCCTCCGACCGGACGTGGCAATCGCCTCTTGATAGGCGTAATTGAACCGCATGACAACGAAGCCTCTGGCGACGAGTGCACCCGCGATGCCCTCCATAAACGGGGAGTCCATGCCGAGGCCGGCACCATGGGCCAACAGGAGAACGGGGGCCCGTGCGGTCCCCGCCTGAGGCTCGTCAAGCAAGGCCGTCGTCCATGGAACGCAGGCGCCCACGAGCGGGATTCGAATGGAAATGGCACTCATGTCGAAAAGAATAGTGTAGATGGCAAGCCCAGACCACAAGCAGTCGTCGCAGTCGTAGCGATTGCCGGCTTGCTGTGCTAAAAATCAGCTTATGACTTCCAACCGACAGGACCTCTCCCTTCAGACGACCACGCTCTGGTATCACCCGACGCAGCAACACAGCGACCAGGTGATGGGGGATGCACGCTACGAGGGCCGAACGCCGACCTATGTGATTTGGAACTTGATCGAACGCTATACCCGGCCTGGCGACCTGGTTGTCGACCCTTTTAGTGGAGGCGGTACGACTTTGGACGTCGCCGACAGCATGGACCGGCGCTCGCGTGGATTTGACTTGGCGACACACGCTGGCCGTGCAACAGGCGCGGGTGGTCTTGCGGCCAAAAAAAGTGGACCAGGTTCCGAGCGCGGCGGAGGTGCGCGCAGCAATCGCGTAGAACACGGCGATGCGCGTAATCTCCCGCTTCAGGACGGAGTGTGCGACCTGGTCTTTATGGATCCGCCTTACTCGACGCACTTGGAGTACTCGGATGACGAGCGGTGTATCGGCAAGCTCTCCGCATTTGATGAAGAGTATTTTGACGCGATGGCAGAGGTCTTTGGCGAGGCCGACCGCATCCTAAAGCCCGGTGGACACCTTGCAATCTACGTAAGCGACTCCTATGAAAACCGCCGTAGCGGAAAGGTGTTTTGCAGTATCGGTTCCGAGTTCTACTGCATGCTGCGAAGGCGAATGGAGCCGGTTGATCACATCGCCGTGACACGCGGAAACGCCAAATTAGAGGATCGCGAGTTCCACGATGCGGCGCTCGAAGGGAACTTCTTCCTGCGCGGCTTCAACCACCTCTTGATCTTCCGGAAGCCGTAGGGGCGACCCTAGAGCTCGGCGAGGAACTGGAGCACTCTTGCCTCGTAGAGCTCTTGATTCGCTTGGTGCAAATCCGTGTGACGGACACCTTCGAAGAGGACAAGGCTTTTGGGGTTCAGCGCCGCCGCGAAAAGAGCGCGCGTCTCCGCTGGTGTCGTGTGTTCATCCGCGCTGCCGCCAAGGATGAGGACAGGGCAGTGAAGTAAGTTGATGTGCTCGATGGGCCGAAGGTCGTCTGTGCCAATCCCCAGTCGCAAGGGGAGCTGCCATGCCAGGACAGGCGCAAACACGGCCGCGAGGGGACCGACCCGCATTTGAAGTCGATTGTAAAGAGCCTCGTCAATGGTCGGGTAGACGGACTCCAAAACGACACCGTCCAGAGCGAGGTTTTCCGTGCCTTGCGCTAACAGGATGGCCGCTCCACCAAGCGACCATCCAATGGCCACGAGCTGATTTTCCGGGGTCAAAGCGCGTGCATAATTCACAACGGCCCTGAGGTCCTCGGCCTCAAGGAAGCCAAATGTAATCGCGTCGCCTTGGCTCTCGCCATGAGCTTGGAAATCAAATAGAAGGCAGGAGTAGCCGGCGTCCGAGAGAAAGTGAGCGCGACCTAGCATCGCTCGCCGGTCACCGTGCAGGGGGTGCGCCAGAAGAACGGTTGTCCTTGCTCCCGGAGTGTCCAAATACCACCCAGCGAGCTTAGATCCGGACTCACTCTCGATACGGACTTCGATTGCGAATCGACCCTCTGGAACAACCCCAATCTGGCGTTGGACTGGTTCCACGAGCTTTTCCCCGAGAAACCAATAAACGGAAAGCGCCCCCAAGAAGGTCAAGCCAGCCGAAATTTGGAGCCAACGGCGGCGAGACGTCCTTGGGGGCGCAAGCAGAGGCAAGAGCGCGCTCTCCCTACTCGAAGGTGATGTCGACTTCGACCTCGCCATCAAACACCATGGTCTGAACTTGTGAGAAGGTTTCGCCATCAGGGAGTTCAAAATCGACTCCCTCTTCGACGGTAAAGCTAGTCTCTCCAACGATAGTGGCAGAGGAGATATGCCCGGCTGCCAGGTTGAAATAGAGGGTTCCTTCGTACTCGGACTCGGTAGTGATTTTGCGAGTCGCGGTGCCAGGAGGCATGTCTCCATAAGGAGGTTCGAGTGCATCGGACGTCTCAGCTTCGCTGTCCAGTTCGATCGTAAATGCGATCACCGCCATCTGGGTTCCGTCGACGTCTTCGATTCCCGTGAACGTACATTCGATCTCACCATCTAGGTTGTCATCGAGTAGCTCATCGATCTCGTCTTTGTTGGACTCGCCGTCCTCGTTCATAAAGACCAACTCCCCACTTGGGGAGAACAGGCGCCGGTAGTCGATCAGCTCAACAGACCAGGTGTCGTCGACCTCGACTTCGTCCGTGGGGAGAAATCCGAGCATGTCCGCATCCCCGAAAAGGTCAGCAAGCAGATCTTTGTCCGCGTCCTTGTCCTCTTCTTGGAAGGCCGCGGTGTAAGTCTCTTCTTCGCCGTCCCATGTGAACAGGACGGTCAGACCCTCGAGCTCAGATACCTCTTCCGTTTCGTCGCTTTCGTCGCCAAAAGTTTGTGTGCGGCCGCGTGAAAGCTCATCAAAAACCCGAGTCAACTTCGTTGCGCGGCCTTCGTCCACAGCATCGTAAGTGTCGGTAAGAACAATCTTTTCGACGGAGCTGATGGAGAGCTCGGGCTGCTCCTCCATCTCCATCTCTTCGCCGTTGAAGCTGATAGAGAACTCGGCGAGCTCGGCGTTGAGAACCTGGTTGTAGGTCTTTGTGAGGGAGCTTCCCTCCTTTGGCGCGAAGGTGATCGCCGTTCCGCGGGGAGCGAAAGCGGCAGTCAGGGGAAGAAGGACAGCTAGACCAAGAGCGATGCGTTTTAGACGCGGAGATTGCAGTTGCATGTTGGGGGTTGCGGCGTGGCGTCGCAGGTTCAATGAAAATGGAGAGAGAGAGATCGATGAGTCCACGAGATATGCTACCTAGAAGGCTACGGTGGAGTGTGGGTGGGTCGAAGTTCCTCCCCGAATCCGGCCAATCTAGAGCCCGAAATAGCCAGTTTGTTTGGTTGAATGCCTATTCGCGAGCGGCGTAGCGTGTTTCGTACGAGCTGAGTTGTCGTAAACTGACCAAGGTCAAGGTCGGTTCCATTCCACGAGTTCATTGAACTCGATAGTCAAAATAGAGAGGTAAGTATGGGTCTAGGTAGCTGGTTTAAGCGCGGCGTGTCCGAGATGATGGTCGCGCGTCCCGATGACGCAAAGTCACAGGTCGTCTGGAAGCACCCCGACCCAACGATCCCGATGAAATCACAGCTCACCGTCATGGCGGATGAGAAGGCGATTTTTATGCGCGACGGCAAGGTCGTCCAAGTGATCGAGCCTGGAAGGCATACGTTGGATTCGTCGAACTTGCCCTTCCTCTCCAACTTGGTGGACAGCTTCACCGGTGGCAACGTTTACCGAGCCGAGGTGTTTTTCGTCAGTACGAATGAACGTGTTGGCATCAAATTCGGTGGGCGCGTCGGCCACGTAGAGGACCCCAAAAGTGGCATTCCCGTTGAGTTGATGGTACACGGTGAGTTCTCGTTTCGTATCGAAGACCCCGAAGAGATCGTGGTCGGCCTTCTGGGGACTGGAGGCGCCGAGTCCTACCAAGTTCGCTCGTGGATGAAGGAGCAGGTGCTCAAGGTGATTCGCGATCGTATCGCGGAGTTGCTCGTGAAAAACAAGTGGCCCATGCTCGACGTGACAAGCGGTGCGTATACCGAGGAGATCGAAGCGGACGTCTTGGAAGGCCTTGGCAAACATGTCGATGCTTATGGCATCCGAGTTCGCCGGCTAGGCAACTTTGTCATCGCGATGGACGAAGAGGACGCGGACAACTTGAAGCGCCTTTACACCGACGCGGCGTACCTCAAAACCGTTGGCGGTGTCGCCGCATACCAGCAGTTTGCTACAGGTAAGGCGATGATGGGAGCGGGCGAAGGCATGGCCAAAGGAGGCGGTGAAGGCGGTGGCGCAGGTGCGGGCGGAATGCTCGGTGGCGCAGGCCTCGGAATCGGCTTCGGCATGGCGCAGATGCTCGTTGGGAACGGCACCGGTGGTCCGGAACGGCTAGCTCCAGTCGTCGGTGGTGTGGTCTGCCCCAGCTGCTCGCGCTCCACAGCCCCCGGCAAATTCTGTGGTCATTGTGGCCACGGACTCAGTGCACCGGATGAACCGGTGACCAACAGCAGCTTCTGCACGGCCTGTGGTACGGCCGTGGGACCGGAAGCCGCCTTCTGCGGTCAATGTGGTCATAGGCGTGGGGGGGGGGCGCTGCGCTAGGCTTCTTTGACCTGCGGTCTGCTCTTTTCATTTGGGAGCTTGTGGCTTGCTTTCTTTGGTGTTGGCTCATCTTTGAGAGTGGTGGGCCGGGGAGCTTG
>CALBMX010000057.1 GCA_937896235.1 uncultured bacterium
CAGTACATCTAAGCGACCGAGCTTGAACATTAGAAACATCTGCACTGTCCACTCGCCGATACCGTGAACTTGAACGATGCGCTCAATCCAGCTGCGCTTCGCTCTTCGGCAGACGCCCGTAGCTGATCGACTTGTGCTTGCTGGCGCTCGCTTGCATCTTTGTTCCATCGAGCGCCACGTGCCCGAGCTTCACCATGCCAGCCTCTTGGCAAAGCTGGAGGATCTAAACAAAGACCCACTCAGCGCGGTGAAATGCTGCTTGCGGAAAACGGAGATCGCCGAGTGGTCGGGATGGATATCGCCGCAGATCAGGCGGAACCCAATGTCCTCGTGGGTAGCTCGCTCGATGCGCCGCGAAGAGCGAACGCCGACGCAGTAGCCGTAGAGCAGCAATGCCACCATCACTTGCGGATCGTAAGGCCGAGTGCCGCGCGCGTCCTTGCTTTGGATGACGTCTTCGATCGCGCTGAGGTCCAAGTTCCCGACCAAGTCGAGCATGAAGTAGGCGAGGTGATCCTCAGGCAACCAGTCGCTGAGCGAGGGAGGGAAGAGGACGGTCTGATTCGGATCCCAAGGTCGGTAGCGCTTCATGCCCTACTTTATTAATTATCGGCGGGGGGATGTCTCGCTCGGAGTGCGATCTATCCGCGACAAGCTCCTAGGTAGGCGTGCGCTTAAGAACACTGCGACTAGTGTCGAAGGCCAGGGCCCAGTACTCGCGATCCATGAACTCGAACTGCTCGACCACGGTCATGCCCAACGTCTTGGTGTGGGCCCCATAGGAGAGCCTGTTGGTGCGGTTGATGAACGTTATCCCCACGGGGAAGCGCGCGGCCAGGTCGAGCCGCATGGCTTCGAAGAGCCGCGGGAAGGTGCCCGTTCCCCGTAGGCTTGCGGCAACGCAAACGGGCCCATACTGAAAGGAGTTCGAGGCCGTGATCGCCGTCCCAAAGAGCTGGCGACGCTGGAGCCTCTCGATCATGAAGGGGAAGATGGGCCACTGGGCAAAGTAGTCCCAACCAGCCGACATGGTGTAGCCTTGGATTTGGCCCCCCTGATCAGCCACGTAGAGTCCGGTCAGGGCGATCAGCTGCTCGAGCTGGGCAGTCGTGAAGGGAGTGGTTACGAATCCCTGCGCTTGCTGCTCTTCGGTGAGGTTGTCGCGCAGGTTCGCATCCTGCAACCGCAGGATGCCGGGCAGGTCGGCGTGGGTGGCGAGTCGATTGAGGATGGGTTGATTCAATGTCATGGGCACGACTAGAGTAACCCAAGCGTTGTCGTGGCGGCAACGCGTACCATTTCGTTGGGGTGGGTGCTGAGCTCTTTGAGAGCAGCTTCGCCCGCAGCGCCCATCCTTTGCCATAGCTCGAGATAGGACTTGCTCGGAACGCCGTCCCCATCGACCCAAAAATCGGAGTCCTTGGGACCGAGCACCACATCCTGGGCGAAGCTCATGGCGAAGAAGGGAGCCACGAGGGCTTGCCGGTCACCATAGTCAATTCTGTGGGGCGCGATGTCGCCAAATCCGTGGCCGCGCCAATGGAGAGATGGTCCGAGAAAACGGAGCCACCGCTTAAGTTAGGTTGACCAATCCCCGTCGGTGTGGGCACCATACCCCCGATGAGTAGAAAACGTAGAACCCACAGTCCCGAGTTCAAGGCGCGAGTCGCGCTTGAGGCTCTGAAGGGCATCAAGCTTATTCACCAGATCGCTTCCGAAAACGAGATCCATCCGATCCAGGTTTCCCAGTGGAAGAAGGAACTGCAAGAACGAATGGCCGAGCTCTTCGTTCGCAAGAACGCGCACTCGAAAGAGAGCGAGCAAGAGAAGAAGCACGTCGAGCGCCTTGAGCGCAAGGTCGGTCAACTGACCGTCGAGCTGGACTGGCTTTCAAAAAAGTCCAAAGAGTTGGGGATCGAGTGATGCGAAAATCATTCGTCCAAATGGGCCTGCCCCAGCTCAGTGTTCGGCGCCAAGCAGAGATTCTGTCCGTGAACAGAAATCGCGTGGAGCGAGCGGTCCCAAAGGTCTCTCCTGAAGAGATGCAGTTACGACTGGAGCTCGACAAGCTCCACCTGGCCCATCCCTACTACGGCAGCAGGAGACTCTCGAAGAATCTGCAAGCCATGGGCTTCGGCATTGGCTCCGCTCATCGGACCATCTCTGACTCATGCGCGCAATGGGCATCGTCGCGATCTACACAAAGCCACGAACCACCATCAGGGCGGCCTCCCACGTGGTTTATCCGTACTTGCTGCGCAACCTCGACATCACTGATTCCAACCAGGTTTGGTGCACCGACATCACCTACATTCCGATGCGGCGCGGCTTTGCCTACCTAACAGCTGTCATGGATTGGAAGATCCGCGCTGTGCTCGGCTGGAGCATCAGCAACACGCTTGATACGGCGTCGTGCTTACGCGCGCTAGATATGGCTCATCAGACCGCTGGCTGCTGGCCTGAGATCATGAACTCGGACCAAGGCTGCCAATACACCAGCTACGCGTGGACAAGCGCCCTCAAAGATGCCGGCATAAAGATCAGCATGGATGGCAAGGGCTGTTGGGTCGACAACATCTTCATCGAACGTCTCTGGCGCAGCCTGAAGTACGAGGACATCTACCTGCGCGAGTACCAAGACCTCGTCGAACTCGAGGCCGGTGTGGACAAGTGGATGACTTTCTACAACCACGCGAGGCTTCACCAAAACCTGGACTACCTGACTCCGTGGCAAGTGTGGCTGAGCGATCAGCCTGCGCTGGCTGCGTGAAAAATCTCCCCCCTAGGGGGGACACCTACCGAACCGTAACGACACCACCAACCAAGACCTACACGACGGGAAGCTGAGCTAACTTAAACTCACGCGGCATTGGCTCCGCTCATCGGACCATCTCTCTAAGTCGGGATCACCTTAGAGGAGAGTTATGGACTTGGAATCTCAAAAACTAGTAGTGGAGTGGGTTGTACGTGTCCGGTGCGCGCATCCCGACAGCCCCTTGACAGCTCCCAGCCATCAGCCCGCTTTCACTCCGCGAGCGCCGCGCCTTCTTGCTGCGCTGCCCACGCCCATGGCGTGAGGCTCGCCACTTGCGAGCTTGGCGTCGTCTCGGCTGCCATCAAAACGTCGGCCAGGTAGGCCTCAGGATTGAGGTCGTTCTGCCGGCGCGACAGCATCAACGAGGAGAGCCTGCACGCGACCTCGCCGCCGCGCGGGCTTGCAAAGATCTGCCAGTTCTTGCGGCCCAAAATCACGTGGCGTAGATCGCGCTCCGAGTCATTGTTGTCGAGCGGGATTCGCGCATCACTCAATCAACTCGGCGTTGGATTTGCTCTGTAGGCCGCGCAACTGCAAGCGCCCGTCGAGGTGCCGTGCGGAGAGGTCCAGGAGCGCTCTCTGCTTTGACGCCGACAGGCCGGCCCCTCGCAGCTCTTGGGGTTCAATCGCGAGCATCTGTTGCGGTGTGGGGAAGCCTGGTCCCGGTGTGAGCGCGCTCACGCGGCCGAAAATCGTGGCCGCGGCCTTGACGGCAAGCTGCTGGAAGATGATCGCCCGAGCTAGGTGTCCAAAGTGACTCATTCGCGGCCCGGGGCTCCCTTGGGGGAAGCCCGGAAATGGTTCGAGGCGCTTGATCACTCGACCCAGCGCGGGATCTCGAATGGCAAGCGAACGCATCTGGGCGGAGCTGGGTTTCATGGGCACAGCCTAGGGGAAGCAGCGCCCTCTGGGAACCTACTTTGGCGCAGGGGAGAGCTCACGAAAACACCCGACCTTCCGTCCATTTGGCAAAGGGATCCAGGTCGCTGACGCGCTCGCAACAAGGGCTGGACCTCGTTTCGCTAGAAGACGATGGCGAGCAGGCCGAGCGTAACGGCGAGCAAACCGAAGGTCGAAAGAAGCCCTGCAAGCAATGCGCGCGCACCGACGCCGACGAGCTGGGAGAGTGGTAACTCGAAGCCAATCGCAATCATGGCGATCGCCAACAGGCCCTTGCCGGCCGCTTTGAGCAAGCCCGAAAGAGGGGTGATCTCAAGTCCCGGAAGAGCAATGCCGAATTCGAGAAGCTCGAAGCTATGCAGGATAGCGAGCGCTGCGAAACCCCAGAGAAACCAAGGGACCCAAGGGGTGCTCGTGGTGGACCCGTCCTGGTCGACCTTTGGCTTGTTTCTCCTCGCAAGCGCGCCGACGAGCAGCACAATCGGGGCCAATAGGGAGACGCGCACGAGTTTGAATAAAGTGGCGAACGTGCCCGCCGTGTCGCCCATCGCATCGCCCGCTGCAATGGCCTGCGGGATGGCGTGAATCGTCGTGCCGGCGAAAATGCCAGAGACCTGCTCGGTCAGTCCAAAGGCGTGGGCTATTGGTGGAATCGCAAACATCGCAACCAGACCCATCAGGTTGACGGTCGCAACCGTGAGGACGAGCTCGTCCTCCTCGGCGTCGATCAGGGGTGCGGTGGCGATGATTGCGCTGCTACCGCAAATCGCTGTGCCGACGCCCAAGAGTAGCTGCGTATTCCGCGATAGACCCAGAGCGCGCGCGCAAAAAATCCCAAGCCCAAGTGCGGCCGCGATTGCGAGCAGCGTGATGGCGAGCCCACCGACGCCGACGCGAGGGTCGGCGAGAACGCCCAGGTCCAACCCTGCGCCCATGAAAACAATAGCGAGGGGAATGGCGGTTTTGATGATGCTGCGCGAGCCGCCCTTCCAAGGGGAATTCTTCGGGAGCACATTGCCCACGACGACTCCGACAAGCATCGCGAGAATTGCGGCCGAAGGGATTGCGGCTGGCCGCTCCGTGCCCTCACGTAGGAAGTCTACAAGCACATAGCAAGCGGCCGTTAGCGCGATGGCTAGCAGCCAAGTTGGGAGGGATTTGCGCAAGAGCTAGTTACCTGTCGAGCCGACTTTGTCGAGCAGGTTCTGAATTGCGCTTCCGGGTTTCGCCTCACCGACGGTGTCCAGAGCGCCCCAGCCATTTAGGTAGCCCTCAGGGAGGTCTTTGGATTCGGTCCAAAGCACCTGTAGGCGTGGGCCGCCGGTCGAGGTCACTAGATCGCCTTGCTCTAGATAGGCGCGCTGATTTGTTGCGCCAATGGGCTGAATCCAATGGGCGGTGTTTGCGGTTTGGCCTGCGAGGACAAGGGCTTGAAACTGATCAGCTGTCACGTGCTCGATCCCCCTTGCGCGGCAGCCCGAAGAGTAGCCGACGGCAAGTCCAAGTAAGAGCATTCCAATCATCTTCACATTCATGTCACACATTGTAAGAACCCGGCGATGGGAATCGTGAAAGAGTCCGATATGCTGCTCAGCTATGGCCAAGATAGATCTGTCGCGCTTCCGGATGTTCAGCTTCGATTGCTACGGCACCCTGATTGACTGGGAGGCCGGCTTGGTGGAAGCGCTCACCCCGATCTGTGCGGACAACGGCCTGGCTTGGAGCCCCGAGGCGCTTCTCTCCGCGTTCGGCTCCGCTGAGCACGGTGTTCAGGAGAGCGGGCAAGGAGAGGGTTTCTTGTGCTACCGAGAGGTCCTGTCGCGCACACTTCAGGAGATGGGGAGGACCTTGGGGTTTCGGCCGAACGCCAACGAATGTGCGCGGTTTGCTGCATCGGTTTCGGATTGGCCCGCCTTTGCAGACACCCGAGCAGGTCTACTCGCGCTGGCCGAGTTTGGGCAGCTGGCGATATTGTCGAATGTGGACAACGATCTCTTTGCGGGGAGCGCGCGCTCGCTTGGTGTACCTATTGACCACGTGTTCACGGCCCAAGTGATTGGCAGCTACAAGCCGGACCCGGGCAACTTTGACTACCTGATTGAGAATGCAGGTGTACCGAAAGAGGAGCTCTTGCATGTTGCCCAGAGCCTCTTTCACGATGTTGGTCCGGCGCGCGAAGCGGGCTTAGCCACCGTCTGGGTCAACCGCCGCCAAGGGAAATCAGGCACGGGCGCAACACCCAATTCGAGCGCAACTCCCGACTTGGAAGTGCCCGATCTGGCGACCTTGGCCGCACTTGTGCGCGCTTCGCATTTGCGCGGCTAGGAGTCTTTGCGGCTTCGCTCGATGTTGCCACCGAGCCCCAACCCCAAGCTGAGCGCGCCGAAGAAGATCAGGGACTCGAAGCCGTGTTCCCGGCCGACAAACTCCTCGCAGAGGGTCCCCGCTAAGGCGAGCGCGATTCCGAACCAGACATTACCGCCTCGGAAGTAGCCCCATACTCCGGGCTTCGCTCTCTTCTCGCTCATCGTGGGGCGCGCTTGTCTGTCCGGTCTAAGTTAGCGCGGGATCAGTCGATCGTGATCGTGACTTCGTCGCCGTCTTGCAAGTAGTACTCGTCGCGCAGCTCTACATCCGTCGCAATCTCGATGATTGTGCGCGGGTGGGTGCCGGTGCCGTTCTGATTCGCATCGGTGCGAAGAATGCTCGCTGCCCGGTCAAAGATACGGCAGGGAAGGATGCTGACGCTGACCTCGCCCTCGTACTGCGAACTTTCAAGTCGGTCGCTATCCGCCGGCATGTCAAAATCTTCGGGAAGCTCGACGTTCAATGTGCCGGGGAAGTAGTCGATTCCGGTTATGTCCGTGTAGGCAGCTGCGTATTTTTCAAGCCATTGGCTGCAGTCGCCCAAGCCGGTAGTGATTTTGCCAACGAGATTCATGGGTACATCTGAGGGGACGGAACGATCGAACGCCGGGTGGACCCCGAGCCTTTGCGGTAGAGAAGGCAGAAGTCTACACGCGGCCGAGTGCAAAGGCGCTACTAGCGAAGGCCGATCCCCAAAAATGGGGGAGTTTCTTTCTCTTGGGAGGGACCAGGGCCCCCGTCAGTCCGATGTAAGCCGCGCAGGCGTCGATCGAATCCTCGATATTGCGCCAAGCAGGGCTCCAGCACCCTTGGAGTCGCCTCGGCAAATGGGGGGAGGCTCCGGAGGGGAAGTCTGGCTCACATCCTCGGTCTCGTCCTGTCCCACTCCAAGTCTTTTCCCGACCGAACTTTACGGCGTGCCCGCGTGCCGGTAAAGAGGAGCAGTTTGGTGCGCCCCCAGCGTTCGCTATCGATCATGGAGATGGGCGGCAGCTAATCGCAGTGAGCTCGTCAAGCGTGAGCACTGCAAGAGCGAGGCCTAAGGGGGGAGCGCTACCCACCCCAAGGACGGCTCCTCTCCGTCCCCATCCCTAGTCGACGACAATGGGACCGAAGAGCTGGTCCGAGGCGAGCTGTATGGCAACCATTCTCGCCGCTCCAGAGAGCGCGCCAAAGGTGTGCCCCTTATTAATTGAGGGCGGGCTTTTCCGTGCGCGCTAACCGCTCCAGAAAAAGCAAGGAAGAGGGCCGCCATCAGCAAGCTCAGAAGCGCGTATTGAGCCGTAGTCATGAAGTGAAGAGGAACCGACTGTGGGAACTTCACCGTGCACATCTTCCAAATCGTCCATAGGTGTACGCACAATAGATAGACCGAGGCGAGCATGACCTCGGGAAGGACTACAAACTCGGTAGACGTCCGAGCTGTAGATATCTTCATGGAACTTGCGGCTTGGTGTGCCCATGGATGGGGCAAAGTTACCTTACCCCTGTTCCATTTTTGGGGTTGTCTTTCGAGCGCAGGTCTCGAAAGGTGTAAATGGCTCCGTACTTTTTCTGGCCATAAATGTAGAGGGGGGCGTGTATCCCCGCACTGACAAAGTACGCCAGGAGAATTAGTGCGGGCCACACTTCGGACCGACCCTCGGCAGAGCCAAAGCCATGCTCGAGAAGGACGGCTAAAACTAGGGGTAGCGGAAGCGTCAAAAACGATGCTGCAAACGCGGTTCGGGACCTGGACACCAAGAGAATCAGCGTGATCATCCCAAGGAGAAAGCCAACGGTGAAAAAGGACCTTCCAAAGCCAACGCCCTTATATAGAAGTATGTCCGAGAGCCCGTGGGACCATTCGAGCTCCGGGTGGAGACCTGGATCCCAACCCCTCAACAGGTAGCCCGCGCCGAAGACGACGAGCGAGGCAGCCGCTCCAACAGAGGCGCCAAAGAGGGCCTCGCCTCTATCTACTCTCCCGAGCAGCTCACTCACGACCATTTTCTCCATCGACTCGAATGTACCGGAGGAGCTCAAGCGAAGCCCGAGTTAAGGGAGAGACCCTTCTGAGCCATTTTGTTGGTCGCCCAAGGGGAACGAGGTGCAATCGAGTTTTGCGGCGTGGCCGTGGCCCGTGTTCTTTGTGGCTTATGTGTCTGGCAAGATACAGCTTGCTCCGCAAAGGATACGGCGCTCTCCCATCACAGGCTAAGGGTGCAGCTCCCAGAGTGCGTCAACAGGCATCTCGACTGCGAATGCAGTGTATATTCGGCTGTGGCTCTGCGGGTGGACCCTGATTTGTAATGGGGTCGGCCCAGTACTCGTTCCCTCTCTCCGATTGGCCACCTGCTACCGGGCAGGCAAGCCGGCAGCTCAGACCTCACCAACAACTCGACCTCATGAGATTCTTTCCCCGCCTTCAGCTTCTGTTTGCGCTCGCATCCCTCGCCTTCCTTTCGACCGGACAGGACCCCATTGAAACCGTTAGCTCCCAGACTGGCGCGCTGGTCCCGGCTAACCTCGCATCGACTTCAAATCTTAGCGAGGCCAATGAGTCGAGCGAGGCCGATCCGACGAACATAGCGGAACAGATCGATGCTCTTCTCAACGCACATCAAAAGATCGACCAGATGTCGGGCACTGTGCTTGTCGCCGACAAGGGCGAAGTGGTCTACCGAGGCGCTGTTGGTATGGCGAACTCGGACTGGAGCATCCCCAACGACCTCAACACTAAGTTCCGCTTGGCATCGGTCACGAAACAGTTCACATCCATGCTTGTGATGCTGTTGGTGCGGGACGGCAAGATCGACTTGGGGGCACCCCTCACCAAGTACCTCCCGAACTATCCCGCCGAGAGCGGCGACCGCGTCACGATCCATCAGCTCTTGAACCACACCTCGGGAATCCCGAGCTATACAGACCGCCCGGAGTTCATGCACAAGGAGTCCAAGGGCCACTACACTGTCGAAGCCTTCCTTGTCGAGTTCTGCTCCGATCCGCTTGAGTTCGACCCGGGTACTCAGTTCAGCTACAACAACTCGGGGTATTTCATCCTAGGTGCGATTGTTGAGGCGGTGACGCAGACGACCTACCAAAACGCCTTGCGTGAGCGCATCCTTGAGCCCCTCGAAATGCACGACACGGGTTATGACGACCAGTATGCAGTTACAGCTCATCGCGCGACGGGGTACACCGAGATCTTGGGTGGCCGAAGGGTTGCCACCTGGATGGACATGACAACGCCCTATGCGGCGGGAGCTCTGTACTCGACTGTCGACGACCTGTGGAAGTGGGACCAGGCCCTGCGTGCGAAGCGGCTGCTCGATGGAGAATTAGAGCAGTTGATGTTTACGCCCGGTTTAGAGAACTACGGCTTCGGCTGGGACATTGTGGACAGCGAAGACGATGAAAACGGCAGCCCGCGGGGCCCCGTGATCTCGCATAGCGGAGGCATGCCTGGCGTGTCGACCTTGATCTGGCGGATGCCCTCCATCGGTCGCTGTGTGATCATTCTTTCCAATTCGGGCAACGCGAACCCGGGCGCGATCAAAAATGGTATCACAGAGATTCTCGACGGACGGGAGCCCAAAATCCCACTTCCTCGCGGCGACTACGTCGTCGCGCGTCGCGTCCTTGACGAGGGTATCGAGGCCGGCCTCGTAGAGCTAGCCAGGTGGCCGCAAGTCATTCGCGACGAATACATCGAGCGCGACGTCAACGCGATCGCCTACAACCTGCTGGAGCAGGAGCGCTATGCAGAGGCCATCCAGCTCTTCGAATTTCTCGTCGCGACCTACCCGACGTCCGCTAACGCCTGGGACAGCTTAGGCGAAGGCCATCTCTTGGCAGGGCACCGGGAGCTAGCCATCATGAACTACAAGAAGTCCCTCGAGCTCGACCCTGAGAGTGCCACGATCCCCGGGATCCTCAAGAGGCTGGGGCGCCCATAAACGGCAGCGGGCGTGCGGCTTCTCGGGGGGTAGAGGAGTGCGCCCGCGAGTGGTGCTTAGATCAACCGATGATTTGGTCGACGGGGAGGGCCCCCGAAGGGAGGGCCCATCTAGTCGCTCGTGGTCGCCCTCCATCTCGCTATCCAACAGGGGCAGGCCAACCCACCTCTCCCATCGCACGTCGACCTCCGGTTGGCCGCCGGTTCGCTTTTCGGTAAATCGAAGCGACCGGGGGATTCGCCGCGAGTACCATCCTCAGCATTCGCATCCAGTCGCCGTCCCAGGCCGCCACCCTCCAAAATCGCCATGTGTTCCATCCTAGCCGTACTCGAGATTCCAGAGCGTGCGGGGGCCAACGGGATCGCCGGCGTTCGCGCACGAGCGATCGAGCTTTCGCGCCGCATGCGGCACCGCGGTCCCGACTGGAGCGGCGTGTACCACGACGCCCACAACATCTTAGTTCACGAGCGACTGGCGATCGTTGGCATCGAGAGTGGCGCGCAGCCCCTGCGCTCAGAGGACGGACGCCTGCTCTTAGCGGTTAACGGCGAGATCTACAACCATCGCAAACTTCGTGAGAGCCACACGGATTACGCCTTCCAGACTGACTCGGACTGCGAGGTGATCCTTCCCATGTGGCGCGCCCGGGGTGCCGATTTCCTCAACGACTTGAACGGCATTTTCGCGTTCGTCGCATTGGATGCCGATACCGGGGACTGGCTCATTGCGCGGGACCCGATCGGTGTGGTGCCCCTGTACTGGGGTCGCGATGAGCATGGTGCGCTGTATGTGGCTTCGGAAATGAAGGCCATCGCCGATACCTGTCGCGAGTTTTTCGAGTTCCCTCCCGGCCATGCCTGGAGGCGGGGAGAGGTGAGCCCGCAGCGCTACTATAATCC
Source organism: uncultured bacterium (assembly GCA_937896235.1). Classification (GTDB taxonomy): domain Bacteria; phylum Planctomycetota; class UBA1135; order UBA1135; genus CALBMX01. Next base: position 10,920 of record CALBMX010000057.1, read on the forward strand.
TACCTGGCGTTCCCATGACGTCTCCAAAGGTGTTCCCGTAGACGTCCCGAAGTTGCATGCCTCCCTAGAGGCCGCTGTTGAGCGCCAGCTGATGTGCGATGTGCCGTACGGAGTGTTGCTCTCTGGCGGGCTGGACTCTTCCATCGTCGCCGCCTGCGCGATCGCCCACGCTCGCACGCGGATTGAGAGTGATGGGAAGGGCGAGGCCTGGTGGCCGCGCGTGCACTCCTTTGCCATCGGCCTAGAAGGCTCGCCGGACCTTGCTGCTGCGATCAAGGTCGCCGACAAGCTCGGCACGGTGCACCACACGATGCACTTCACCGTGCAGGAGGGACTGGACGCCTTACGCGAGGTCATCTGGCACATCGAGACCTACGACGTAACGTCGATTCGCGCATCGACACCGATGTATCTGTTGGCCCGCAAGATCAAGGCGATGGGTATCAAAATGGTTTTGTCGGGCGAGGGCGCGGACGAGATTTTCGGAGGGTACCTGTACTTCCATAAGGCACCAGATGCGCGCGCCTTTCACGAGGAGACGGTTGCCAAACTGGACGCCTTACACTTGTACGATTGCCTACGTGCGAACAAGTCGATGGCGGCGTGGGGTGTCGAGGCGCGTGTGCCTTTCCTCGATCGCGAGTTCCTAGATGTCGCCATGGCCTTCGACGCCGAGGACAAACGTTGCGTTGGCAAGGACGGCAAACCGCGCATGGAGAAGTACGTATTGCGCGAGGCTTTTGAGGGGTCGCTACCCGACGAGATTCTCTGGCGCCAGAAGGAGCAGTTCTCCGACGGAGTCGGGTATGCGTGGATCGACTCGCTCAAAGCTCATGCCGAAGTGCACGTCAGCGACGACCAGCTAGAGCGCGCCGCGTGGCGCTTCCCGCACAACACGCCTTTGACGAAAGAGGCTTACTTGTTCCGCGAGATGTTCGAGGGCCACTTCCCCGGACCCCACGCGGCTGCGTGTGTGCCTGGCGGCAAGAGTGTCGCCTGCTCGACTCCTGCCGCAATCGCATGGGACAAGTCGTTCAGTGAGAATCCCGACCCGTCGGGCCGCGCCATCCGCGACGTGCACCATGAGGGCTACGGGCCTAGCTAAAACGCAACTCGAGGCGTCTCTTTGCCGATCCTAAAGTGGCACATGCGCTAGCCATGAAAGCTCTCGCTCCCTTCCTGCGCGAACGGCCCCTCTAGTCTGAGTGACCCCGTCGTGAAATGCGGCACACGGCAAGCCCCTCTCACGCAGGCATGCTGCCCCGCCTCGGCTGGCCAGAGGGCGAGGCAAAGAAGCGGACTGCCAGCAACAGCAGGCGACCGTTCAAACGAATTGCTAAGCCAGGGAAGCGGCGACTTTATCCCAGAGATCAAGTCGAGCACGAAGCGATCGCTGGGCCGACTCCGTTGCCTCGGCCCAGAGCACAGGGTCCTTGCCGCAGAGCTTGGCTACGAGACGCTTGGCCTGAGGGCCATGCACCTCTGAGTCCGTTCCTATATGCAAGTCAAGGTAGTGGCGAAACGTTGCCCATGAGCTCGGCGACGCCTTGGAGAGGCTCCCCACGAAATGTCGAAACATGACCGGGATGACTTCTTCGCGACCGAAGGCAAATGCGGCAGCGATTCGGTGAACCTGGCCGGAGGTGGCGATCTCCATCGTCACATCAACGAACGGCTGAACTCCGGATGGAACAGTGGACATGCGCAACGCCTCTTTGAGGTCCGTGCCTGCGCGCAAGCTTCGCATGAAAGCCCGGACGGGCTCGGTGTTTGCCCCACACTCAAGCATTGCTTCGAGATACAGCTCAAAGTGCGAGAGGTACCCTCCTCCTGGTGCTTGATCCGATTCCTCATCCAAGACGATCTCGTTGACCAGTCTCCGCGCCTCTGGGTCATCCGTTGGATACCAAGGAATCTCGACACAGGTCACTAGCCTTTGCAATGCCTTAAGTAAGGACTGGAAGTCCCAAACGGCAAACACATGCGCCTCCATAAAAAGGTGCACGGTCCTGCTGTCGCGCAGAAGCCCATAGATTGAGTGCGCCGCTAAGCGCTCACGCAGCGGCTCTAGTGCTCTGTCGAGGCTCTCTTGAGCTTTGTCCGTGTCCAGTTCCGTTGCGCTATAGAGCATGCTTTCACTTCTTTCCGGTGCGGCTGATGGTTTTTTGGGGGGCCGGCGGCATCAGCTAGTTGCGTCTATTCTCTACGATCCGAAGATTGTTGGCAAGCAAGATGGCCTCCGAGCCGACGGGCGTGCCACCAAGGCGGGGAGTCTAGAGGTGGCTGTTGGCACCATCTCGTTATTTGTTGCTATCACGTTTCGCGCGGGAGAGCTGTGAGAGCTCCTTATCTTCTCGCCACCAGGGTAGGTATTTGGTGGCCAGGAGCATGCAAACGAATGCAACGGGATAAGCCAAACGGAGTGCCTCCACATCGAATGCGATCCCGACAATGAAGAGCGCTAGGCCGGAACCGTGAATGGTGCCCACAAGGTAAGTTTTTGTGATGGCTCGCTTGGAGGTGACTACCCAATCGGCGCGAAGGGACTCGGGAAGGAGTTTGACGAGGTCATCAAGGGCGTCGTCTACATCTTGGTCGTTCATGGGATGCGGTCTTGTGCGTGGTCTGGTAGGAATGATTGCCAGCGGTGGGCGAAGCCAAAAGTAAGTGATCGAAACGAGTGGACACCGAAAGGCGGGGCGCAGCTAGATCGGAGTCGCCCCGGGGGGGGGAAGGCGAGGCTCGGTTTTGGCGTGGTCGCTTTTGAAAGGGTGGAATCGAAAGGGAGCGGCCCGCTTAGTTTCTGGTTTCAGCAGCGCTCCGTCCGCCGCGAGCGTTTGAGTGATCACCTCTCCCGCTGCTGCCGTGAGTCAGGCTGCTCGTCTATAGCGGATAGGACAAGGCGAAGAGTAACGAGAATACTCAATGCCCCGACGATGATCAGGCTGACCCCAAGCCCGAATCCAGACGCCTCGTTGATGTAACCCACGTACTCGCGGGTCATGCGCCAGGGTCCTGGTTGAATCCCGTACGGACTCGTTGATCCGTAGATCATGCTTCCACCCCCGTAGGTTCTGGGGGCTGAGACTCGGACACCGTATGCCAAGTAGGACAGTTTCTTAGCAAGGGTACTTCGGTTCATGGCCAGCTCGCTTCACCGAACGCATCGCAAGGTGAGGCCGGATCTTCATCGCTCTTGTTCGCAGCAAGCGCTTCGTCATTTCTAAGTGAAGAGGCAAAAATACCAATGCCCCTGAAGGTGCTGAGCTGCACGAAGATCTCCACCGAATAGCCCTTTGACTTGCGCGAGCTCCGGTTCGAGCCAGTTGGACCAGTCGGGGAGGAACTCGTTGGACTGCATAACTAGCCCCGTGGGGTCGTAAACAACTCCACTCCAGTTGTCGAGCGTTCCACCCCAACGGAACGCAATGCGAAGCTCAAGTCCCGCCGCCGATTGATAGGAGATCCCGTCACGCATACCATCTGCCGCTATCGTGCCCGCCTGCAGGTGGGAGACAATCTCGGTGTAGCCGGATCGAAGCCGAAGGAATCTAAAGTACGTCCCTGCGTCCTTGAGGACGTCACTTCCGTAGGCCACTCCGATTAGGCTCAGAACCGCAGCGAGGGCCACAACATTCTGTCGGCTTCTTGAGCGACGAACGGCCTCTACGAGAGACCAAATAGCGATCATCCCGGAGACAAGTAGGGCCGCGTCAACGGCGAACATGCCTACCCATAGGTACTGGTAAAGCTCATGGGCGAACCCAAATCGCAAGATTAGGAGCAGAGACCATGCGCCAGCTAATAGCAGAGCTTTAGGGGAGGACATCTCTATGAATCCAAGTGATCATGTTTGACGGTTGAGGGTGATTCGTGGCCGAGTGTGACGGGGCCCCTTGCATTGCATTGTTAGGCGGGGTCGATGGCAAGCACTGACTCCGGAGCGGCGCTCGGGGCCTAGGCCAGCTCTGCGCCAGTCCGTGACTCCCGCATTTCTCAGCCCGTGTTTCTCAGCCCGCGCGCGATGCCCCGTACGGTCTGGGCCAGGACGCGTTCGAGGTCCTTGTCCTGGCGGTCGCCCTCGCGCCAGCGCGCGAGGAAATCGATCTGAACAAAACTCATCGGGTCGATGTACGGGTTGCGCAGGCGGATGGAGCGTTGGAGCGTCGGGTCGCGCTCAAGCAGCTCGTTGGCTTCGCAGACGTGCAAGATCGCGTCCATCGAGCGCTCGTGCTCAGCGCGCAGTGTGGGGAAAAGGCGCTCGCCTACAGCTCCCGCCAGTTCGCTATAGCGAGCAGCGATGTTCATGTCGCTCTTGGCCAGCACCATCTCGACATCGGCGAGGAAGGTGGTGAGGAACGGCCAGTTGCGGGCGGCGCCGCGCACAGCTTCGAGTCCGTGTAACTCGATGGCGGCATTCAGGCCAGTGCCGACTCCGAACCAGCCGGGGAAGACGGCGCGCGATTGGGTCCACGCGAAAACCCACGGGATCGCGCGCAGATCCTGAACGCCGCGCATGCTGCGCCGCCGCGCCGGTCGAGAGCCGATCTGCAGGCGCTCGATCACGTCGATCGGAGTCATGCCTTGGAACAGCTCGGTGAAGTCCGCATCGTCGTGGACCAGCTTGCGGTAGTGTTCGCGACTGGCGCGACTCAGCGTGTCGGCGATCGCGCGCTGCTCCTCGGTCGCAGCACGCGCAGGGTCACCGCCAGCCGTGCGTTCGAGGAGCGCACCCAGTGTGACCTCCAGCGTCCTTGACGCGATACCTCGCAAACCGAACTTGTCGCCGATGATCTCGCCTTGCTCGGTCGAGCGCGCGTATCCGCCGAGAGCGCCCGGGGGGGCTGCGAGAATCCCGGCGCGTGGCTTCGAGCCACCACGGCTGATGGAGCCGCCACGCCCGTGGAACAGTGTCAGCTCAAGTCCGAGCTCTTGCGCCGCTCCAACCAATCGCTCTTGCGCCCGATCGAGCGCCACACGCGACGCCGTGATCCCGCCATCCTTATTGCTGTCGGAATAGCCCAGCATGACGAATTGGCGTTGGCTGCGCGCGGCGAGGTGTGCGGCGTAGGTCGTGTCTCGGGAGAGCGAGCGCAGGACATCGGGGCCGACCGCGAGATCGTCGACGGTCTCAAACAAAGGCGAGATGTCGAGGGGCACGCTTCCATCGCCAGCGACGCAGCCACCAGCGCGAGCGAGGAGCAGTACGGCGAGTGCGTCGTCGGGGCCCTGCGCCATCGAGATGATATAGGGGCCGAGCGCGCGCGGTCCGTAGCTCTCTAGCGCCTCTGCAAAAGCGCGAAAGACCTCCAGAGTTTTGGCTGTCTCTTCGCTGGGCGATTCGGGAACCCGAGTCCCACCTGCTCGCAGCGCGTCCGCGATGAGGGCTGTGCGCTCCTCGGGAGTACGCGCAGAGAAGCCTTGGTCCCCGAGCAGCTCGCCGACCACGCGGCGGTGGGTCTCAGCATCCTGGCGCACATCGAGTGCGGCTAGGTGGAAGCCGAAGGCATCAACGCGGCGCAGGGTTCGTTCGACGAGTGCGAGCCCGGAGCGCGATCCTCCTGACTTCGAGAGGCTGCTGGCGATAAGCGAGAGATCCGCGCGGAATTCTTCGGGCGGACCATAGCCCCCGGCCGCGCCGCGCCCCTTGCGCTTGAGCCGAGCCGTCATGAGCCATAACAGCTGGCGGTAGGGCATCTGGCCATAGCGCACAGGGACCTCGTCGAAGGCCTCTGCAAAGCGCGCGCGGTAGTCCGCGACCCGGTCGAGAATCGCCGGATCGATCGCGACGCGGGTTGTCGAATGGGAGAGGTGCTCGTGTAGTTTTCGCAGCTCCTCCTGGTACCGTCGCAGGGCCATCTCGAGGTGGCGGGCGAGCGCGCGACGCATGGTCTCCGCGCCTACGTTCGGGTTGCCGTCCATGTCGCCGCCGACCCACGATGCAAAGCGTACGAGGGGCCGGTCGATGCGAATGCGAGTCCCAAAGACATCTTCGATCACGTTCTCCAATTCTTCGTGTACCGCCGGGACGATTCGGAAGAGCACATCGGAGAGGAAGAAGAGCACGTGCTCGACCTCCTCGCCAACCGTGGGTCGTCCCGGTAGCTGCTCTTCGGTCTGCCAGGCTGAGGCGATCTCGAGCGCGATTCCGTCCTCGATGGTCGCGAGCGCGCCCGGGTCGAGCGAGTCCTTTAGGAATCGATCGACGAGGTGACGCGCCAGGCGCTGGTCCTTTTTCAACATCGTACGCCGCACGGTCTCGGTCGGGTGTGCGGTGAAGACGGGCTCGACGACGACGGAGGCCAGCGCTTCCCGGAGCTCCTCGAGACTTGTGCCCCGCCTGTGGAGCTCTTCGATCGACGCGCGCAAGCTGGCGGGCTGGGTCGTGTGCGCGCGCTGGTAGTCGATGCGCCGGCGCATCCTGTGCACTTGCTCGGCGGCATTGACGACGCCGAAGTAAGCACCGAACGCGCGCACAAGCTCGAGCGCACGCTCCGCCGTCAACTCCTGTAGGAGCGAGGCAAGCTCCGGCCCCGCCTCGGGATTACCCTTGCGGCGATGCCGCGCCGCGACGCGAGCCGCCTCGACGGTCTCGTAAAGCCCCGCGGGCGCGAGCTCGCGCAGGAGCTCCCCGAGCAGCGCTCCGAGCCAACCGACATCTCGCCGCAGCGGGTGGTCCTTCGAAGCGAAGTGGACGGGCTCTGACCTGATCGGCGAGTGACTCATGGCAAGTTATCGAGTGCTTAGTTGAGAGTGTTCAGCCAGACTCGGCGTTCCCGCCTGAGGCCATCGATGGCTGTGATCCGGATACAGTAGCAATGCCTAGGACTGCCTGTATCGGCGATTCCGGCTACGGTCGAGATTCCGGCTGGGTCGCTCAGCGGCGGAACGAGGCCCACCCGCCGGGCCCGCCGGGTTCCGCAGTATTTCTCCGTCGCATGGGCGAATGCGAGGAGCTTGGCCCTTGCTTGCGGATCGTGCTGAGCAGACAGGGCGGTGGTCGTGTTTTTTTACTAATGGCGAGGGCGGTCGAAGGTCGAGCTGCTGCTTTGCCTAGTTCCACCGCAGGGATTACACGCAATAGTGATCGTACGTGAGGTTGGTCTGCGTGATCCAGAATGCGAGTTGTCCGGATTGGGAGTTGTCTTGAAGTAGACCCAAGTCGGCGGCCCATTTGAAGAAGGGCGCGGTCGGGGCACCGTCAAGCTTAGATACGGCGATTGAGCTAAGCAGGAATGAGTGTTTGGCGTAGCTCGTAGCTGCGATGCTGCCAAGGAAGTCACCCAGAATCGCACGGTCCAGCTCAGTCCAGGCATGTACGTCGATTTGGAATTCTCTACCGTCGTTGACGGTTGGAATCCGAAAGGTCACCCCGGAGACAAGATCGCTGTACCGCAAGATGTCACGAACACTCGCAGCGCGAATGAGCCGCTGGGTCAGTTCCGCCTCGGCAGCTGGATCTTGTTGGGCATACTTCCATTCCCACGAGGCAATTTTCTGAGCTACGGTGTTCATGTTGTGATCGTTGGCAAATCTGGCGGTTGTGGTGATCGGTGACGGGCCGAAGGGTAGACCGCTGCACCACCGGCTTAGCCAGCGTTGCGTTTTATGAGTTCAATCCGGATCAATATCGTCATCATTCTCTAGCTCGGCAAACTTTGTGGCCATTGTAGGGTTACCCCTAGTCAGTTTCTTGACGGTCAAGTCGTCGGCCTTGTTGTTGGCTAAGCGAAGATTGTTTTCAGAGCCAAGTAGCGCTTCCTTGGTCTTTTGAAGGTGGTCGATGGTTTTGTCGATCTCGTCAATAGCCTTCTTGAACTTCCTGGAGGCCAGTTCATAGTTCCGGGCGAAACCGGCCTTGAACGCATCGAGATCTTTCTCGAAGTTGGTGACATCCGTATTTTGCGATTTCATTAACGCGAGCTCCGTTTTGTACTCCAGTGAGTTCTGGGCGGCGTTTCGCAATAGCGTGATGATGGGGATGAAGAATTGCGGACGGACAACGTACATCTTCGGGTATCGGTGCGACACATCGACAATGCCGGAGTTGTAAAGCTCGCTATCCGGCTCAAGAAGTGAAACGAGAACTGCATATTCACAGCTCTTCTCAGTACGGTCCTTATCTAGCTCCTTGAGAAAGTCTTCGTTCTTCTTCTTGGTTGCTGTTTCATCGCTCTCGTTCTTCATCTCGAACATGACAGAGACTACTTCGGTGCCAGCGTCGACAGATTCTCGAAAGACATAGTCGCCCTTGCTGCCAGTCCGCGCATCGTTGTCCTTCTCAAAGTAGGCCCTTGGAAATGCGGTCGCTCGAATACGGTTGAACTCGGTCTCGCAGTGTTGCTCGAGGGTTTCGCCGACCATTTTTGTGGACAGTCGGGCCTTCATCTCTCGGAGGCGCTCGATCTCATTCTCCCGGTCCTTTATCTGCGTCTCGTATTTGTCCTTGAGTGACTTCTCGGCGAGCTCCTTCTCAAGCTGCGCCCGCTCAAGGCCGCTCTTCAAGCTCTGAACTTCGGTGTCTTTTGTTGTCGCTGCTTTCAGCAACTCGTTCGCAAGCTTCGCATCGGCAAGTTCGGCAGCAGTCTTCTGGTCCCGCGTTGCTTGCTTGAGATCGTTCGCGAGCGTGTCGCGCTCTTTTTCCAAGGCACTTTGGGCCTCCTTGACTGCGAGTTTCTGTGCAACCGCGCCGGCGTCAAGTTTCGCTTTCAGCGCTTTGATCTCAGCATCCTTCTCGACAGAGGTCATCTCTAACTTGCTCGTGATCTTGATTGTCGCTAGCTCAACAGCTTTCTGCTTGTCCTGCTCAGCCAACTCAAGCCGTTCGTGCAACTGCTGATCGAAATCGTGATCGCGAACCTGCTTGAGAATATCCGCGTAGCCGGCCTCGTCAATTTTGAAGGCCTTCCCGCAGTGTGGGCAGATGATTTCATGCATGGTTAGTTACGTGTTTTGATTTTGCTATGAGACGGACGTCGGTGAACGTCACGTAATTAGACGGCGTCGGTGGCGTCGGTGGCGTCGGGCAGTGGCTTTGTGAACCGCTTCTCGCGCATCTGTCGGCGGACCTGCTTGGACTTGGAGGTGCCTTGTCTAGAGTAGGCATAGACAAGACTGACTAAGGGGAAACCGAAGAACCCAAAGGCCACAGTATCTATGTGCATTTGACGGAGTTGCGCGATGACCATTATGGCCATCCAGCACGTTCCGTAGGCTGCGGCGAAATTCGTATAGAAAGTCATGATGAGAGCGCCGTTTGGCTTGTCTGGCTAAAGACTCTGCGGATCAACGGCGGGCCGGGCGTTTTAGGCAGGGCCTCATGAGTTGGCTAGCGCTCGATTGATTTTATGTGCCGAGCTATTCGCATCGACCATTCCCCATATCCACAAGATCGGTGTTGTTAGGAACCCGATGAAGACGGTCATGAGCATGATTGAGATGAAGTAAACAACGATGAATACAACGCCTTTGAAAATCTGCCCATTGTAGACCTGTCCTAACCCGGTATATAGGAATGAGAGGAGAGTTGCGATCGATGGATTCTTGTAGAACTTTGGGATTTCATTCGGCATTTGGTTAGTCCTTTTGTGTTGCGTCCGTCTACCGGGTGGGGGGGGGGATTAGGGCTGGCCGAAGGCCATCCGCTTGCGTCACCGTATCCTGCAGAGCTTGCATGTTGCCTTGACGAATCGAGGAATGTGAATCCTTGGTCCGGTTTGGCTAGCAGAAGCTAAGCAATGGTGAGCATCGGGTGGATAGCGAGTATGGCTTCGCTGATTACTTAAACGCAAAAGGAGCGTCGTGGGGGCCAGGAAAATGAGAAACCCGAAGAATGACGTGTGGGGTGTGAGCGGCGAACTCTAAATGGTGGGTGCGAATTTAGCCTCGTTTTTATCGAGATCGTTGAACGAGCAGGCCCGGTTTGATCACGGAAGTAAACCTGTCAAGCGGTGGCGATGATCAATAGAGGGCGTAGGCCGGTCTGTTTTATTGAAGCTTGTCAGCAAACGACGAACGCTACGCGCCGCCCCGTTTGTCCTGGAACAGGGCCCATGCCACGCAGGTGATTGACGCCACGCCAACTATCCCATACGCCGTGCGCCACGTGAGTTGCTGACCTCGCTCAACGGGTTCAAAGGTAGCAGCAAATCCAAAGGCGCAAAACGCTGCAACTCCTAGCAGCACCAATATGAGGATGGGTTTCATGTCTTGCTTCGATTGGCTAGCGGTTGGGGCG
>CALBMX010000058.1 GCA_937896235.1 uncultured bacterium
CGATCACCTTCAGCGACATGAGCTCTTTCATGAGCGCGATGCAACCGGGGCACGATGGATTGGGTGAGGGCAGGTCTGTCACACACAATCCATCGGTTGACTTTGCTCAGACCTGTCCAAGAACCCCGTGAACGCTTACCTTCCAGGGAGGGCGCATTCCATTCCCCGGCTGGGCCCCACTCTTCCTTAGGGGGGTGGTGTCGGCTAATATGTTGGCTGACCTCCAATGGCCGTACGGGTGCTAGGCACCTCGTCCTGTTTCCCCACCGCTTCCCCAAACTCCCACCGCTTCCTAATGGTCTTTGCCAGTGGGGTTTTCCTCTACTACTTCCTGCCCCTGTTCTTGGCGGTCTATGCGCTGACCCCTCGGCGTTGGAAGTCCGTAGTCATCGCTGTGGCCAGCTACGTCTTTTATGGCTGGTGGCGACCCGATTTCGTGTTCCTGATGTGGATCTCTACGGTCGTGGATTTCGTGTGCGGGAAGCAAATTGTTGCAGCTCGAGACGGGGTCCATGAGCACTCGAAAAAGGGCAAGCGCTGGCTGCTTGTGTCTCTGGTGGTGAATCTTGGGCTGTTGGGGTACTTCAAGTACTTCAACTTTGGCATCGATACGCTCAACGTTATTTTGGAGCCATTCGGTGGACCTTCGTTCCACTTTGCGCAGGTCATCCTCCCCGTCGGGATCTCCTTCTAAACCTTTCAGACGCTTAGCTACACGATCGATGTCTATCGAGGAACGGCCGAACCGGTGCGCTCCTTTCGGGATTTCATGTGTTATGTCGCCCTGTTTCCTCAGCTCGTTGCGGGCCCCATCGTTCGGTACAACACGATCGCCGAGCAGCTGCACACGCGCACCCATACACGTTCCAAGTTCTATCGTGGTATTTTGGCGTTCCAGTCGGGGTTGGCGAAGAAGATTCTCATCGCCGACGTCCTCGGTGGTGTCGCGGATGCGGCTTTTGAGGGAGGTAACTTAGACGCCCTTCACGCGTGGATCGGCGCTCTCGCTTACACCTTCCAAATCTACTTCGACTTCTCGGGCTATTCGGATATGGCGATTGGGCTCGGCCTCATGATGGGCTTTCGCTTTCCCATCAACTTCAACCAACCCTACCGGTCCATCAGTATCACGGACTTTTGGAGGCGCTGGCACATATCCCTTTCGAGCTTCCTGAGGGACTACCTCTACATCCCCCTCGGTGGTAACAAGAAGGGACCGGTGCGAACTTATATCAATTTGTGCCTCACGATGTTGATCGGTGGACTTTGGCACGGCGCAAACTGGACGTTCCTCGCCTGGGGTGCCTATCAAGGTTTCTGGCTTGTATTCGAGCGTCTCCTCGGCAAACGCTCCCTCTATTCGAAGGCCCCTTACTTCGTCCAGGTCGCCCTGACTTTTGTTCTCGTAATATTTGGCTGGGTATTCTTCCGTTGTGAGTCCATTGGTGAAGCGACTAGTTATTTGAGCGCCATGTTCGGACTGGCTGGCGATACGGCCCATGGGCTCGCCTTACGCCCGATTCACCTGCTTGCGGGACTTGCCGGCGCTGTTGCGATTTGGGGCTTACCTACAACGCAAGAGCTGATCTACAAGGCCAAACCAACATGGGTCCTGCCTTTGCAAATTGCCTTCTGGATCTCCATCCTCCATCTCCACTACGTTAGTCATGTACCATTCCTCTACTTCCAATTCTAATCCTATTGCGGGTGGAATGACCAGGGATGGCCTTGTCTGCATACCGGAAGATAGGCCTCTCGACCGCTCCAGTCGATTCGTCGCGCTGTTTGTTCTTGTGACCTCAGCGCTACTCATTTTTGGGACGACTGCGATCGACTTATTGGCACCGTCGAAAATGCCGCGGATCCTAGGGAAAGAGCTTGAGATTGATACCGCCAAACGAGCGAACGCAAGTTTTGCAGACGGCACGCGCGCTCGCCTCTTCGAGGACGACTATCGCTTGACCTCTCGTATTCGAAACACGGTCGGCGCGCCCTATGCGAGGTTCCTTTTTCGCTATTTACGGGAATCGAATAGCTCGGTTCTACTCGGTGACAACGGATGGATGTTCATCAAGGACCGAACCATTGTTCCGGAGCCTCCAGGGGGCGGGTTGGCCGAAAGGGCAGCGGCAACGGAAGCCGCCATCTCGAGAAGACTCTATGGATTGGGAATACGGCACGTTCTAATTCCGATTCCTAGAAAGGCCGTTATCGCAGACAAGATGCTGCCGTACGGCATTTTAGCAACACCCGAATTTGACAACCTTGTCGTTCCAGCGATGCAGGCTAGAGGTGTGGAGACCGTGGATTTGCTTCCCGTGTACAAGCGCTGGGAGGGCGCACCTCTATATTTGAGTATGGATTCCCATTGGTCCCATTGGGGGATCTTGCTGGCGGGAGAGGCTGCCATTCAAAAGGTCGGACTCACTGTTCCAGAAGAACAACGAAGTACGCAATTTGATATGCAGATGCTGCCCGCAAGCCAGAAGCCTGCGGGCGATCTGTTGGCAATGATCGGCGTCGAGCTCGACGCAAGCGACAATCTACGCTATTCGTCCAGCATGCCAGAGCACCTACACTTTTTCCCCCGGGAAGGAGGCCCCGCACCCGTGCAACCAACGGAACCCAAATCGATCGTCCTTTGCGGTACTAGCTTTAGCCAACACAGCACACTCGCCTATCTACTCAAGCACCTCACCGACCGCAAGGTCACGAACTACGCCACTCCAGGTGGATCTTCTATCAACGAGATCACGAGGGCCCTTGCCGCTAGCGATCCCAAAAATCCTCCATCGGTACTCTTCCAGGAGATACCAAACCATGCCCTTTTCTCCTATGCATTAGAAGGCGATCATTGGGATGTACCAGCACCTGCGGCCGAGCTCTTTGCGCTATCTCCACCGAGTGTGAGTCTCCCCATCCCCCACCCGAACAGCCTTCTTGTCGCTGGCGGTGAACTGGGCAAGTCGGTCTCGGTGCATGGACAGGTCTATATCGGTAGGCTTGAGGAAAACACCTTGGCCCACAATGGTGACGGTGTCCTTGAGCTCGAGTTCGAAGGGCAGGTCTCCCAAGAGGGTGCGCGGCTCGTGATTGTCGCTGGAAAGGCAAGGACGGCAGTTCTACTGCGTGCAGGAAAGAATCGCGTTGTGATGCCAATCCTGGCGCAAGCTCCCGGTGCGGATTCCATCGCTATCTATCTAGAGAGTGCTCAAGCAGTTCAAGTGAGGATACTTCAGCTTCGCCTGGTTTCAGCTCTCGACAAGACCACACTTCAGAGGTTTCGTACGGGGAAGCTCCTTGTCGACGAGGACGCGGGCCGTTGGACACAAACCCTCGACTTCCCGTCCCCAAGGTTATTAGAACGATTTGCTTCCATCGCTATCGAAACCAGCGCATCTGCTTTTGAGGCCAAAGCTCTCGAGGTGAGCTTCCTCGCGCAAAACGGGCATCAAGAGTTTACTTTCGAGACCCTTCAGCCTGGCGGCTCCCTGGTGTTGACTCCAAGCTTACTGGAGGGCGGCCTTCTGGAAAGGGTGGTCCTCAGTGGCACACTACCTGCGCCACCAAAGTTTGTCCGAGAGGCCAGTCTTCTAAATGCGAGCGCTCCGTAGCGCGCTCTAGGACCCAACCCCTTGGCCTCTCACCTACCCTAAGTCGGAGGCGCGGCTCTTTGGGATTCGACCTGGGCTGATCCCCTCTAAAAATGGCTGCTGCCCGCTTGCCATTGCACCTCGGGGGGAGACCGTCGGCTCTACAGGCCCGATGAGAATGGGAGCACTCACAACCGGGTCATTGATTACACAGACTCGCTCTCCCCTCCTATGACCTAACTTGTTGTTTCTCCAATACCGACAGGGAGCGCGGACAACCTAGGCGCTGCGGAGCGAGGGGATGAGTCTATAGGTAGGCGCCCTCACCACTGCCTAGTTAGTGAGCGTAATCAACCAGGTGCCGCTTCCGATTCGCGGGAGAGGGCAAGTCGTAATACATCTCCCCAACGAACCGGAGTCCACCCTTTAGGGTCGTTGGCGCAGCGGTATCGTCACTAAGCCAAGCCAGCATACGACCCTCTTCCGCAAGTAGCGGCATGGAGAGGATCCCCATCTCGTTGGGTGGACCAACCGCGCGATTCGTGATCAGGTTGAACTTCCCCTTGTAGCCATGGGAGGGAGCTTCCGAGGCGTCCATCTGTACGAGCTCGAATTTTTTCAGGTCAAAACCCGCAAAGTCGAGCGCTCTTTCGATGGCCTTAAGTTTCTTGAGGGTGCGGTCCATCAATACGACTTGGGCTTCGGGAAACAGGCACGCAATCGCAACACCTGGAAAACCATTTCCAGTTCCGATATCGAGTGCATTTTCTGGTGCCTTTTTGAAGGGCACGCACCCCATGACCACGGAGTCGAGAGCGTGGAAAATTACGGCCGATTCGCGGTCGCGAACGGCAGTCAGATTGACGCTTCGGTTTTGCTCTAACATCGCGTCAAGATAAGCGAGCAGGCGCGTGGAAGCGTTGATTGAGATTTCACACCCCATCTTGGCGGCTAGGTACTGGAACTCTTCGGAATCGATCAAAGTGAAATAGGGAAGGAGCTATTAGCCCTCGGTGTTTGGAGACTCGAGCGTGCACAAATAGAGGCGCAAATCAAATTCGAGTTGATGGTAGTTCGGCTCCATGTTGCAGCAGAGCCTGTAGAAATTGGCATCGTGGTCTGCGTGCTTCATGTGAGCGAGTTCATGGACCACGATCATCCTCAAGAACGGCGCAGGCGCATCTTTGAAAACAGTGGCGATCCTAATCTCGCGGCGCTTGTTCATGCGAGAGCCGTGGATTCGTTGGGCTGTAAGGTGTAGACCTAGTGCTTGGCTTACCGTCCGGAGCTTGGAGTCATAGGTGACTTTCGACAGGGGGGCAGCGTTGCGCATGTACCTCGCCTTTAGCTCTTGCGTGTAGTCGTGCAGGTCTTTACTGGAATGGATCTTGTGGGATTCTGGATAGAGCTTGAGAAGACGGTTTCCCAGCTCTCCACTCTTCAAAAGAGCCTCAGCCTGAGCTTGCAATTCTGCGGGATAACCCGCGAGCTGTGGAATCGGTGACATGACTGGGACTCTTATTCTACAAAAACCACGGCTGCAAAAGCCGGAGTCAATCGGGAAGAGGAAACAAACGAGTGCGAAGGCTCTTTCGGGCGTTGGATTGGACGGCATCCTGCTCGTCTATCGTTTTGTTTTGAGAGTCCCAAAAGGAGAGGTATCCAAACAGGCAGAACCCGCTGAGGGTATTCGTGGCGGCAGCCATTCGCTGTTGCAGGAGCTCGGGGGTTGAGTTGGTGCCGTGCAGGCCCATCACAATGTTGGCTTCGGAGGTGCGCCCCCTCCAATCCTCGAACCTCTGGGCTGACCGCTCATCGTCGGCCGTGTAGTTCATGGGGTAAACCGTATCGAGTAGGCCCTCTTGGAGCCAGGCCTCCCAATCTTGAAAGTGTGACTTTGCCGCAGGCAGCTCGCTTCCAACAGCTGCACTGATTTCGAGGCCTGGTCGGGCCTCTAACACAGCACCACGGATCTCCCGCAGGAGCAGCGTAACCTGGTCGGTGCGCCATTGATTCCAAGCCTGCCTGTTGTCATCGGGACCCAAACCCGTCTCCTTTTCGTAGAGCGCCAAGGTCCGGGGATCCCGTGGATAGTCACTACCATCCCGGACCGCCGGCTTCTCATTAGGGAAGCGAATATAGTCCAGATGCATACCGTCCACGGCATAATTGGTCGCGACCTCGGTGACCACGGAGGTGATGTAGTCGCGCACCTCGGGGAGGCACGGATTTAGGCTGAGGTAGAAGTTGTCGGACTCAGGTTGGCGCAAGCCATCCGCGTCATACCAAAGCCACTCGGGACGTTTGTTGAGAATGTGCTCCGGATTGGAAGGAGGCGTACTCCCCCACCAGGCCGGCACTACATTTACCCAAGTGTGCAGCCGCAATCCACGTTGATGCGCTTCGCGAATGGCGACAGCTAAAGGGTCAAATCCAGGATCGACTCCCCCCAGCTGTTCTGCCCATGGTTCGATTGTTGAGGGATAAAACACAGAGCCATTTCCCCGCACCTGGAACATAAGCTGGTTGAAACCAGCTGCGGAGCAGTTGGCCACAATCGTCTGGATGTCTTGCTCCGTTACGTAGTCCCATCGCGTAATCCAAATGGCGCGGGTTGTCTTGAAGTCTAGAGTCGGGATCGGGACGACTTGTTTACAGCCACCGAGAAACACCCCGATACAGAGGAATAAGAGGAGCAGGAGACGTTTGGGGTGGTTTAGGACCATCGGTGTTCACGAAGTTTGGAGGCCAAGGCGACGGCACCGATTGCGGGTGCGGCATGCATCGTTGAGAGGTAGAGTGATTGTGTCCAATTCGCTTCGGGCAAGGTAGTGCCGGCCAATATTCTTGCCAGGCCTTCCCCTATGGCAAAGTGATCTATCGGGGTCCCATAGGCATCGATGAAATTTTCTTGGCGACGACGTACATAGCTCTCCAACCTGGAGAGCAGCACTTCGATACGAAGCTCGCCATTGGAATCCAGTGCGGAGGGGGTTCGCTTCAATCGATACGGAGCTAGGAGATCTTCTAGGTTGACCCCATTTTCAAACACCTGAAGCGCTTTCTCCCAGGGCGGAGTGAGCTCGCAAACTTCTCCTCCTAGGATGAGGGCTTCAGCAAGACCAGTGCCGCCGGCCAAGTAGAATCCATTTGTGGATCCGAAGAGCGCACCACCGAGTCCATAGAGTTCCCCAGCAGCGCCGGCCAAACTATCACCGAACAAATACGTCTCGTTTTGATCCAGCCGAGCTGCAAGGTCACGAACAAGAAATGGCTGCCGTGGGCCATTGCGAACAGCCTGTAAACCCCCGGAGTCCGGATCCCGCAACCCGGGAGCTGCAAGGGCAAGGAGAGTCGCTGGTGTGGGCTCGAGAGACCGAATCGCACATGCCAGCTGCGCCAGCCGTTTCTCCCCATGAGCGGCCTCTTCAGGATGGATCGGTTGTGCATTCTCACCCAGTTGGTCTTCCAGTGGAGTGGGCTCCCGATTCGACGGCTCCCATAGGAAGGTTACAAGCGGTCCCTCGGCTCTCCATGCTTGGGCACCTGGTACCCAGGACACGCGGGTCAGTCGAGCTCCACTTCCCCCCATGTCCACTCCGATCCAATCGGGGGCCAAGCTAGACATAGGACGGTACGCACTCCCTATACGCAATCCGTAGCAACGGGGCCCGGTGCTTCTCGCAAAGCAAGCAGTCGGGAAGTGGCCCGGTGCGCTTCACACCGAAGGTTTGCTTCTCGAATACCCGCGGCCTATGAAACGCATCCGTCATTTCTGAGTACGGCCTGAAAGTCGGGCTGAAAGGGAAGGTTGGGCTCGCAATCTAGCTGACCAATGTTGCCCGGTAGCGCTTCATTTTGATTCGTCCATGATTCAGCTCGCGAACAGCTTTTGCAGCAAGGTCTCTGGAGACGGCCACAAAGGTGAGCCGCTCGTGAACCTCGATTTTGCCAACATCAACTCCACGAAGTCCCCCGGATTTCCCCGTGAGCGCGCCGAGGATATCACCTGGACGGATTTTGTCCTTTCGGCCTCCTGAGATGAGGATGGTCTCCATTTTAGGGGGCCTAGAGATCTCTCGAATGAGGGTGCTGAACCCCGGACTCTTATCCAAAGAGAGCTTCTCAATAACTTGGCCCGTGGCGAGCGCAGCGGCTTGAATCCTGGAATCTTGGTGGCCATTCGTAAGCGAGATGGCGACTCCTTTTTGACCGGCACGACCCGTCCGGCCAATGCGGTGTATGTAAATTTCGGGCTGTTGAGGCAACTCGTAATTGATAACCAAGTCGAGGCCCTTCACGTCCAGTCCGCGCCCCGCGACATCTGTTGCGATGAGAACCCGGACGCTCTGATTGCGAAAGCGAGCAAGTACTTGTTCACGGTGAAACTGATCGAGATCCCCGTCGAAGCGATCTACGCTAACCCCGCCGATGGAGAGCTCTTCCGTCAGTAGCGCCACGGTCGCCTTGAAATTGCAAAACACAAGCGCGGACTCATGGGGAAAGGTGTGAAGCAACCAGCATAGGGCGCGGATTTTGTCGCCGGCCTCTGCGTTGATTTGGAGCTGGCGGATATTGTCGGTCTCTTCCGCAGGAGCCTGAACAGAGAGTCGAATGGGGTCTCTTTGATGGGCGAGCTGTAGGGCTTGGATTCCCTCGGGGATGGTCGCTGAGAAGAGGGCAGTCTGTCGCTGATTTGGAAGTGCGCTAAGGATTTTGCTGACGTCCTCACCAAACCCCATGTCTAGCATGCGGTCCGCCTCGTCCAAGACAACGACCTGAATCGAGCTAGGATCCAGCACTCCACGTCGCATGTGGTCTAGCAGGCGCCCGGGGGTCCCGACGGCGATGTGTACCCCGCGCTCTAGGGCATCCCGTTGGGGGCGGGCGGGTTGACCACCGATCAGCTCAACCACGGCTAGTCCCGGATGACATCTACCAAGCTTCCGGATCTCACGGGCGACCTGTGCAGTGAGCTCGCGGGTGGGGCACAAAATCATGGCCTGTAGGGTTCTGGTTTCGATAGAGATGCGCTCCAATATAGGAATGCCAAAGGCGGCCGTTTTACCGCTTCCCGTCGCCGATTCCCCTACGACGTCTCGGCCGGAGAGTAAGGCTGGAATGGCCTGTGCCTGGATCGGTGTCGGCTTCTCGTACCCCAGGTCTGAGATCACTTGGAGGAGTGTTGGGGAGAGAGAGAGAGCCTCGAAAGTGGTTTGCATTTGCGCACGATAACGAACCGGGCACGTAGGCGGTCCGTTGAACTGACGCATTGGTCGGGTTCCCTAGAACTAGTAACCGAGAGCTTCAATATGGGGGGCAGGAGGCGTCTCTCTGGGCTCCTCGTCACGCCGCTCCCAAGTACCGGCAAGATTCCGTAGTAGCTGGGGCCACTCTCTTCGCTTTTGTTCGTGAGTGGAAAACACGTTCAGGACCTCATTGAAATCCGAATCGATTTGGAACATTTCGAACTCGTCCGCCTCGGGATAATAGATCAACTTGAAGTTGGTGTCACGAACACAGTACGAGTCCCGCTTCGCTTCGGGTTGATGGGTCTCGGCGATCAACAAGTGGTCCTCTGGAGATCCTCCAACCAAAGAGGACCCCACCGCGCCCGGTAGTACCGATATCCCGAGGACCTCCAAGATTGTCGGTGCTAAATCAACATGCCGAATAAGGCTGCTCTTCCTTTCGATGAGCCCTCTCTGCATGTCTGCATACGACTCCCCCTTGGGCAACTTGACGATGGTTGGAACGTGCAGTAGTTCATCGTATAAGTTTTGACTATGCCCATTGAGATCGTGCTCGGCGAAGGCCTCACCGTGATCCGAGGTGAACACGATGAGTGAGTTTTCGTAAAGGCCGCTGTCTTTTAGTGACTGCAGGATGCCACCTACCGCCTTGTCGGCTTGGCGCACCTCTTCAAGATAGCGATTCGCCGCATCCTTCTGACTCGGATGATCGCAAACCCAGGTTTCGATCGTTCCCTTGGAAGGCCGCTCCAACGTAAACGTCGCGCGCAGAACGCCGAGTGTATCCAAGCGATTGCCTTCGGAATAGGTGACCTTTGCCCTCACCGGTTGGCCGTTTTCGAACACGTTGACATAGAGCGATCTCATGACAAAGGGCGCCGCGTCGCTGCGAAGTTCAATCTCATGCACCCCGGCGGGCAGGTCAAAGTGAGCCCGAATATGGGGAGCAGTTTGCGGGTCGGCTGTTGCCACGACCTGGCGGTTAAGCTGGACTTTTAGGGACGCCCTTGTTCCCTGGAAAGTCCTATAGGGCTCATGGGGATCCGCAAAATGGGCAAATAGAAAAAGAGGGCCAGCTCGATCTATGGGGCGAGACGCTAGTTGTGATTTTAGTAGAAGCGCTGAGGCCTCACCATCGCTGTAGTCGCGTTCGGGATGCCTGAAGTCATGGAAACCTTGATCAAGTCCAAGGTTCGGGATTTGCTCCCACAAGGTGGCGAGTGAGGCCGTCGCCCGAGTGTCATACCCCATGCGGTCTAACCACTCGGCGAGTAGGGAGACATCTTCTGGAACGGCCTGCCCGTTCGTGACGACCCCCGTATCGTGTGGATATCGTGAAGAGAACAGGGCTGTATGTGACGGCAGAGTCATGGGCGCATGGGAGAAGCTGTTTTGGAAAAAGACTCCCTCCTCGGCGAGGCTCCAGATAGCCGGTGTTTGCTGCTTGGATACAGCGTCGAAACGAAGTGTATCCACGACAATGACAACGGCGTTGGCGAGAGGCGTCTGTGTCTCCAACCACAGGTAATCTGGTACGCAGGACTCACCGGGTTCGGACCACACCGAGATGCTCACATCGCGCCCGATGAAATCCACTAAGTCAACCTGCCCATCCCCCTCTATCATGACTGGTCCGACTTGGACGCCAGTCGAACCGTCTTGGATTAGGACCCATAATGGACGCTCGTTCCCCCCCATGTGAAGCGAGCCCGGTGCGGGCACTCGCACACTCAAAAGGGACCCTGTTAGAGGAGGCGTGCTTGGGCCGTTGAGCTCGTCATCCTCTGTCCGAAGCAGCTGGACATGGCCCAGGTGAACTCCTACTTTCCGCGCGCTACTTCCCACACTGCACTCCCGCGGAGACATGAAGTGGGAGGAGTAAAGGACGAGCTCATTCTCCCCAACCCGAAGTAGGTCGGGTGGAATGGCAAAGGTTAGAAGATGCTCCAAGTTCCCGACGGCAGCTGTCTCCCACCTATACCCATTGAGTTCAACACCAAGAGAGAACTCATAGGGCAAAAATGGAGGTTTGCTAACGGCGAGCTCCAGGGTTGGGAAGTCGACACGGCTTGCTGGTAACTGCAGCGTAGAGCGCAACCCCGCTGATTGAAGCCAATCCCTACTTCCTTCCGTGACAACTCCCTCGTACCAACCATCGGTCGCAAGCGGTCGCTCGAGCACACGCCCTGGAGTGATCTGGTCGAACTCAAATACGGTACGCTCCAAGCGGGCCTCGAGCTGGAGGCGGCCAACTGGAACCACGGCTTCCCGACAGCTCGTGAGTGACGCGAACAGGGTTAGTATCAACCCGGGAATAGACCGTAGAATTGGCATGCTCTGAGTGTAGTTAGGGCCTGCGCCTGGGTCACTTCGAAACCACGTACCTATCGAACCGGCTCCGGGGAGCTACTCTAGTGGCAGGTGGTAGTCCCCATTTCGATAGCTCAACTGGGGCCACAAAGCATACGCCAATGCCCGCTTCTCCAATTCTAAGTCGGGCTCTGCGGGTCCAAAGTTCTCCCCATCCCAACTCATGGTTTCCACCGCATAATCCGGTCTCTGCAGTACGGCCTTATTTGCAGTCAAATACAGGTTGGCGCTGTTGTATTGAAGGACGGCCCGGCCGGCGGCGGCCGCGTTTTTTTCGAGTGTGAGGTCCAGCCCTAACCCAGGGTGAATCGTATCGATTCCCATAAGCGAAAGAGCCGTTGGGATCAGGTCGATCTGACTTGCGATGGCGGGTACGTGTTCCGCGGAAACACTCCCCCCTAGAAACGTCGCAGGGATGTGGAACCGTTCGACAGGAACATGCTCTGCGCCAAATACTCGGCTGTTGTGATCGGCAACCACAAGAAAAACAGTGTTGTTCCAATAGGACGACTCACGCGCCAAATCAAAGAACTCACCCAAGGCGTAGTCGGCGTACTTGACGGCGTTGTTCCGAGTCGCGCGTGGCTCTTCATAGAGCTCGATTACGTCCTCGGGAAAGTCCCATGGAGAGTGGTTCGAACTCGAAAAGACAAGGCTAAAGAACGGCTTGTCCCCCATGGCTTCGAAGTCTTTATGGGCTCGGTGGAAGAGGTCCTGATCGGATGCTCCCCAGCTTCCTTCAAAGGTCGGATTCTCAAAATTGTGATGGTCGACAATGGTCTCAAAGCCGTTGCCGGTAAAGAACCTGGCCATGTTGTCGAACTGCGCCTCGCCCCCGTAGAGAAAGGAGGTGGAGTAGCCCTGCTGCTGAAGGAGCTCCGCAATGGTGAAGAAGTTACTTTGAGAGCGTGGGAGCTTTACGGTACTGCGAACAGGTGTGGGTAAGAACCCAGAGACGACGGCCTCAATTCCCCTGGCGGAGCGCGTCCCCGTGGCGAAGAGGTTGTCAAACGTCATCCCCTCCGCAAGAAGCTTGTCCAGATTCGGGGTGAGGGGCAAGCCGCCCATGGCACCGACAAACTCCGCGCCGAGACTCTCCTGGAGCATGATGACAAAGTTGAGCGGGCGCTCGCGCGGCGCAGAGCTCTCTTGGCGATGGAGAGTTGGAATGCTGGGATCGAAGAACGCCTCACGGGGATATCCCATCGACTTGCGGATC
>CALBMX010000059.1 GCA_937896235.1 uncultured bacterium
GCCTTTGCCTTTGTCGCCCGCGTCTTCACGCTTGCGGTCGGTCGTGCGGCCCTTGGCATCTGGCTCTGCGTCTTCGCGCTTGCGGTCGGTCGCACCCTCGGCACCCTTGCCGCTCTTAATCTTGCCAGCAACTCGCGCCTTGCCACTTTCTAGCATCTTGGCTATTTCGGCAAAAGCCTCATCGCCCATCTGGGCCTTTGCGGAGGCTACGAGCTTCTTGTAACGGGCGTCTTCGCGCTCTTCTGCGCCGTCTAGCTTGGCAAGCTGCTCACGGTCCTTTTTGTCCGTGAAGACCTCGCGCAAACGAGTGATCTTTGCCAGGATTTCACGGTGCTTCTTCTCCTCGCGCATGGCTGTTTCAACCAGCTTGATCTTGGCTTGCTTGGCCGCGTCGGGTACTTTGCCTTTGTCACCGACGGTGATCGGACGTGCACCATTGACGTCCTTCTTGTCAATTTCCTCGACATCTTGAGGCCGGTCCGTTTTCGGACGGTCTGTTTTCGGGGGCGTGTTATCGCCGCGCTCTTGAGCTTGGGAGTCCGGTGCAAGGGCCAGCAGGCTAAGGGCTGCGACAGCAGCGATGGTGATGTTCTTGAATTTCATAAGGGTTCTCCTCTTTCGTTTCGATCCAGATCGCGTCTTTGCGCTGGATACGTCTTGTTCTCGTGAGCGCTCGACTGCCCACACTGGGCTTAAACGCTACGCCCAGGGGACCCCTTTCGACAAGGAAATCTCTTTATATGAGCCGTTACCTCGTAAAACGTCAAAACAGTGGGCTGGAAGTACACTTCTCGAATCCAGACCTAGAGGTTGCGCAGAGAGCCCGCCCCAACAGCCCGATTCCCGCCGAGCCCTACTTCTTGAGCCGGCCACGGGGTGCTCAGCCCTTCGGGCCGTTTTCCAGACGATCACTAAGCGCGACCAAGTAAATAGGGATCTTTGGAGAGCAGCCCTTCGAGCGCGCGCCTCGCATCCGAGTTATCTGGCTCGGGATCTCGCTGGGCCAAGGGTGGCAACTCGCCCGGCAGGCGACCGAACCACTCCCGCAACCCCTTGGCGTCTTTGCGCTTGAGGAAGACGCGCAGTCCTGCCCGAGCACGCTCCCAGGCAGGGGCGTTCCCCCGCCGCTCGGCCTCACCCATCTGCAGCAGGTACACAAACAACCACAGCCCGGAACCCTCCGCCGGAGCCCCCGCTGCGAAGTAGCTAGCCGCGCGTTCAAAGCGCCGCGCGGCATCCTCCGGCTCGCGTCCATCCTGCCGTGCGGTCGCCTGAAAGTAGTATCCGAGGGCGCGACCGAATTGTCCCTCTTTGACCAGCCCTTCGATCTCCATCCCCGGATCGTCCCAGATCACACCCCGCCTGCGCGCCAAGTCCGCGCGATTGAAGCGCAAAAACCAAAGCGAGGTATTGTTCTTGTGCGCCGTACTTCGGAGCTCGCCCTCGGCAAGGTCTATGTGCCGCTCCGCCGCCTCCAAGTCGCCCGCTGCCAAAAGCGCGCCAATATAAAATCCGCGTGTAAGCGCCATGCCACTCGGCTCGACCTTGCTTTGCAAGTCGAGGGCGGCCTCGCTCACAGCACGCCAGCCATCGGGCCCCTCCCCGCGGTCGGGAAAAACCGCCAACGCCCTGGCCAGGTTCCCCAAGATCTTCACCCGCAAACTCGGGCGCAACAAACGCGGATCCCGGTCGATGCGAACTTTCCACAGCTGCATGACCCGCGCCATCTCCTCGAAGCGATAGTCCACGTACAAACATGCCGCCAGGTCGATATCCGCAATGGCCAGCTCGCCATACGAGGCGCCTTCGCCTGCGCCTTGAACCCGCTCCACAGCGGCCACGGCGTCCGCGCTAGCCTGGCCTAAGCACGCTTGGAACCGCAGCGCGCGGAGGGTTCGGCCCTTCGCAGCGCGGCGCCGAGAGAACGAAACGTCCCCAGCAAACCCCCGTGTGTCAGCGACGTGCGCCAGGCGTCGCGCTAGGTTCAGCTCGCGTTCGACTTGCCAGTCCTCTCGACCCAGCTTCTGAATCACATCTTCGACCCGACCCAGGGCCTTGCTATCCAAAACCTCGGGATGCGCAAAAGACTCCAGAAGACCCGCGTCGTCCAGTAACTTTCCGAGCTCGCCAACACTGTCGACGTCCCACACGACATCAAAATAACGCTCGAGATCCTCGCGCAGATTCGCAGCGATTCCCGGCGCAGCAAGGCACAAGCTGCCGCGCCCACACTCGCGCTGAAAGGCATCGAGCTTGAGTGCGAGGCCCTCCACGGGAACCAGCTTCCCCGAATCCTCTGACCGCAACTGCACGAGCGAAACCGCGCAGGATAGCAGCGGGTTCGAAGCGCCCGATTCGGCATCCAGCACGGCTAGAACTGCCGCAATGGTCATGGACGGTCCCGCGATCTCTTCTTGTAGCTGATCTTCTAGCCGGTAGCTTTTAGCTTCGGGCAAAAGGTTTGCCAGCTGCTCCGCGCCGCGCGCTTCAAAAAGGGCGAGCACGACACGCAGGATCTCCAAGCCGCGAAAGGGCATGCCATCGCGCGCTTCCCAATCCGACCCCGCGGGCAGCCGAAACGCGGCCAATCGATCCACGAAACCTGTGCCCGTTTGGCCCTTCGTATCCACGACGAGGGCAACAACACCGTCGCGCCGAACCCGCGCGCGATCACATGGTAAATCCAGCTGCTGAAGGTAGTGTTTCGGGAGCTCCCAACCCTCGCTGAGCAGTTGGATCGCACCCTGCCTCTCGGCAGTCAGCCCGCCACCCCGTAAGCTCAACTGCAAGCTAGCCACGGGGTTACTACGCTCGCGGCCAACCGCCAAGCCGCCGAAACCCGCTCGTTGACCCGCTGCCACGTCTAGGCTTTGGCGTCCCCTGCGAACTCGATGTCAACTTCGACCATCGGGTCGCCCGCGACCACCACTCGCAACGACTTACCCGTAAGGCGAAGCGGCTGGCTACGCCATTTTCGACGAATCGTTTTGTTCCACTGCAAAAACGTGCGCCCACCTTGCGATCCAAGCACAAACGCATCGCGAGGGGCAAGTTCGGCATCCAGCTCGAAATACACCGTACCCGCCGATCCGTACAGAAACGTTTTGGACTTCCCGCCCGCTGGCCCTTTGACAACAAATAAGTTGAAGAGCTCCCACTCCGTCTCCGGAGCCGGCTCCGACGCCTCGGAACACACGGCAAGCGCAAAGGTGAGGTCGCTCAAACCCGAAGCGGCCAGCGCAACGGATTCCCCGGAATCCCCACGTGAATCGCCCTGCGCTTGCACGACCTCCCGAAGAGACTCCCGTCGTTCCCAGCGCTCGAGTTCGGTGTCTGTCGGCTTCAGCGTGTCGCGAACCCAGTCCAAGTGCTCGCCCCACTCCAACGCCTCTTCGCGAATCAGGCTTCCGCCTCCAGCGCGCGCCGCCCCTAAGGCCTCTTGAATCCGAGCCAGGAATTCCCGCCTCCATTCGCGAGGCACGACTTCCTTCGCGGCGCAAAACCAAAAGTCATCGCGTGACACCCAGCGCGTCCAATCCCCCCGCAAAACAATCCGACCGCTGGACCCGTCCTTGGCGATTTGCGGAACTGCTAGGTCCCTGGGGCCCACCGCCTGTTGGATATCCACAGGTGCCACTAAAAACAGATTGGGATCCTCCGGGTGAACCTTGAGAACAGCCCAGCCAACCACTTCCGCCGCGCCAACCGGGAACTCCCAGAGATCGCCGGGTTCAGGGTTGTGAGTTTGGGAATCGCCGTCCCAGTTTTCCTTTGTATTCATCGCCAATCTCCAAATCCGAATGAGGCCCTTAGCTGTCCTTTCGAACGGCCCCGACCCAGCGCAGATGCGACCCGGAGCACGTCACTTTGCCCACAAGTCTGTCCGCGGGAAAACATCCGCAAGTTAACACCTAACAAATAGCTAAAACGACTATCCTGCATCAAACTCCCCTACCCGCGCTGCTGCTGGCACATTCGATCAACCTATTAATGACCTTGAGGTCATCCGACCAGGTTTGCGGCTTGATTCCCATCATCTCGCGAATGGAAGCGCTTGAATTTGAGGGGAGGTCCCCCGCCGCATCCAAGACAGCCACCTCCATGCGATCCAAAATCTCGGCCAACTTCTCGCGCCGGGACGAGCTCAGGCGGGACTCCTCGCGAAGCCCCTCACGAGCGCGCGCGAACAGCGCGATCAGAGGACTTGGGCCTTGGGACAAGAGGGTCGCGGGGTCGAGCGCGGTTTTGTCTACGATCTGGATTGCATTATTTTCCGCATCGACGGGCATAGCGCCGACAGCAAACGACGCTGGTGTTGGATAGCGACCGCGCAGACCATTCGAAAGCACACCGAGGTGCAGCGTGCCCTGCAGGGGTTCCACGGGGCACGAATCCTTCGCAACTGCAAGGATACCGCCGCTCATTTCCTGGCGAATCTGTGCGCTCCGCAGCGGGGAATGGCGTGTTGGCGTGCCGTCACCTTGCATTAGATCCGAGGTCTCTTGGTCACGGCGAACGGCCGTATCTAACGACTCAAAGCCACGCGCCGTTTCAAAGATCGCTGGGTATTCCGAGGGAAGCTCAAGGCTTAGTGCGCTGGTCCCAAACGCCAGCTTAGCTCCGCTTATCGATTCCGCCCGGGCATCCTCGACAAGCAGCTCGCCCGCGCCTTTCAAGTTGTCGTACAGCGCCGATCCGACGGGATCCGCTTGGCGCCGGAGCCTCTGAATCTCATTGCGTATATTTAGGGTCATGATTCCCACGCCTTGTTTCGGGTCGCGCTCCGCCGCCCGCAAGTAGCCGTCCAACCGGCGCGTCGAAAAAAGGTTGCCCGCCAACCAGTCCGCGCCATCGACCGAGCTCGAACTGGCCGGATAGAGGAGCGCCGCTGCAAGCGACTCGGCCGCATCGCTATCGCCAAGGCGCCTGTGATCCGCAAACTGCTGGCCGAGGCGTGCTCCAGGCCAATCGCTCAGCCCAAGCCGAGCAAGGCTATCCGCAACCAGCTGCCCGGTAGCTTCAACCACTGCCAGCGCATCCACCGAAGCGCGCTCGACAAACGCCGCGCGCAACTCGGCACCCCGCAGGCCCTGGCCAAGCAATTCCGAGCCATCCTGAAACAACTGTGCCAAGAACTCCCGAGCGTGCACTAGTGGCCTTCCTCGATGTCAAACAGGTGAAACATGCGCTCGCGAATCACTTTGGAGACCTCAGCATCCATCGTGCCCAGCCACCGGTTCTTGTGGTAAAGGCGTACCTGACGCATCGGAATCACGCGCGGCCGCAGGCTGAAATAGGTGTCTTTATCGAGGCCATTACCAGCTGTTGGAGCCACAAGAGCCTCGTCGCTGCGTTTGGCGCGCATGTCGGAGCTGCGACCCTTGAGGAACACCCCATCACGCCCACCAACCGTCACACCCATGCACAGGCCGGGGTGTTGTTGACGCCCGTAGCTCGAAAAGCCCCACTGCGGGTCCGGCACTTGATAGAGCTGCCGATTGAAGGTGAAATGCTCGTCCGCCAAGTCTGGACCTTGGCCCTTCACGTCCGGCGCAGGGTTTTCATCACGTCCCTTTTCGGGCCAATCATCTGAGGAGCGAGTCACGCCGTGCAGGATAAGCCGTAGAGGTCGCGCCTCCAAAACTCTTCCGGGGCGCGCTTCGAAGAAAGTCCATGGGCGAGCCCGATCGCCACCCGGGCCCACTTTTCACCGGGGCCCCGAACGTAGATATTGTCCGTAGGTTCCGCGAAGCCCTACTCCATCCCTATACTCTTCGGCGCAATGAAGCTCTCCAAACAACTGTTCGTCACCCTTCGCGAGGCACCGTCCGACGCCGAGGTCGCCTCTCACATCCTGATGCTGCGCGCCGGCTTCGTCCAATCCTTGGGGTCCGGTATCTACATCTACGGCCCGATGCTCTACCGCGTCCTGCGTCGCATCGAGAACATCGTGCGCGATGAGCACGACCGCGCCGACTGCTCCGAGATGCTGATGCCCGCGCTGCAGCCTCGCACGCTGTGGGAAGAGTCCGGTCGCTGGGAGCGCTACGTCAACGACGGCATCCTGTTTAACTTCACCGACCGCAAGAACGCCGAGCTGTGCCTGGGCCCGACGCATGAAGAGGTCATCACGACCTACGTCAAGAGCCTCGTCCAAAGCTACAAGCAGCTGCCCGTCACGCTGTACCAGATCCAGACCAAGTTCCGCGATGAGATTCGCCCGCGCTTCGGCTTGATGCGCGGCCGCGAGTTCATCATGAAGGACGCGTACTCGTTCGACATCTCGGAAGAGGCGATGGTCGAATCGTACAAGCGCATGCGCCAGGTCTATCGCAACATCTTCACGCGCTGCGGGCTGGGCTTCACGCCGGTCGAGGCCGACTCGGGCGCCATCGGCGGCTCGGGCTCGGAAGAGTTCATGGTCGACGCCGACACCGGCGAGGACGGCATCGCCGTCTGCCGCGCCACGGACTACGCCGCGAACTTGGAGAAGGCGGTCAGCCAGATCCCCGCGCCGGCC
>CALBMX010000060.1 GCA_937896235.1 uncultured bacterium
CGATATTGTTACCACCTATCCTGAATCCATTGTATTCCCCGCGTTGAACATCGAGGTCCTTGCTCAACCGACCCACGGAAGCGAGATCGTAATCGACGCGACATTGGCAGGTGGCTCAGTTGTGACCATCAACAGTCCTGCGAACACCCGGAGTTCCGTTTTGGAGGGGTTCACGGTTACTGGCGGGGTAGGAGCAGTTGACCCTTTTCGGGTGCCTGCCGCAGCTCCTCCTATCGTTGGTGGTGGTATTTACTGTCTGAATTCGACCCCAACGATTCGCAACTGCCGGATTGTACGCAACAAAGCTCGGCAGGGAGGGGGGCTCTATGTCCACATGGTTCTAAGTAACCCCCTCTCTTCTCCACTTTCAGGCCCATTGATCGTGGACTGCCAATTCGTGAACAATTTTGCCTCTGCCGCTTCGGGTGGGGGGTACCTTCCCTCGGGTGGAGGTCTGCATGCAGTGAACTGCTCGATAGAGATTGAATCGACTACCTTTTCGTTCAACAGGTCTGACGACAGTGGTGGTGGGGCGTCGTGGGAGCCTCATGCTACTCCCTCAGATCCCCCGCTGGCCTTTGTCAACTCAACGATCGAAGATTGTGACTTTCATGACAACCTTGCGCTTGCGCACGGCGGCGCGATCTCAGCAGTTGTGAATTCGAACCTAAGTGTCTCTCGTACACTTATCAACTCCAATCGGGCGTCAGATAGTGCGCAGACCGGTGGCGGAGGTGGCGGCATCTATTGGGAAGGCTCATCGCTGACCATAGAGTCCTGCGACATCTCGTCCAACTTTGCCGGGGCTAAAGGGGGAGGAGTTCTCATTGAGTCAGATGGTGGCGATATGGGGACCCCCTCGCTTTTGAAGCACACCACGATCAACCGGAATAGCACGGGGAGCGATCTTACTGCTCCACATGTTGGTGGAGGCGTGTCGGCTGTGTTGGGGAGTGGACTTTCAGCCATCGAGACAGTTTTCGACAACTGTCTGATCGTCAGCAATGAATCCGACAGTGCGGGGGGTGTGGACCTGGATGGCAGCGCCGCGAGTTTTTCGAACTGCACGATTAGCCAAAACAAGGCTAGAGGAACGTTTGTCGCTGGTGGGGTTCGGCACGATGACGGCGCAAGCGCTATCAATACAGTCAAGTTTACGAACTGCATTCTCGACCAGAATCTTGGCGGACTGGCCTCTTCACCTGTCAATGCTTGGGAAGTTGACTTCTTCTCTTTGGGGACGCAGGCACAAAAAACAATTACCTTTACGATCATGCAAAAGGGGGCGTCCGGGACTGGCTTGCCGGCGTTCATGGCAAGCGCTAGCAACCTAACAGCTAACCCCAGATTCGTGCTTGGTTCAGTCACGCCCTACAGCTCGAATCAACGATTCTATCTGTCGCACTCCCCCCAGCAGGTAGCCAATAGCCCTGCTTACGATGCAGGCAGCTTCTCGGTCGGGCCCACGTCGACCGTGTATGGCAGGACCTGTAGGACTCTAGTCTCTTTGCCTGGCTATTCCTTCGATACAGGAATCGTTGATATCGGGTTCCACTACGCCGAAACCGTTCTGAGTGGGATGCCGTAGGGATTCGCTCTCTTGCAAGTTGAGAATCGCGTTGCTCCGTTTCTCGACTCGCGCGATTAGCAAAAAGGCCCCTCGCCGCATCTTCATGCGCCGAGGGGCCTCTTCCGTATCCGTGACGCGCGGCGCTCTACCGGCCAGCCTTGCCGCACGCCGCGATCACTCGTGCCATAGCTTCGCTGCTTGCGATCACTTCCTTCGTTCCGTATTCGTCCGTGCGTGGGCTCCACTCGACCTGGTCCTCTGCCGCGTCGCGGCCGACCACGATTCGCATTGGGATTCCGATCAGGTCCGCGTCCTTGAACTTCGCTCCGGGGCGCACCTTCTTGCGCTCATCCCACAGCACGTCGATGCCGGCGGCCTCTAGCTCGTCGTTCAGCTTCTGGCACAGCGCGTCTTGCGCCTCGTCGCCGACCTTCATCTGCACGATCAACGCTGCGTACGGCGCGATCTCCAGCGGCCAGATCATTCCCGCGTCGTCGTGGTTCTGCTCGATGGCGCTGGCGGCCACGCGGCTGACTCCGATGCCGTAGCAGCCCATCCAGATCGGCTTCTGCTTTTGGTCGACGTCCAGGAACTTGGCGTCCATCGCCTCGGAGTACTTGGTGCCGAGTTGGAAGATGTGCCCGACCTCGATGCCGCGCGTGATCTCGATCTTCGCATCGGCCGGGATGTCCCCGGTGCCCGCGCCGCGCATCAGGTCGCCCTCTTGCACCGTGCCGAAGTCGACGGTCTCGGGCTGCTCGATGTCACGACCGAAGTGCACGTCCAAGTAGTGGGTATCGGTCTCGTTACCACCGCACAAAAAGCCTTCGACGCCGTTCACGGACTCGTCCGCAAGCAAGCGCACGTGGTCGGCCAAGCCGATGGGCCCCGCGTAACCAACGTCGGCGCCCGTCGCCGTTTTGACTTCGTCTTCCGAGGCCATCTCCAGCTTCAGCGCGTTCAAGTGGTTGGAGACCTTGATCTCGTTGAGCTCGCGATCGCCGCGGCACATGATCGCGACTACGCCTTCGCTCGCAAGGTCGCTGGCATCCACGCCGGTTGCCGTTGCAATTTCTTCTATGTCGTAGACGACGTGGTAAATGATCGTCTTGAGCAAGCGGCTCATCGGCAGCTCGGGGAACAGCTCCAGCAGGGCGTTACACGTTGTCGCGCCCGGCGTCTGCTCCTTGTGCATGTCGACCTTCGCATCGCACGAGGCCGGCGCGGGGATCTGGCTGACCGCCTTCTCCAAGTTCGCGGCGTAGTCCGTG
>CALBMX010000061.1 GCA_937896235.1 uncultured bacterium
GATCGCTGGCGCCGGGCGCTCTTCTTTGTATCGTCGGCTACTTTTCGATGAGACTGATCAGCCTGTCAACACAGGCATCAACAAACCGTGTGTCCTCCACTTCGAGATCGAGTTCAACGACCTCTACGCAAGCTGGCAGGGCTCCCTTGAGTGCTTCGAAAAAGGCGGCATCTCCCTTCGGCTCGTGCAGCGGGCCACCCTCGATCGAATAGCGGCTTGTTCCCTTGAGTGGAAGCATCATGACAGCGTTGCCGGTTGTCGAGGCGGATAGGCGATCTCCGATTACGCGCGCCACTTCGCACCAACGGGCCTGGTCCAAACGAGGGGCAGCGATGATGGGATTGTGAAAGACAATTTGGTGGTCCTTCCACATGGCGGGAACCTGATTGGGCTCGACGAGGAGTCCAATGTGCTCCGAGCCACCCGGGCAAAGTACCTGCGGCAGGCCGAGGCTCCCCGCAACCGTGAGCCGCTCCGGAGTCGCCGCGCGGAGCCCGTCGAAGAGCTCGTCTGAAACCTCGCCAAGTGCGTAGTCGAAAACCGCGCCAATGATACCCTCCTTGGCGAGCTGCTCCATTGCCGTACCGCCAGCACCTACAGCGTGGAATACGATGACTTCGTAGCCCTTTTCATGGAAGCGCTTGACAGCGTGCATCGCGCCTTCGGTTAGCACTCCCAAGTTGGTCATCCCGATGACCAACTTATCACCAGCCGCTTCGATTGGGGCGTCCCTCGTTTGCGCCATTCCCCAAATCGCACCCGCTGCGTTCGCGAGAATGCGGCGCGTGAACGGGTTCAATCCCAGCAGGTCCCCGACGGCGGGGAACATGGCAATGTCCTTGATGCCCACAAATGCCGAGGTGTCGCCGGACGCGACGGTTGAAACCATCACCTTGGGCAAGCCGTAGGGAAGCGCTTGCAAGATCGCACAGCAGTTGGAGGTGCCTTGCGTCCCGCCCATGCCAAGGACGCCGTGAATCTCCCCATTGGCGATCAGGTCGAGCAGCAGCTTCGTCGCCCCCGCAACCATGATGGGCGAGGCGGCTTGGCGGGTCGGATTCGCGAGGAGTTCTGGCAGGGATTTACCGCCGGCCATAGCGACGGCGCCACGTCCTAAATCGGGAGCTAGCCCGGGAACGCCCACGACACCGATATCAATGTGAAGTACTTTTCCACCAAGGGCCTCAATACATTCCTGGACCCAGGCGGCCTCCTCTGCCTTGGTGTCCAAAGTGGCGAGGATCGCAATGGTTGTGGATTTCATGGGGTTACTCATTTGCTGAAGCGCAATGCCCGGAACTCCGCGGCAGCTGCGGAGACGGCGCGCTCAATGGGGAGGCGTTCGGTAGAGGAGCCGGTCCAAATACCATGGCCGGTGGTGTTGTCTAAGATGAACTGACCATCTTCTGGGGTTTCAAATGCGGCCCCGTGTGCGATAAGAATTACGTCGGGGTGGACCTTGCGAATCTCGGCGTAGGCGAGCTCGGTGCGGGCAGCGGTCTCCGCGATCGTCTCGCCGCTGTCGTAGCCGGTCCTCCCGCCTTTCGTTGTTCCAGCGTGGAAGCAAAAGACATCCGGTCGGGCCTGTTCGATGATTTGCAGGCTGTCTTCAAGGTCGAAAGCTAGGCCGATTGAAACCATGTCCATCTCTTGGGCAAGACGGAGCATATCGATTTCGTTTTGCAGGTTGATGCCGGCGCTCTCGAGGACGCGACGGATCTCGCTGTCCTTGTCGACATAGCTGATCGAGGGGCTGATGTTCGAGACAGACTCGACACCCATGCGCCGACAATCTTCGAGGACCATACGCATGTCGCGCAGCGGGTCGTTCGCGTTCAAACAGGCGCAGATGAATGCGTCGCCCGTGATCGCTGGCATGATGTCTTCGCGCGTGTACCGAAGCACTTGTTCGTTCGAATCTAAAATCGGCCACATCATCGACATGGTGCCCATCCCGTTCCCGCGAAGGCGCGCGCCTGAAAACGTGTTGATGCAATCGACCCCGGCCTCTTCGAGTAACTTGGCGACCAGGCCACTGCCAGCACTCGAAATTAGAATAGGGATTCGCGCGTCGATTTTGGCGCGTAGCTTGGAGAGAATCTCGGCGCGATTTGTTCTAGGAGTGATCATGCCCATGACGATAGCAGGCGTTCAAGTCGGTGGCGCGCGGAAAACGTAACCCTTCGTTTGGCGAGTGGATTTTGCAGTGCAAGGCCACCCCGCGTCTCACTCCCAGGGACTCTCTGTGGGGCGTCCCTCTGCGTTTACGAAGAGCGGCCAACCCGGGTACATGTCCTCGGAATCCCAAGTGGGCCAAGCCTCCAAAGCAATGCGCCCTTGGGCCGGCTGGAAGCGGACGATACCGAAGCCCGGAGCGCGGTTCATTTGGAGTACAGGTTCGCGGCCGTTCTCTTCCGGGTTGGCGACCGCGAGCATCGTGACGTGGTTGCCGAATCCATCTAGGTAGTCACCCGTATACCTTGGCGTCACAGGCGCGCCGGAGGTGTCGGTCGGACGGTTCGCGCCCGCCTCTTCAGGCATCCAGCGTCTCGGCCACGTGTTGCCCATGGCGGGACTTGTAAAGGCAACTGTCCCATCGCGCCAGGTGTTGCGTCCGTACCAGCTGGCCGTCCCAAGGTGTTGGTCACCGCAGAGGTGAAGAGCTCCGGCCTCGGCGAGAAGAGCAACGGCACGGTTGCGCGCAGACTGGGGCCAACCGTTCGAATCGCCATCGACGACCGGCGCGTCATTGAGTGGGTATTCGCCAGGAGCGGGAGGCTGCTGGCGCCCAACACTGGCGTCACTGGTTGTGTCTTTTGGCAAGCTGTGAAGGCAGGCAAAGGGAGATTGAGAGAGCGCGACCTTTGTCCAAGCCAGGGGTTCGAGGTCGTGGGCCCATTGGGCCAGGAAGGCCTCCTGCTCGTCACCTAAAAGGCGCGCGTCGGGGTGGTCGGTCGCGTGCGGGTCTGCACCCTCGGCTTGCATCCAGCCGTTGCGAAAGAGCGAGTCGGGGATCATCACGCTGGGGCTGTCTTTCCACATGCGGTCCGCTAACACGGCAAAGTCGACACCGCCCCAAGTGAAGTCAGTTGTATAGGTCGTGATGCCGGTGCCAATGGTGGGGGAGACCTTTGTCGGCGGCAGATTCGAAGTTAGGCTTTCGTGGACGACATTGACAAATGCGGCGGGCATGCGATAGCCGCCAGCATCTTGCGCGGTCAGGCCATCGTGGGCTTCGGCATGGACTCCACCTGCACCCCAAAGATTACCGTGAAAGACGTCGTGGTCATCGGGAATAAGTACCGATGGGCGATCGCGCAGGAGCTCGGAAAACGCCCACAGGAACCGCCTGTACTTCGTTTGATAGTCGGCGATGGAGCTGTCTAGGCTGCTGAGGTCGGGCCCCGTGAGGTCTCCCTCGTAAATCTGGTCGCCGCTAAAGTAGAGGAAGTCGGGGTCCATGGATTCCACGCGCGAGATCAGCTGTTCGTGGGGAAACCAAAGTCCGCCGCTGTTCCAAAGGATGGGGCCAACTTGATTTTTGAGACACGAGAGAGAGGCCAACGCCCAATCCTCATCGGGCTCCGGCTCTTTGCGGATATGGCCGGTGTAGAACGCGGCCGAGTTGGGCCCACTAAAAAGAGTAGACGCGCCAGAGCTCTCGGGTGAGGCGGCGAGCTCAACGCGATAGGCGCGGTGTCTTCCACTGGGGTGGTCTTCGTAGCCATCGACTTCAAATCGAACGAGATCGCTACCGCTGTCGGTTCGCTTGCCAAGTGCAGCAAGATTCCAGCGACCCGAGCTGTTGTCGTCTTCTAGCCAGAGGCGTGCTGCGGTCGGGTCGCTGTCCCCAAGGGCGGCCAAGTGAGCGGTGAGCCGCAACGTGGAGCTGCCAGTCTCGCTTTGGCTGCGGTCGACCAAATACGTGGCAGCGAGAATCGGGCCCAGCGCTCTTTCGGGGTGCTCGGTGCCTCCGGTGAGCTCAAAATCCGAAAATCCAAATCCAGCGGAAGAGCCCTCGGCGCCCAGCCCGGAGAAAAGCGACAAGCTGCCAACGAGGTTAGCCTCTGGGAATTCCTCTACAAGAATGGAGGAGCTCGGAAGGGTGGATCCGATGGGTCCGGCCGTAAGGTGGAGTCGGCCAGTCCCGAGGTGCGCCGTCGCTAAATTCGGCGTGTAGTGCAAGGCGAGTTGAAGTGGACCCGCGTCTAGCTGCACGGCTCCTTCGGACTCCGCGAAGACAGAGAGAGCATCAAAGTCAACGCCACCTGGCAGGGTCCAGTAGCCGGCTCGTTCGAGCGGGTCGTGGAAACTGGAAATTCGCAAGAGGCCCTGGTGGTTGATCGAGAGAAGCCAGCCGCCGTCCTCAGCGGGAGCCTGTTGGACCAAAGCGCTGCGCTTGTAATCCACCTCCGGACCACCCACCCCAAAGAGGAGGCCGACGTGCGCACCTGACCTCCAAACGCCGCTGGAACCAGCACCTAGTGCAGAGGTCGTCAGGCTCAGCGAAATCGGTGCGGAGATGGGACCCTCGATGGTTTGCGTGAGCAGTGCGAGCGTCCGGCCTGCAGTCCCTGTTTTGCTGTTGACGCACTCGACTACGGCGCCGCGGACTTGCCAGTCCTCTTGCCGGGTTGCATGCCAGTCGCTACCCGGCCAAGCGCGAACGACATCACCGGTCGAGGCGGGATTCGTCGCCCATGTGTCCGTGAAAGTTGCGGCATGATGGGGCCGCGTGGTCGTGCACGCGAAGGCGAGAAAAAGGAGAGCCAAGGAGAGGATTGCTTTCATTTGTTATGCGACGTCAGGTCGGTAAAAGGCGTGGGGGGGGAGCTCGATTCCGTCAGTGTCGTTTGGCACAACGCTAGCGCTAGAGGGGGCTGGCTCTCTGTTGGGAGAGCTAAAGGGGCGTTAGAACTTCGGCTTCCCGCAAGACGGTGACTCGATCCCCTACGATTTCGAGGACCTCAATCGGACCGCCGTAGTGGCTGGCCATACCGACATCGATGCACCAGGCATCTCCATCGCAAAGCGCGCGGATGCCGCCCTCTTGAACGGTGTGTCCAATCACCATGCGCTTGACCCCAAGCAGCTCGAGGGTCACGCGCAAAGTTTCGGGTGCCTCTTCGGTGGGTTCATTTGAGTAGGTGCGGTCCCAGATGGGGCTATCCGGGCCGACCATGACGTTTGGTTTCTCCGACTTCCCCAGCAGCCATTGGCGCGTCTCTTCATTGATCTTGTCGATGCCATACTCGACATGGGCGGGCAGCACACCGCCGTGAACAAACACGGAGTCTCCAAGAACGAGGATGACATCGTGGGAGGCCAAAGAGACCGCGAAGGGGCCGCCCGGTTGGAACGCAGCGGCCCGCGCGCGCTCGTGAGGACTCAGGGATTCCCGGGTGAGCGCGTCCAAGTTTGAAGTGGGGACGCTTTCGAAATCAGCGAACCCTCCGGGGGTGACATAGCGGAAATCAAGAGCCGCGTTCATGATCTCATGGTTGCCTAAGAGTGAGTGGAATTCACCGCCAGCCTCTTGAGCGTCGATCGCTAGTTGCTCGAACAGGAGGAGGATGTCTCTCTCGCCATCACCTCGATCGAGCTGGTCGCCAGTTTGCACGACGATAAGGTCGCCTCCGCTCCAGTGTTGTGACTCGTCGATCGCACCCGCTAAGCGCAGGGCGCGCAGGGTCGCGTCCCAATCACCATGGACGTCGCCGATGGCCACTATGCGTCGTTCTGGAGAGAGACCTCCGGCGGGCGCTTGCGGTGGTGAATAGCACGATGTGGACAGGGCCGCGATTGCGACCAGTAT
This sequence comes from uncultured bacterium, assembly GCA_937896235.1. Taxonomy (GTDB): domain Bacteria; phylum Planctomycetota; class UBA1135; order UBA1135; genus CALBMX01. The sequence goes on from CALBMX010000061.1 coordinate 5,816, forward strand.
TTTCTCGAAGCTCATCGCACTAGCGTAGCGCATCCAAATGAACTTACGTCTATACGAGCTTGGGAGGGCTTGGATCTTCTTCGAAAAGCGGGTTTAGAGCCGCTTGCCCGTCACCATTTCTTGACGCTTTTCAGGTAGGTCACGAGCTCGTCGTATTGCCCACCCTCGTTGGAGTAGCGTCCGTAATTTCGAGCAGTTCCAAACCACTCGATTGAAGAGGGTCGACTCGCCGCTAACGCCCGTACAAAGTCCTCTTGGTTGACTTCGTGAACTTCCCCGGTCTCGAGTGATTTGTCGAGTGCGCGCTCGGCGGCACGCTGGCAAAGTGATTGGATGTCGGCACCGGTGTAATGCTCGGTGTTTTGCGCGATTGGTTTTGCGTTGATACCGCCCGACCCCGGAAGCGCCTTGATGTGTTTTGCGAGGAGCTCTAGGCGGCCAGCAAGGTCAGGTGGCGGCACGAACAGAACACGGTCGAACCTGCCGGGGCGTCGGAAGGCCATGTCTACATTCCAGGGCATGTTCGTGGCAGCAAAGATCAAGACGTCTCTGTTTTGATCTCCCACGCCATCCATCTCTTGCAGCAGCTGATCTACGAGTGTCTTCCAAAATTGAGAGTCTGCGGAGCCCGTGCCGCGCGCCGCACCTAGGGCGTCAAACTCGTCAAAGAAGAGCACTGTGGGACTGTTCTCGCGGGCGTCTTCAAACAGCGCATGGATCTGCTTTTCACTCTCGCCATAAAACTTGTCGAGCACGTCGTGTATCGATACGGAGACGAAACGAGCCCCCAGCTCGCCGGCAGTCGCACGTGCGATAAACGTCTTCCCACAGCCCGGCGGGCCGTACATAAGGATACCTCCACCGCCACTCCGTCCAAATGCTTCAAAGATCTCCGGCTGTTTGAACGGAGCTAGGATCCGAAGGTTGATCTGGCGCTTTACATCGGCGAGCCCAACCACGTCATCTAACGACAGTTTGAGGTCTCCCCAGGCGAACTGGGAGGCCCAGTCGGCAAGGCTCTGCTCTTCGTCCCCGGGGCCCATGGCGATGGCCTGGGGCTCGCCCGCGAGGAGCTCGGACGCCTCTTCCGTTTGCCCGCGAGCTGTTTGGATTATCGCCAACTCCGATCGGAGCTCACGGCTATCCGCGCCCTCGGAGCCTAGCTCGGCAAGTAGGGACTCCGCGCGCATCAGGGCTTCGTCGAACCTGCCAGCTTCGCGAAGCAAGGTCACTAGCAATTTACGCCCAGCCGTCCGGGTCGTCGCCATCTCTGCTGCGGTTCGCGCGGAGCTAAGCGCCTCTTCAAACAGGCCGTCTTCGCGCTGAAGTGTGGCCAAGTGCAACCAGAGATCGCCGTTGAGTCGATCGGTCTCTAGGGCTTGCTGGAGGGCCCGGATGACAACTTGATTTTTCATTTTTGAGGAGCCCGAGGGTGCTTAAAACTTGGCGGGACGAAACTTGATCCAGAGGTCGACGATGGGGTCCGCCACCCAAGAGTAAAGAACAAGGGCGAGGTAGCCGTAGACAACAAATGCGGTCAGGTACGCGTTGACCTCGAAATGCAAGAGGGCGCGTGAGGTGACGATATACGTAATCCAGAGACCGATGAAACCACCGGGAATCCGAGCAACGACAAGGCTTAGTAATAGTTGGGGCAGGTAGACCACGCGGCAGCAGCGATCCGCGAGCAGAAAGGACTCCACGTAATCCGTATTGCCGGGTTCGATTCGCAGCGCTTCACGCATGGCGGCTCGCGCTTGGAAGGGCTTGAAATTTTGAAGCAAGGTCCGGCCTCGAACAAAGTGCGAATAGGCG
>CALBMX010000062.1 GCA_937896235.1 uncultured bacterium
GTACTTAGTACCAAGTTTCGCGGCCCGCTTGATTCTAATTCACACGGGAACGGATAGGGGGCGGAGAAGCGACCTTGCAAGGCCCTTCTCCGCCCCCGTTGGCGATTATTTATCTAGCGGCCTATTCTTCGGCGCTAGCTTCGGCCTCTTCCTTCTTTGCGGCGATAGCAGCAATCGGTTCGGTTTGAACGAATGACAGACCTTCCGCTTCTTCAACGGGCCCTTCGACGGTGATCAAAAGTGGCTTCTTTGCATCGAAATCGGGCTGCAGAACTTGTTCTGCAAGCGGGTCTTCGATGTAGCGCTCAATCGCGCGACGCATAGGACGGGCGCCATAGTTCTCGTCGAATCCCTTGGTCATCAAGAAGTCGATACCGTCCTCGGCGATCTCGATCGTGATGCCGCGGTCGCGGACGCGATTAAAGACCTCGACCAACTGTAGGCGAACGATTTTGGCGATGTCCTTTTTCTCGAGCGGGTTGAAAATGACCAGCTCGTCGACGCGGTTCAAAAACTCGGGGCGGAAGTGTCGTTCGACCTCGTGCATGACATCGATCTTCATCTTCTCCTTGCGGTCTACGTTGCTCTCGGTGGTCGTTGGCTTGCCGAAGCCAAGGGAAGAGCCCGCTTTCATGACGTGCGAACCAAGGTTGCTGGTCATGATCAAGATCACGTTGCGGAAGTCGATGTGACGGCCAAAGGAGTCCGTAAGGCGCCCCTCTTCCATCACCTGTAGAAGCATGTTGAAGACGTCGGGGTGAGCCTTCTCGATCTCGTCGAGAAGCACCACGCAGTAAGGACGGCGGCGGACCTTTTCGGTCAGCTGTCCACCCTCTTCATAGCCGACGTAACCCGGAGGCGCTCCGACTAGGCGAGAGGCGTTGTGTTTCTCCATGAACTCGCTCATGTCCATAGTGATGACGGCCTCTTCGTCGTCAAACATGAACTTCGCAAGCTGCTTGCAGAGATAGGTTTTGCCAACACCGGATGGCCCGAGGAAGATGAAACTTCCCATGGGACGTTGAGGGTCCTTGAGCCCCGAGCGTGAGCGGCGAACGGCACGCGCGATGGCCTTGATGGCGTCGTCCTGGTTGATGACCACTTCGGCGAGCTCCTCTTCCATTTTGAGTAGTCGCGCAGCTTCGGCCTCTTCGAGGCGTGTGAGTGGGATCCCCGTCATTTTGGAGACGGTCTCTGCGATTACCTCGGCGTCCACGATTCCGTGCGCCTCTTTCTCAGCTTGTTCCGAGCGCCATGTCTTTTGGATCTCTTCGCGCTTCTTGCGCAGCTGGTAGGCCTGGTCGCGCAGGGCGGCCGCCTCCTCAAACTGCTGGTTTTGAACGGCAGCTTCTTTGGCGGCGTCGAGCTTCTCGACCTCTTTCGTGATGTCGGCGATGTCCGGCGGAGCAACCATATTCCTGATGCGAATGCGCGCACCGGCTTCGTCGATTACGTCAATCGCTTTGTCGGGAAGGAAGCGATTGTTGATATAGCGTGTGGCTAGTTCAACAGCCGTCTCGAGGGCTTCATCGGTGTACTCTACTTGGTGGTGTTCGGCGTAGCGGTCGCGCAAGCCGCGCAGGATCGCGACGGTCTCCTTGGGGCTGGGCGGGTCGACCATGACTGATTGGAAGCGACGCTCGAGGGCGCCGTCCTTCTCAATGAACTTGCGGTATTCGTCTAGGGTCGTCGCGCCGATGCACTGGATCTCGCCGCGAGAGAGTGCGGGCTTCAACACGTTTGACGCGTCGATAGCACCTTCGGCTCCACCGGCTCCGACGAGCGTGTGAAGTTCGTCAATGAAGAGGATGACATCGCCCGCGCGGCGGACTTCCGTCATGACGGCCTTGATGCGCTCCTCAAATTGGCCACGGTATTTGGTACCGGCGACCATCAATGCAAGGTCGAGGACGACCATGCGCTTGTCGCGCAGGATCTCGGGGACGGTGCCGGCGATGATCATTTGGGCGAGGCCCTCTACGATCGAGGTCTTACCGACGCCGGGCTCGCCGAGAAGCACGGGGTTGTTTTTGCGGCGACGGGAGAGGATCTGAATGACGCGTTCGATCTCGCTCTCGCGACCGATGACCGCGTCGAGGGTCCCGTTGCGGGCGAGCTCGCTGAGGTCGCGGCCGAAGGAGTCCAAGGCGGGCGTCTTGCTCTTGCCGCCGCCGGCGCTTTCGCCGCCGATATCGTCAGACGTCTCAATGTCGTCGTCCTCGTCCGTCGGATCGGCGCCCAAGAACTCGAGCACCTCTTCGCGAACATCCTCAAGCTTGACGCCCAAGTTGGTCAACACCTTTGCGGCGATGCCCTCGTTCTCTTTGATCAGGCCTAGCAGTAGGTGCTCGGTGCCGATGTAGTTGTGGCCGAGGTTCTGTGCCTCTTCCATGGAGAGCTCTAAGACCTTCTTAGCGCGAGGCGTGAAGGGCAGCTGGCCCATGGTGACCATCGACGGTCCACTCTTGACGAGCTTCTCGACTTCCGCGCGAATGCGGTTGAGGTCTACGCCCATGTTTTTCAGGACGTTAGCGGCGACGCCACTACCCTCCTGAACGAGACCAAGCAAAACGTGCTCGGTACCGAGGTACTCGTGGTTGAAACGCTGGGCCTCTTGGCGGGCCAGGTTCATGACCTTCTTGGCGCGGTCCGTGAAACGATCGAACATTGGGATCCTTTTAGTAGTCGCTGTTAGAAGCCTCACCCTGCCAACGTGGCGGGGTGTTGCAAGAGCAGGTGGAAGTCCTGCAATCGGCAATATAGGCCCATGTCTTTAGGGTCCAAGGGGTGGTTTGGTAAGCCCTAGCGCCTAGGGTCGCAAAAGTGGTCTACGCGCTTTTGGGGGTAGCGGCCCTAAACTCTCGCTAAACCCTTCGCAGGTGATTACTTGGGAAGGACTTAGGGTTTGAGGGATCCTAAGCGCGGGCGGCGCGAGTGCTTCTTTTTAGGCCGTAAGGGGCGCAAAAACAGTTTTGCCTCTTGCCGAAAAAAGTTTGGTGAGAAAGCACATCCCCGCCACTCGTTGTCGCCCGATTTACTTCGAGGACTGAGATTCGAGCTGGGTTAGCTCGTCGCGAAGCCGCGCTGCATCCTCGTAATCTTCGTCGCGAATGGCCACGCCTAACAGGTCCCGTAGCTTTTCCATTCGTGCGGTGAGAGCGACTTTTTTGGCGTCAGTGCCGGGTGCTCTGCCCGTGTGTTCCGTTGCCTGGTGCATGCGCAGGAAGAGTGGCACGAGGTAAGGGCGAAAGACTTGATAGCACTCTTGGCAGCCCAGTCGCCCTTGGGTGCGAAGCTCCTGCAGAGTCATTCCACATTTGCACGAGGGGCCGGAAGGAGTTTTTGAGGCCTTAGCCGTCTTCTGCAGTAGCTTGAACAGCATCGCCTTATTCTGGCCGGGAAGCTGGCCATGGGGCAGATTGAGATCGGCCGCGCAACTCGAGCACATGTGACGCAACGACACCTCACCGAGTTCGCCGTGAGGAGTCTCGGGGGCTGCAATCAGGTCCGTCACATAGACGGATGCTTGGTTTTCTTGGCAGATTTCGCACTGCATAGGGTCCTTCTATAGCCCATCCGTAGGGCGTCGTCGAGGGCAAAGTTGGACTTGAATGCTACGAGTTGGCTTCTGTTGAAAAACCAAGGGCGCTGCGAAAGGCGAGGGCCCGTTGTTTGAAGTTGGAGAACGCATCAAAGCTGGAGCAAGCTGGCGAGAAAAGTATCGTCGGGCTAGCGTGCGCGCCAATCGCACTTTGAAGCGCATCTTCCATTTTGGTGAAGGCTGTGCTCGAAGGGACAGTTGAGACGAATGCTTTTTGTAACTCGTGAGCTGCCTCTCCGAAACAAAGGACGTGGGCTACGCGCCCTTCGCAAGAGGCGGCTAGGCGTGTGAGGTCTTGCCCTTTGGAGCGGCCTCCCACCAATAACGTCAGCGGACCGGGAAGTGATTCTAGGACGGATTGTGTGGAATCGGGTGTTGTTGATACGGCGTTATCGATTACGCGAATCGCAAACGGAGCGTTGGCGATTAGGCCGAGGTCTTGAGCCCGGTGGGGAAGGCCCTTGAGCGTTGGAATTGCTTCCCTGACTTTTTCGGGCGAGATGCCTAGGGCTAAGGCGACTCCTATGGCCACCAGTGCGTTGAGCTGCTGGAAAGATCCTGGTAGGGCGAGCTCGCTTGTGGCTGCTATGGCGACGCCATGTCGCGTGAATTGGCCGTCAGAGAGGGAAAGCTCTGCTCGCTCGGAATGTGCCGAAAACGGCATCCAATGTGTCTTTTGGAGCCGATTGGCCATCTCGCCTTGGAGGGGTGGGTTGCCTAAGTCAGCCAGGGGGATGATCGCTGTGCCACCCTCGAGAAGTAAGTCCAAAATACGGACTTTTGCGCGGTGGTAGCGCTCCAAAGTTTGATGCCTTGCTAGGTGATCTTCCAGGAGATTCGTGATGCCCACCACTTGAGCTCGAGCGAGTGCCACATCGTCTGGTAGTCCTTCGAGTTGATACGAGGAGAGCTCGAGGACGGCGATTGATTCCGGGGTATGCGTACTCCGCAAAGTGGGTAGTAACGACGCCCCAATATTTCCGCCGAGGTGAACATCGCATCCCGCACTCTTCAAAAGGTCAGCCGTCATTTTAGCGGTGGAGCTTTTCCCTTGAGTTCCGGTGATGAGGACCAAGCGCATGTCGGTGAGCCTTAGGAAGAGCTCGATATCGGTCGTGACCCACGCGCCAGATTTTCGCGCGGCCACCAGGTTTTGGTCCGAGGTGGGGACGGAGGGGTTGGCCACTACAATCTCTGCGCTTGTGAAATCGCTTGGGTCGTGAGGACCAAATTTCCAGGTGATCGCTTTCTGCTGCTCGTCGTTCAGACACGCTATGGATTCGGCGAGCGCGGACTCTTCTGACAAATCCGTGACCGTGACGTGCGCACCGCATTCTAATAGATACTTGGTGACGCCTAGGCCTCCGCCGAAGCGGCCGAATCCCATGACCAGGGCGCGTCGGCCCGTGAGATTTTCTAGTTCGACTACCACGACGAGCCAATCGGCGTAGCGTCGATCAGGCTGGTCTTGTCTGCGGGGCGCGGCGGTAGATCAACTGGAGGCGAGTCGGTCGCCGTCCGAAAGAATTCTGCGCGCATGCGCACGAACTCGAACTCATCCAAATCGAGGCGGACGGGTGACGCCTCTAGATCCAGAAACACGACGCGATGATCTTCCCAGCCAATGGGAAGAAGGACTTCGGAGACGAAGTCCATCGGGAAGCGCCCGTACCAAGGCGCACGGATCCGAAGGTCGCGCTCAATACGATCGTATCCCTCCAAGTACACCCCCAGTCGCTGCGTCCCATAGTGCAGGAAATCGACAGTTACGGGGGTCTGGCCGAGGGACGTATCTCCTAGGCGAACCTCTGCTCCAGGGGGCTCACTCATGATCGTGAGGGTTTTCTCCACTGCACAACTGGAAAGACCCAGCGCGAGGGGAAGGGTTGCAAGGATCGCTGTGCGTTGCTTGATTCGCATGGGAGAAAATGGCGGAGAAGGGGGGATTTGAACCCCCGGACCCCCGAAGGGGTCACCAGATTAGCAATCTGGCGCATTAAGCCGCTCTGCCACCTCTCCGCCGAAGTGGCTCCGTCGACTCGATTGCCGACGAAGGGGCGAGAAGGATAGCTATAGAACGTGCTTTGGGCAAGCCCAGATTTGATTCCAAGTAGATAGAAAATGACGGTTCGCGTCAACCGCCTAAAAAGAGCGATGGACGCGAACCTAGAAGATGCCTGCTTCGGGGCTGACTAGGGGCAGAAAGTCAACTCCATTGCGTTCGAGAAGGCCCAACTCTGAGTCTGGGTAGGATCAAACGTTCCTACCTGTGCGTAACCGGAGAGGTACGCCAAGGAAGGGGTCAAGGGGAGCATCAGAGGAAAAATGCCCAAGCCGCCACTGATGGCAATGGGGAGCTTGGCGACTGGGTTCAAGTAATTGATAAAGATCGTGCCACCAAGTATCGGAGTTGTCTGTGCCCCGAAGGACAGGATCAGAGTGCCGGCTGATGTACCATTGAAACCAGAGGCGACGAGGTTCACGGTTTGACCAAGGACAGGCGAATCGGCAGTGTTGAGAGAGCCGATGTTGGCACCTCCCGCTCCGACTCCGATGAGGGTGATGCCACAAGTCGGGCCACCGCCACCGGTCCCATTGTAGGGGAAGGCGTTGGAGAGGCCCGAATGCGCAGTGCTGTTCCGGCGGACCAAAATGTCACCGGGCCCTGCACCGCCAGGAATAGATGCCGTGATCGACGTGCCACTAGATGAGAGGCCGGTGACCTTGATGGGGTTTCCGGTGCCACCGGCCGAGGCTTGAGTGAACCAGACCTCGTTGCCGGTGCCATCGAAACCGGTGCCCGTCACAGTAAGCGTGTTGCCCGTGACCGAATACCCGCTGATGTGCGGCTTGTTAGCCGCCGCCACTCCATAGACAGCCTTGATGCCAGCAATGTCATCGTTTTCGATCGAGCGAGTCACAACACCCGTCCCGCTGATCGAAGGATACATCACTGCACCGCCGACCGTAGAGTGGCCCAAACCCAAGGCGTGACCGTACTCGTGGCACGCAACTCCCTGTAGGTCGATTTGGCTTCCTGGGATACTGGTGCCAGGGCCATCGGCCCAGGTCCAACTTTCGTAGTAGCGGATTCGCCAGCCGTTGCTAATCGGGGTCTCTGTAAATGCGAGCACGCCTCCGGACCCACCAGAAAGACCTGAGTGGATGTTGTCGTTTGTGCCGCCAACACCTGTTGCACTACCTTGCATTGATGGGTCGAAGTTGGCTCCACCGGATCCCAACCCAAAGGGCTGGTGAGGGTCGCCATCTCCATTGCCGTGCAGCTCGCTGCCCCATTCGATGCCGGCCTTCCAAATAGCCATCACCGCGCCCTGATGCCCGGGGAAGTTTGCGTCCGGGGTCTGGTTATCGTTTGCCGAGGCGTCTGTGAAGTTGTTGAACGTGCGGATATCGCGTTGGCTCTGGCTTAGAGAACCCCCGATAAGGGAGTAGCCTTCCGATGCCCCAGGTGTGAGAAGGACCGCCGCTGTACCCAAGGCAACTAGGGGGAGAATCAAGTTGGTGAGTTTCATTACTTTGCCTCCTTCTTTGCAGCTTCTACGAGTGTGGTGACCGCAGTCCCTAGCTCGCTCAAACGCGTGTTGCCTTGAATCGCGTAACCTTCCCCGCGGCCCATGACCACCGTGCCAGCAGGACTGTCAACGGTGCGATAGAGACCGCCGTGGGAGGCGTAAAGGAAGTTACACTCCAAATCGCCACCAGCATTGTCAAGGTGCTTGTAGAAGGCGACGACTTTGTTGCCGACCTTGACGTCATCGTCTGAAGGCGCTTCGGAATTCCAAACGCCATCTGTCTCATTCACGAAGCCGCCGGGAAAAGTGACGACGACGGTTCTGGAGTCGCCGTTCGCAAGGGAGGTCCCTTGTAGCGTCAGGTGTGTAAAGTAGAGTTCCGCGCCGTCGGTGGCGTGATCGATGCGAATTACTTCCTTGGAGATGATTTCCGCAAAGAGGGTGTCGTCAGTTTTTTGGACCATCTGATCGAGGGAGAGGCGTTCGATTTGCGCGTGGCCGGAGAGTCCGGCAACAAATAAAGCGAGAGCGCCTAGAAGTGGTAACTTCAAGTTCGTCATTTAGAGGGGGGGCTGGGGTGATGGACGGTTCGAGATTGTTCAGCATACATGCTGGCTTCAATCGTGCGGAGTAATCTTTAGACACTACGATCACGAGTCCAAGCGGAGCTTGAAACCCTAGATTCCACCAAGAGTTCTCCCCTAAATGCGGGTTTCTGTAAGCTCCGACGGGGCGGAATCCACTTCGGTGAATTGGACTCGAGGCCTCCAGTTGCATATGTGCGACTGGAGGCCTCGAGCTATTTGCGGGGCGTTCCCCTCAGAGCAGCTGGGTTATGGGCAGAACGTAAGTCCCAGGCCATTGGTGAAGGCCCAACCGAAGGCTTGGGTCGCGTCTTGCGCGGCCATCTGGCAATAGCCCGTGACGCCGGCCAGGCTTGGTGCGCCTGGAAGCGCAAGGGCGTAGATGCCGATGCCGCCCGAAGTGCCGACAGGGATCGTCGCAAAGGGATTCAGGTGGTCGACGAAGACCGTCCCTCCAAGTAGAGGGTTCGCCGGATTCGAGGTCGACAGGATCAAGATCGCTGTTGGACTGCCGTTATAGCCGCTGGAGACGAGGTTGATTGTCGTTCCAAGCTTAGGTGAATCCGCAGTGTTCAAGGAGAGGACGTTTGCCCCGCCGGCGCTGAGACCAATTTGTGTGCTTCCACATGTCGGGGGGGGAGGACCACCGGCAAGGTCGATCCCAAGGAGCGTCTGTGGTGCACTTCCAACGGGATCTAACCATGGGCTAAGCGCACTGAAGTTGTTGCCAAAGCGCGGGTAGTAGTCGTCATAGGGAAAGCTGCAGGTTGCAGCTCCGCCGTAGAGGGCGCCGATGAAGAGTCCGTTGTTAGAGAAGAGCGGGCTGCCCGATGAACCTGGCTCGGTGACACCGTCGTCCCACTGGAGGATGCGCCAATCTCCGCCCGACTTTGCCGGCGCGTTGAAGTCAAAGCTGATCTTCTTGGGACCGACTTGTGGGTGGTGGATCGCAATGGTATTGAGGGGAGTCACATTGCTGCGGTCCCAACCTTCCATGAACACGTTATAGCTAGGCGGAATGGCGCCGGTAATCTTGATCAAGCGATAGTCGCCAGAAGCGCTAGCTTTCATCAAGGTAGAGCCTTGCACGGACATGTTCGTAGGGGCCGTGCCCGTTCCGCAGCCCGACTTCTCATAGTTGAAGCGGAAGGTAGCGCTCCCCATGTTGCCGCAGTGGTTTGCGGTGATGAAATATTGCGTCCCGTCGTTTGCCGTGTTGTTGATCATCGAGCCACTGCAGAGGCCTCCACCGATGAAGATGGCGGCTACGGCTCGGATCTGATCTCCCCAAGGCGCGCCCTCAGGGCAGTTGACATCGTTGTTGCAAGCGCCGGCAGCTTTCGGGCCACCGGATGCTTTGGCGAACTGCTCTTCAACCATGGCAAACACATCTCGGTAGTCGTGAACCACCGTGCCAATGGAGATGGAGCCGGGGGCGACAACGCCAGCCGGCTCGAAGTACTCCAAGGTCATCGCGTCGCCCTCTAGGGGCTGAATCGCGAACATGCGGTCGTTCTTGTTGTTGGAGCTGTTGTACTGTCCGTAGATGTCTTCCTTGCCGTCGTTATAGGCGTAGAGTTCGGCACCCATCGGAAGCTCAAAATCGCTAAAGATCAGGCTAAGCGAAAATGCATCGTGCGACTCGATACGCAAACGCCACACGCGATCGCCATTGGCGAGCGTGTCCCAGACCCCACTGTTGCCCATTGTGAAATCGACAGAGATTTCATCGCCAAAGCGAAAGGCCTGGTTCTTCGGAGCGACCTCGTCTTCAGCCATAAGCCTCCAAACGTCAACTGTAGGCATCACCTCTGTTGGGACGGCGCTGGTCAGAATCGAGTCAAACGACGAGGGAGGAAGGCCTCCGTGGCTTACCTGGGCATTAGCCGTAAGGGGAAATCCAGTAAGTACACTAAGGCCCAAAAGGGCGCGGAAAGCGTTTTGTAGGCGCATGAGGGGGGCTTCGGAGGAGAGGGGGGTGGCGAAAAGCTGAATAGCCTATGCCTCTCGGACGTACCCTAAAGGGCCTAGGTTCCCTATTTCACGGACAGCCTAGCCTCCTTGCTTAGCTAATTTTGCGGCGACAAGGCTCAGTAGGATCAGGTTCGTAGCCCCGGGCCGTATTTCGAAGTCTCTTGGCAAGGGACTTTGAGTTTAGATCTCTTCCCCAGACCTCTCGTCTGCAAACACCACTACCGGATAGCCCCCTCCTTGAGGAGGCTGCTTTCGCAAAGGATAGATGCGCGCAGTGTCATCGGAGGCCTCCTCGCTGGGATCCTGTGGCACTCCAAAGCCGCCTGCTAGGTGGGGACGTAGATCGACCGTTGGGGCTCCAAGAGAAGCGCCATGGGCCTGAGAGCGCGAATGGAGCCCTCTCCCCGGAGCGGATTCCCGATGTAAGGCGGGGCGGGCCCGGAGCGAGGCTTCTGTGGGGCATTGCCGCTCAAACACTCGATTGCTGGTCCCCGACCGCAGTATATAGGTGGATCACCAGGGTTTGGGAGGGCCCACCCCCCCAGGCTCGCTGCCGGACACCAGGGTCCATGGAGCGGGGCCTTATGGGGTCCACGTGCAACAGCGAGCAGTCCTTCGCCACCCAGGTCTAGCCCACAGGCGCTCTGGGGGGGGGCTGGGGGCGGGTGGTACGAAAACGCGGCCCGATGACTTGGTTGATTTCGCATGTTCAACGCTCCGGTCTCCGCCATTGGAACTCGAACGCTGCTAGGATCAGGAGTATGGCCGTAATCTTCCGCATGATCACTCTGCTGCTTGCCCTCTGGGGGCCCTTATTCGTGGGTTCATCTGCCTTCGCATCCGGTACCCGAAGTCCTACGGATAAGAGCGAAGAGGGGATCTGCAAGTGGTGTGAGAATGACCCCGCGATCCTTGAAAAGCTGGGGATCATCGCGCACGAGCCTATCGCGATCGGACCAGGGGCGTGGGACGGTAGCGACTCGTTTCGAGCCAACCTCGTCGCCAGTCGCTGGGTCTTTATCGAGACGCCAAACTTCCGCTGGGCATCGAGCTTGAGCGGAGACTCTCTTAAACGCGCGGATCAGGAGCGACTAGAGCCTTACTTTCAGCGCATGCGTGCTGCGGGAATTAAGCTGCCGAAGAAGATAAAGAAGATGGACGCTGAGCTTCAGATCCACGTGTATGCGATGCGAGGTGAAGAGCTCTTGGGGCGCTTCCTCGAGATCATCCAGCACGAGCCCGAGGACTTTCCGAAGACGCGTGCTGCGGAGGGCCCCTATATGGGGAATGGGCTCTATCTCGGAGAGGGGGACAAGTTTGAGATCTACCTTCATCAGAGCCTCTCCACGCACCAACTATTCACTAAGGAGCACATGGGGGCGACGGTCACAGGTTCCCTGCGTTGGCACTTTCGCGAGCCGCATAAGTTGGTTGCGTCATGCCCTGCATCCGATTCCGATTTGCGTAAGGATCAGTGGCTCTGGCCGCATGTGGCCCACAACTTGGGCCACATGTTCTTGGCAGCTTATAAGCACTTCTCCTATCAGCCACCGATTTGGTTGGACGAAGGATTAGCCCTCGCAATGGAGCGCGAGGCCGAGCCCACTTCGATCACCACGGAGGGGGAAGAGGGCACGCTCAATGAGGACATTCGCAACGACGATTGGATTGGTGAACGGAGAGAGCTGCTCAAGAAGGAAGAGCCCCGTATGGCAGAGTTATTCAAGAAGCGAACACTTGGTTCGTTGACCGAGTTGGAGGCGGTCTCTTGCTGGAGTCGCGTCCGCTTTTTACTGGATGCTCATCCCGATCGTTTTGCGCAGCTCTTGGGTATCCTTAAGGGGCAGCTCGATAGCGAGGGGTATCCGACGGGCGACGATTTGGACGGCTTGCAAAGGCGCTCATTCCGCGAACTTTGGGATTGGTCATTTGCAGATTTCGACACCGCTTGGAAAGCGTGGCTTGAAGTCGAACTTGCATCCAAGAAGTAAGGAGCATCTATCCGAGGGCTAAGGAATCCTGTGATGAGATGCGGGATGCATTCGGAAGAGTGGGCGACAAAGCGGCTATCGGAGTGGAGGAGCTCGCGCCTTTTGAAGCTCTCGGAGCCAGATTAGCGGGGGAGATGTGGGGCCGCTTCGTCGATCTCTGCGCAGGAGACTTCGTTTTGGAGCTCCCCCCTAAGTGCTGTACCGTATTCCAATGTCAAACCTTCAGGTCATCCGGCTTGGACTCTGCTCCTTCTTACTTAGTGGTTGTGCGTCCGACGGCTATCTTGCGAATCGCGGCCGCGACTTGGCCGACTGCTTCACTCTGGCAGCTAGCGTGGGCCTTGAGCTGAGCGCAGGTTTTCATGCAACGGACTTGGCCCACGTTCTTGTTGGCGCGGGCGCCCATGCCGAGGCCGGAATTGTCGCCGGCCGCGTAGGGGGCGCCAGCGTCTTGACGTTAGGTCTGCCTTTCACGCCCTTCCTTGAGGGCGGCATCCTGCACGGGCGCTACGTCTTTACGGAAACCGCCGGCGATTGGAAGAGCGACGACGTCGAAGATGAGTGCTATCTCATCCATGCCCTCGGCGTGGAGAACACGTCGCCTGGACCGGACCTTTGGCATAGCTTAGATGTGGAGGTCTCAGGTATGGCCCTATTGGGAGCTCGGGCAGGCTTTAGCCCTGGGGAGCTGGTTGATTTTTTGTGCGGTCTCTTTGGTGCAGATCCAATCGGGGATGATGGAGGCCCAGCCCAACAGCAGGGAGACGAGCCCGCCATCGAATGCGCAAGGCACAAAAGCGCCTCCCTTTAGCCGGAGAAACCGGCCGAAGGGAGGCGCATGCCGCGGCACTCCAAGAGAGCACCACTCCAGAGTTGTTTAGCCGATCACGACATCTTGTGCGTTCATCAAGACGATAGTGACGTTACCGAGCGCGTCGGTCTCTAGTCGAACGCCTTGAGTCGCTAGTCCGAAGCCAGAGATCGCAGCGGGAATCGGTATCGAGTGAGATCCGTTTGCGACATCTAGTGAATAAGGAGGAAGAGCAAGCATCTCGTATCCGAAGAGGGGGATGTTGTCGATGCCACCGCTAAGACTGACGGCGATAATGGTGCCAATCGTGGCAGTTCCGGCAACAGGGACCGTATCAATCGTTGCAAGCCAGTTTGAGCCAGCGAACGGCGGGAAGACGCAGTCATAACCCTTGGGGTTTGTACCAAGGACACCTGCACGCGAAGTGCAGGAGCCTGAGCCGCCACCGAGGAGGAGGTTGGAGACGTTTTGCCAGATCTGGATGTCGAGGCCCGGCGTGATGTAGGTATCCCCGAGCTCATCAAAGACAGGCATGACCATAGTGCGGCCCGCGTTGCCAAGAACCATGGTCGGTGCAGCTGGGTTACCGAAGTGCGCGACTCCAATAGCGGAGCCGACGGGAGTAAAGACATCACCGTCATCACCCCAGTGGTTGTGCCAGTCAATGATAGGCGTTGGAATCCCGCTAAAAATAGAGGTGGTGAGGGAGTCGGTAAGCGTCTGACCCGATGTGGAAATGGACCCGGCGTTGACGACCTCAAAAGCGGTGACTAGCGCAGACATTCCTGGGTAGCTTGTTAAGTCGAAATCCCAGTGGGACATGGCGACCCTTCCGCCGCTCGTAACAAACGAGGCGAGTGGCGCCCAGCTGGAGGGCTTGGTTGTCGGGTTACTGACCAAAATCAGATCCCATGGCAGGGACGGGATGAGTGTCTCGAAATTGGCAGAGGTTGCGAGCGTCACGTTTCCCGGTGACAGCAAGTTGGCCGCGAGTTCCGCGGATTTGTGATTTGAGTTATCAAACACAAGGATGTTCTGGGCAGAAGAATCCTGGGACGTGCCGGCGATGGCGCCGAAAAGTGCCAAACCAGTGGCGAGTTGTTTAAACGAGATCGTGTTCATTGGATGTTGCTAGCTAGGGAGAGGGGACGTTGGAGGTAAGCGTTCACGGGGTTCTTGGACAGGTCTGAGCAATGGCAACCGATGGCAT
>CALBMX010000063.1 GCA_937896235.1 uncultured bacterium
TGTCCACAGCACACCTTCTAGCCTCTCTACCTGGACCGAAATCATCCACGGCACCGAGCGCCCGGTAACCCTCGGCCTCAGCTCCTTACGTGATGTCTATGCGATGGAAGTGATCGGCCACGGCATCGCTCCCGGAGATGCAGCACCCTATACCTTTGAGGTCTGCGCGCGTTTTGTCGAGGCCGCCATCGAGGCCTTGGGATTGGAGAAAGTACACTTGGTGGGCTCCTCTTACGGAGGCGAGTTCGCCTGGCGGACTGCGCTGAATGCGCCCGAGAAGATTGCCAGCCTGACTCTGCTCGACAGCTCCGGTTACACCCGCCGCGACGAGGACTGGCTCCCCGAGGAGCTGGTGATGCGCGACAACTCCCTGGCGAAATACGGTTGGCTACTCAACTCACGCGAGCGAATCCAAAGTGCCTTGGAACCACATTTCGGCCAGCTGCCTCCGGACCGCGTCGAGGAGTTCTTTCTCGTCTGCGAGAACTCCGACAACTGGTCCGCGATGATCGACTTGGTTGTAGACGAAACCGGAGCCCGGGAAGCGGGGATCCCTACGATTCCAAGTCCGACCCTAGTGGTGTGGGGTGAACAAGACGCAGCCTATTCCGCAGCTGTCTACGGTCGCCGTTTCGCAGAGGAGATCCCCAACTCCACACTCGTCATCCTGCCGGCGACGGGGCACTACCCCCACGAGCAGCAACCCGCTCTGGTTTTAGAGGCTCTTGGTAAGTTCTTCGAGGAACAGGAGGTGGCCCAATGACCCGGCCCCTGAGTGCCGCCTCTCTGGCGAGCTCGATGGGGATCGTCACTCTGCTATCCACGCCGATTGCGACCACTGGCGATGAGCCGAGCCTCTTCGAAGTGGAACCTTCGATCCTGCGCTGGGAGCTTCTCTCGGAGAGCACCTTCGACCTGGGCTGGCTCTTGCCCGAGCCACGCACTCACAAGGGTCGCGATCTGCTTGTCGAGATGCGCAACTTGCTCGCCCTGCGATTCGACCTAAAGACGAAGGATGGGGACCGCTACCAGTGCTTTGGCGATCTGGTCGCAAAAGCCTCCATGCTTGAGCCCGAGGCGTGCCAACCATGGCTCGCCGAGCTGCTTGAAGAAGCGCCCGAACTCGATAGAGACTGGGGCGTAGGAGTCAGCCAACTCCTCCTTGCGGGCAGCCTTCAGCGCGAGGCCTGGTCTCCCACCAAAGATCAGAATGACGATGGCCTCCTGTTCGCCGCAGCATGGCCCCTGGACGAAGAGCAAGGTGCGCCCTGGAAAGACATAACCGTGCCGGCTCTACTGGAACAGTCGGCAGCCCTACTGCAGTCCGACTTGGCGACGATCAAGGCCGTCGAAAACGACTACCGCGAGTACCCGAACAACGTCGGGGCCGACTACGAGCAGATCTTCCCACTAGACGGAAGCTACTACATCGGTCGGGATCCTAGCGGCCGCCCCTTTTCGACCCTGAGGCTCAGCTTCGAGTGCGACCTCCCCTTCCCGTTCTCAACCTACGAGACGCTACTCTGCATCCTCAACCGCTTCAGCGACGGGGGGGTGCTCTACACGGACATTTACTCCAAGAGCGAAGACTTCTATTGGCTCGCTGGGCGCGACGTTTTCCTGCCGGTCCAAGACTGGCGAGGCGAGTGGGTCAGCTATTTGATCGTTCGCCAGTTTGGTTTCGATCTCGAGGGCATCCCCGATGGACCTAAACATAGGCGCGAGGCGATTCGCGCATCCCTCGGCAATCTCAAGCGCAATGCCGAAGAGTTGTTTCGCGGTCGACCGGAGTCTTACGGGCGCGCGCGGAACGATCCCAAGATACTCGATGGTGTCCGGGTGCTCGGGAGGAGGTAGCAAGCAGCTTCCCCCTCACTCGATCTAGGGCAGCAGGCTATCCAGCCGAGGTCCGAGCCACTCTGCGATGTAGGGGCCGACCCCTAATTTCTTGCGCGTGTTTTCCGAGGTCATGTAGCGCACCTTTCCAAAGACGGGACGCTCGGGTCCCCAAGCCCGATCGAACTTTCCTAGGGTCCACAAGATGCCGCTGTCGGAGTTAGGATCGCGGCCGTCCATGGCGTATTTGTTATTGAGCTCGACCATGATTTCGAATGCCTCCTCTGGAGAGCGCGACCAATGCAAGATCTTCTTCCCCCAGAGCATGCGTAGATAATTGTGGATGGTTCCCTGCTGGCGAAGCTGCTCTTGGGCAGCATTCCACAGGTCGTCATGGGTGCCCGCTTGTTCCAAGGTGGCTAGGTCATACCGATAGGGACGAGCGTCCCCGCTGTGCAGCTCCAAGCTCACTCGAGCCCACTCCGGAATGGACGAGTAGGAGCTCGAGTTGGCTCCGAGCACTGCGTTGTTGAACCCGAGTTCACGCCAGGTCACGAGCTGGTCAAGAAAGGCCTCCGAGTTCTCTCCCATGCCCCACCAGCCCTCGCGTTTCCCCTTGGTGCACTCGCCAAGCATGTCTGGAGACCAGGCCTCTCGTTGCGCTAGCTTCCGAAAGATCTCGTGGGCCGAGATGTGACCGAAGTGAAGGTAGCCGGATAGGCCGCTCGAATCGCCGGAGCTCAGGCGATTCCTGCCCTCTGCGTAATGGCCAAATCCGGCGTTCAAGAATCCTTCCAACCGCTGCTCTGCCGTAGTGCTTCCCCCCGCATATTTGACCGGCCCCACGGAGTGCTCCAAAGGCAATCGACCAAGCGCAAGGGGGCCCGCCTCCAAGAGGGCGGAGGTCGCCGGGGGCCAGCGTTTCGTGCAAGCTGCGGGCAGGCTTACCAAGGGCCGCGTCGGGAGTCTCGAAAGGGCATCTTCACAAGGCGATTGGGAGAGCCAAGGGCCCAGGGACTTCTGTAAGAAGCGTCTAAAATCATAGGCCCTCGCGAAGGCCTTTGGGGCCTCGCGCATCGGCAACAGGCCATTCGAATCGACGGCCTCGAGGCGCGTGCGGAGGCGACTGACAGCACCTCTCAACAGTGCCGGCAAAAAGAACACGGGCGCATCGTCGGTGACAACAACACAAGCCGAGTCTGCTAGGGCTCGGAGCAGTCCCTTGCCCTCCCCGACTTGGGTCTCAACAAAAGGGTAATAGGCAACCTGGTGGGCGGAGAAGCGCCGCTGGTTCTCCGCCATTCCCTGGAGTACAAACCGATGAAAGCGATCACTCGCCCATCTGTAGTCTAAGCGAATAGCCTCTAAGACGAGCAGTGGTTTGCCCAGCTCGGACGCAAGCTCAAGGGCCCTGTCGAGTGCGTAGTTCCATGTCGTCCGACGAGCCCCAGTCATCCAGTAGAGGATGTAATCGCCCTCTGAGTTCGGCGCGCGATCCACAAGGACACGCACCCGCTCCTTGGGGACGATCTCTTTTTTTTCATTCCCCATGCGAAGGCCTAGCAGTGGTTGCGGAGCATCAACTCCTTGGGGTGAGGATCAAAGTAGATCTGATCGAGCAGGTACTCGACCTTGTGCCGTCTCATGTTGAAGCGCAAGAGGGTCAAGGGCACGATCAACGGGATTAGTCCCAAACGGTAGTCCTCAATGGACGTCAACAGCTCGCGCTTCTCCTGGGAGTCCAGCAGATTCTTGAAGTAGCCCATAGCGTGCTGCAGGACGTTGGTATGCCGCTTGACCGTGGGCTTGATCCTCAAGCACGACTGAAACTCCTCTCCGTAGCGCTCATAGAGCTCTTCGTCTGGGATCGTCCCCGCCGAGCCGACGAGCGTGCCCAGCCTGCGGTACCCCCCCTCGTCGTGGGTGCGAAGCAGCAGCTTGTGGGCCTGATGGAATTGCACCAAACGGCCGCGGCTCAGTCCGCGTTTTCGTGCGACCCTCCAACGGTTATTGCAGAGGACCCGCTCGATAAAGTTCTCGCGCAGGGGAGGGTCGTTCAATCGCCCCTCCTCTTCCACGGGCAAAGACGTCATCTGATCCTGGAGGATGCCGGCATAGAGGCCGCGACCGTTTTTGTGCAGCGGAGTACCGTTCCGGTAGACGGGGATACGCTCCATTCCGCACGAGGGGGAGCCCCTCTTGAAGACATATCCATCCAGGCCAAGCAGCTTGAGCTGCTCGATTTTTTGGAGGGAGTACGCCTGCATGGCCTCGGTGAAGTCCTCACCCGATTTTGGACAAACTAGGCGCTCCCCTAGCTCGGAGGAGACCATGCGAATACTCGGACGCGGAATGGGCATCCCCACCTCGACCTCGGGACAGACGGGGACCCACTCCACAAAGGGGCCGAGAATGTCGGTGACAAAACGATCGCGCTTGTGACCACCATCGAAGCGCACCTCCTGCCCTAGCAGGCAAGCGGAGACCCCGATGCGCAGAGGCTGCTCAGCGTCGTGCCACTCGCGCCAGCCGCGGGCCGTGGTCGCCTCAGTTTCCATCGGAACCTCCCGCTGCCTCAGCTGCTCGGTTGAGGTCGAGCAACCTGCTGGCGGAGAAGCCACGGTCGTGGAACCAGAGCACCTTACCCTTGCCATCTAAAAGGAAGACCCGCATGTTGCGCGGCTTCTCGTTCCCGGTGAATTGCAAGATCTGGTCAGCCCCCTCGCCGTAGCAGGTTACGACCGACTGCCAATCCTCACTCGGGATTCCATTGCGCATACCGCCATCGATCACATCTTCGATCAAGCGCGGAAACAGACCTGCCACGGCGGGGACTTCAAGGATCCGCACCGGTGGAGTAGCTTGCATCAAACCCACAAGCCATCGATCCGCGTCAAACTGGGCATCTTGCACATAGCCTACGAGAAGAACAGAGGGCTCACCGAGTGGCAAGCTAACGCTCTCTCCCTCAAGACTCGTCCCCTCGACCATGGGGAAAACCTCACCTATAGGGTTCCGGTTTTCGACCGTTGTCGCACAAGAACCAAGGCTAATAAAGATTCCGATCGCGATCGCGGACACGGCCAGGGCAAGGCGCTTGCGCTTCCTTTTGCCGCTTGTTTCAGGAGAGATGTTAGAGGTCATGGGATGGCTCTTGTTAGGTTGGGGAGGGGGGAGGTTCCGTTAGTAGGCTTCGATACAAACTCGATCTCGAAAGGAGGCCAGTCGCGGGGCGAGCTCGGCGAGGGTCTCGGAGCGAAACCGAAAGATGCGGCGCAGGTCCCGGCGAACCAAGAGCCGCTCGGTCAGGGCACCACCAAACACCTTATACCGGACTCGGTCGGTTACGAGCACCCCCCGCTCAGTCTCTTCGAACAAGTGCTGGTGGATCCAAGAACGGTAGGGCCCGCTCAGCTGCTCGTCGACGAATTCAAAGGGTGGATTCCAAGTGGTAATCAAGCTGCGCCAGCGCAGTGGGAGTCCGTGGACGGACAGCCTGTAGTCCAGGGTCGTCCCAGCCTGTATTTTCGGCGTCGAGCTGCCCAAGATCCTGAAGCTGAGCCAAGCGGGCGTGAGCGCTTCCAGATTATTGGCGTCGGCAAAAAAATCAAACACATCCTCGAGCTTGCACTGAACATGCTGCTTGCACTCGAGCAGGAACGCCCCGTCGGCCTGTCTGTAAAACTGAATGTCGCTCATGGGATGGTCCAAAAAAATACGGTCTAGGGGTAGGGTGGCCTTCAATGCTCCACCTCTGAGACTCGCTGGCATAGAGGGTCACCATGCCTAGCCAAAGAAAAATCAACCAGAGCAGCTCTTTCTGGAG
>CALBMX010000064.1 GCA_937896235.1 uncultured bacterium
GATAGCCTCATGAAACTTCGTTAGTCATCCAGCGGGTGCAAAACCCGCCCGGTAAGGGGGTAGCCCGCCCATGCCGGTGGCGCTGGTGCACAGTGTGGCCAGGCATGCTGGTCGGAGGGAATTGAGAATGCTGTTGCGTTCCGCAATTAACTGGCACTCGCGCAATGTCATAGCGCGACATCCATCCTGGGCGTTGGTGCATATTCCCCCGGCCTCGTAGCGCCCAGGAACGCGGTTTCTCAGGCAATGACTCTATGACAGCCGAAGTCTGAGGCATGAAATCACGAGTCCATCCGAAGTACAAAACTAAGTATCGCGTCACCAACTGGGCTGAATATGACAAGGCCCTCGTCCGGCGTGGCGACATCACCCTGTGGATCTCGGAGGACGCCATCGAGGCATGGACTCCAGCGCGTAGCGGCAAGCGTGGTGCTCCGCGCAAGTACTCGGACGCGGCCGTTGAAACGGCTCTGACTCTTCGCCTTATCTACGGGCTCCCACTTCGCCAGGCCGAGGGCTTCTTGCGTTCGCTGCTCCGCATCATGGGCCTCGACTTGAACGCTCCCGATCACACAACGCTCTCGCGGAGAGGCCGTCAACTCAACATCTCCCTCAGGCGGAAAGCCTCATCAAAGCCCATCGATTTGATCATCGACAGCACGGGGCTCTCAATTGTCGGCCAAGGCGAATGGGCAGCTGCAAAGCACGGTAAACGGGGAAAGCGCGGTTGGCGGAAGCTCCACCTCGGTGTCAACGGCGCGGGCGAAATCGTCGCGCAAGTTCTGACTGACGCAAACGTGGACGACGCGAAAACGGGGCTTGATTTGATCGAGCAAGTCGAGGACGACATCAAGGAAGTCATCGGGGACGCGGCGTACGATACCTCCGCGATCTACGAAGCTGCCGGGGCCAGAGGAGCAGATGTCGTCGTGCCGCCAGTGAAGGGAGCAGTCGTGTCTGGATCGAAGCTACCGCTCTCGGCGCGAGACGAAACCGTGCTCAAAGTGAACGCGCTGGGGCGGAGAGAGTGGAAGAAGGAATCCGGCTATCATCGACAAGGGCGTGTCGAGAACACCTTCTTTCGCTATAAGCAGATCCTGGGCGGCAAGCTGCATGCGCGGCATGTTCAGGCGCAGGAAGTGGAGGCCGCGTTGGCTTGCAGGATCTTGAACCGGATGACTGGATTAGGGCTACCGGTCTCAGTTGCGAAGGCTGCATGAACTGGGTAGGGTAGGGACCATGCAGCTCGCGCTCAACAATACGCACCAACGCCCACGTTCAGCGGTTCTTGCGGGTCGTTTTCTTAGGGCAAGCGCATCTGCGACCGATGCTTGAGGCATGAATTCACGCATCCATCCGAAGTACAAGACGAAGTATCGAGTCACCAACTGGGCCGAGTACGACAAGGCTCTCGTCCGGCGCGGCGACATCACCCTGTGGATCTCGGAGGACGCTATTGACGAATGGACTCCAAAGCGCAGCGGCAAGCGCGGTGCTCCACGCAGGTACTCGGACCTGGCTATCGAAACGGCCCTGACGCTGCGCCTCGTCTACAGGCTCCCACTGCGCCAAGCCGAAGGCTTCCTGCGATCGCTGCTGAGCATCATGGGCCTCGACTTGGACGCGCCTGACCACACAACGCTCTCGCGAAGAAGCCGTCAGCTCAACATCGCGCTCAAGCCAAAGGTATCATCAAAGCCCATCGATTTGATCATCGACAGCACGGGGCTCTCAATTGTCGGCCAAGGCGAATGGGCAGCTGCAAAGCACGGCAAACGTGGAAAGCGGGGTTGGAGGAAGCTACACATCGGCGTCAATGGCGCGGGCGAGATCGTGGCGCAGGTCCTGACAGACGGGAATGTGGACGATGCAAAAACGGGGCTTGATTTGATCAAGCAAGTCGAAGGCGACATTGCGTGTCTCATCGGAGACGCGGCCTACGACACAGCTGCGATCTACGAAGCTGCTGGGGGCAGAGGCGCCAAGGTTGTTGTGCCGCCAGTGAAGGGCGCAGTCGTGTCTGGACCGAAGCTACCGCTCTCGGCGCGAGACGAGACGGTGCTCAAAGTGAACGCGATGGGGCGGAGAGAATGGAAGAAGGAGTCCGGCTATTATCGACAAGGTCGCGTGGAGAATACCTTCTTTCGCTACAAGCAGATCCTGGGCGGCAAGCTTCACGCGCGGCATGCAAAGGCGCAAGAAGTAGAGGCCGCGTTGGCTTGCAGAATCTTGAACCGGATGAGCGAACTTGGGCTACCGGTCTCAGTTGCGAAGGCTGCATGAACTGGGTAGGGTAGGGACCATGCAGCTCGCGCTCAACAATACGCACCAACGCCTGCCGACGGAATCGGCATCTCCCCGTGCGCATACAGCACCAGATCCTTAGTCGGAAACTTTTGGGGCACTGTGCCTACTACGGCATCACCGGCAATTCGGTGGCGCTCCAGAAGTTCCGCAGTGGAATGAGAAACGTGTGGATGAAATGGTTGCGGCGGCGCTCACGCGCTGCATTTGCAAAGAACTGGGACTGGTGGGCACGCTTCTTCAAGCGCCACGCCCTACCTCCAGCCCGAGCCATCCACTCGAACGTTCCCCGCAACGTAGCGAATCCATGAGCCTGAGGAGCCGGATGCGCTAATCGCGCACGCCCGGATCTGTGGGAGCCCCGGGGAGGTGACAACCCGGGGCCACCCGGCGCCAATGCGATGGAAGGGACCACGGGCCCGTCTGGGCTGAGCTGCAACATAGGAGGGAGCGGAATGTAATCGGCCCCGGCGCCAAGGGGAAAATCGGCTGCCCCGTTTACCGAATTTCTTCAATGAAGTCGGCTTGGAAATTCCCATCAACAAGTTTGCCGTCTGCAAACACCTTCACATCCATACGTTTACACCACTCCATCACACCGAGGCCAAGCTCCTTCGAGTTAGTGATCTTGTGGAACTTGCCCTCGAGTGCGATGTAATTACCGCAGCTTCCGACACCATCAATCGAGCAACCGCATGCAACCTCAAAAGTGGCCTGAGGTAGCTCCTTGCCAGGAATCGAGGCGCCGGCGCGGCGAAGCCATTCGGATGGGATGGACTCCACGGGAATGGCAAACCCTATTCCACCGGCGAAGTTGGCATCGGTGATTGAGGCTGAGGGAATGCCAACCATGTGGCCGGCCTCGTTGAGAAGGGTGCCGCCGCTTACTCCCGAGTGTGTCCCCGCATCCGTCTTGATAATAGGGCCTTCAGGCTCCACTGCAAAACCAGCGCAGATTCCCCTCGTCAGGGTGATCGAAACGAGTGCCGACGAGCCGCCTGTCATGGGGTAGCCAAGTGAAATCAGTGGACTTCCGAGTTTGATGTCTGCGGACGAACCAAGTGTGATGTTGGGGAAGACTAGCCCTTTGGGAAGGGGCTGCCCATCCAGTGTAGAGACGATTCGCAAGAGAGCTAAGTCGAGCTCCTGGCGGTAGTCGACGATCTCCAACCCGAAAGATGGCGAGGCGGGCAAGCGCGGGTCTGAGTTGAATCCACCGTGAAGGCGCGGAAGCCAGCGATTGCGTCCCTTGTAGTCCGCGGCCCATTGCTCACCATCTTGGCCGAGGGCGGGCGTTTTCCCGGATCCCAAGTGTGACCCAGAGACGACATGGGCATTGGTGAGGATGAGGCCATCCGAGGACAGGATCGTTCCTGAGCCCGCGCCGAAAGGACCGTAGATCGCAACAGTGGAGCAGGCGGCTTGCTCAAAAACGGACATGCTGTTCGGGTTCGCGATCGGTGGCGAGACCGGTGGCAAGAAGCTGGGCAGTGGAGCGCTTGTATCTCCTAGATCGGTGACCTCGAGTAGTCGCAAGGTGACCGGGATTTGATCCAACACCTCAAGCTCTGGTAGGGCATAGATTTGGAATGAAATATTCTTCATCTGCCGGCCTCTGATCTCCACACGCTCGTAGCCGATTTCCCGAATGGACGTCGCGTAGGGGAAGTCGAGTGCGGCGACTGGATTCTTCGGCCCAGCAATTAAGTCAATGTCATGATCGGGCGAGTAGGCCTCGACTCGCCATAAGGAGTTGCGGTCCGCTTGGAAGCCCTCGGGAAGAGTAAGGACCGCCCGCATACCGTGATCCCGTGTGAGCGTAATTTCTATGGGCTTCCCGGGGCTAAGGCTCGCTCGACTTGGCTCGAGGATTTCAAAGTGCACATTGCAGGAGATCGGAACGAACTTCTTGATGTCGACCGGCTGATCTCCAGAACCGATAGAGAAGGTCCACGAGCCCGCTCGCAGGGGTTGCGAGTCAGCTCGTGTGATGAGCAGGCTCTCGTCTGGCCACGTGTTGGCACCTTCGACTTGGCCGCCCCCAATCTCGTACCCCCTCGGAGGGGTGCCATCGAAGGAGCCGGTGAGGGTGACATCACCTGTTGCATCCGTCGTCCAGACGCGGATTGCAAATGCGCTCGCGGGAACCTCAATCCGAACGCTCGGTAGCTCCTCTTCAAAAATAACAGTCCCTATACCGATCACGACCCGTTGCGATTGATCTCTCTCCAACGTAATGACGTCGGGAACGCTCTCGCTTCCCGACGCTACGCCTAGGATCGAGGCTAGGAGCAGGGGGGTGAGCAGCAGCGAACGGCGGGTAGTAGTCTGATTAGGCATGAGAAGAGTTTCGCCTCAATGGTGACTTCAGGCAAGCCTCGCCGTTCGCTTGTTTGAGGCTTGTAGCCTCTGGACCGCTAGGGAAACGAGAGTAGGAACTCGACCAA
The DNA here is from genome assembly GCA_937896235.1 of uncultured bacterium. Classification (GTDB taxonomy): domain Bacteria; phylum Planctomycetota; class UBA1135; order UBA1135; genus CALBMX01. Next base: position 4,752 of record CALBMX010000064.1, read on the forward strand.
GGCGTGCATTGCGGAGCGGTTCCCTAGGTTGGGGAGCTTCGTATCTAGCGTCATTTCGGCGAGTGGCTTTCCAAACATGGATTCCGCCCGATAGAGGAAGATCGGGTCTCCTGTAAACTCCAGTCCATATGCGAGCGAGGCCCATTGTTGGTACTCATTTGTATAAGACGACATGCCGTCAGCTGGAACCGCGCCGCAGAAGGGGGGCAAGGTCAAGTCCACTGGGCCGGTTGCGAGCTCTGACCATGGGGCGGAGTTAGCCGGGTCCCAAGATTCCGGAGAAACCATCGCGTACAAGGAGTCGACCAGTACATCGGTCATGATTTGGTTCGCGGCCGGCGATACGTTCGTAAACACAGAGCGGATCACACCCACGAGAGCGTTCTCGACGATCGACATCTCTGTGATTTGACGGCCTCGATAATTGCCACCTAGGAACTTGATGTAGACCTTGGATTCGATGATTCCAGTACACGCGTCTTGTCCGTCATTGAGCAACTTAGCGATGCCCTCGAACCACGGTAGCTTCTCAGCGCGAAACGCAGGGTCGCCAGTTGCGTAGGCGGCGGCCATCACATCGACGCCCCAGCCTTCAGCACGTCCAAATGGAAGCCCTTCCCCGGGGTAAGTGTCGGCGTAGATACGATCCGATTTCTGCCCCGTACCTTGGACATGGTCGTAGAACGAGTTGTCGTAGACGTGATAGCTCAAATGGAAGGACTCGGCCTGTTGTTCCAAGTCATCCTTTGCCAAGGAATCGTTTCCCATCCAGACCAGGGACTTCGCTGGGCCCGTGTAGCGCACAAGGTGTTGGATGTCGATATGGGCATAGCCGGAGAGCTCTTGCTCATACGTCGGTTGCAGTCCTTGGGCCTTGACCCAATCCGCTTGGAATGTCGGGGCCGTTGTGAAACCAAAGGGATCGTTCGTCCCCGTCGGGTGCATGTAGTACCCAAAGGGCATATAGGTCTTACCTGACTGCGTTGTGAGCCAGTCATAGAGATTCGAGGGCGATCCATCAAAGCGGTACAGCGCGTTCGGTTGGCGGTCCGTATCCATGCGATGCAAGAGTTGAAGGCGACGATAGCCGCTCAACGAAGACGCGAGCAGAGTTCGGAGCCCCCAGGTGAAAAAGATCCCGTCACCTCCAGTCATCCCTCCGTAGGCGACTCCATAAGGGTGGGCCCAGCCGAGCGCATTGGATTCGTAAGGGTAGATCCCTTGACCCGTGCCTTGCTCCATGTGCCCTTTGATTTCGTTGTATTCGATGGCGAGCTCCTTGCGGAATTCGTCAGTTGGAATCTGAGGAAGGAGTGGTAGCAGGTGACGTTGGGGGAAATACGTAGCCGTCGTTTGATTCCACCAAGACCACAAAACGGGCTTCCCGGAGACAAAGGGGCCAGGCTTTGAAAAGGCGAGTCCCTCATCTTCCGCATGGGAGATCGCGCGCGCGAAATCGATGCCGGGGGCAAGGGAAATACGGCGCTCCATCTGTCCTTGCTGGGGAAAATAGTGCATCGACCCATCTGCGTTTGCGGCCACGAGTGGAAGGGCGAGGTAGTTGCCTAAGGAGAACAACTTTCCCAGGCCTGGATCTGAATAATTCTGTTTCCCAACCCAAGAGCCAGGAATAAGGAGCACGATTCGCTTGAAGTAAAGGGCGGCCAGCGCTTCATTGGACACCGCGCCGTCCGTGGATCCGTCTGCGCCATTGTGAAGTCGAAGATCCAACTCAAGGGACGAATCGGATTGCGAGAAGCGCAGGTAGGAGTGCACTCCAAACATGTGGGGTAATGTGCCCTTTGCGCCAAGGACCGATTGAAGGGGGCGCATCATGCCATGGTGGCGAATCTCTGTCTGCACCTTGCCGTAACGCTTGACCTCGCGGGCTCCTTGGTCGTAAACCGCGTCGTGCACTAGGTCGAGTAGGTAGATGTTCCCGAAGGGATCCTCCGCGGCTAAGATTAGCTGGCCGGGTGTCGTCAGGATGGACTTCACTGGTGCCGGCAGGTTGTCGGGACCTGCGATCAAGTCTGCAAGTGTTGGCGAAGGCGGTAAATTCTTCCTCGATTGCGGCACCATTTGTACCGCGTATTGCAAGGTTGTCTCTGGCCCCGTTGGCGTGTCGAGGTGGGCGATCACTTCAACCACGGCGGCGCCGTCTGCTGCATTCGGATGCCAAGCTACCACCTCGAGTTGCGTGGGAACCGGATTGCCATTTTCGTCTAGGACCGTTAGCGGCGAGTCGACTTCATTCCCAAGAAAGGTGCCTGCGGGTACAGGTAGGGTTCCATGGAGTGTGAACGAGGGGACACTCGGTTTGGCGACCTCCAAAAGGCCAACAATCGGTGAGCCGGCAGCGGCGAGGGGAGAGCCACCTAGGGATCCCGTCTGGTGGATCCCAAAGGCAGAACCTTGGGAAGCCAAAACGTGGACATTTGTGACAGGTAGGGACGGAGATTGGGCGCACAAAAGTGCAGCACCAAGGTGCAAAAGGAATGCTGAAAGCATGGGGGGGGGGCAGTAGGAGTGGCGGCCGGCCGATAGCCCGAAGTCGCTTCGGGCTGGTTGTATTATCTCACTAGGATGACACCGTATCACCGTTCTTTTTATGAATGAGTGTTCCTCCCTTGCGCAAAAGGGACTTGTGAGATTGTGCGAAATGTGTGGCGAAGTAGAGGGAACCCCACAGCCCTAGGAGTGCGCAAATGTCAGGGTCAGGAATGGGAATCTTGGCCCAGATTTGTAGAAAGCGCCCGCGTTCCCGAGCGGGAATCGCGGACGCCTTCATGTGCTGTCGAATTCGGATTAGCCCTTAGAGCTTCACATACTCAAAGTCGATCTCTTTGCCGTTCAGGCCTTTTGCGGGTGGCGCGATCCATCCAGCGTATTTTCCCGCCTCAAGAGACGGCTTCATAAGGGTCTGTACATACTCGCGATCGGCGATGGTGGGTAGCCATTCGTTCTCCGCCTTTGCGTTCCAATCCACTTGGCTGATCAGGTCGCCAGTGAGAGAGAACGGCGAGCCGGCGTACATACCAACGCGGCGGTTAAAGCGACGGTGCGGAAGTGCAAACTGGAAGTCGATGTTGTGTTTCGCTGTGATCTTGTTCCAGTAGACGATGCCCTTCTCGTTGTCCGCGATGTAGTCGTCTCGAAGGACCTCGTTCATCGCATTTCGCAGGGGGACGTCGGTATTTGTGAATACCCCACTTTCAAAAATGTCCATGTTGTAGTGACCTTCGATAGCAGTGTGCTCCTCGCGCTTCTCTTCGTAGGCGCGGCCCTTAAGGCCTGACCTGAAGAAGTTCGAGGCGTTGGTGCTGACCTCGCCGCCGTACAGGTCGTTAGACGACGAGACCCAGAAGTTGATGTAGCGCTGAATCAGATCGAGCGGAATGGCGCCGTGCTCAGTGACGTCGGCGTCGGGGAACTCGTTCATCACCTGGCATGTGCGCTGGATGACACGGCCGACGCCAGTTTGGCCGACAAATAGGTGGTGTGCCTCTTCGGTTAGCATGAATCGGCAGGTGCGGGCAAGAGGCGTAAACGCAGACTCAGCCAAGGCCAGCAGCTGGAACTTGCCATCGCGGTCCGTGAACATCGTGAAGCAGAAGAAGCTCAACCAATCTTCGCACGGCTCGTTGAACGTACCTAGGATCCGTGGGTGGTCGGCGTTACCAGAGCGGCGCTCGAGCAGCTCGTCGGCCTCTTCGCGGCCATCCCTACCGAAGTGTGCCTGCAGCACATAGACCATCGCCCAGAGGTGGCGTCCCTCTTCCACATTGACCTGGAACAAGTTGCGCAGGTCGTAGAGACTAGGCGCGGTGTGTCCAAGCAAGCGCTGCTGTTCAACGGATGCAGGCTCGGTGTCGGCTTGCGTCACGATTAAGCGGCGAAGGGCATTGCGGTGCTCACCGGGGACCTGTTCCCAGGCGTCCTCGCCGTAGTGATCTCCGAAACCGATCTTGCGGTCGGCCTCTTGCGGAGTCAGAAAAATACCCCAACGGTAGTCCGGCATCGCGACGTAGTCGAAGTGCGCCCATCCCTCGCGATCGACACTAACCGCCGTGCGCAGGTAGATATCCTTCTCGTTGAAATCCGTCGGACCCATGCTCTTCCACCAATCGATGTAGTCCGGTTGCCAAGACTCGAGCGCGCGCTGCAGGCGACGGTCGGACTTGAGGTCTACGTTGTTGGGAATCTTCTGGGAGTAGTCGATGCCGGCCATAATGTTTTTGAGGGGCTTGGGTGTGTGTAGTTCTGGGATGGTTGTTCTTGGGTCGGTGCTTGCTCGACTTAGGTGCGCGTGTAATCGAACTCGGGAGCTTGTGGGGTCCCGTAGCACTTGAGCGCGCCACGCACTCCAACGGCGTTCGGACGCTGGAAGATCCAGTTCTGCCAGGCGCTAAGGCGGCCGAAGATTTTGGTCTCCATGGTCTCCGGTCCGGCGAAGCGCAGGTTGGATTCCATTCCCGTTAGGCCATCAGGTGAGAACGAGGCGCGCTCTTCGATCGCGATGCGCAGCTCGTCTTCCCAGTCGATGTCGTCGGGCGCAAAGGTGACTAGGCAGAGCTCGTTGGCAAGCTCGGAATCGATGGCGCCTCTGTGCGCCAGCGCCTCGCCCACCTTCTCGGGGTTGCCGAGAAAACGTGTCTCGAGCCGGGTCAAGCCGTTCGCCATTGGGCTGCGCCCAGAGTTTGCGTTGCTGAGTCCTATTTGAACCGGAACATCGGGATCGCAAAGCAGGTACTGACGATCGCCCGCAAGCGCCAGTTCGAAGAAGGTCCCAGCGAAAGCGGTCCCCTCATCAATGACAGCGTAGAAGCTCTTCGCCGTATTCTCGTAGCGCTTGAGCATGCGCTTTAGGAAGTGGCTAACCTCGTGGAGGAACCAGTTGTTGGTGCTGTTTTCGAGAACCTCGTCGATGCCTAGAGCGACGTTGATGTCGCCGACGACCCTCGTCATGACGAGGCCCGTTTCCGGCTGCAAAACCCGCAGCTCGAGAAGTGCTAAGTTGAGCTCGCGGAACATACGGAAGATCCACCACTCACAGCCGAGTGCTTCGATTGCAGCGGGATCCGTAACGCCAACTTCACTAGGCAAGCTAAGGGTGAGGTGGGCGACACGCTCTTCGGGACCCAGGTCGAGTGTGACGTACTTCCATGCGAAGCCGCTCTCGGTTTCGGTGCGAGAGATCGTCTTCATCTGGATGCCTTTCACATCGCCACGGTCGGGAAGCTCATCGGCCATCCGGCGCGACATCGTGGCGACGGTCTCGTCCCATTTCGAGAGTGGCGAGACGGCGTCAACCAGGTTCCAATCTACGGCGCGTTTGCCTTTGATGCCCTCGGCAACAGCGCTAAACGCGTCGCATAGGTCGCGGCGAATCAGTCGCTTGTCCACGATGCGCGTCAAGCCGCCGGTACCGGGAAGGACACCGAGAAGGGGGAGCTCGGGGAAGCTGACCGCGCTGTTGCGATCGTCGACGAGAAGGATCTCGTCACAGGCAAGCGCCAGCTCGTAGCCGCCACCGGAAGCTGTGCCATTTAGCGCTGCGAGGAAGCGCTTGTTGGAGTTCAGCGAGGCGTCCTCTATATAGAGGCGTGTCTCGTTGGTGTACTTACAGAAGTTCACTTTCCAAGCGTGGCTGCTCGTGTTGAGCATGTTGATATTTGCGCCAGCGCAGAAGACTTTTTCGGCATCGCTCGTCAGCACAACGCAGCGCACAGCCGGGTGCTCAAAAGTAATGCGCTCGATCGCGTCGTTGAGCTCGATGTCGACACCGAGGTCATAGGAGTTCAGCTTGAGCTCGTAATGCTCGAATAGCCCACCCGCGCCATCGACGTTCATGGAGAGGCGAGCGATGTCGCCGTCCACAGTTAATGACCAGTGGCGGTAGGCACTGGGAGAGGTTTGAAAGGTCAGGGCAGGCAAGGTGGCGGTGCTCATGATCGATGGGGCCGGTGGGGGATTCCGGATTTCCTATTTTGGGTCGGGAGGCGAAGCGCCTTCCAAAAAGAGGTGGGAACTATCTTGCGCATAGGTGTCGCGCTAGGGCATGATAGGGAACAAGTCATGGATAGCCAAGGATTTCTTAGAGCAGTTGGACATCGCCTTCGCAGCGCCCGCGAACGCGCAGGGCTATCGCTTTCGGCAGTCGCCAGGGATGCGGGGGTCAGTCGACGTTATCTGACAGAGGCCGAAGCGGGGCGCGCGAATCCAACCGTTCTGATTTTGGCGAGGCTGGCGAGTGTCCTCAGCGGCGGCTCCGGAGGCACCATCGCCGATTTTGTGGATATCCCGCTGCGCGTGCGTCCCTCCGGCCGAATCGCCCTCATCGGCTTGCGAGGTGCGGGAAAGTCCTCCGTCGGGCGGTCCTTGGCATTGTCACTCGAGGCACCCTTTGTAGAGCTCGACGAGCGCGTCGAGCAGGTGGCCGGACTCTCGCTTAGCCAAATCTTCGATTTGCACGGTACTGCCGCATACCGCCGCTTTGAAGCCGAAGCACTGGAGCAGGTACTCAGTGAAGGAGACCACCTGGTCTTGGCTACCGGTGGCTCCATTGTGACCAGCGGGAGCACCTATACACGCCTATTGGAGACCTGCCGTAGTGTTTGGCTTCGCGCCGCTCCCGAGGCTCACTACGGCCGGGTGTTGGCTCAAGGCGACAGTCGCCCCATGGATAACCATCCGCGGGCCATGGAGGAGCTGGCAGCGCTGCTCAAAGAGCGAGAGCCACTCTATCGGCGGGCCGACATTTGCGTGGAGACGTCCTCACTGGATGTTCCAGGTGTAACCGCCAGCATCTTGGCATCTCTCGACGAAGATCTGAATAAGGCTTAGCGACCTTGGCCTAGCAGCGGGCCGCTAGAGTGAAAGGACCGCCCGCTGTCCGAATTCGGATCTAAAAGTCGCTTGTGTGCCTTTTTGTGGCCGATTCCTCTGTAACCTTCGCCGTTGAGGAATTCCTTGTCTCGGGACAGTGGGCACCCCTAGTGGGCCAGTATGGCGTATTTTTCAAGTACGTCTCCTTTTTTATCCGCCGCTTGGGTCAATCTCGGGAAGTTTAGAATCCTCGCTATTGCCCCTTATCAATTCGGACCTCCCGGTCGACAAAAGGTCTTGGCCACTCCAGTCGTGGCTAGAAAACTAACCACGTATTTCCTAGAGAGCACCTCTTATGACCGTTCCCACACTTACGCCTACAGGCCGCGAGGTCTTTTTTGATGAGGACGAGATCATCGTCTCCAAAACGGACACCAAAGGAATCATTACCTACGCCAATGATATCTTTCTGTCCGTGGCGGGTTACACCGAAAGAGAGGTCCTAGGCCAGCCGCACAACTTCATTCGCCACCCCGACATGCCGCGCTGCGTGTTTCAGTTGCTCTGGGATGCGCTCCGCTCAGGCGAGGAGATTTTCGCCTATGTGATGAACCTCACGAAGTCGGGAGATCACTACTGGGTTCTGGCACACGTCACTCCCACGTTTGATTCCGCAGGCAAAATTGTTAGCTACCACTCGAGTCGCCGCGTTCCCGAGCGGCTGGCGATTGACACGATCATTCCACTCTATAAAGAGCTTGTGATCATCGAGGCTGGGCACACCGACCGGGCCAAGGGTATTCAGGCGGCCACCGTCGCCTTGCTCAAAAAGCTGGGTGAGCTCAAGCTCTCCTATTCCGAATTCGTCTTCGCACTACAGGTCTAATCCAATGAGTACTCTCGAAAATACAAGCAAGCATGTGCAGCAGTTGGAAGCCAAAGTTGCGTTCTACGAAAAGTGGCTTGAGGAGCTTAGCACCGTTTGTGAAGCAGCATCCAGAGGAGACCTGGAGGGAAGAATCCTGAACACGGCGGAAGCTGGCGTCTTTGGAAAGACACTTCGCAACGTAAACCATCTACTAGATCTAACGGACGCGTTTGTGCGCGAAGCAGGCGCATGTCTGCAACATGCCGCAGATGGGAAGTTTTACCGCAAGGTACTTTCCCGTGGATTCCTCGGCGGCTTTTCGCGGACGGCAGGGACGATCAATCACGGCACGGACGTGATGAGGGCCTCCCACGACAAGCTCGATAAGGTTCGCGAGGACCAGCTGGCAATGGCCGACGCCTTCGAGAAGCAGGTCGGAGCGGTTGTCTCCGCCGTAAGCGACGCGGCCAGCAATTTGGAAGCGACTGCGTCAAGCTTGGCTTCGGGGGCACAAGAGAGCACTATGGAGGCGGAGACCGTGGCGCGTTCGGCCCGCGACGTTGCCGAAAATGTAGAATCGATGGCCGCCGCTGCAGAGGAGCTCTCCTCCTCCGTCAACGAGATTTCGAGGCAGGTGAACTTGTCTACGAAGGTAACCTCCCAGGCTGTCCTAGGCGCACGCGACGCGCAAAGTAAGACGGATGATCTGCGGAAGGCATCGACGGAGATTGGCAAGGTCATCCTCTTGATTAGCAAGGTCGCACAGCAAACAAACTTGCTAGCCCTGAACGCCACGATCGAGGCTGCCAGGGCAGGCGAAGCCGGCAAGGGCTTCGCCGTGGTGGCTAGTGAAGTCAAGGCTCTTGCAACCCAGACACAGCAAGCAACCGAGGAGATCGAGTCGCAAGTGACAACGATGCAAACCGAGGCGGGGTTGGTCTTTGATGCCATCTCAAGTATCGATGAAGCCATTGGTCAAGTTGACGAATTCGTGTCCACGATCGCATCGGCAATGACCGAGCAAGAGGCAGTCAGCAATGAGATGAGCCGCAATACCCAGGGCGCATCTCAGGGGACGACGAATGTGATGAAAAGCATCGAAGGCGTCTCGACAACCTTGCAGGGCAACAATGAAGCTGCCTCCGAGCTACTCCGATCCGCTGAACAGCTCGCGGGTCACGCCGGATCCCTACGGAAAGAAGTGCAGCATTTTTTGTCGAGCATTCGGAGCTAGCAGCCGGCAGGAGAGATTCGTTTCCAGCTATCGGGCGGCTCTAAGCTGACTCCGAAGCTGCGCAAGCGGTTTCGGGGCTGGAGATCTCCCCGCGAGGGTGTCGCCCTGAGCGGCGCTCCCGACTGGAGTGCCCAGTACAGTTTCCAGTCACGCCGCCTAGGGGTGCCTTACTAAGGTGCCCCTTCGCGCTTGATGGGCTACTGCAAACAAACAGCAAACCATAGGGAGCGATGCGCAGACTTGGTAACGTGGTGGGGGCCTCTTCGAATGAATCCAACCCAAAGTACCTATGTTGCTGCAAGTGCTCCTTGTTCTCTGTATGACTCAAGAAACTCCGGACTCCAATAACGTGCCAGGCATCGTCTCGGCAGCCGAACTTGTCGGCCTGGAGATTACAGAGGGAGAGGCGGAGCTGATGGCGCGCGACATCGCAGACCAGCTGTCTAGCTACGCCGCACTCCGTGCAGTCGCCCTACCGAATGCGATCAGCCCGACTGGCGCTTTCACGCCCCTGATTCCCGGCTTGACTCCACGGCTGCATCCCGTGACAGGAGAGACCGTTCGGCCCAAATTTTCCGCGCCCGAGAACTGGAGGGAAGTGCTCTTTTCGCTCTCTATTCCGGAATTGGGGACCCTTTTGCGCTCTGGGGAGCTCACATGTGTTGAGCTTGTCGATGCGTACCTCGAAAACCTAACGCGACTCGACAAGGAGCTGCACTGTGTGATCACGTTGCTTCCCGAGCGCGCTCGGGCTCAAGCCCGACGCTGTGATCTAGAGCTTGCCGAGGGGAGAGATCGTGGGCCCCTTCACGGTATCCCTTGGGGTGCTAAAGACCTGCTTGCAGTCAACGGGGCACCAACAACTTGGGGAGCCAAACCCTTTGAGAATCAGGTGATTGCAGAGGACGCTTCTGTTGTTCGAAGGCTGGACCAGGCGGGCGCGGTTCTAATCGCCAAGCTCAGTCTGGGGGCCCTTGCGATGGGGGACGTTTGGTTCGGCGAGAAGACACGCAACCCCTGGAACCCAAAGCGCGGTAGCTCGGGATCTTCAGCAGGACCGGCAGCAGCCGTCGCAGCCGGCGGTGTTGTCTTTGCGATCGGCTCCGAAACCCTGGGCTCGATTGTCTCGCCAAGTGCGCGCTGCGGTGTCTCTTCCATTCGTCCCAGTTTCGGCAGGGTTAGCCGTGAGGGTGCGATGGCACTCTCTTGGTCGATGGACAAGCTAGGGCCGATGGCTCGCTCACTTGATGATGCCTGGCTAGTTCAAGAGGTGATCACCGGGCCGCCTGTGCTCACCTCAACGCTAGACTTCCGTGAGGAAGGCGATGCTGGTGTTGTTGATGTTGAGCTGCTAAGCGCGGATGCCTATGCACTAAAGAAGGTCCGCGTTGGAATCCCAAGTGGCGCATTTTCAGGCGGCGACGCGCACTTGGAGTCCGTCCTCGGGGAGCTCCGCAGTGCACTTGAATCACAAGGTGGAAGTCTTGAGGTCGTGACGGTCGAACTTCCCGATTACCCAAGTGACGCTATGCTCATCACGCTGACGGCGGAAGCTGCGGCCGCGTTTGATGCGCTTACAAGAAGTGGCAGAGATGATGAGCTTGTAGCTCAACACCAGTATGCCTGGCCTACTATTTTTCGCGCGGCTCGACTCATCCCCGCTGTGGAGTACATCACCGCGCAAAGGCTTCGAGCAGGGCTTATTCTCGATTTTGAAGCCATGATGAACAGCGTGGATCTCTTGATTCACCCGCCCTTCGCAAATGGGATTCTCGGCGTTACCAACCTGACGGGCCATCCCACTCTGGTCGCGCCAGTCTTCAAAGATCCCACCGACACGCAGCCTAGGGCAATCTCATTTACGGGGCGCTTGTACGATGAAGGGTATCTAGTCGCCGTCGCTCGCCTGTGGCAGGAGAGTACCTCTCACCACAAGCGCCACCCCGAGCTGTAGCCTGTCGCTGGGTGCCGTAAGGATTACGGATTCGCGGTCACTTCGAGGCCTAGCTCTCGAATGCGTCCCGCGTAGTCGTCGATGGCAGCGCTAGATAACCTGGTCAATTCGCTAGCTTCGGGCTGATAGGACGTGCGCGCCAAACCGTAAAGGTGGACTCCACAAATGGGGACGCCGCTGGAGAGCAAGTCGCGCAAGTGGTCGAGGTAGGCCTCAAATTCACCCTCCATAATCTTGCCATCGCGCTCAAACAGAGCCGTCTGAATCCAGGTGGGTAAGAGGCCCGCCGTTATCCGTAAATTGTTGAGCTGCCTCTCAATTCCTGTCTTGGCATCATTTGTTCTCAAAAGTGCTGCATCCGACGCGCCATCGAGCTTGAACCAGGCAACACCGCCAAAGTCGTTCGCCCTGCGGAGCCCTCTCTGGACCGCCTCTTTGTGGGCCAAGCTGCCGTTGGTGATCAAGATGATGGGGAGGGTGCCCAGCAGGTCGAAGTCGTCGAGGACGCCTCCCACCGTCTCTAGCGCTGAGATGAAATCAGGAGAGCTTGTCGGCTCTCCATTCCCCGAAAATGCGACGTCATTAAGGCGCCTGGAGCCAACCGGCGCGCGTTGGGTGAGGAAGTCACCGTTTACGATGGCACCGAGTAACTCCCGCAGCTCTCCCTCCAGTCGGGCTTGATCTATGGCGGGCCCTTTCCCGAACTGCAGTCCTTCAACTTGGCAGTAAGCACAGCGCCAGTTGCATGCATCATTCGGGTTTAGATTGACCCCGACGGAGACACCCTTTGCCCTTCTAGAGACAACCGGGTAGATGTACCGGAAACCTTCGGCATAGCGATCGTGATCGCCGATATCTAGGCGTGCGTTCACTACAGTCGAAGGACTTCTCGATACTTGTTGCTAGAGACGAGAGGCTCGAAATCGGGGTCCGTTGCAAGCGCGCGAAGTTGAAGCGTCGAGAGCGATGAGTCCTCTAACATTTTAGCGGCGTCTTTGATCTCACCCTGGAAAATCAGCGCGCGCGCAGCGCCAATATGAGCTTGGTTCGCTGCGTATAAATTCGAGTTGCGCGATTCCTCGTAGAGCTTGATTGCCTTCTTGTAGTCCTTGAGCGCCTCTTCGTACTCGTGCAAGCTGAGATAGATTTCAGCGCGACTCTCGTATCCGGCACTCGCCTTGGGGTCGTCGTCGATGGCATCTTTATAGGGCTTGAGCAGATCCTTCTCCTCACCCTTGTGTCCCAAGCGAGAGAGGCAAATGAGAGCGGCTTGAGAGAGCTTGGGGTCTGAATCCTCTTTGGTGGGGGTTAGAAGTTTGGAATAGGAGCTGTTCCAATCGAGGTCAAGGTCCGGCAGGGCGAGCAGGACTCTCCTGCGCACCTTATTGTCGATCAGGCGATTCGCAGCTAGGGTCACCATGTTCTTGGTGTCTTCGCGGTCCAGGGTCAGATGATTCGCTTGAAAATAGAGCAAGAGGCCCTCGGCATGGCGTTCACTTGTTGCCTTGCTGAGTAGCTCCCGAACCAAAGGAAGGGACTCCCCCGCGCCGTATTCGGTGAGGGCGGAAAGAGCTTCGTTGATGACCTCTTCGCTTCCAGTGAGCGCCTCTTGTAGGGCTTGGGCTCCGTAGGATCCGCCGAGCCTCGCTAGGGAGCGCAATGCGGGCAGCTCAAGACCAAGGTTACTGTCGCGGAACAGTTGGCCGAGAACGATGCCAACCCGGTCTTTCTCGCTAGAGTTTCCGAGCACAAGGATTGCACCACGCCTTCCGCGATCTGTCCCGTTTCGTGCGATTTCAATCAAATCGGCGGTGATGGGCGCGGTCTCAATCGAGGTGAGAATCTCGGCGACCCGAGCGGCTAGGTAGATGTCCACCTCTTTCGCATTTGAGCCGGGGTCCAACTTTACGACCATGAGGGGAGTGGCCGGGGCACCGAGGGCAACGAGCTCCGCATTGATCTTTTGAACTCGTGGGTCGCCGGGCTTCGATGCGCTCAATCCTGACAGGGAATCCAGAAGAGCGGATACGCGCGGAGCGAGCTCGGCTTCGATAAGGGCGCGCTTTGCCGCCTCCTCAGCAAGCAATTTCTCGAGGGATGTACGATCGCCATCCAGAGTGGCTGCGGATGCACCGGCTAAAAGGGGGGCGAGAAGCAAGAATAAGGCGAAAATAGGGCGCGACATGGTGGATATCCTAACGGGGATACCCCGCTTTTTGCCCATGGTTTCCCACCGGATGACCCCATAATCCCGTTCGAGAAGCTATCAGGCGCCGCGGCGGTATGGAATCGATGGCCTCGCCAGTGTCTTCTGTGCTACGGCGGGGTGCAAGATGACCTCACCGCTGGCTCTCCATTCGACGGCCGGCCAGCGCTCGCGCACCAGCGGGGCCTCCTCTTGTGGATCGCGCTCATGCCCTCGAACCTGCGGAGCCCCGTAGAGGGCCTGCAGGCGTTGGCGATGACGGAAAACCCAAGAGTGCATACAAACTACCTCGGCAGATTCCGTCCCGGGGTTGAGCCACTTCGTAGCTTCCCTTTCGTGGGCCATCTTCGGGACTTTGCCAGTAGACTCCTCAGCCTCGAATCCAAACCATGAGTACCCCCCCGACGAATCGACAACATCTGCACCCTTGCGAGCCCCAGCCTAGCCGCGACTTTGATGTCGTTGTTGTCGGCGGAGGCCACGCCGGCGTGGAGGCTGCCTTGGCAGCTGCCCGACTTGGGGCGCGCACGGCACTCGTGAGCTTCTCTAAAGCTGGCCTTGGCGAGATGAGCTGCAACCCGGCCATCGGTGGTCTGGGCAAGGGGCAGCTCGTGCGCGAGCTGGATGCCCTGGGTGGCATCATGGGGCAGATCGCCGACGCGACGGGGATTCAGTTCAAGATGCTCAATACGGCGAAGGGATTTGCCGTGCAAGCGCCCCGCGTGCAGTCGGATCGACACCTCTACCGCGACGCTGTGGTCGAGCGTGTTGCACAGGAGTGCGAGCGCCATGATCTCGTGGTTGTCGAGGGCGAGGCCATCGACCTCATCGTGGCCACAGACGGTCCGGTGATGCGCATTTGTGGCGTGAAGCTCGCCAACGGTGAGAGTCTTATCTCGACCGCTACCGTGCTTACCACGGGGACGTTTCTCGGCGCCCTCATGTACCGCGGCGATGAAGTGGAAGAGGGAGGCCGCGCGGAGGAGCCCGCAAGTTTTGGACTCACAAACGCACTCTCCAAGTTAGGCCTAGAATTGGGCCGACTCAAGACGGGAACGCCTGCGCGGGTCGAGAAAAGTAGCATCAACTGGAGTGTCGCCGAGGCTCAATACGGTGACGAGTTTCCAAGCCCGTTTTCGTTTGAAAATGCAGAGGCGGGAGCCCCCTTTCCGCGCCTCGAACAAGTCCCTTGCCACATCACGTGGACGAATCCTCAAACACACGAGCTGATTGCTAAGAACGTTCACCTAGCACCGATGTACGCGGGCAAAATCGCGGGGGTCGGACCTCGCTACTGCCCATCTGTCGAGGACAAGGTGATGCGCTTCGCCGATCGCGATCGGCACCAGGTGTTTCTTGAGCCCGAGGGGCTAACCACCGACGCGGTTTACCTCAACGGGCTCTCCACGAGCCTGCCGAGGGATGTACAGGAAGACTTTCTGCGCACGATTCCTGGCCTAGAAAATCTTGTGCTACAGCGGCACGGATACGCTGTCGAGTACGACTATGTCCTTCCCGCTCAGCTCGATTCCACTTTGGCGGCACAGGCCATGTCGGGCTTGTATCTGGCGGGTCAGATCAACGGCACATCGGGCTATGAAGAGGCCGCCACCCAGGGACTCATCGCGGGCGCGAACGCGGCGCTTTGGCTACTGGGCATGGAGCCGTTCGTACTTGAGCGTCACGAGGCTTACATCGGGGTGCTCGTGGATGACCTCATCGTCAGTCGGCCCACCGAGCCCTACCGCATGTTCTCCAGCCGCGCCGAGTACCGCCTCTTGTTACGGCAAGACGACGCGGATCGCCGCCTAGCACAGCGCGGTCATGATGTCGGGCTGACCAGCGACGAAGGCCTTGCGCGCATGCTGGCGCGCTTCAGCCGAATCGACGCCGCCAAGGTCTTCCTGGGCGGATGTCGTCTCCCGACCTTTTCAGGGAAGGATGCTGTCGAGGTGCTCCGCCGCCCCGAGATTACCCTCGACATTCTCGAGGCTGTACACGGAGTCGATCTAGCGCCCCTGAAGTTGACCCGTGCGGATCGACTGACTTTAGAGGCCGACATCAAATACGCCGGATACGTCAAACGGCAACAGGTCTCCGTCGAGCGTGCCGCACGCCAAGAGGGAACCCTCATTCCGGTAGACTTCGACTTTTACGGACTCTCGGGCCTGCGTGGTGAGGCCGCAGAAAAGTTGAGTGATCTGCGTCCGAGGACACTTGGCGCAGCGGGCCGAATTGCTGGAATCAATCCGCCCGATGTGGCCCTCTTGTCAGTCCACATCGAGCGCTTGCGAAGAAGCTAACGGACGGAAATCTTGAGAAGCGCTCCAAGGCGACTTGAACTCAAGAGGAGGGAGTCTCGCCGGAGCGAGCGCACTGGATTCAGTGCGATGGCAATGGACTTCACGCGTGAGACTCTAGCGTGGCGGGGTGGATTCGGCTGGATAAGGGGTAGGCGAAAGCAGCAGGGTTGCTATTCACTAGCATCTGCAAAAACCCGGAGGCCGATGGTTGCCCTCACTGTCTCTTTGGGCACTTGGTTCCGAGCGGTAAATCTGCCTTGCTCGAAGCTCGAACTCCAGCTGCTGCCTTTGGTTGTTTTGGTGTTGCTGATTACGCCTGCGGGATCAATGGCGTCGGCTCTGTCAAAGGCCGCATAGCCGTCATGGCACCACTCCTCAACATTGCCGATCAAGTCCCACAAGCCAATCGGATTAGGTCTCTTCCCTGCGACCTCATGGGTAGAGAGCTCGGCATTGAAGTCCATCCAAGAGCGCTCAGCCAACCACGTTTTTCGCTCGGCAGTTGTCATCGACGCCAGATCTATGGGCTTGCCGAGTGTGGCCGCGTACTCCCATTCGGCCTCGGTGGGCAAGCGGAAGGGGCGTCCCTCTTGCTCGCTTAACTTGGCACAAAACTCCTGGGCTTGCTCCCAAGTGAGACTGTCGACGGGAAGCTGATCACCCTTGAATTTGGACGGGCAAGCCGAACCCATTACGGCCAACCACTGAGCTTGCGTGACCTCGGTCCTGGCGACGTAGTAGGGCATCGTGAGGGTGACTTGATGTTCCACCTCGTCCCTGTTTCGATCCGGCTCGGTCGTGGGGCTCCCCATCGTGAAGGTCGCGGGCTCAACCAGACGTAATTGTATTCCTGATTTTGTCGAGATCCACCTCGGAAGCTTGGCGAGATCGAGGGGGACACGGTCTGCCGTACTCGCTGGGTCAACTTGGTCGGGTGCGGGGAAATCCGGCCCGACATAGTCGAGCGGCTTCTCAAATAGACCGCTAGGAAACTCGAAGGATTTGGCCTCAAGCTCGCCATCTTGTGCGGGCTCTTGAGTGCCAATCCATCGAACTCGTTGGAGAGTCGTCGTAATCGTCGCGTTGTTCTCGGTGACCTCGGTTTTAAGAATCGAGCCCTTTGGAATCGGAATGGCAAGGGGAAGTGGAGGCGTGATCGCGCCCGACGGAAAATTGAATTGGTACCTTCGCCGCGGCACCTCCAGCTCCTCACTAACCCAAAGGAACGTCGTGCTGTTCTGAGAGACAAAGGCCGATCTTTGCACCTTGAACTTGTACGCCTTCATGCCACAAATCGTCTCGATTGGCGCATCTTCGACAGGGCTTAGCTCAGTTGCAAAATGGTCGGGCATGACTCTCTTGAGCCGCACATCGAGGTCGTCGATAGAGATGGCTCTACCCAGCTCGCTTTTCTTCGCTTCGTGGTCAAGGCGAAGCGCGTGGCTGTCGCTAAAGTGGAGTAATGCTGTGCCACGCTGCGATCCCTTATCGCGGTCGATGCGAAGCGAGTCCGGGGAGATCATGACGCTGACCTCGCTAGCAAGGACGTCGCGCATCCACACCATGGACTCGTCACCGGCGAACTCCTGACCGTAAAGGAGCTCTCCTTCAAAGGGTGTGGGGTCCTTGAATAGGGGGCGAGTGTTGGGCTCTTGGACTCCATATACATGGGGAGCGAGGAGAGCTAAGAAGAGGGCGGCTTTGCGAATCATTGCACGAGTTTTGGAATCGAAGCGGTCTGGGTACTTCCCCTTGGGTCAGGCCTATTCATTCTGCTGGTGACACTCTCCATTGTCAAAAATAATCTCACGCTCTGGCCATCGCAAGCAGCCTAGGCGACCTGCAAACTGGGTGTTGGACCCATCTTGGTATCTCTCGAGGAAGCGCTTGCCCACGGAGAAGTCGATGCACCAGACGCGTTTCGGACCGGCCTTCGAGGTGAGGGGGCCGAGACCTGGTTCCAGTTCAAATGGATCGGGTGCGTCGAAGCGTCCGCGTGGCGCAGTGCCCCCAGATGCTCCGCGCCAGTAGTGGCCCATGACAATGTGAGCGTCGTCTTCATAGCCTCTCCACCAAGGGTCACGCAGCGTAAATCGCCACTTGCCGCCGGCTACAAAAATTCGATCCGATGCCGCCTCGATACCGGAGGTGATCACCCGTACTGGGTTTTCGTTTTGGTAGAGGAGCTCGCGCTCCATGACGGCTAGGGAGTATTTTGGCGCTCGCGTCAGCTGAGCGCCTTCGCCGACACCGATGGGGAAGTGCAGGTCGTGATGCCGTAGATCGGCGAGTGCTTGGTCTGCGATCCCGCGTTCTTTGAGCAGGGCGAACGCGGCGGAGAGTGCCGACTCGTGAAGCCCTAGAGCGCCACGAGGTGGACTTACCTTTTCGGCGAACATGGCCTCGACATCGATGGCTGGGGCGTGGCTGATTGCCCTGGCAGTCGCAATACTTTTGGAGTCCCAAGCAGCGTGGACAACGCGAATGTCAGGACGCTCTAGGGCAAGCGGTAGGGAGGCTAGGAAACGCAGCAGCTCCCAGTGTTCGTCGGAGAGTTGTGGACGTCCACGATCCTTGGGGTAGTCGATCGCACCGAGGCGGGCCTCGGGAATCTCCATCGCCTCCTCAAAGTGTCGAGTCTCCCCGCGAAACCACGAGTTGTCTCTTTTGGAGTATCTACTTGCTCGCAAGAGGTTGAGCTCGTGATTTCCAAGAACACAAGATGCTAGGCCCTCCTGTACAAGCTGCCGAACTCTGCGCAGGACTCCGGGGCTGTCGGGACCTCGGTCGACGAGGTCGCCAACAAAGACCAAGTGGCGACGTTCCCCGCGCGCGCGACGAGAAATATGCAGGAGTAGCTTTTCGAGAACGGCTAGCTCGCCGTGCACGTCTCCAATGATGTCTAGAGGCCCATCCGGTAAGGTCTGGACCAACCCTAGGTCGCCCATACTCACCTAGGTCCCTTTTCGGAGCACGACCGTTTTGATCGTGCTGAACAAGATCGACAAATCAAAAAGGAACGACTGGTGCTTGATGTAGAACAGGTCGAACTGGAGCTTGTGCTTCGAGTCCTCGACCGTATTGCCATAGGGATAGTTGATCTGGGCCCAGCCCGTCAGGCCAGGCTTAACAATGTGGCGCTGGTTGAAGTAGGGAATCTCTTGGGAGAGGCTCTCTACAAAGTGGGGGCGCTCGGGGCGCGGGCCGATCATCGACATGTCCCCCAAGAGGACGTTGAACACTTGGGGTAGCTCGTCCAGTCGCGTCTTGCGGATAAAGCTTCCCACCGAGGTGATACGGGGGTCGTTGGACTGGGCCCAGACGGGACCTGAAGTGGCCTCGGCATCGGCAGTCATCGAGCGAAACTTCAGCAAGGTAAAGGGGCGCCCGTGGTGCCCACAGCGCTCCTGACGGAAGAGAACGGGGCCACGAGAGTTCAGGCGTACCGCGAGCGCCGTCAGCAACATCATCCACCAGGAGACGCTAAACACGGCCAATGCAAGGATGATGTCCAAGATGCGCTTGCCGAGGTTAGCAGTCGGGTTGGTGGTGAAACCCTTATTGAAAATGAGGTACGACGGCCGCATGGCACCGATCGGAATCTTCCCCGTAACACGCTCGAAAAGCGCTTGGCTCTCCTCGATGATGACACCCGCCAACTTAATCGCGAGAAGCTCTCGAACCGGCATTTTTCCGCGAGAGTCGGTTAGCGCAACGGCGATGCTATCCGCCTCGAGACGAGCCACAACTTCGGGCAGTGTTTGCGAGCTGTCGGTCTCTTTGAGTTCACCTTGCTCATCGACCTGAAAGAGGCGAACCTTCGAGGCCTTTTCCTGTAGGGGCTCCGCGCTAAAGCTCCCCACGTTGGTGCTGCGCTGATCCTCGCCCGTATTGGGAAGTTCAACCACACCAACCACCTCGTGCCCCGTTTTTCCGCGCCCCGCAATCTCGCGGACGAGGTCGCGGGCAGATTCGCCAATCCCCAGGACCAGAATGCGATCATTGAAGTTCGCCTGGCGCATAATCCAGTGAAACAAGAGCCGCCATGCAAACAGGATCACAAATCCTACGAGTAAGGAGAACGTGAGCAGGACTACGGTTTTGGAGAGAGCGAGGCCCGGGAACTCGAAGATTCGCTCAAGTCCCCAGAGGTTTGTCGCGACGACGGCTGCCAAGGACATCGCGATACCGGTTCCGGCAGAGCCGATGAACCGAGAGGCGCGATCGAAGCGCGAGGCGCTGACCCGGAAGTCGTAGAGCTCGTTAAACGAGATGGCGACCTGGGTTAGGAGCGCGACCGTAATCGAGGACAGCAAGCAGCGCCACCTAGCGTCCAACGGACTGAGTCCGTCGTGCCAAATCAGATCCATCGCAATCGGGTCATTGCCCCATAGGGACGCAGACAAACCGGCGAAGATCACTATCGACAAGATGACTGTCTCGCTGGCAACGAGCAGCACCTTTCGAAGCGGCAGAGATTGTCGAAGGACGTGGGGCATGAGCCTCCCTAATCCAGGGCGGGAGGTAGTGGAGCGCCAATGAGCGGACGCTTGCGCGGTTCAGGGAGTAGGGACGGAGGGGAATCTACCCGATCTTCGGCTCTCCCCGGGGGTGGGATTCAGCCAAGCTTGGGAATCTGGGAGTCTTCTTTTGGTTTTCTTTAGCTACCAAGCCCTACTTAGCCACATCGAGTCCTCTAGCCTTCGCCAAGAAGGCGATGAGCTCATCGGGGGCACACGGGAGCTCAGAGGAGAGGCACACCGCTCCATCTTCCGTGATGAGCCAGTCGTTCTCAATGCGAACCCCTAGCTCTTCTTCGGCGATATAGACGCCCGGTTCGATCGTGACAACCATGCCCGCCTTCAGCTCACCTCGGAAGCCGGGGGTGTCGTGGACAAAGAGCCCCAGACCGTGACCGACTCCGTGAAGGAAGTATTGATCCAGGTCTCGCTCCGCTAGCACTCCTCTTGCCGCCTCGTGCGCATCGCGGATACTCGCGCCGGGCTTGAGGGTGGCAGCTCCGGCAACCGATGCGTCCCAGACGGCGGTGTAGACCTCGAGTTGGCGAGGCGTGAACTCGGCGCTAACAGGGATCGTGCGCGTGACGTCGGCACAGTAGTTTTGGTAGCGGGCCCCGACGTCCATAACAACGATATCGCCAGCTTGGAACTGGCGCGAGTTGGAGCGGTAATGCAAATAGCAGCTATTGGGACCTGAACCGACGATCGATGGGAAGCTGGGGCCAAATGCGCCCCGCTTGCGATAACCACTTTCGATAGCGGCCTCTGCTTCGAATTCCCATGCGCCCGGCTTGACGACGGCGAAGGCCTCGGCAAGTGCTTGCTGGGTCATGTCGACCGCGGCGGAGATCGCGGCAAGCTCGGACTCCTCACGAACGGCAGCAAGCTCTCGAAGCAAGTTGGTCCCCGAGCGATGCTTGCGACCGAGGTTGTCGATAATGGTCTCGATGTCCTCGCCGGCAACAAACGGCGAGCTCTCGGTGAGTAGCCCTTCCAAGTCCGCCTGCCATGCCGAAAGTTCCCCTACGGAATCGATGCCGGTGGCGAGCAGGGTCGAGTCGTCCGGCGCGAGTCTTGGCCCGTTCCAACGTTCAAAGTCGAGGTCTTTCGGCGGCAGGTAGAGACGCTCTGTTTCTACAACACCTGCCACGGCGCGGATTGCTAAAACGGCGTCGGGAACACTGACTCCGGTGAGCCAAAAGAACAAGGCGTTCGCATGGAAGCGCCCCTCGATATTTTTCCCTGCACTGATGAGTAGGACACCATCTTCAATTTTCTTGGCTACACGCCCGCGCCGCTCCTTACAGAACTGGGGGGTCGCCTGATTCGGCACTTCGTAAATCTGAGCGGGCCCAAAGAAACCCAAGCCGGGTGTGGGAACCTCCGCTGGGCGAGAATTGGCGGAAACGGCGCCGAGAAGCGCAAGGACTAAAAAAGAGGCGGTGGGGGCGTTGGCTTTCATTCTTGCAGTGTACTGGACGTGCCAAGAATCGCGAACGTGTCCTGGCCCCTTGCGCCGGGAACCAAGAGCCGATTAGCTCAATGGTGTCTAGGTGATGGCAAGGGATCCTTTAGGTCAGGATGATAAGAGAGCCCAAGCGTACTTGGGGGCGGTCCTTCGATCAGGAGCTCACACAAATCAACGCGCGCCGGCCGGGGCTCCCCCCCCTGGCCAAATCTTCTGGCGAGCCAATGCGAGGCTCGTTGGACGCGACCATAGTCCTCTAGGCGGAAGCGGTGCCCCGGGCGCCAAGAGGCGCGGGCCTTAGGCGAAGTCTGGTTCCCAAACTCGTCGAGTGGGATTCTCGTGCGGCCACTCTTAACCTCAATGCAGACTAAGGTCTCACCATCGAGGGCTACCAGGTCGATCTCACCAAAGGGAGTCGCCACCCGAGACCCCAGAATCCGCATGCTTCTGCGCCGTAAGCTGAGTGCGACGATCCGCTCGCCGGCTCGCCCCAACTCTTCGCTCGTCAGCTTCAGCCTGCGAGTTGCAAACACCGGCGCGAGCCGCAGAAGGCCCGCGCGAAGTCGATGCGCTAGTCTTGCAGAGCTTTCGGCGACTCTCCGTCCTTTTTGGAGTTCTCGCCCTTGGCCTTCTCTTCCTTCACGGGAGCTGCTTTCCCGCCCAATAGAGCGCCATCGGAATCCACGACACCCTGTACGGAAGAGCGCGTGAAGACCATGCAGACCTTGTCGTCCACCATGATGTGGACCTTGTTCTCTTCGACCTTCCGAACCGTTCCAAAGATCCCGCCCGTCGTCACGATCTTGTCGCCCTTTTGCACCTGGTCGAGCATCGCTTGGCGGCTCTTGCGCTGCTTCCGCTCGGGGGCGATCAGGACGAAGTAAAAGATCGCACCCATCGCGAGCATCGGAAACAACATGCTCGGCTGGGATCCCTCCGCTGCTGTGGCGGGGACCTCGATCAGGGCTAGGAAGTTGTAAGGGAGAAGCAGCATGGCAAGAGTCGGGCAGGGCAAGCTGCCGGCAGGGTAGGGGAGTCGCACGGCTGAGGGCCGAGCTAAGGGCCAAAGAGGATATCCGATCCCTACACTCGGTAGAAGTGGGCGCTCGATTCTCTGAGCTCTGAAAGCACTTTGAGACCAAAAATCGGTACCAAAGTCGAAACTGAGCGTCCAAACTCGACCAAACTTTCCAAGGCCTGAACCCCACGGGTTCCCGCGCGTTCGCTTCCTGCGTATCCTGTGTGGCCCGACTCCTACATTTGCCGGGGCTCTCATTCCTATGGATAGTCATCCCAATCAAGAAAAGGTAGTTGTCGCCATGAGCGGCGGCGTGGACAGTTCGGTAGCAGCTTGGATGCTGGCGGAAGAAGGACACGAGCTCGTCGGGCTCTTCATGCGCAATGGCGTGAAGGTCGCCGAAGAGGACGTGCCCAAGAAGTCCTGCTGCTCAGTAGGAGACGCTCGCGATGCCCGCATGGTTGCAGCCCGTCTCGAGATTCCTTTTCAGGCGGTTGATCTCGGCTCCGAGTTCGGCAACCTGATTCAGTTTTTTATCGATGAATACGGCCGCGGCAGAACGCCCAACCCGTGCGCACTCTGCAACCGCGATTTGAAGTTCGGGCGGCTACTTGAGTTTGCCGACGAGCTCGGCTGCGAGGCCGTTGCAACGGGCCACTACGCGCGCATCCACATAGAAGACGGTCGCCCTATCCTTAGGCGTGGCGTCGACCATACGAAGGATCAGTCCTACCAGTTGTTCTCCGTCTCGGAGGAGCACCTGCTGCGCACGCGCCTACCTCTGGGAGGTCTGCAGAAAACCGAAGTGCGAGCGATGGCCTCGAAAGTTGGCTTAAAAACGGCGAAGAAGCCGGACAGCCAAGAGATCTGCTTCGTGCCCTCAAACGATTATCGCGTGCTGCTAGCGGAGCGTGAAGTCGCGTTGCATCCAGGTTACTTCGTGAATAGAGCGGGCAAGCGTCTCGGCAAGCACGAAGGCACGGAGCACTTCACGATTGGGCAGCGTCGCGGACATGGCATCGGCGGCGGTACACCTCTCTTTGTTGTGGACCTGCGCCCGGCGGTTGGCGAGGTCGTCCTCGGAACGCGCGAAGAGTGCTTCTCATCGTCCATGATTGCAGACGATGCCAACTGGATCGGTTTCGATCCCATGAAAGAGTCCGATGCGGCACCTGGCGAGCCGGCCCGCTTCGAAGCCGACGTACAGGTGCGCTATCACCACGCCGCTGCCAAGGCGACGGTCGAGCTTCTCCCGGATGAACCCGGAACATTTCGCGTGCACTTTCACAAGCCTCAATCCGCAGTGGCACCTGGCCAAGGGGCCGCTATCTATCGCGGGGATCGGTTGCTGGGCGGAGGTTGGATCCGTTCGGCGCAACCCGTAATCGAATCCACAGTGCTCGAAGCGGAGCGCTAGAGCGACTTGGGACGCCTCCGACAGCCGCGGCAAGAAAATAGCCTCCCTGTTGGGAAAGCTCTTACGTGGCTCTTTGGCGCGCAGCAACTCTTGCTGGCCGGGATCATTGCCCTGCTTGTCGGCTCTTGGCTTGGGATGGCGCGTTTTTCGGTGAATCGCCACGCCCCTCTGGAGATCCTACTGATCGACACTTCGGCGAGTACGAGGCTCGGGCAGGCGGACGCGGATCGGTGGCTGACGGATCAGGGCATAGGGTGGTTGGCTGCGGCCAGCTCACGGTATGGGATTGGGGGCCCCGATCCCGATATGATCGTTGCGACCTTTGGGCCGAGTGCGAGCACCTTGTCGGCGCCCGGAAAGCCTGCTGCGATTGGGCGCTCCTTGCGGCGCTTCCTCGGTACTCGGCCACTGGCTCCGCGGGCCGCAAGGAAGAGCCTGGGGCAGGCGAGCCCACTGGATGCAGCTCTTGCCTTGATTGAGGGGGATTGCAAGGGAAGGCCTAGCGTCCGTCTGACTTTGCTAGGGGACGGAAGCTACAGCGGAGTGGACCCGACCCCGAGGCTTGAGGCTTGGGCCGCGTCTGGGATCTCGTTCGAGATCATTACGCCGCCGCGCGACCAAGCCGACCTCGCGCTGTCGGATCTGATTGCGCCGCCGCGTTCTTTTGCAGGAGCCAAGGTGATTGCGGGCCTGACCGTAACGCCCCTTGCGCTAGCCAATGCGCCAGGTGCTCCAGCCCTTCGAGTTCGAGCAACCTTTGCAGGATTGTCAGCCGACTGGTTTGAGCCGCTGGGGAGTTTGGGCGCATCAGGTCTCGGTCGCACCGTGCAGGTCGATTTGACGCGACCATTTTGGGGGGCAACTTTGGAAGATGCCGAGGGGGAGCTGAACTTCGAGATCACCGCTGGATTCCTTGTTGCGGGCAAGTTCGAGCCCGATCACTTCGGCGCCAACGACCTACTTGCTGGCACGGTCGTCATCGGAACGCCGGCGCGTATTTTGGTGGCTGTGACTCGTGAGCTGCAGCCAGCTGCCGAGGCGTTTTTTGGGCAGACTGGGGGTGGCTTCTCGTTCACTTTTGCCGAGCCGGCGAAAGTGGCACTTGGCCTTGGGACGGCCGATGCTCTCATCTCGTACGACCTCTCGCCAGACGAGCTTCCCACCGAACTAGTCAAGTCATTTGTCGATGGGGGAGGCGGGTGGTTTGCCCTCGGCGGCTGGGGGCTACTCGCCGATCGCAATGTCCACATTGAGCTTGGCCTACGGCATCTATTGCCCCTTGGCATCGATGACGATGCACCACTTCGCCATGTGATCTTGATGGTTGATGGCTCGGGGTCCATGGATGGAGACCCCTTCGAGGTCGTTCGCCGTGGAGCGCTTGAACTCGTTAACGCAGCCCCTGCGACCGATGAAGTGCGACTGGTGTTTTTCACCGATGCCCTAGGCGTTGAAAATCGGATTCGGCCATCATTCGCAGGTGAGGCCGGTGGGATTACCGGCGGGGAGTTGATGCGGCGAGCTCGCGAAGCAGAAAATGACCTTGCGGCCCTGATGAGCACGGGTGTTCCCGGTGGCAACACCTATCTTGTTGGCGCTCTTCGGGAGCTGGTGGCATTGCGTGGAAGGGGCTTGCAAGAGGCTCTTGTTCTGCTCTTGACCGATGGGCAAGAGACGCGCTATCAGAAAAACGATCCCACCGAGCCGGAACGTCAGCGAAGGGCTGCGCGCTCCCTGTCCGATAGTCTTTCCGAGGCTAAGGCTCGTCTGGTTGTTATCGGTGTTGGAAAGCTAGAGCCGGGGTCGGATCCCGACCTGTTTCTACACGCGCTGCTACAACCCGGCGAGGACTTGGTGCGCTGCGGCCTCGAGGTGGGCGACGAGAAACTCTTAGGCGAACTTCTTCGGCGCGAAGTCAACCGCGACCGAATCCTAGAAGGTAACTTTCAAGTGTCTCCGGCAAGTCGTGGGGATGGATTTGCCGAGCTCTTGCTTCCTGTTGCCGAGGGCCAAAGCCTTCCCGGTGTTCGGCGATTGGGCCGCTACTCTTTGCAATCTGGCGCGACCTTGCTAGCGGTTACTGCCGTTGGCGAGCCCCTCTTAGCTGCCCAGAGGCGTCGCGTTGGGCGCGTCGCAGCCCTCGCCACCTTGCCCTCCTCGGAATGGGCTCCGGAGTGGACCTCCGCCAAACCTTTGCGGTCACTTCTGACATGGCTGGCAGATGGTCCAGGGCCTCGCAACGCGAAGCTTTATGTGACGACAGGGAGCGCGGGGAAGCTGGTCCTTGAGGGGATTCCAAGCTCGGATACGGAGATCGGTCTCGACCTTGAGATTCGGCCGATTTCGCTCGGTAAAGAGGGCCACTTTGTCCCAGCGATTGACGGTCCAGCTTTGGCGGTGGTGCGGGTCTTACCGATGGCCGGTCCACCGGGGATAGATGGGGACCGCCTTTTTGAGGCGCCCCTACCCGCAGTGGTCGCCGACGCTTTGGCAGCGGGCAAACTTCTTCAAGCGCGCGTGATGAGATTGAGGCGCGAAGTCGCCGAACCTATTTTGGCGACTTTGCCGATCCGAATTGCAGGATCTCAATCCGAGGGACATCCCCGCCGCCCCCATGTGGCGATCAACGCGATTCAGACGGTCAAAAGCACCATGGGGACACCGAATCGGGACCGCGTCATGCGAGGGCCAGGGACCTCCCCCAAGGGGGCTCACCCCGCGTTTAGCGCCGTCATGTTGGCGGGCTTGTTGCTTGTGTTCGCCGGAGGACTAAAGGCCTTTGGCCCCATAGGCCGATAGGGCGAATCAGGAGCGACTCCATACGCCTGGAGCGAAGTGGAGTTGCGGCCCTTCCCAATTAGAAGAGGATTTGGACCCACCGTGGTTCAGGGAGCACTCGAAATGAAAGCACACCAACATCTGGCCCTCTGGGGGCTTATCTCTCTCAGCTTTGCAAGCTGCGTGACCACAACCATCAAGAAGAACGAGATCACTCTCCCCAAGAGCGATTGGGTGCTTGCGTCACGTGCGCTAGGCGGTGACATTGCGGCAAAGGCCGAGGCCCTGCCGTGGACCCATGGTCGCGAGCGCATCGACTTGATCACTTGGTTTGCCGGAGTCGGTGAGCCCGCCTACGATACCTTGCTTGCTTTCCTGACGGACGACCGCCCGGAAGTCGTCGCTACGGCTCTGGCCTCACTTGGTGCAACAGGCGACTCCCGACTTGTGAGCTATCTTCGGGCTTCGGAGAATCCGGAGTGGAGTGAGAACCTCCTTCTCGAGTCCTCCCGTACCCGTGTTCGCCTAGGGGATTGGGACGCTATTCCCAAGCTGATCAATGGCCTTGCAAGTGAAGAGGTTTTTGTCCGCGCCCTTTGTGCGCAGAGCCTAGTAGAGGCCACGGCGGAGAGTTTGGGCTACGAGGCTCATGCGGCTCTTCCCGAACGCGAAGCCGCCATCGCGCGTTGGCGCAGCTGGTGGGATCGTCGCGAGGCGGACGAGCTGCTCGCGAAGAAATAGACGAACTACTCGGACTCGATATAGAGCCGTTTGAGGAGCCGCTGAAAACGCGGCTCTTTTCGTATCGACTCAAAATCATCGTCTGCCGCGAGGTGGTCTGGATCGTCGTACCCTAACTCGATCGCCGTCTCGATGGCATCCATGGCTTCGACTGGAAGACCGGCGAGCGCGAGCGAGCAGGCGTAGTTGTAGTGGACGAGGTCACTATCGGGCATTGCTTTCACCAGCTTGCGGTCTGCTGCAAGCCCCTCTTCCAAGCGACCCAGTATGGTGAGTAGGTGGGCAAGCTCGGAGAGCGCCTCGAGATTTTCGGGGTGGCGCCGGCTCTCCCTGCTGTAGAAATCGGCCAAAAATTCAGTGCCTAGACGACTCAGGCGCTCTTCGAGGCCTGCGTCCATTTGAAAAGTGGATGCCATGGAGTCAATTTAGAACATGTTGGAGGGAAATGCTCGGGTTGGGTGGGTGGAATCCTCACGAAGGCGCCTCTTAGGTGTAGCCCCAAAAGGAGAGATCAACTATAGAGAGGGGGTCTCCTCTAGGTCTTCTGAGCGGTTCCAGCTGCTTTCTATCCGTGCACGCATCCATGAAAATCCACTTTTGCGACCTTTGCAACGAATCTGTCCCGCAATCTGAGCTAGATCAAGGCGCCGCACACCTTAGGAAGGGACGTGTTATTTGCTCAACGTGTGAGAGCTTGATGGGGGGAGATCCCGCTGGGGAGACCCTTTCCGATCGCTCTTCGGCGACCAAAGTGGGTTCCGCCTCTTCAGCCGCCAAGACGATGACCGGTGATTCGGGCGCTACCCAGGTGGAGGGGCGAGTCTCTGGTCCTGTGGCCTATCCCAAGGATAGCAATGGGGCGCTTATCGCAGGATTTTTGGCCGCGGTATCGGTTGTGTTGGTCGCTGTTGTCGCCGTTATGCTGATCGACCGCATCGAGGCGGTTGACAAGAACTACGCCGCCGAACTCGGTGGGCTGCGGAGCAATTTGAGCAGCATGGAGAGTCGCTTGAACGAGCGCTTTAGTGAAGTCCAGGGCGCCTACCTGGCAAGCTCAAGCGGTCTGACCAGTGACATCAGCTCGATCAAAGAGGCTCGCTTAGAGGACAATCGTCTATTGCGCGACGGCTTGGAGGAGAATCAACGCGCACTGGAGAACTTGCGCGAGCGTATGGGGGCAATGGCCCTCACGGAGCGCGAGGTGGCGGACCACGCGCGTTCGATCGCCTCGGTAAATGCGGCACTTGCCGCCCTTGACCTCGACCTCAATCAGCTGGCGCAAGATCTAGAGGATCGCCCTTCGGTTGTCATCGCGGCGCCTGTCATCGTTGATAACACCCCGACTTGGCTCACTCTCGTTGAGGACCTCAAAAGTGAGAACTCAGGCGTGCGTTGGAATGCGGTTGAAGACTTAGGGCATACCTCGGATGTCGGCGTAGTCGCGTATTTGATTCCCATCCTCAGTGACGAGGACACCTTCGTCCGCATGGCGGCTGCACGTGTCCTTGGCGGACTTGGAAGCGATGACAGCATTGGCCCATTGATCACTGCCCTGGGCGACACGGCCCCGAGCGTCCGGGACGCGGCCGTTTCGAGCCTACGTATGTTGACGAGCCAAAACTTCCGCTTCGACCCGCTAGCCAAAGAGACCGACCGAGTAAAGCGTATCCGGGCCTGGCGAGACTGGCACGAGGCGCAACTCGTCACCCCAGCGGGGTAGAGGCGCGCAGGGCGCGAGCGTTCCACTAGGGGGGGGCGCGCGGAGCGCGGGGGGGATTTGTTGGGCGTCCGGCGTCTCTTCTGGCAGGGGGGTGCTGGGTTGCGGTCGGAGATTGGGCAGGGATGATTTGAAGGGATGGGGACCGACCTAGTAACCCCTCACCCCCCTGCCAGAAGAGCCGCCTAGCAGAGGACGCAACAAAGAGAAGAAAGAGAAAAACCGAAGTCCCAGAGGAACGCACCAAGCTTACCTCCCCCCGCCTACCGGCCCGAGTCGATCCTCCCAGACCTTCCAACCCT
>CALBMX010000065.1 GCA_937896235.1 uncultured bacterium
GGATTCTGGGAGAAGTACTTCTTCAAGCCCGGCAACCTAGGCTACCCAATCTTCCAAACGCGCTATGGAAAGGTCGGCGTGTACATCTGCTACGACCGCCACTTCCCCGAGGGCGCGCGGCTGCTCGGCCTGGCCGGCGCCGAGGTGGTTTTCAATCCGAGCGCGACGGTGGCGGGCCTCTCCCAATACCTCTGGAAACTCGAACAGCCCGCTCATGCGGTAGCTAATGGCTATTTTATGGGTTGCATCAACCGCGTTGGTACCGAGGCTCCCTGGAACATTGGCAAATTCTACGGCACGAGTTACTTCGTGAATCCGCGCGGGGAGTTCCTTGCGGAAGCCTCCGAGGACAAGTCCGAACTGATCACCGCCGACATGGACTTTGAGGTCATTGAAGAGGTTCGGCGCGTGTGGCAGTTCTATCGCGATCGTCGCCCGGAGACGTACAAGAATATGATCGAGCTCTTGCCCTAATCCACCGCACTCCAAACGAAAAATCAAGCCAGAGGACAACATGGGAATCCTAATTAAGAACGGCACGATCGTCACCGCCCTCGACACCACCGTTGGTGATATCTACTGCGAGGATGGCACCATCGTCGCCATAGGCGTGGGCCTTGAAGGTGGAGCAAACGACGAGGTCATCGACGCCTCGGGCCAGTACGTTTTCCCTGGCGGCATCGATCCCCATGTGCACATGGAGATGCCCTTCATGGGTACCATCTCGGCCGATGATTTCGAGTCCGGAACCGCGGCCGGCGTGGCGGGCGGAACCACCTCGTTGATCGACTTCGTGATCCCCGGCAGGAACGAGAACCTGATGGACGCCCTAGCCGTTTGGCATGGGCGCGCGAAGAAGTCAGTGGCCGACTACGCCTTCCATATGGCGGTTACATGGTGGGGCGACCAGACCGCCGAGTGGATGCGGGCCTGCGTTGAGGAAGAGGGCATCCCCTCGTTCAAAACCTTCATGGCCTATCGCGGCGCCATTGGCGTAGACGACGCGGAGCTAATTGAAGTCATGAAGCGCGCCCGCGAGTTGGACGCCTTGGTCATGGTCCACGCAGAGCACGGCGACATGGTCGTTGCCCTCCAAGATCAGCTGATGGCCGAGGGCAAGTACCAGCCCAAGTACCACGCACTCTCGCGGCCCGCGCCCCTAGAGGGCGAGGCGACCTCCCGCGCGATCATGCTTGCCCGCATGACCAAAGAGCCCCTGTACATCGTGCACGTGACCTGCGTGCAATCTCTAAAGGCCATCACCGAAGCCCGCGCCAGGGGCCAGCAGGTGTACGGCGAGACCTGCCCGCAGTATCTCTTGCTCGACGACTCCGTCTACGACCAGGATGGCTTCGCTGGCGCAGCTGCGGTCATGTCCCCTCCGATTCGACCGCGCGGCCACCAGGAGCCACTGTGGAATGCGCTCAAGGCCGGCACCTTACAGGTGGTCGCCACGGACCACTGTCCCTTCAACTTGGTGGGACAGAAGGACGCCGGCAAAGATGACTTCCGCTTGATCCCCAACGGCGCGGCGGGCATCCAGCATCGGCTCGCCCTCATGTACACCTACGGTGTGCTCGAGGGTCGCCTGACCCTGAATGAGTTCGTCGACGTGACCTCTACGCGCAGCGCGAAGATCTTCGGACTCTACCCGCGCAAGGGCTCCATCACCGTTGGCGCCGACGCGGACCTAGTGGTTTGGGACCCGGAAGCCACGGGCACGATCTCGGCTTCCACGCACCGGCACAAGGTCGACTCCAATATCTTCGAAGGCTTCAAGACAAAGGGCGCGCCGTCCACCGTGATCGTGAACGGGCGCATTCAATTCCAAGATGGTGATCTGCGCGTAGTGCGCGGCGCCGGTCGTTACCTCAATCGCTCACTCTGATGACAACTAACACCACGCGTGAAGATGTACTTCGCAAGCACGCCGAGTTTCTACTGCCCTCCGTGGCCAACTACTACGCCGAGCCAGTTGTACTCGCCGAGGGCAAGGGCTGCCGAGTCGTCGACCATGATGGCACCGAATACCTAGACTTCTTCGGGGGCATTCTGACGGTGTCCGTTGGCCATTGTAACGAGCGCGTCACCGGGGCCATCAAGGCCCAGGTGGACAGACTCGGCCACGTGTCAACACTCTATCCAACCTTGCCGATAGTCCAGCTAGCCGAGAGCATGGCGCGCATCACACCCGGCAACCTACAGAAGAGTATGTTCACGGCCTCGGGCACAGAAGCGGATGAGACTGCCGTCGCCCTAGCCCAGGTCTACACCGGTTCGATAGAACTCGTGGCCCTGCGCCACGGCTACTCGGGTCGCTCGATGTTGGCCCAGGCCCTAACTGCGCACTCGCCATGGCGCGCCGTGCCCACCCAGATCGCTGGCATCAAGCACGGCCTCGCTCCCTACTGCTATCGCTGTCCCCTCAAGCAGACCTATCCGAGCTGCAACGTCGCCTGTGCAACGGATCTTGAGGAGCTGATCAACACCACCACCACCGGCAAGATCGCTGGCTTTCTGGCCGAGCCGATCCAGGGCGTGGGCGGTTTCATCGTGCCTCCTAAGGAGTACTTTGAGATTGCGGTCGACATCATTCGCAAGGCGGGTGGCGTGTTCATTTGCGACGAGGTCCAGACGGGCTTTGGACGCACCGGGGGCAAGATGTTTGGCATCGAGCACTTCGGTGTAGAGCCTGACATCATGACCATGGCAAAGGGTGTAGCCAATGGCATGCCACTTGGCGTGACCATCGCCACGCCCGAGATCGCCGACGCCTTCAAGGCTCTGCAGATCTCGACCTTTGGTGGAAACCCGATCTCCTCGGCAGCGGCAAACGCAACTCTTGCGGTGATCGAAGAGGACAACCTGGCCGACAACGCTGAGACCCAGGGCGCACGCCTGCGCGCCGGATTGGAAGAGTTCCAAGGGCGCTATCCCAAGTTCCTTGGTGATGTGCGCGGCATGGGTTTGATGCAGGCGATTGAGTTTGTAGCCGACGAGACCCTGGGCGATCGAACCCCGAACGTCGAGGCAACGGGCAAGCTCTTCGAGGCCTGCAAAGAGCGCGGCTTGCTCGTTGGCAAGGGCGGGCTCAACGGAAACGTGCTGCGCATCGCGCCGGCGCTCAATGTCACCTCTGCCGAAATCGATGAAGCCCTAGGCATCATCGGCGAGTCCCTAGCGACCTTCGCCTCCTAAGCAACGATCACGCCTGCCATCCGTTACTAGTCCCGAATCACAACAAGAGAGAATCCAAATGGCAGACCTCAGCATCGAAGTCAACGGCATCAAGTTCCCCAACCCTTTTGTACTCGCATCAGGGCCACCGGGCACGAACGCAAAGGTGATCAAGCGCTCCTTCGAGTTGGGCTGGGGTGGAATCGTCTGCAAGACGATCAGCTTGGACCACAGCAAGGTCCACAACACCGTGCCGCGCTATGGGAAGCTGACCGAGCCGGGCAACAAGAAGAAGGTGCTTGGCTTCCAGAACATCGAACTGATCTCGGACCGGCCCTTTGAGTTGTGGCTTGACGAGCTTGCGGAGTGCAAGCAGGCCTACCCGGAGCGCGTCCTGATCGCATCGGTTATGGAGGAGTGCAGCAAGGACCGCTGGGTTGAGATCGTAGAGCGCACGCAAGCGACTGGCGTGGATGCGCTTGAGCTAAATCTGTCCTGTCCCCACGGTCTACCCGAGCGCAACATGGGGGCGGCCATGGGGCAGAATCCCGAGGTCGTCGAGCAGGTCGTTGGCTGGGCTAAGGGCGCGGCTAAGATCCCAGTATGGGCCAAGATGACTCCCAACGTGACCGATCCCACGCTGTCGGCCATGGCCGCTGTGAGAGGTGGCGCAGATGGACTGGCGGCGATCAATACGATCCTTTGTGTGATCGGTGTCAACCTCGAAACCCTGCGGCCGATGCCCACAGTCGAGGGCTACACGGTTCCCGGCGGCTACTCCGGGCGGGCAGTTCTGCCCATAGCCCTGCGCCATGTGATGGAGATCGCGCGCTCCTGCGAGGGCACGCCAATCTCGGGAATGGGTGGCGTGGACAATGCCGAGGACGCGGTGCAGTTGATGCTACTCGGCGCCAGCACGATTCAAGTTTGCACGGCGGCGATGCTACAGGGTTACGAGATGATCTCGGGACTCTGCGACGGACTCGAAACATTCATGGAGAAGCACGAATTCAACTCCGTGTCCGAGATCGTCGGCAAGAGCCTGCCCTACTTCTCCACCCACGCCGACCTTGTTGAACGGCAGCTCGCTGCCAAGCGCGAGAAGGCCGGCCAGGCCCACCGCGACGACATGTGGAAGGGAGACATCGCCAAGGAGACGGACTCCTTGGTGACGGACTAGGGCTAGGCTCTACTGCTCGGGCCGAAGGTCCTCATGCCCAGGTAGTACAGCCCGCCGGACAGTCCAAAGCCCACGAACCAGGCGTAGGTGTAGAGGCTTGTAAAGAGCGCCGGCGCGGATTCGATCATTTCGATTTGGACTAAGAAGCCAGGGACGTTGGGCAGCACCCCCAGCACTAGGGCCGCGATGGCAATTGGGTTGAAGCCGCCGGAGTACCAGTACTCGGAATCGCGCCTGAAGAGTCCCTCTAGGTTGATCTCGGTCTTGCGAACCAAGAAGTAGTCCACAATCACGATGCCTCCGATAGGACCGAGAAGGGCCGAGTAGCCAATGAGCCAGGTGAAGATATAACCGTCGGGTGACGCCAGTAATTTCCACGGCATGATGACGACGCCGATGAACGCCGTGATGAAGCCGCCCATGCGGAAGGTGGCCTTTTGGGGCGAGAGGTTCATGATCGCATTGGCAGGCGAGACCACGTTCGCGGCGATGTTTGTGGAGAGCGTGGCAATCGTGAGGGCAGCCAGAGCGATGACCACTCCAAATCCTCCCCCCATGCGGCCCGCCAGGGCAGTGGGGTCGCTGATGGCCTCACCGTAGATGACCACCGAAGCCGAGGTGACCGCAACGCCGATGAATGCAAAGAGAGTCATGAACAGTGGCAGGCCAATGGCTTGACCAAGGGCCTGATCCCGTTGGCTTTTGGCGTAGCGCGTGAAGTCCGGGATGTTGAGGGAGAGGGTCGCCCAGAAGCCAACCATCCCCGTCAAGGCCGGGAAGAAGTGAGCTAGGAACTGGCCCTCTTTCTCGCCTCCCTCTGCGAAGGCCGATTTCGCCGAGAGCATATTCCCGAAGCCGTCTGCTTTGATGTAAGCCCAGCCCAATAGCGCTAAACCCATGAGGATCAGGAACGGCGCCGCCCATGTTTCGAGTACTTTGATCGAGTCGATACCGCGGTAGATGATCACGAGCTGCAACACCAGGAAGACCGCGAAGCAGACAAGCTGCGGGCCATTGAGGCCAAGCCAACCGATGACCTCACCACCGAGCGGCTCGCCGCGGATGGCGCCCACGAGCTGATAGATAGCTGCGCCACCGATGGCCGTCTGAATCCCAAACCAACCACAGGCCACTAGGCCGCGCAGGATCGAGGGGATGTTCGCACCCAGGATGCCAAAACTCGCGCGGCTCAATACGGGGAAGGGAACGCCAAGCTTCGTTCCCGCATGCCCATTGAGGATCATTGGGATCAGCACAATCAAGTTCCCCAGCAGCACCGTCCCCACGGCTTGCCACCAATTCATACCCAGGGCGATCAGGCCACCAGCCAGCATGTAAGTGGGCACGCAGACCACCATCCCGATCCAGAGCGATGCCATGTTCAATACCGACCAGTTGCGCTCTTCAGCAGTGGTCGGGGCGAGTTCGGCGTTGATCAGGGACGGGTCGGGGTTCTTCAGCATGTTACTTTCGAGTTGAGGTTGCGCTTATCGGGCCAGCAGACCGTACCTAATCCATGGGGCCAACTCCAAGGTGGGCGTTGGGGGGTTCTGTATTCCAAATCACAAATGGAAGCGCGCAAAGCGCACAGGGCTTGCTTCAATGGAGCCATGAAGGATCCACACTTAGAAGCCGCCATCGCCGAGGCCCGCTTGGGTTTGGATGAGGGCGGCATCCCCATCGGTTCCGTCCTTGTGCTCGACGGGAAGATCATCGGCCGGGGCCACAATCGGCGCGTTCAAAAAGGCTCACCGATTCTCCATGCGGAGATGGACTGCCTGGAGAACGCCGGCAGGCTCACCGCTAAGCAATATGAACGCTGCGTGATCTACTCAACCCTGTCGCCTTGCGACATGTGCAGCGGGGCGATTTTGCTGTACAAAATCCCCACGGTCATTATTGGCGAGAACGACACTTTTCAGGGGCCCGAGCAGCACCTTCGGACCCGAGGTGTCGAGCTGCGCAATGCGAATCACCCGGCCGCCAAGAAACTCATGCGGGACTTCATCGCCTCGCATCCCGAACTTTGGAATGAGGACATTGGCGAGTAGCATGACGCGCCATTCGGGGGCGTTGGTGCAAAAACGCCAAGCGCTCTTGCACGTCCCCCACCCTACGATGTCTACTCGGCATCCGTAACCGGGATCGGTAGCTCCGATTCGGCCATCCGCTTCAAGGTCCTGCGAGTCAACACTGCCTCTAATTTTGGGGGGCACTGACATCGCGCGTTGCGACAGTGCTGCGTTCCTCAATTAACTGGCACTAGCGAATTGTCATAGCGCAGCATCCATCCCGCTTCAGCACAGCTCGGCGTAAACCCGAGCAGGAGCACAGATGGAACACGACGACCACGTTCAAGTCGCGGGTGCGCCTTCGATCGCATTGCCCATCGCCTGCCACCCAAGGATGCCCCCGCCGATATTCACCGGCTGTGTGGAAACACCCAAGCGCTGCAGGGTCTTGGCGGCGGTCATCGAGCGTACGCCCGAGCGGCAGCTGATGTAGAGGGGCTCGTCGCTCTTGAGTCGATCGAGATGGAACCCCAACTCGGAGAGAGGAATCGGTGTGACTCCCGGGATACGCCCCGCGTTGTACTCAAAGGGATCGCGAACATCGATCCATTGTTCGGGGTTGCTCAATGCGGCGTGCACCTTCTGAGCGTCCACGGCAGCGATCTCGCTGATGTCGAAGGCGGCGTCGCCTCCTGCGGGGCTCGCACAGCAGGCTACGGCAGGACCCGCACTTGAGGGCAGGTCTGGAGCCTCATGAAGATTGAGGAGCAGATTGGCCTCCACACCTGGCGAATTGCCGGCACCTTCGGTGACATCAAGATCGCGCGCATAGGCCGCACCATCCGCATGGGTAAGCGCGGCGTTGAGCCTGCGCTCGCAGTCGATCGTACTGAAGAGAATGTCGTTGTAGCCATGACCCGGCATGACAAGGGTATCGCCTGGCAGCGACATCAAGCGAGTCTGTACGGAGTCGTAGAGCTGAGCAGCATCGCTACCCACAAAGTCAGCGCGGGCCAGACCGCCGACAAACAGACTATCGCCAGTGATCACGAGGCCGTGTCCAAAGAGGGCGATCGAATCTGGCGTATGGCCCGGGACCTCGAGGACCTCGAAGGACAGCTCGCCCACACTCAAGTACTCACCGTGCTCGAGTGTCCTCATCTTGCGTTTCACCTGGGTCGCGTGCGACATCAGAAGGGGTACGCCCGCACCGGCGAAAGCCGTCGATGCCGAGAGATGGTCCGCGTGGGTGTGGGAGTCAACAACTGCCGTGAGTTCGAGACCATAGCGCTCAAGCATGGCCGCATACTGTCCCTCCTGACCGACTTTGGGGTCTACGATGATGGCAGCACGGGTCACCGGACAGCCGATCAAATAGGAATTGCAACCTTCGTTAGAAATGATCTTCAGGATCGGATGAGACATGGGGAGTTTTTATAGAGGCTTCGCAGGATTAGCGGGGGCCCCGCAGCGGGGCCCCTCGCAAGAATGGACAAACCGAATCAATCAGAGCTTGATCGGAGTCTCTGCAGGCTGCGGGGTCATGCGCAGATAGGGCTTGATTGTCGTGAAGCCCTTGGGGAACTTGGCCTTCGCATCCTCATCCGAAACAGTCGGGACGATGATGACATCCTCTCCGCTCTTCCAGTTGGCTGGTGTCGCCACTTGATGATAAGCCGTGAGTTGGAGTGAATCGATGACGCGGAGAATCTCGTCAAAGTTGCGGCCCGTCGCAGCGGGGTAAGTGATCGTCAGCTTAACCGTTTTGTCCGGACCAATCAAGAAAACGGAGCGCACCGTAAAGGTGTTGTCCGCCTTGGGGTGGATCATGTCGTAGAGGTTAGAGACCGTACGATCGGGATCCGCGATCAGTGGGAAATTGAGTGCGACCCCTTGGGTCTCCTCGATGTCTTTCGCCCAGCCTTCGTGGTCCTTGAGCGGGTCCACGGAAAGGCCGATGACCTTAACGTTGCGTTTCTCGAACTCGGGCTTCATGCGCGCAACTGTGCCAAGCTCGGTTGTACAGACTGGCGTGTAGTCCTTTGGATGCGAGAACAAGATCCCCCATGAGTCTCCGAGCCACCCATGGAAGTCAATCTTGCCAACGGTGGTTTCGGCCGTGAAGTTGGGCGCAGTGTCGCCGAGTCGAATAGTCATATCAGATATCTTTGCGTGGTGGAGTGTTCGGACCCTGCCCGATCAGGGGCATTGCTGAGCAAGCTTGTATGGGCCCTGCCCTATTCTCTTCAGGGCGCCACCGCAAGCAAGACATGTAGCCATAAGCCGCTCATCCGGTTCAAAATCTTGCAAGCCCAGAGCGACCTCAATTTCTTGGGCTTTGACTTGCCCCGCGTGCAGCTTGCCGATGGAGATCTGCCTGTAACGAAAGAAGGCATACTCGACGTAGCCTTGTCGATGACAGCCGGACTTCTGCTTACATTTCTTTTGCCGCAGCGTATTCACTCAGACGACGGTTTCGTCACTTGCCAAGAACTGTAGCTTCGGTCCGGACACGACTGCTACCTTCACTGTCGGCACGACGACTTCTGCGTTTCCGGTCCCAGCAGCATCGTAGATGGCGGACGTGTCGTAGACAGCATCACCGATGAAGCTCTTGATGTTGTCTTCGATTTACTCGATCAGCTCAAAGCTCGTATACCCATCATCAGCATTGCCAGCGGTCAGAACCTACACGACGGTTTCACCCGCCCCATTGACTTTAAGGTGCAGCTCCCTCCCACCGCGCCTCCCTCGTTTACCGTTCTATGTTGATGCCCATTCGCCTTGCGCGACAATCGCGACACCTGTGCTATCGACGACCAATTCAATGTGCCTGATGAGCCCTTTGGGTTCAAGGCGATGCAGAGTTGACGGCATCTCATCGACAGCGTCGTGTGATCAAG
Source organism: uncultured bacterium (assembly GCA_937896235.1). Lineage (GTDB taxonomy): Bacteria > Planctomycetota > UBA1135 > UBA1135 > CALBMX01. The sequence goes on from CALBMX010000065.1 coordinate 9,273, forward strand.
CGCTCCCAAGGCGAGCTTCCTGATGCGTAGCAGAGATCCCAGGACTCCTTCGGTTTGGCGCAAGCGCAACTTGTGGACGAGCCGCAAGGTCAGAGCCGTTTCGATGGGCCAGGTCCAAGTACTTCGTCGGCGCTCCAAGTCTTCAAGAACGCGTAGTCGTCCAAAACTTCAGTGCGTCCGATGGTCCCACACAGGGTGGGTCTTCGGGAAATTCTAAGGACTCCACTTCAATTCCAGAAGAGCTCATCTGGTCAACAAACGCTTGTAGAGTTTGGCGTGCGGGCTCGGCCCCTCCCATCTTGGCCAGCAATTGAGGTGTGGAATATTCAAGGACCGTATCCACGTCGCCAGCGTAAAGTGCGTCTTGATTATCCCGAATATCGCTTTGTACGGAGCTCCCAAGGAACGGTGCTGAAAACACGCCCTCCCCGACCTCCTTGTCATTAGCGTTTATCTCGGCACTCGTGGCTCCACCACATGCGACAGGAGTCGAGACGAGTAAGAGGGAGAGAAGTCGAAGTATTTTTGTCATGGGAGGTTACACATTCCGGTTCACTAAGGGTTGGGATTATAGCGAGTGCATCCCTTGCAGCTAGCCAAGTTTGCAGGTCGGATGGCGTAGCCCATCCCAATCCGTAGATTGCTTAGCCTATGCCTAGCATCGTGTTCTGGCCCTAGCGACCTTCCCTTCCAAGCCTGCATGCACTCTCGTGATTGCCCCTAGGCATCCGCTGAGTGAATGGTCTCTCCATGAAGCGCTCTCCAGTGGAATCCAATTGCTCCGCAGAGCGACAGGACACAAGCTGGGTAACCACTGGAATCAGCCAGGCGGAACGCCCGCGTCCGTCGTCCCCTCTTCCTTCCGAGCTCTCGGCAAACATGGGGGCTTTGAAGTTGGCCTGAGGTCTTTGCGAATCCCAACTCCCTAAAGCGACCAGTGCAGCTCCTTTCATCTGAGGGCACTCGTGGCCGTACCAGCAGCAGTAGACAAGGAGTGCACGCCCAAAAAGGATCTCTATCCCTGTACGTTGGAAGCAAGGCAACTTCGGCATCTCGATCGACCCCGTAAGCAAGTGGCGCCTGAACATAAAACGATATGCATAAGCGTAAGTTTGGTTTGCAAGTCACACCTCCTTTCGAGTCGAGCAAGACCTTGGACCCCAGGCAGAGCTCTCCCCATCTTGCGCGGAATTGCCCGCTCTTACCGGGTCATCCTTGAGAGAGTGCTGGAGGGCAAAGTTGTGATCAACAACAGGCACAGGTTCAAGGTGCATAGTCCACACGACGGAGGCGCGAAGACAGGGCGCGCCTTCCCCGACCCCCCTGAAGTCAACCTCCTCAACTTGCGCATTCTCATGCGGATACCCCAATAGGGTCTACTCCGAGGGCGCGGGCTTCGGGGAAGTCGAGCTAGTAACCCGCCTCTTTATCCACAACGTTCAAGAGTGGCTTTCCCGCTCCAAAGCGCTGGAGGTTCTCGGCAAAAAGGACGTCACGTCGAGCCCCCGTCAGGGCCGCCGTTCCAGCCGTATGCGGGGTGATGATCACATCATTGCGAGCCCATAGGCGACTCGAAGAAGGAAGAGGCTCGGGATCCGTAACATCGAGAGCGGCCCCTGCAATGTGGCCACTTTCGAGTGCCTCGAGCAGGGCAGCACTGTCCACGATTGGACCTCTGGCAATATTGATTAGAATCGAGTCCGGACGCATTTTGGCGATCAACTCAGCGTCGAACAATCCACGTGTTTCGCCTGTCAAGGGCAGACAAATGACAACCACGTCGGCCTGGGGAAGAAAGCCATCAAGCGCCTCGGCGGTCCCGAGCTCACTCACAAAGTCGGGGGTGCTACGGGGCGATCGAACCGTTGCAAGGACACGCATATCAAATCCATGGGCACGTCTGGCGACTTCGGTACCAATCCCCCCCATCCCGACGACAAGCAAAGTAGACCCGGCGAGCGCCCGCTGGCCGGAACCGGCACTGCGGTCCCAATGGGACATCTTCTGAGCCGCCTGGTAGGCGGGTAGATCACGGCTAAGGGAAAGCAACGTGGCCATCACGTGCTCGGCGATGACGGGTCCATGGATGCCCTTCATGTTCGTCAAGATAATCTGGTCATTGTTCACAAGCTCTTCAAGGCCTACAAACTGATCCACTCCTGCGCTCCACGCTTGCACCCAATGCAGGTTCACAGCGGCCTCTAAAAAAGCGGGAGTCAAGTAGTTCGCATCCGCACCGTGAAACTCTCCAGCTCGCGCAAGGGCCTCCTCGTAGCTAAGCCCAGTCACAAAGGTGACCCCCGGCGCAAGGATCTTGTACTCGGCAACGTCCTTGTCACTCAGCTCACTTTTGAGGTAGAGAATTGGAGCTTTATTGCCTTTGACAATCATCGCCACGACGCTGCCGTCAACGCTCCCAACATCTAACATGTTGGGAGCAGGTCGAGCGATTGGGGCCTGAATGCATGAGCCCATCAGCACAAGGGCGGAAAACAAGGAGAGTGACTTGAACATCAGATTTGAGGGGGTGCGTTAGCCGGCTATTCCGGACGAGCCAAGAACTGCTTGAACCAATCGATCGTTTCCGCTTGCACATGAAGTACAGATTCGCGTGCACGATACCCATGGCTTTCGTTGGGGAGCATAACCAATCGCGCCGTTCCCCCATTTCCCTTGATGGCTTGGAAGAGGCGCTCGGACTGCAAAGGAAAGGTACCCGAGTTGTTGTCGATCTCGCCGTGAATCATGAGGAGGGGTTCGTTTATCTTATCGGCATGCATAAACGGCGAGACACCAAAGTAGGCCTCGGGAGCCTCCCAGAAGGTCCGTCTCTCGGACTGGAATCCAAACGGCGTCAACGTACGGTTGTAGGCGCCACTGCGCGCAACTCCCGAAGTGAACAGGTCGCAATGCGCAAGTAAGTTTGCCGTCATGAAAGCTCCGTAGCTATGACCTCCAACAAACACTGTTTTCCCGTCGGCAACTCCCATCGCAACAGCTTTGTCGATAGCGGCTTTTGAGGCGCCAACAATCTGCTCGATGAAGGTGTCGTTCATCGTCTCAGGATCACCAACAACGGGCATCGTCGCACCGTCCATAATGGCGTACCCCTGGGTGAGAAGTACGAGGTGGGAGAGGCCACCAATGCGCGTAAACCGCCACGGGCTGGAGGTCACTTGCGCGGCCGTTTTCGGGTCATTGAACTCTTGGGGATAAGCCCAGATCAAAAGGGGGAGCTGCGTCCCGGGCTCGTATCCGGCGGGAAGGTAAAGAGTCGCCGAGAGTGGGATTCCGTCAGCTCTTTCGTAGGTGACAAGCTCCTTGGTGATACCCCGTAGCTGTGGAGTTGGATCGGCGAAATTCGTTAGCTTGGTTTTACTTGCCTCACCGCCGGTTGTGCTCCGAACGTAGTAGTTGGGCGGAGAGGTTGGCGTCTCATGGCTAGTGATTAGCCCGACTCCCCCACGAATGCGCTCCGGCATCAATCCGACAGCCGTCTCATAGCTACCTGGCGCGCAACGCCAAAGCCGCACGCTCTCTCCCGTTTTGAGGTCAACTTGATCTAGGAATGGCAGCAAGCCTTCATCCGAGGCGCCGGCGCCCGTGCGGTAGGCCAAACCATCGTCCATGCGCACGACTTGATGCCCGGCTTGATCGTATGTCATTTCAAACGAACCAGGATTGCCGTAACTATCGCGCACACTGCGGTCCTCAAGGATCAGCAGCTTTGGTGTTTCCATCCCGATAGAGTGCAAAATAGATCGAGTCCAGCGGCGATCGCGATCGTATTCACTGGCGAGCAAGAGAGCGTGGTCTTCAAAGAATGTCAGGCCACTTGCGCGGTGCTCTGTTGCGAGCAATCGCTTGGGATTTGGGTCGCTAAAAACAGGTGCGCTCATCCACACGTCACGTTCACTCACCTCTACTTTGGGATCGCCTTTATCGAGCGCTTCCACCCACAGAAGGCCAGCTTTTTCATAGGGACTCCATTGCACGGAGCGGGGTCCCATGGCGACGCCGCCCAGGGGAATATTCTCCGCTAGGGGGATGTCAGCAAAGTGGAAGGCCTCTCTCCCGCTACCGTCCCAAATGGCGATCCTTTGCGGGAAGTCGTACCAAGGCATCAAGTAGGAGTAGGGCCTCTGTGTCGTACTTGTGAGGAAGAAGCGGCCATCAGGTGACGGTGACAAACCGGCGAAGATCTGGGGTTTTCCCACGGGCCGAATCTCACCACCTTCTACAGAGACCAAGGCCGCTTGACAGGTAGCGTAGTAGTCAAAAAGCGCCTCGTCATGAGCGTTGCTCATGAGGTCCTGATAGGTGCGGAGGGGAGAGACATTGCCAGAGGTGGCCTGAATGTTTGGTCCCGTGGGAGTCAAGGAGGCCAGCGGCTCCTCGCCGTGGTCGCTGGGAATCAAGCGACACAAAAGAGTCGTTCCATCCGGCATCCAAACGGGGCCACCCGTGACCGTATTGAGTTGATCTGTAAGGAGAATCGGCTCGGATGGGTCGGTGACTTTTCCGCCGTACAAACTCGACCCGCCACTCCCAACCAGAACAAAGGCAAAGTGTTCCGAATCGTGAGACCAGGTCACCGAGGCGAGCCTCTCACCCGGGACGAGTGGAACGCGAATCTCCCGTTTGCCATCGAGGCTCCGCAGCAGCAAACCGGCATAGAAATTCGTCGTGTAAGGAGCGTTTGCTGCGGGATCGATTCGCATGCCTCCCAGCCTCAGCATACGACGCGAGACGTCCTCGATACTTGGCATGGCGCACCGCTCAACAAGTAACATCCACTCGCGATCAGGGCTAAAACGGACCAAGGGGGTCGATGGAGCATCGATGATGTCGACGACCTCTTGCGGAGGTAGGCGGTACCCCTCCTGTGCGTTCGCCGGCAGGAGGGCCGACAGGGAGAGGATAGCGGGGAGAAATAGGCGGCTGAGCATAGGGGGTACTCCTGGGGGGTCGGGATAAGGGTGAGCGCGTTCGCCTCTATCGTCAGGCTAGAGATCCAAGCTGCTCAAGGGAAGCCTGCAATCGTTTGTGTGCATCAAATCACGTACCGAAACGCAAGCCTTGCACGTTTGTAGTCGCTAGGATGCCCCTATGGCAGCTGCAAAGACATCGATCACGCAAGGGCATTTCGGAATCACGACGTTAGGAGAGGAGGTCAAGAGCTTCACACTTCGAGCCGGTGATATGGAAGCCAAGATCATCACGCTGGGGGCTACGGTTACCGAGCTTCACGTTCCTGATGCGAACGGGAGAGCGGCTGATGTCGTTCTCGGATACAAGTCGCTTGCGAGCTACGAATCTTGCAATGCGCATGTTGGATGTATCGTCGGTCGAGTAGCCAATCGCATCGCCGGCTCCTCCTTTGTACTAGATGGCATTACGTACCCACTCTCACCCAATATCGGGGTGGATCACTTGCATGGGGGCGCTCAGGGGTTTCATCGCATGGTCTGGAGAAGTGAAGTCTTGGAGGACGGCCGATTGCGCTTGGCTCATACCAGTCGCGACGGCGACTCCGGCTATCCAGGCACCCTTGAGGTGCACGTCACTTACACCCTAACTTCGAGCTGCCTCTCCATCGATATCCAAGCAACTACCGACGCGCCAACGCCAGTCAATTTGGCGAGCCATGGTTACTTCAACCTGTCGGGATCCACCTCCCAAGCCAGCGTGCTAGGGCATGAACTTGAAGTGCTGTCTGCTGACCTTGTATTTACAAGTGATCAGTTACTTCCAACGGGCTCCATCCGGCCCGTCGAGGGGACAGCTCTAAACTTTCTAAAGCCGCTCCCTATCGGCACGAACATCGCGGAACTCCAAAAGCAGCCCCACGGTGGTTACGACCACAGCTATGCCCTTCACGACCAACCCTCGCGTCCGTTACAAATCGCCGCTCGCCTGAGCGATCCGATTTCGGGACGCACGATGGAGCTTGCGACCACGCAGCCCTGCCTCCAGGTTTACACATCGAACTTTTTAGATGTGCCACATGGCGGAAAACACGGGGCGCTCCGGCGCCACCAGGCGGTCTGCCTAGAGGCTCAGGGATACCCGGATGCCGTCCACCACCCCACCTTTCCGACGACGATCCTGAGGCCCGGTGAAGTGTACAAACACCGCACCGAGCACCGATTCCGCGCGAGCCCTATTTAGGGTCTACAGGTCCCTCTGCCGGCAATCCCGTAATCTGCAGATGGAATGGTGAGACGGGAAGCCCCTCTACTTGAAGTCGATTTACGCCTGCGGGATCGTCCATCCAACAGTACCGAACTTGACTCGGCACGGACGCCTGTGTCCAAGTCACCAGCACTGTGTTTCCCGACACCGCCGCTGAAGCCGCCACAAAGATACCATCGTCGCCCGCGAGTTCGAATCCTCCTAGCTCGAGAAGTGCGTTCACCGGTAACAGGTCGGATCGCACTTCTTCGAATTGAATGGAGCACACCCCCTCCGGCAAGATTGCCGCGGCAACCGGAAACGGAGCTGCACCCATGAGGTCGTGACCATAGGTCTGGCTAAGCGCTAAGCGTGCCAACCGGCTCCCTACCGTTTTTTTATTCCGAGGGTGAATGTCATGTTCATCCCCCACATCGAAAATGACTGCCATACCCGTGTTGGGAACGAGCTCCACAGTCTTCCGCTGCGCCTCGCGCAAACCCGGCCAATCACTACCTGCTTGGGGAGTAAAGTTCGCGAGTTGCACAAAATAGAACGGCAATGCGAGCTGGCCAAACCGTGCTCGCCAATCTTGAATCATGGCCGGAAAAAGCCTCCCGTAGGCAGAGGGGTCTTCCGCGTTGGACTCTCCTTGGTACCAAATGCACCCGGCCAACGGTAGTCCCTCGAAAGGCGCAATCATTCCATTACTAAGAAATGAGGGTTTGTGGTTCGGTGGGAAGGTCGCCGGGTCGAGTTGGAGCTGTGAGCGCCCCTCTGCGTGCTCCATCAGTCTCTCGGGGCTCATCCAAGCTTCGATTCGACTTCCACCCCAGCTCGTATGCAGGACGCCAATGGGCTTATTGAGAGCGCGCAGCAACTCCAGCCCGAAGTAAGTTCCAACCGCAGAAAACGAACCGCAATTCTCCGCAGTAAAGGTCTTCCAACTCCCCTCGACGTTGTCCATCCGCTCAGGCGCAGAGATACGGGCCGCCGTAAACACACGGAGGCCAAGGATCGGCGCAAGAGCCTGTGTTGCTTCGAATGCGTTTGACATCACCAGCGGCCACTCCATGTTGGACTGGCCCGACGCAAGCCACACTTCCCCAACGAGGACATCCTCAATTTCGAGAGCCTCACTACCCGACTCAATCTGAATCGTGTGCGCGCTAAACGCATCTTCCCCACAAGTGCGAGCGGGAAGTTCAACCATCCACTCTCCTCCAACCGCGCGCGTCGTGAGAACATCACCATCGTCCCAACGAACCCGCACGTCCTCATCGGCGGCTGCCCAGCCCCAAATCGGAATCGGCTCACCCTCTTGCACAACCATGTGACTGGAAAACGCGCTCGCTACTCTCAGGTCAGCGCCCTGCGCATAGGAGCTGCAAACAACAAAAGCGATCAGGCGAAAGTAGTACATAGGCAATCATTGAGGGGGTGGCTTCCGAACCGGATGAATCTCACCTAGAGCCTATCCAAATCCACACGAAAGACCACGCAACCATCCAGACAGACTCCTGCATACCCAGGAGAGTGACGATTCCAAAGCTAGGTATCGAGAGACAAGGGGCGCGCAGTTTCCATCCGTAGGTGATCCCCAAACGGGCGCACTAGACAACGTCATCGCGATCCACGGCCCTCCTCCAGAGGGCATGGCGCCCCACGATTTGCTCAATCGTCCCGTCATGCGTGGGACACCTTGCCAGCGAAAGACCGAGCGCGAACTTGCTGCGCTTGCTGCCCGCTAGGCGAATAGCTGGCCCCTACGGAATCACTCGCCACCGGCGCGCTCTGCGAGAGGTGACTCCATGCCGATTCACTCCTCACGCAACTCGGGAGCGCACCTGTGATGGCTCCGAATTGTGCCTTGAAACATGGGAAGCCGTCCTGAGTCCGGCGCGGATTCGATGCTCCGCTAAGCGCTCAAGCTCAACTTGTCACCTCAAGTAATGTTTCGAGCTGATGTCGAAGACCTGCCCGCGTTAGGAATCCACGACAACGACATTTTGTACATCGTTGAGTTTGTGGGTTCCAACGCCTTTGGGCATCGCACCGCAGATGGCCTAGGAGTCCTGGGCGAACCCCAGGCCCTTACTCGACCTTCATCACGCCGCGCATCAACTTCCAGTGGCCCGGAAACGTGCATAGGAAATCGTAGTCGCCAGGCACCGTGGGTGCTACAAAATCGAGCACCTCAAATTGCTTGTGGTTGAGCAGCTTGGAAGAGGCGATCACCTTGTCGCTATCGGGCACAAACCCCAAAGCAAAGCCGTCGGCGCCTTGAGCTTCCGCTGCGTTCCCAATCTCCTCGGCGGACCCGATCTGCCCGATCACTAGATTGTGCGGCATGTAGTCCGAGTTGTAGAACCACAACTTCACGGGCTTTCCAGCCTCAACCGTAAACGATGCCATGTCGTAGCGCATCTCCTCAATCACCGTGCGGATGGCGATCGCGCCCTCAGGTGGCGTCGGCTCCGCTTCGGCGGCATCAGCGTCCATGGGCGCAGTGGGCGTAGACTTGTTGGAATCCCATAGAAACTGCACGCGCTGGGCGGCGATTCGCGCATGGGCCTCTGGCGAGTTCAAGAGGTGCTTGAGCAGCTCGGGATTAGCCGTGTTGTGCTGTTGGTAAACCCAGAGGCCCTCCAAGAGATGGTGCGCGTGAGCGGGGTCGCGAATATCGAACTGCTCAAGCCATGTCGCGGTCGCCGGGATGACATCGGCCGTCGCCCGCCCCGAGAGCTCGGCTCGAACCCGCTCGCGGATACCGGTAATCGGATGCTTGAGAAGGTCGAGTAGGACTGGAATGGGCTCACCGCTAACGGCGATGTGTTTTGCCAGGGGGCTACCATCCACGGTCACTCGATAGATACGACCGTGGTCGTGGTCGCGCTCAGGATCTCTCACATTGTGCTGCATATGCCCAATGATCGCGTTCGCCCAATCTGAAATATACATCGCACCGTCGTCACCGATTTCCAAGTCCGTCGGTCGGAAGTTCGGGTCTTTAGAGACGAGGAAGTCCTCGGTCTCTTTGCCTGTAGCTTCTCCCGTGACCGTGTCAAACGACAGGTTGTATTGCTTAAGGCCGAGGAAAGCGATCGTGTTACAGAGCAGGAAGTTTCCCTGGTACTTCGCGGGAAAGTGCTCGCTCGACAAGATGCCACTCGAAGCCACTGGCCGCACCGTATGATCAAAAAGCTTGCGCATCTTGAAGTTGCCATCGGTGTCGGGAACAACCTGGAAGCATGCGCCGCCCGTGCCATCTGTTGCGTAGTGATACCCCCAATAGTCAAAGCTGATTCCATGTGGGTTCGGGCTGTTCGCCGCGTGGAAGCTAAACTCAAAGGTGCGGGGGTTGAAGCGGTACATCCCCGAGCGACCCGACTCTTGATTCGCCTGCCAGGGGGACTCGACATTGGAGACATTAAACACCCCCCGCTGATAGTACAGGAAGCCGTCGGGGCCCATGACGAAGTTGTTCATCGTATGGTGTGTGTCCGCCGAATCGATACCTCCGAGTAGTGAGATGCGGACGTCCGCAACATCATCCCCATCGGTATCTTTCAAGAACAGGAGGTCTGGCGCCGAGGCGACGATCACCCCTCCATTCCAAAATTCAAACCCCGTCGGGTTGTGAACTTTTGCAAAGGTAATCGCACGATCTGCAACTCCGTCCCCGTCATCGTCCGGAAGAATCAGGAGCCGGTCATTCATCTCCTTCAATGGCTCCCACTTGGGATAGGTCGCCCAGGCGGCGGCCCAGAGGCGCCCCTTCGGATCGACCCCAAGTTGCACCGGGTTGACCAGCTCGGGGAACATCTCCTCCGACGCGAACACGTTCGCGCTAAGGCCTTCCGCGAGCTCCATTTTCGCGATGGCGGCCTCCGCGCCAAGATAGGTCCCATCGCCTAACTTACTAATGCCACCTTGCTCTTGAGGTCTGTTTAGGTTGGTCTTCACCACGACCGCCGGTGGGATATTGGAGTCATCCACAGCAAGCTGGGAACCTTCGGCAGCAGCCCAAACCACCAAATCGCGATTCTGTGTCATTACGTCTAGCTGGACGAGTTCGTGCTGCAAAACGACGCGGTTGTCTTGTCCATCCTCAAAGGTCAAACCCGCACGGGAACCCCAAACATCGTTTCCATCCGTTGCACGATAGCGATTGAACCAGTGCCAGTTTTTATCGAGAACAGCGGCCCGAATCGACTCTAAACGCTCATTGGTTTGCGTCGTGTCTTGCCCATAGATTGCCTTCGCTATCAGCGCACCGACGACACGGGATCCCGCCTCATTGAGATGGACGCCGTTGATTGTCATCGGCTCTTTGGCCATCATGGAAAAATGGTGCAAGGTCGGAGTGAACAGGTCGACAAAGAGCACGTCCTTCTCTTTAGCCACCGCCTTCATAGCGGATGAGATTGCTCCGAGCTGGTCGTTCAACTCACCGGCATTCGCGAAGTTCGGATTCCGCTGATCCTCGGCGGCTATAGGAGAGAATAGAACGATCCTAGGCGCTCCCTTTCCCGAATAGTCCTGCGCACGCGTGTGGTCAATCCAGCTGTCCAGTGCGGCTCTAAAGGCCAATGGATCCCCATCGAAAGAGGCGTTGTAGCCAAACATGGCGAACACAGTGGTCGCCTTCGAGAGGGTCAAGTAGTCGTCGGCGCTCAGGAAACCTTGGTTACGGGGACGGTGATCCACCCGGTCTCCGGTATAGCCGTGATTGCGAAAGGAGACGTGCTGCCCGGCCAGGTCGGCCTGCAGGTAGGCCTCTAGCCATCCCGTATGCTGCAACCGGTCCGCCAAGCCGCCGCCGAGGATCACAACGGACTCACCCTGCCCGAAGAAATCTTGAGCGATTGCCTCAAGGGGGGCGACCTCCACTTCGATGGGAGCCACCAGCGGCTTACCTGTGGCCATGACCTCCGTAGGACTGGAATCCGCGCAAGAGGCCAAAACGAGAAGGTAAGGAACAGCGAAACGCATAATACTGGAAGTCATAGTGCCTCACACGTTAGCCTGAGTGACAGCTATGTCCAAACACTCCTTATTTCAACTTGCGGCCTTGGCCGCGCTCACCCTCTCTCCCTCCTGTGCAAACGTGAGCACATCTGTCCCCGCGCTGGAAAGCGCAGAGCGAGATCCACGCTGGCTGGTATTTCCAGCGGGAAATGGACCTGGCACATCGAAGCGGGTCGTTTTTGTCGCCGGGGATGAGGAGTACCGCTCGGAAGAGGCGCTCCCCATGCTCGCTCGGCTCCTGTCCAAGCACCATGGTTTCGAGTGCGTCGTGCTCTTCAGCCAGAATCCCGAAACCGGAGAGATCGATCCCAACGAGTCCTCGTACATTCCAGGACTCCACCTAATCGACGGTGCGGATTTGCTCGTTCTCGATCTGCGCTTCCGAGAGCTGCCCGATAGCGACATGGCTCACATCATGGATTACGTGAACGCGGGCAAACCTCTGGCTGCAATCCGAACCTCGACACACGCCTTTAATTACAAGGCGAATTCGGAAAGCCCCTTCTCCAAATGGACCTGGACCAGCAGCGATCCCCAAGGAGGTTTCGGAGGGGAAGTCCTAGGCGAGACGTGGGTCGCTCACCACGGCCATCACGGGCAAGAGGCTACCCGCGGCGTTCCAAATCCAGACATCGCCAGCCACCAAGTACTGCGTGGTGTTCACGACGTTTTTGGTCCCACCGATGTCTATGCGGTTCGAGAGCTACCCAACGATGCGCAGGTTCTCTTGCACGGTGCCGTTCTCGAGGGCATGTCCCCCCTTTCCCAACCTGTCACGGGCCCTAAGAATACGCCGATGCAACCTGTTGCGTGGCTTCGAAGCCGAGACATTGGAACAGGTTCGCCGCAGCGAATTTTTGCGACGACGATGGGAGCAGCAGCCGATTGGTCCAGTGAGGATCTACGACGGCTGCTCTTTAACGCCGCGTTCTGGACGCTCCACATGGAAGAGCAGATCCCGAAGGAAGGCCTAGAGGCGACTCTATTTGGCAGTTGGGAGCCCTCTGGATTTGGTTTCAACACCTTCCGAACCGGCTTCAAGCCGGCAGACTTCCGCGAGGGCACTCCCCCTTGGCCATCGGACTCCTAGTGCACAAGTAGGCCCTGCGTCCCGTCGAGGTCACCCCCGAATGGCCAATGGAGTTGCGGTGTAGTCTTTGGCTTTAGCGGTCCCCTTGGAAGGACCGCGAAGCCCGTACAGCGACCTCGACTCTCGAACTGGAACGAGTCTGCGCTCTCTTGCCGGCCCCCCGCGATGTCGACAAGCGACCTCCGCAACATCGAATGCGCTCGGCGTTGGCCCCGCCTTGCCCTCCGCAACTCCAGAGTGCGCCTGCCCCCTCGAACGCGAGCTTCTGCGCCTAAAGGGGCCACCACATTTACCGCCAAGCATCGAGGGCAGCCTATGAGCTCTTACAGGGCCGTCTTATTTTTTAACGAGGTCTAGAAGAAGCACATCAAAGACAAGGTCCGAGCCGGCGGGAATCGAAGAGCTCTCCTTTTCCCCATACCCCATCTTGGCGGGGATGTGTAGACGCGCGCGCGTACCTACGGTCATCCCAAGAAAGGACTCGTCCCATCCGTCGATAACAGCACCGATTCCGACGGGAAAAGAGATGGGCTCGTCCGACTGCATCGTCGAATCGAAGGTCTCCTCTACCCCCTTGACCCAACCCTGATAGTGCACCGAAACGCGGCTGTATTTCTTAACCACTGCTCCCTTCCCCATGGCAAACAGCTCGACAACCACGCCTTCATCCCTCGGAAGAGTGCCGATGGAGAGGTCGCTCCAAGCGAGGGCGGGCCTGGCACCAATCTCGATCTGCGCAGCCGGCTCGGTGGCTATAAATTGCTTGGCAGCTGGCTTCGGAGGAACCGCGAGAGCTGCCTTTTGAGGCACGGGCTCTTCGATAACTTTTGGTTTAGCCGTAGATGAAACAGGCTCCTCGTGGGAACAAGCACATAGGGAAAGGGCGCAGAGTAGTGCCGCAAGTGGGGTAGCTTTCATCAATAGGATCCGATCGGAGAGGCGCAGGGGCGGGCGAATTCAAATCTCACCTGCCGCGGGACCAACTTGCAACCTGTTGTCCAGCACAACCGCCACAAATCCGCCCCATGGCTTCGATCGAGACGCCTAGGGGGCCCCGCTCCACCGAAGGCCATCCTCACTAGAGCTACAGCGCAGCCCACTTGAGGCAGAGCTATGGGCCCAAAACCGCCGCCCTAGCGGTGCAAATTTGGCCGGGCGAAAACATGGCGAGAAGCACTTTGCGTGCTATGTTCCCCTCTACTTCTTCGGCCTGCTTCTTCGGCTTTTCCACCGAACCCTCCAGCGTTCCCTCGCTGCAATCCGAAAAGAACTAACCATGCACCTCTACCTCTCACTCGAACCATTCCTCGCCGGTGTCAAGGGCGAAGGTACCGACTGGTTTGCGACGGCTTTCAAGCTGACGGTTCTTCTCGTCTGCGCACCGGCTTGGATTCCGGTGCTCAAAGAGCTGTGGAAAGAGGTCAACGAGTCTCTGGCGGAAGACGGTGGCGTCTTTGGCGAGACACCTGATGAGCAAACAGCGCGATCGATCGGACGAGCCCGTGTCCGCGATGAAAGGAGCCTCGTCAGTGTGCTCATGGCGGATCGTCGCAAAGCCGAGCGGGCAGGGAAACGCGGGAACAAAGACACCCGTGGAACGCAAGCGAGTGGGACTTCAAGAAGCACTCCTCGCAAGCGCACGTTTTAGGCTAACCACATGCATCCCCGGGCGTAGTTGGGGAAGTGCCACGTTGGCACACGTTCCCCCACTCTTGCCTTGCTCTAGCTGCTAGGGAAGTGCAGTCTGGAAAGGCTATGAAACACATCGTTCCTCGGGCCTTCGTGGCCATCCCTCAGTCGCCCGTCCTCAGCCGCCCGTCCGTTCTAGGATTTGCCTTCGCGGGGCTCACCGCCATCGCAGGATTGACCAGCTGCGGAGGCGCTGACCCCGCCGAGCTGGCCTCGAATAGCGAGACAGCCGCCGGCCCGAGCACCGAGCAGCAGAGCGGAGCTGCACAAGGCCCGACTTCGGGCGAACTTGCGATCATCGCTAAGCGCGATTTGATCGCCGCGCTCTTTGCAGAGGAGCGCTACGACACCGCCCTCGAAATGCTCAAGCCCATGATCTCGATTCCCTCTCCTGAGGTTTGGGATTTGGTTGCCGCTGGCATTTGCGAGAAGAGCAGAGCTTTCCCCGACTACGATGGCGCGCGCCTACACTTTCAACGTGCCAACGAAATCGACTCGGCCTCCCCCGTTGTCCTTTACAACTTGGGGCAGCTCGCCTACTACGACGACGAGCTTGAGCTTGCCCTGGAGTACTACAAGCGCGCGCATGAGCTCGCGCCAACGGACTTGCCCACCGAGTTGGCTCTCTCCCAAATCTACACGGCTTTGGGTGAGGACAACATGGCTGAAAAGCACCTACGCTCTCTTCAGGCCGTCGGCTTTGACTTCAGCGGGAGCTGGTACAACACAATTCTTTACCGCCTAGCGAGCCTCCTCTACCTTCAGGAGAATGATGAAGAGGCCGCTCAACTGCGCGCAGAGAAAAGCACCCTTGAAGATCGCGGCATCCCGGCTCCGGGCGTACTCGACATTGAGAGAGGGAACTTCGGGCGAATCCTACCGCCGACACCCCTCGCAAATAAGGGCATCGCAGAGGCTCTATTACCGACTTTTGGCGAAGGTGTCGATTTTGGATTACCAGGAGATCTTGTTGGGATCCTGCCCTTTGCTATTTCGGAGACTTGGGTCAAAGCCAGCGATGACGGCAACCCTGCAACGATTGGAACAACAGATTGGCTGGCATGGGGCGACGCAGGCGTGTTCGCCCGCACCGCAAGTGGCGACGTCACAACAATCACAACAAAGGCCATTCGCAATCTGCGCGGCCTGGACATCGAGCAGCTCATCACAAAGAGCAACCATTTTGAAGGCGACGGAGATGGGGACTTCATCGCAGCTTCAGGCAAGGAGCTCCTGCTCTTCCAGGTTGCGAATGGCGAGTGGACCGAGCGCAAAATCTTCGAGCTTCCCGCTGCGCCTCTCGACATTTGTCTAACCGATTACGATCATGAGGGCGATCTAGACATTCTCGCTGTTGGCGACTTTGGCGTACGACTCCTTCGCAACGACGGAGCCTTCACAGAAGCTGGCTCGTTTACCGACGTAACCGACGAGGCCGGACTCGGGTCGATGCGCCCCCTAGAGTGGTGCCTTGCAGAAGACCTCGACACCGACCAAGACGTCGACTTCCTTTGCGGGGGCGCGAGTGGCGTCCATCTAGCCGACAACCTACGCGGCGGATTGTTCCAATGGGAGAACGGGCGCACAGCCAACCTCCCCATTGGCAACGTGCGTCCCCTAGTCGCCGACCGCGATGGAGATGCCCGCCCCGATCTATTCTTCGGTGATGCGCGCTGCTTCCTCGGCCGCGGAGACGGTTCCTGGAAGCCTCGTCTGGATGCTCCCGCCGGACGTCCCTCTGGCTTGATCGGCGATCTTGACCTCAACGGTGACTCCGACGGCCTAGCTTTTGACGAAACCGGCGCACCCGTCGTCTGGAGTGGCCTTTCCACGTCCCGCCCTCTTGGAGTTGCTCCGTTTGATCGAGTGAAGGATTGGGGAGCCGCAACAGATTCCGACGGGGACGGCGTCGCGGATCTGGTCGTTCTTCGAGCCGGTAAAGCCGTCCTGCACCCGGGTAGCCTAGCCGCGAAAACGAATGCCTTCCAGATGGCACTGACCGGGAAAAAGGATAATCGCCGTGGAGTCGGAGCCATCGTGGAGGTGCGCACCGGTCCGGTGTATCGGCGCATCTTCTGGCAAGGCGAAACCCAGACGATTGGACTTGGCAATCACAACCTCGCTGAAGTTGTTCGAATCACCTGGCCCAATGGAGTTGTGCAGAACATCATCAACCATGCCGCGGGAGCTCCCCTGGTCGCACAACAGAAAGAGGGCCTAATCGGCTCCTGCCCCTTCTTATATTCTTGGAACGGCGAGACCTATACATTCATCAGTGACGTCCTGGGAATTACCCCCCTTGGCCTTCCGATGGCACCCGGGATGCTCGTCCCACCCGATCACGACGAATTCGTGCTGGTCAAGGGTGAACAGCTTGTCGCCCGCGAAATTGACGGGGGCAGCTATTTCGACTTCCAGTTTACGGAAGAGCTGCGCGAGGTTACGTATCTAGACAAGGTCCGGCTGGATGTTGTCGACCACCCGATTGGCTCCGAGATCTTCCCCGACGAGCGCTTCACGTTCCCCCCCTTTCCGGTCGAACACACCCACATGACCGTCGAACCCAAGGGGCCCGTTCACGCGATGCAGGTCACCTATAACGCGGCTTCTCCGGCGGGTACTCTCCAAGTTGGCGAGGATCAGTCGGAGCGTGACTGGGCCACGGAGCTCGCCTCGATCGACGGCGATTACGCTGAACCATTCACGTACTACCAAGGGCGCTTCCAAGGTCTTGCTCCCCTTCATGCCCTCGAGCTCACTTTTGACGAAGAGCAGGTCCAAGCAGGAGGCGAGCTACGCCTGTTCATGACGGGCTGGTTCTTCTGGACCAATGCCAGCGTGAACATGGCAACCGCACGAACTCCAGGTATCGAATTCATGCCGCCCCTCCTCCAAGTCCCCGACGGTGAAGGTGGCTGGCGCGACCTCGGACCACCGGTTGGATTCCCGGCGGGAAAGACAAAGACCATGATCATCGACGTCGCGGGAAAACTGGATCCTGCCGACCCTCGCCTGCGTGTCGTCTCGACCCTACGGCTCTATTGGGACTCGATCCGCCTAGGCACCGACGTGAACGCCACAAACAGCGCCCCCCTCCAAGTGACCTCCATTGATCTAGACTCGGCCAACTTATGGGAGCGCGGTTTCAGTCGCCCGATCCCGATCCAAGGCCTCAACGGGCTCGAATGGTTCGAGTGGGACGAACTCGAAGCCGAGCCCCGCTGGAACCAGCACCCAGGTCAATACACAAGCCACGGTGCCGTCGACGCGCTGCTCCATGACGCCGACGACATGTTTGTCATCCTCGGCTCTGGCGACGCCCTTCAGCTGCGCTTTGACGCCAGCTTAGCGCCTCCACTTCGCGAGGGCTATCGCCGCGACTACCTGCTCTACTTGGACGGTTGGGCAAAGGATCGAGACCCGAACTCAATCCAGGCCAAATTTGTCGAGCCCCTACCGTTCCACGCGATGAGCGGCTACCCATATGGCGACGACGAGAGCTTCCCAAGTGACGAGGCGCACCGCGCGTGGCGCCTGAAGTGGAACACTCGTGAAGCTAAGCGCTGGATCGAACCGCTCACCAACTTGTAGCGGCTACGACACGAAAAAGGGGAGCCAGACGCTATCGCCTGGCTCCCCTTTTTTTTGCTTCGCTGAGTGGTTACTCGGCGGCCTCTTCCTCGACGGCATCTTCCTCGGTCGGCTGAAGCTCGTTGAGGAGGTCCTTGATCATGTCAAGAGTACTTTGGTCGATGCCTTCCATGGCTTGCACTTTACCGGCGAACAGCAGTGCGTCCTCTTTGTTCTCAAGGTACTTCCAGCTCCAGTAGGCGCAGTTAGAGTACATCTCGCCAGCGATCTTCTGGTCCTTGATGCCCATCTCGTCCAACTTGAGGACTGCCGCTACGGCGTCTGCAAGATCCGTGATCGCGCGAACGCTATCGCACTGTGCCTTGACAACGATCTCGAAGAGGCCGGACTCGTTTTTGGGGTCCATCTCTTTGGCGACCGTGAGAAGCGCCTCGTCGGTTTCGCCAGCGCCAAGAAGCGCCTTGATCGAGCGAAGCTTCATGCCACCTTTGTTTTCGGAATCCAGCTCGATGCCCGCGCGGACGATGTCCATCAGGGGAGCTGCGCCGACGGAACCTTGGCTCAAGCCTTCGAAGGTGTCCATCACGCGAGCCCAAAGAGCTGCGCGAGTTTCGTCAGTCGCTGTAGCCCACTCGGCTACGAGCGCCTTGGAAGATGCCAGCTCGGCCTTACCTGACGTCAGCATTTCGCCGAGGTGTTCGTTGTACTTCTCCGGTCCGCCTTCTTGGTACCCCGTACGTCCGAAGACCTCGCCGTCGGCAGTCATCAAAAGAATCGTCGGGTAGCCGCCGACGTTGTATTTCGCTGCGAGCTCCTGGTTCCGCTCGGGGTTGGGAACCAAGTCCTTGATCGCTTGGTCGTTCGGGAAGTCCAGAGCGACCAACACGAAACGATCGGCTGCAAAGGTCTCGAATTCTTCAAAGGAGAAGACCTCGTCGTGAAGTTTGATGCACCAGTAGCACCAGTCCGAGCCCGTGAAGTCAACCAGAAGGTCTTTGCCCTCTGCTTGAGCGACCTTGACAGCCTCGTCGTAGTCGGCGATCCAGTTGGCCTCAGCAGCCAAGGTGACGGTCGGTGCCAAGGCAATCATGCCCGCGGCGAGGAAGGTGTTCAGAATCTGCATGAGATTAGGAGTTTTAGAGTCGTTGTGTACCGGAGAGAGGGCCTCGCCGGTGTGAAATATTGTTCCGTGGCTCCCCTGGGCTGTCTCTCGATACCCGGTCTGGGGGATCTAGCTCAGAGAAGATTCGCTCTCACGCCACCGACGTGGGAAACGGGCGCATAGCCTAATGTCAAACCTACTCGACTACGCTGCGGAATGCACCAAAGGCTTCGTTTTGCCTATGTTTCAAACCTAGCTCACACATGCAAACAGGCCAGGCTCTCCTCTGCGACGCAAGTCTCCCAGCGGCTATCCCGATCGGTACAGCCCGTTCTGGGCCTAGCGAGGCGGCCCAAAGGTCCAGAATGGGGTGGATAAGGGGACTTGAACCCCCGACCCCCGGAATCACAATCCGGTGCTCTAACCAACTGAGCTATACCCACCAATTCTGGAAGAAAGTAGCGCCGCGCCAATGTGTTGTGAAGACATCTCTTTGCGACCTGCACTTTCGTCAGGGGCGAGAGGATCTTCATTGGGCTCCCATTTGTCAAGCCCTGAGCACCAACAGATGGTGCTTTTTGCATTCACAAAAGGACTTCCTTCACTTCAGGTTAGTTCCGGACGATAATTAGGGCCATAAGACCGAACCACGGCGTGACTGCCGCTTTTCTCCTCAACCACCTCCGGAGCCATGCGCATCCAAACTTCACTGGCCCTCTTTGCACTCCTATTCCTCGGCTCTTGCGGCCTACCCAAAGCAGGCTTCTCGCCAAGATATTTAACGCTTGATGTCGAGGGTGACATTCTTGTATCCGAAGGGGGGGCTACCGTTGCGTCGGATATCGAATCCCTAGGCCTCCAAAAAGACTCAGGCTCTCTCTCACCCCGCCTGGACTTGGAGTGGGGTGCGTTCGAGCTCACCCTCGCAAACTCAAACACAGACCACTCGGGTATCGGCGTAGCAGATGCATCCCTGGAATTTGGTGGCGGTGATGTCATTCTTCCCGGGGAAAACGTTCAAACAGACTTCGAGTTGGGCCTAACCGAGGTCATCATGACTTGGGACCTTGTTCCCGGAGATACTGTAGATCTAAGCATCGGCTTTGGAGCGACACTTGCAGATGTCAAGATGGACATCGCGTCCTTGGACAACCCGGGAATCGAATACTCCATGGACGAGTCTCTTCCCATTCCAATGCTCGCGGGTCGGCTTGGTATCGAGCTTGGAGATTTCAGGTTCGAAGCTCTCGCGGCAGGTCTCTCCGTAAACGTTGATGGAGACTCAGCCACCGTCATCGACATGGATCTCGCCCTGCGGTACAACCTAATCGACATCGGCGGAGGGGTTATGGGAGCCATCTCCGCTGGCTGGCGCTCGTTTGACCTTCAACTTGACTACAGCGATGACACCGGCGAATCCGTGGATATCGATCTTGGCTTCTCTGGCCCCTATTTTGGGATCAGCTTCTGGATCTAGGACTCCAACGATTCGAAGCAATCTCGCGAAAGGACTCCTCCAAGCCTTGGCCTTGAGGAGTCCTTTGATCTATTAATAGAGGTGCTGTGAGCGAACAAGAGAAGCAACCCGATCCAAAGTCCTCCGACGGCGACTACGCCTGGGATGACTCACGGACTGGAAAAACGGTCGGCAGCTGGTCCTTTGATGACGAGCGCCACTGGTCGCGCCTGCGCAAGGGCAAAAACAAAGAGGCCATCGACTACTATCGCAAACGAAGTCAGGCGCCTGGCGTTGCGGAGGGAGGTGGCATTCGATCTTCGTATTGCCTCGAGTGCGAGGGAGTCATTCCCCTCGAGTACGATCAGCGCACCGAAGCCGATCTAAACACAGGTCAAGTCTGCCCCCACTGCGGAGCGGTCGTCGACCCACGTGTCCGCCGCATGTTCAACTGGGTTGAGATCGATCAACCACCCGCAAGTGACCTCGGCTACTACCTTCCCTTTCTCGTCGTCGGCGCGCTCTTGATGACAGCAACCCTCTATTATTTTTGGAGCTGATCGATCGCACATGAGCTCCAACGACACAAGATTTGACCGCCAAATTCGATTCGCTCCACTAGGAGAGGTTGGCCAGGCGAGGCTGCAATCCTCGCGCGTGCTTCTCGTGGGAACCGGAGCGCTCGGTGGTGTGATTGCGCAGAATCTGGTCCGCTCTGGAGTTGGTGAGCTGATCCTTTGTGACCGGGATATTGTCGAGCTCTCGAACTTACCCCGCCAGGTTCTCTTTGAAGATCGGCACGCGGCCGAAAAGTGTCCCAAAGTAAGCGCAGCACTTGAGACTCTATCGCGCATCGGCGGCCCAACAAAACTCCGCGCCGAGGCTTGCCACGTCGATGCTGAAAACCTTCCGGAGCTCGCGGCCGGTGTCGACCTCGTCCTGGACGGAACAGATAACTTAGCAACACGCTATTTGATCAACGACTGGAGCGTCTCCGAGGGGATCCCCTGGGTCTACGGCGGCGTCGTTGGCTCGGGTGGTCTCGTCATGCCTGTCCTTCCCGGCCAGAGCGCATGCTTGCGCTGTATTTTTCCCGATCCGCCTCCTGCGGGCAGCTTGCCGACATGCGACTCTGCGGGCGTACTCGCGCCTGCCGTTGGTGTGATTGCTTCCATGCAAGCCGGCGCTGCTCTCCGTATTCTCTGCTCCGAACCAAACGGCACGGAACCCTCGGCCCGCTCCCTTGCCGCCATGGAACCCAAGCTGTTGCAGATTGATGTTTGGACAGGCTCCATGCTCGCCGTAGATGCGTCGAGACGCCCCGGGTGCCCCACCTGTGATTTGCGTGAGTTCGACTTCCTCCATGCGCCGGGGGGCCGCGACCCCGTGATTCTCTGTGGGCGCAATACCGTTCAGATTTCGGGTTCGGGCATCCGGCCCGACTTAGTTGCAATCGCCGCCAGAAGCGTGGCCTTCGCCGACGAGGTCATCAACCTTGGTGTGCTATTGCGCATCTCTGTAGAGGAGGTGGTCCTCACGCTCTTCCCAGATGGTCGCGCACTTGTCGAAGGTACGGACCAGGTTGACCGCGCCCGCGCACTTTATGACCGCTATTTAGGGGCATAACCTCATGACACCTGCCACCTCTCCCCGAATCGCCGTTGCGATTCTCGCTGCCGGAGAAAGCCGCCGACTTGGCGAGCCGAAGGCACTTTGCGAGCTTCCCGGCGGCAAGCCCATCCTGCGCTTGATCAACGAGGTTCGGCGGAGCAGCTGTAACACCCACGCCCTCGAGGTTGCTGATGCGCTCGGCACTGATTCGGCCGAAAAATGTCGACCGATCGTTGTAACGGGTGCGCACCACGAATCCATAGCCACCGCACTCTCGACCGCGGGCGAAGATGCTCGTCCCTATGCAGAGGGTGGACAAGTCTTGTTCAACGCCAATTGGCAGCTTGGGCGAACCTCCTCCATTCAACTAGCCGCGCATACCAGCCCGGGGAGAGACCTTCTCGTGATTCCTGTAGATCACCCACGGATCACATGCGAGATGATCAATCAGCTCGTTGACTCTTGGGTTGCCAATGGAAGTCCCCGTTGTGGGTGGCTAGCTCCTTTTGTGATTGGGACCTCTGGAGAGCGCCGCTTTGGGCACCCCCTCCTAATCGGCCGCGAGCTAATCCTCGAGCTCCTCGAGTGGCCTCCCGTCACGCCACTTCGAGAACTTAGACATTTGGCGGCCCCTCTTTTAGCGCTCGAAGTTGACTGTGAGAGCATCCTAGACAATCTCGATACGCCGCAGGCGCTGGAAGAGATTCGAAAGATGGACCAAAAATAGCGGCGCGCGAAAAAGCCCACTGGACTTTCGCGCACGCCTGGAGACGATCTACTGCACTTGGATGCGGAGCGGTGCTGTGAGGCTTAGGTTCATCAAATCCACGGCCTGTAGACTCCAGCCTTGGCTTCCCATCCAGGTGCCTCCTGGGTCGGAAGGAGCCAGGAAGAAGTCAGAGGAAAAGGAACCAGTTCCGTCCGCCACCGCAACGGTGAAACCCGATAGGGCTGTCGCCGCAAGCCACGGATCGAGCGGGTCGAGGAAGAGCTCGCCAAAGCTTCCCAGCTTAGGTCCTGCACTGTAGCCGGGGTTGCCTGCCGTTAGAACAAGAACGGGCGCTCCGGGAGTAAAGCCACGGCCCTCGCCGTGGACAAATGCACCGGGACTTGCAACGGCCAGATTCAAAGAGATCGTCGGTGCGCTCACGCCATCCCCTAGGTATGCGATGGCATCCAGCTCTTCTCCAATCAAGCCAAAGGAGAGCTCCGGCGCAACCAATCCCGGATTGGCTCCCATCCTCAGGATCGACCCATCTACAGCACTTGGCGCTTGCACCGCGACATAGAGCTCTCCGCCGATCCACTCCACACCGTGGACATCTCCAATGGGATCCGCCTGGCCGGTCGCTAGAAAGAGCGCATATTCCACGTCCGCCTCGGTGGCGATTCTCGTCAGGCCACCTCCCGACTCCACCCGCAACACATCCCCATTCTCGACATCCCCCAGCACCGTCCCCGTTTGGGCACCTTGCAGGGAAAAGAGCAGCCGACCCTGGTCATCAAACGCGACACCATCAATATCGATGTTGCCACCGGGAATCCCCAAGAGCACAAGAAGGGCTACTTCCGGTACAAGGACCTCGGCCCCAGCGCCCGCTGAGATGCCAAGCACGTCTCCGTCCCGGAATCCCCCATCGTTCGAGAGCAGGGAGAAGGCAAGGCTACCGCGATGCGCCTTGCCTCCGGGATGGTCTCGAAATGCGAGGGCGTCCACATCTCCAAGGTCAAATCCCGTGAGGGCAAACCAGCCCCCGATTGAAGTTTGAACATAGGGGGGAACACCCGCTTCCACCCGAATCAATGAGACGTCGCTGTGCTCGATCAGTGGGACAACGGTCGACACGGCACTGCTTGTTGAAACAACCCAAGGACCGGTGTCCGTCTGGATTCCAGGTGTTGCGACTGCACTCGTGGCGGCGCTAAGTAGGACTGCCGAGGTTAGTAGAGATCGAAAAGGAGTGGAGAAAGTGGAGTGACACATAGGGGTTCTTGGTGAACTGGGGGTAGAGACGTCGACGCCACGAGCGAGCGCTCGCAAGCGCTGAGAACCTTTTCCAAGTTGGAAGAGCTTCTCAGCTTCAGGCAACAGACGCCCAGATCCACAAATGGTTACACTCGCTATTCCAATGACTTGTCAACCTCCTAGGTGCTCAGCATGAATCCTTGCTCTCCCTCGTCTCGCCTCCACATCGGCGTGGGCCTAGTGGTCGTGCTATTAGCCACGGCTTGCGGTGCTCCCCGTACCGCAAGCTCAGACCAAGGTTCCGAGGCCCCAACTCCCTCACTCAACGATAGCTCCTTTGCAACCCCAACCGCCTGGTGGCCCGCTCGCGATTGGCGCAAGGAACCAAGAGCCGTATTTGAGTCCCACATCCTCACCCAGCAGTCCCTTCCAAGTAGCGAGCTCAGCACGGAGGCGCGCCAAGAGCTCGGCACCGCCCTAAGGGACGACCCCGACGCGGAAATCCAAATGCGAGCAGCCCTGCTCCTAGCTGCATCCCGCACGGACACCGCTGACGCGCTCCTGCTGGGCGCTCTTGAGGCCCGGGACGAGATTCCGTCTCGCCATGCCGACGCAGCGCTTGTCGTGGCAGCGGCGCGCTTAGGCGCATCGTCGCTCCCCGGAATTGACGAGGCCCTGCTCTCCCTCGCGACAGGAGCTAGCCCCCACCCCGACCTGGAAATCCAAACCGAGTGCGCCCGAGCAGCTTTAGCCCATGGAAAGCGAGAGGCGACCCTGCCCCTACTCGCCATCGCGCGCCTCGGAACTCCCCTTGGAATCGAGCGCGACGGCAGCTGGCACACCCCCGAGCTAACCACGTGGTCGAGGACCCGCGCCGCCGAGACTCTCGCCGAGTTCGCAGGCATTCCATGCCCCTATCGCGGAGACGCATCCATCGCTGCGCGCGAGCAGGCCTGCCTCGCTCTGGAAGCCGCGCTACCCTAGCCCCAATTCACCTGCGCGATGAGTTTTTTAGCCTGCCGAACTTTTTGGCATTTGCCCCTTGTGACAGAGAACACCTCGTCTCAAAAGCACTTGCGATCGCGATCAGTTTGCGATCGACTGAGAACGGAGGTCCCCCATGGCAAATACGAGTCTCCTGCCCCGCAACGGCCGACGTGCCGAACTGCGGCGACTTTACCATCTGGCATGGGATCCTTCGTCCCAACCCTCCGGGCTTGCGGCGCGCGTGGATACGCTCGCCAACGAGCTTCGCTGTTTCTTCGAGGTTGGCTTGGAGGAGGCTTCGGCCCCGACTTCCAGCCGGCCCGCCTCGCTAGTTTTCGAAGACGACGAGCAGATCCAGATCTGTGTGGATCTCGCCGGAGTTGAACCTGCGGATATCGAAATCTCCCTGTTGAGTCCTGGCGCGCCATTGCAACTCCTGTGCATCCGCGCCGTGCGTCGAGAAAGAGGGACGACGAGGTCCTTCACGCACACACTCTCTCTAACGAATCCAGTTCAAGTAGAGGAGGTAGAGGCCAACTTCAAAGAGGGAACTCTGCGAATCCAGTGCCCCAAGCTGAAGCAGAGCACTCGTCGAATCCGGCGGATACCAATCGCCGGCGTCATCTAGAAACGCAGCGGGTTCAAAAAGAGCGCGCCTTCCCTATTGGCAGGGAAGGCGCGCTCCTTTGTAGGTCGTCGTAGCAAGCGACGGCCAAGAGACTCAGGGTGTTAGGCGTGTCATCATGCGCGGGAACGGGATCGTCTCGCGAACGTGCTCAACACCGGAGATCCAACCGACAAAACGCTCCAGGCCTAAGCCAAATCCGCCGTGCGGGACCGAGCCAAACCGACGTAAGTCGTTGTACCACTCAAAGGCATCCATGGGCAGCTCGTGCTCCTTGATGCGCTCTTGCATCAGAGCGAGGTCATCCTCGCGCTGGCTGCCGCCGATGATCTCGCCGACGCCCTCTGGACCGAGGATGTCAACACACAGCGCTTTGGTACCGGTCTCATCGCGCTTCATGTAGAAGGACTTGAAGCTAGCTGGATAGTGCGTCACGACCAGAGGCTGATCGTTCATGATGGAGAGAATGGTCTCGTCCTTTGCACCGAAGTCCTCCCCGTAGACAAACTCCGAATCGGGATGCTCCTCCAGAATCTTGGCCGCCTCGTCGTAGGTGAGGCGAGGAAATCCGCCCGTAACCGCTTCGAGCTTGGAGAAGTCGCGCTCGAGAACCTTTAGCTCTTCGGCACGTGTATCGAGCACGTCTTTGACCACGTACACGATCATCTTTTCGGCAAGTTGAATCACGTCCTCTAGCTCGGCAAACGCCATCTCGGGCTCCAACATCCAGAACTCCGTCAAGTGGCGGCGAGTCTTGGACTTTTCGGCGCGAAAGGTAGGGCCAAACGTGAAGATGTTGCGATGCGCCATCGCCCCCGCCTCGCCGTAGAGCTGCCCCGATTGGGTGAGGTAGGCCTTTGTGTCGAAATAGGCTACTTCAAACAGGTTCGAGGTCCCCTCACAAGCGTTTGGAGTGAAGATCGGTGAGTCCATGTTGACGAACTCTTCGTTTGCGAAAAACGTCCGCAAGCTATAGATCACACGGTCGCGAATACGCAGAAGCGCCCACTGGCGCTTCGAGCGCAGCCACAGGTGGCGCTGGTTGTGAAGAAAGTCGACACCGTGCTCTTTGGGTGTGATCGGATACTCTTCCGCAGCCTGGTAAACATGAGCACTCTTGACCTTAATCTCAAAGCCCCCAGGAGCGCGATCGTCCGCGGCGACCTCGCCTGTTATGGAGAGAGAGGACTCTTGGCCTAGGGCTCCTAGTTGATCAAACAGCTCCTCGCCGAGGTCATTCTTGAAGGCGACGCATTGGCAGAAACCCGTACCGTCGCGAAGCTGAATGAAGTGCAGCTTGCCCTTCGAGCTCTTGTTGTAGAGCCAGCCTTGCAGGATGACCGTTTGTCCGACGAAGTCGGCGAGGTGGCGAATGGTCGCTTTGGGTGCAGTTGTAGTCGTTGTCATGGCAAAAACACTTGGGAGAGGCCGACGCCCTTGGGGAGTCGGGGACACGTCTTCAAAAAGTAGAGACGAGTTCGTTTCGGGGTGCGGGCCCCGTTGAGGGCCTCGTCGCTCGCCAGGAGTCGCACTCTAGGCAAAATCGAAGCTAGGGAAACATGTTGTAGGCTGGGGTGATCGCAACATCGGCAATGATTCCGTCCTTCAACAAAACGCGGCCTTTGAAATGGGCCCCGTTGCGCCGAGCCTCGATAACCACATCGCCTGTTCCACCCTCTTTTGCAAGCTCGGCAAGTTCGTCCGTTGTGGAGACGATCTCTACCTGACCGTAGCCAAGGGCGAGCAACCTGTTGACGATTCGCTCACCGAGACCCGGCTGTAAATTGGGTGGCCTTTGGGTGTCCGCCTTATTTTGCGTCTCTGCTGCAGCGTGCTCGAGGGTGCGGGTCAGCTTCTCTTCCAGCCGCTTGTTACCGTCGCGAATATCGACGAGCACATGTTCCAAGCGGCGCATATCCAAGTCATCGCGATCGTCGCGTATCTTGACCAAGGCAGCTTGGATGTCCTCGAGATTGGAGAGCAGCTCCAATTTGGATAGAGCGGCCGTTTGCTTGACCAACAAGCTCGCAATCCGAACGATACCAGACAAAATCGCGATTCCGATTAGGGCTAGCAGCGGAAGCAACCAGGCACTGCCGGGGGCGGTGCTGGGGCTCTCAAATAGCGCGAGCGACCTCCATAAGAGGGGGTCGCAAAGGCTTGTGGAGTAAATTTGGAGTATGTGCTCTGGGGCTAACATGTGCGCAGGATAACACGGATGAGGGTCAGATATCTTGCACCCATCGCCTCAAGACCACAGATTGGTGCTCCCATGTCGAGAATCATCAGCACCCTTATCGTTCTTGCCCTCTTCGGAGCGCTCTTCCTTTTGCCCGGCGCCGACCCCGCACAGCTCGGCGCCCTACAGATTGGCGACCTCCTCTCCGAGGAGAGCGAGGCCGGCCCGACCCACGCCGAGCTTATCCTTTCGAGCGCCTCAGCCTCACAGGGGCCGGAGGAGAGCCAGCTCACCTTTAGCCTCGGCAATGTCGTCGTGCGCGGCCCCGAGGGTGTCCCCCTCGATAAAACCGTCAACGATGCAGCCCGCCGGTCCTTACTCGCGGGCTTGCGCCAGACCCTGGCAGACGTCATGGACGAATGGGCGGGGATGGATGAAGAGGCGCGCGCGTCGAAGCGTGGCCTGCTCCTTGGCGGCATCGCATCCCTTGCGCGAGCATCGGACAGCTCGGCAACCTCTCTCATTCTCAAAGGCAAAGGCGAGCACACGGCCACGGAAGGCGGAGCCTCGTTCGAGCTGGTCGCAACCGGCGGAGATTGGGGCGCCCAAGGCGGCGAGCGCATCCTCCACTACGACGCGGGCTCAGGCGCGCAGCGCTCGCGACTGGATTGGACTCCGCCCTCCCGCTCCTCGCTAGTTCCGCCGCTCATCGCGATTGCGCTAGCTGTTCTTTTGCGCAAGCCGGTACTCGCCCTTGGCATCGGGGTACTCATGGGCACTTTCCTGGTTGGCATGCACGAGGGTAGTGGCGCACTCATGAGTACAGTCATGGCTCCTGTGAATTTTGTCGCCCCCTATTTTTGGGGGGAGCTCATCAGCGAAGACCGCCAGCTCATCATCGGCTTCGTTGTCGCCATGCTCGCCATGATCGGTGTCTTGTCCCGCTCGGGCGGCATCCAGGGGTTGATGGATCACATCGCGCGTTACGCAACAAGCGTAAGGCAAACCCAGATCGTCACCTGGGTGCTTGGGCTGCTTGTATTCTTTGACGACTACACGAACACCATCATCTGTGGCGCAACGATGAGGCCGTTGACCGATCGCTTTCGCATCAGTCGCGAGAAGCTGTCCTACCTCGTCGACTCCACCGCGGCACCTGTTGCTGGGCTCATGATCGTTTCGACTTGGATCGCCTTCGAAGTCTCGACCTTCTCCAACCAACTCCCCGCCGCTGGGCTGCTCTCCAGCGATGGCTACTCGGTGTTTATCGAGACGCTCCCCTACCGCTTCTACTGCATTTTCACGATCTTCTTCGTGGGCCTCATCGTCTTCTCGGGCCGTGACTTTGGCCCTATGCTAAAGGCTGAGGTCAGGGCGCGAACCACCGGCCAGCTCATTCGACCCGGTGGACAGCCCATGGTCTCCGAAGAGGGCACCGCGCTGGAAACCGCTCCCGGAGTCACTCCCGCTGCTTGGCGAGCGCTATTGCCACTTGGCGCCTTTTTGGCGGTCACAAGCTACGTGATTCTGGACACGGGGGGAGCCTTCAGCGGCACCATTGAAAACCTGTGGTCGATTACGGGACTCAAGGACATGCTCGGGAATGCCTCGAGCTCGCTGGCCCTATTCCAAGGTTCCGTGGTCGGCCTCATCCTCGCTTGCCTCGTCTCGCTAACCGCGGGCCTACGAGGCGAGATCCTCAAAGCAGCCTGGACGACCTTGCGATCCATGGGGGTCGCGGTGGTCATCCTGTACTTGGCTTGGATGGTTGCCGCCGTCTGCGGCGACCTGGGCACGGCCTCCTATCTCACAGCGCTGCTGGGCGACTCCATGGCCCCCGGTGCGCTGCCCATGATCCTGTTCCTTTTGGCGGGACTGGTCTCTTTTGCGACCGGCACTTCCTGGGGAACCATGGGGATCCTGTTGCCGCTCGTCGTTGGTCTGTCCTTTACCATTGGAGAGAGCTCCGAAGTTGGAGGTTACCTCCTCATGGTCATGTCGATCGGCGCAGTTTTAGAGGGCTCGATTTTTGGCGACCACTGCTCGCCGATCTCCGACACCACCGTCCTCTCCTCTGTTGCTTGCGCCGCCGACCATGTCGACCACGTGAGGACTCAAGCGCCCTACGCGCTGATCACGATGTCCATGAGCCTAGCCGTCGGCTACTTGCCCTGTGCGTTTTTAGGAATGAGTCCTTATATTGCCCTCGTTCTCGGCATGGTCTTTTTGACGGGAATCGTCTTCTCATTCGGTAAAAAGGCCGATGAGGTTTTCGTAAAGTAGGCCACCAAGAACCTCTCCCCTTGACTCCCCCCCTAGACACTAAGATCGAACGCCTCGCCAAAATGGACGAGAGCGCTGACGCGACCAGCAAGATGGGACGCCGCATGATTGCGGGCGTCCTTTTCGGCGTGGCGGTCTACATAGGCATCGTGCTGTGGCTGGATGCTGGAGCCATTTGGGAGGGGATTCACAACCTCTCCTGGTGGACGCTCCCCGCAGCCTGCGGCCTCGCCTTCTGTAACTATCTGCTGCGGTTTCTCAAGTGGGAGCGCTATCGGAACCTGCTCGGTATCCAACTGGAGAGGCGCACCTCGTTTGTGATCTACCTGGCTGGCTTTTCCATGGGTGTCACTCCCGGAAAAATGGGCGAGGTGCTGAAATCCTGGCTCATCAAAAAGGTAAACGGCACCCCGATTCATGTCAGCGCCCCCATCGTGGTAGCTGAGCGCCTGACGGACTTGTTCGGATTTCTTATTTTGGTTGCTGCGGGGGGCCTCGTCAGTCGGCCGGACTATGCACCTATCTTTGTGGCCACGCTTGCTGTTTGTGTGATTGCAGCGTTTGCCTGCGGGTCTCCCAAGTCCGCGGCTTTCGCGATCAAGATTGTGCGAAAGCTTCCCATGGGAACCAAGATCGCCCCCAAGCTCGAGGTGGCCTTTGAGAACTCCGCTGTTCTATTAGCGCCCAAAGAGATCCTCTTCCCAACCCTCTTGTCTGCAGTCTCCTGGGGCTTCGAGTGCTTGGCTTTTCTGTTGATTGCACGCAGCTTGGCTCCGGCTGGTACTGAGATCTCACTCGCCTTTTGCGTGTTCGCCTACTCGATAAGCGCAATCGCCGGCGCCGTAGCCATCATTTTCCCCGGGGGCATTGGAGTCACCGAGGGAATTCTCGGCTCCCTAACCCGCCAAGCCTACCAGCCCGCATTTGCCAGCCTTGGTGTTGAGGCCGCTCGAGCGGCGGCGAGATCGCAGGCCGCTGGTGCGGTTCTCCTCACTCGTTTTGCCACCCTCTGGTTTGGAGTTGCCGTGGGGCTCGTCGCGACCGCAATTTTTAAACGAATGCGGCGTTAAAGGCGAAGCTTAGGGGACTCCACCAAATGCCAAGTCGCCCTAAGCCAAGAGATGGGAAGGGCTTACGAGAATCCCCTGAAGGGCTGCGCCAGAGGTCGCTTCCCAATGTCGGCACACCACTACATTTGGTGTTGAAGGACAAGGGGGGCCACCATATGCTGTACAAACGTCAGGCATGACTCGGCCAACCTGCAAAGCGCAGCGGCAGGTACTTGTCGGCCGTCCCCCCCTCTTTCGTTCCTTCTGAGCACTAATTACGCCCCCTTCCACTGGGAGCGTTCTGCCCCCGCAGCCCTCTCCTCCCCTTCGCAAGGCAGCCACGCTCCAAGTCTCCTAAAGCACATGTCCCAGACTGTTAGCAAACAATCCCCAACGACTGTCTCTACGCCTGAAGTCCCCTCTCCTGGAATGCAGGTCCGCAAGCGCAACGGCGGGCTGGAACCCGTTGACCTGAACAAGATCGTCAAGGCAATCACGCGCACTTGTGTGGGCCTTTTGCAAGTCGATCCGATCCGGATTGCGACGCGCACGATTAGCGGCCTCTTCGATGGCGCCACCACCGCCGAGCTCGATCAGCTTTCGATTCAAACGGCTGCATCTCTCATCTCCGAAGAGCCGGAATACTCCAAGCTTGCGGGGCGCTTGCTCACGACGTACATCGACAAGGAAGTGCAGAACCAGGAGATCTACTCGTTCAGCCAGTCGATCAAGCGCGGTCACGAGCTTGGCCTTGTGAATGACGAGACGCTGAAGCTCGTGCTCGACAACAGCCGCAAGCTCAACGACACCATCGAACCCGAGCGCTCACATCTGTTCAACTACTTTGGCGCACGCACGGTTTACGATCGCTACATGCTGAAGGATCCCGTCACGCGCAAGGTGATCGAGACACCCCAGTACTTTTTCATGCGCGTCGCCTGCGGCCTTTCTGAGCGTGCGGGTGAGGCGCGTGACTTCTACCGCCTCATCTCGAGCCTACGCTACCTGCCGAGCTCCCCAACCCTGTTCAATTCGGGAACCCGCCACACCCAGCTCAGCTCGTGTTACCTGTTAGATTCACCTGGTGACTCTCTAGACTCCATCTACGACCGTTACAAGGACATCGCACAGCTCTCCAAGTACGCAGGCGGTATCGGCGTGTCTTGGTCGCGCGTCCGGTCCCGCGGCTCGCTCATTCGCGGAACAAACGGCAACTCCAACGGCATTGTCCCGTTCCTGAAGACCCTAGATTCATCCGTCGCCGCCGTCAATCAAGGCGGTCGTCGCAAGGGCGCTGCATGCGTGTACTTGGAGACCTGGCACGGCGACATTGAAGACTTCCTGGAGTTGCGCGAAAACACCGGTGAAGAGTCCCGCCGCACCCACAACCTGAACCAAGCAAACTGGGTTCCCGACCTCTTCATGCAGCGTGTTCAAGAGGACAAACCCTGGAGTTTGTTTGACCCCAAAGACGTCCCCGAGCTCGTGGACACATTCGGTGAGGAGTTCGCCACTGTGTACGAAGCTGCGGAAGCCAAAGGCCTCGCCCTTCGCCAAGTGCAGGCGCGCGACCTCTACGCTCGCATGATGCGCAACTTGGCGCAGACAGGAAACGGCTGGATGACCTTTAAGGATGCGTCCAACAGGTGCTGCAACCAGACCGGAGAGCCTGGCAACATTGTCCACCTGTCCAATCTCTGCACGGAGATCCTAGAGGTCACTTCAGAAGAAGAAACAGCGGTCTGCAACTTGGGCTCCGTCAACCTTGGGAAGTGTGTCACCGACGGCGCGTTTGACTTCCATGCCCTAGCGGAGATCGTACACACGGCCGTCAAATACCTCGACCGTGTCATCGATGTCAACTACTACCCGATCGAGGGAGCGAAGGTGTCGAACTCGCGCTGGCGCCCCGTTGGCATGGGCGCAATGGGCTTGCAAGATGTCTTCTTCAAGTTGCGCTTGCCGTTTGACTCCGCAGAAGCACTTGAGCTCAGCTCAAGGATTCAAGAGGAGATCTATTACAACGCTTTGGTCACTTCAAACAAGATTGCCCAAGCGAAGGGTGCTCACGAAGCCTGGAAAGAGACACGCGCCTCAAAAGGTGACCTGCAGTTTGACCTGTGGGGAGTCACGCCACCCGAGACCGAGCGTTGGGATAAGCTGAAGGCGAAAATCGCGAAACACGGACTTCGCAACTCCTTGCTGCTGGCCATCGCGCCAACGGCGACGATCGCGTCGATCGCTGGCTGCTATGAGTGCATCGAACCCCAGGTCTCGAACCTGTTCAAGCGCGAAACGCTTTCAGGAGACTTCATGCAGATCAACGACTACCTCGTTAGCGATCTGAAAGGACTTGGCCTTTGGAATGCTGAGGTCCGCAACACCATCAAAAAGAACGAGGGCAGTGTCCAAGACGTAACGCAACTCTCGGAGGAGATGCGCACGCTCTATCGCACGGCCTGGGAGCTGCCACAAAAAGCATTGATCGACTTGGCCGCCGCGCGCGGACCCTATCTCGACCAAAGTCAGTCGCTCAACTTGTTCATGGCCTCCCCCACCATCGGGAAGCTCTCGAGTATGTATGCCTACGCATGGAAGCAGGGCATCAAGACGACCTACTACCTACGGTCTCGGCCAGCGACCCGGATTCGCCAGACTACGGTTACAGACACCAGCGATGTCTCCTGCTCCCTGGAGAACCCAGAGAGCTGCGAGGCTTGCGGCTAGCTTCGCAGGACTCAACCTGCCAGCCGCTCTAAAAGGGCGGCTGGCCCAATCGACCCAAGAGAGAAGTAGAGAAGAGAACTGTCATGCTGCTAGATCCAGGTTTTGACCTAACCCTGCGCCCGATGAAGTACCCGTTGTTTTACGACATGTACAGGGACGCAATCAAAAATACGTGGACCGTTGAGGAGATCGATTTCTCTACGGACATCGTCGATCTGCAAAATCGACTCACTCCAGCCGAAGGGCACATGATTGCGCGCCTCGTCGCATTCTTTGCTACGGGAGACTCGATCGTCTCCAACAACCTGGTACTGAACCTCTACAAGCACATCAACTCGCCCGAAGCGCGCATGTACTTGTCTCGGCAGCTCTATGAAGAGGCGCTGCATGTTCAGTTCTACCTCACCCTGCTCGACACGTATATCCCCGATGACGCCGAGCGCGCTGCGGCCTTCGCTGCAGTCGACAACATCCCGTCTATCGCGAGCAAGGCCGACTTCTGCTACAAGTGGATTGGCTCGATCAACAAGCTCGATGAGCTCCATACGGAGGCGGATCGCAAGAGCTTTTTGCTCAACTTGATTTGTTTCGCGGGGTGCATCGAAGGGCTCTTCTTCTACGGGGCTTTTGCCTACGTCTACTTCATGCGGTCCAGGGGCCTGCTTAACGGTCTAGCTGCTGGAACAAACTGGGTCTTTCGCGACGAATCCGCGCATATGGGATTCGCCTTTGAGGTCATCAATACCGTGCGCGACCAGCAGCCAGAGCTTTTTGACGAGGACCTCGAAAAGCGCGTAGTTGTGATGTTCCGCGAAGCCGTCGACTGCGAGTTCTCGTTCGCCCAAGACCTTCTTGACGGTGGCGTCTCCGGACTCTCCGCAAGGGACATGCGCTCTTATCTTGAGTTCGTCGCGGACCAGCGCATGTCAAACTTAGGCATGCAGCCGATTTACGGATCCAAGAACCCCTTCGAGTTCATGGAGATGCAGGACGTCCAAGAGCTCTCGAATTTCTTCGAGCGCAAAGTGTCGGCCTACCAAGTCTCGGTCACCGGCGAAGTCGCCTTCGACGAAGCCTTTTAGCGATACCTGGCAAAAACTCGGAAGCACGCCAACGCGAAGAGCGCGCCTAGGCCATCCGCAAGGATGTCCTTCTGCGCATCCCAGATGTCTCCTTGGCTGCCGAGTACTGCGATGCCAGCACTCTCGTCAGCCGAAATCGCATACTGCCATTCGAACACTTCGTAGAGGCCGGCGACGGTGACGATTGCGAAGAGCGGGAAGAGATAGAGAATCCATGCCGTGTTCACGAGTCGTCTGGATTGGATGAGCTCGGCAATACCAAAGGCGTAAAAACCAACGCTAAAGTGAGCTAGTCGGTCGTAGTGGTTGCGCTCGAAATCGAAGAACTCGGTCACAAGGCCAAACGGAACTCGCTCAAACGTGTAGTGGCCGCCGATCGTGTGCAAGATCGGCAGAACACTCATCATGAGTAGTGCGACTCCCGTGACCGGCGTTCCCCGAAGGGCTTGGTGCCGTGTCAACCACACGACCAGCACAACAATCAGTACGATCGGCAGGTTCTCGGCGAACCAAACCGCCCGATCCCTTGGCGCGTATCCGCAAATGGTGAACAGGAGCAAGTAGCTCGCCAGAAGACACCTAGCTAAGGTCCCTACGCCTTGAGAACCCCCCGGAGGCCGCGTTGAAGTTGTATTGTCCACGCACCCTATGTACCAAACTCAACTCTGCGTGGCTGCCGGATTCCGAGGCCACTTGACGCTAGGCAAACAGGTGGGCCTAGCAGGGGTCGACATTCTCAATGCTGGAGATGCGAAGGGCTCTTATGGCCTATGCGCGCAACCTCCCTCAGACTTCCCGTAAGGCGTGGATTTCCTAGCGTGGGTCCACCTGGCATGAGGCCCATTTGGAAGGTCGATCGCACCCAGGTCTCCCGAGCTGCGGCGCTTTGCAACCGCTACAGCCAAGACGTACCTTGAAGTCCTAGCAACCCTCTCCGTTTGCAAAATAGCGGTCGTAGACTTGCCCGGTGAGAAGAAGGGAACAACCGATAGCAAGTGCCCAAAGTGCAGAGATCATGACGATTCGAGGATGAGAGAAGAGGTTTGGCACCGGCAAGTTCCACGTGCTGCCCCCCTTCAAGCCCATTCCCCTTTGTGTCTCCGGACGAGCTGCGAATAATCCCTCTAGGGTTCGTCGAAACCGCCTCCAGCCCCCCCCCTCCAAAACCTTGGGCAACCGAGTGAGACTTCCTAAACCATTCTGCCGAGCAGGGCTCTTGGAGCTCACTTTGCCGGGGTAACTATTGGTGTAAACAGCGGTCAGGCGTAGCCCGATCCCTTGCAGCACCGGGTTCTCAATCCCAGTATCCTTACGTCCAGAACCTTCCCGATGATCGGGCCGTATGGATGGGCACGAGGGCTGAACGGGGGGAGGGGCCATAAACAACTGGGCGCTAGGTCACCTGAGATTCGCGCGAAGCCATTTGCCTGTAGGCCTTGGGCAGCAAGGTCG
The DNA here is from genome assembly GCA_937896235.1 of uncultured bacterium. Lineage (GTDB taxonomy): Bacteria > Planctomycetota > UBA1135 > UBA1135 > CALBMX01. The sequence goes on from CALBMX010000065.1 coordinate 45,367, forward strand.
GGGTCAGCGAATGAGAGCTGATCAAGTACGCCATTGCCTCCGTCGTCAACCAATGCCCAGTTCTACTGGAGCATTTCGACGGCCTTGAACCAGTAGTCGCGGTTGTTGACTGCAATCTCAGCTTCCACAGGCGGTCGGAATGGCTAACCACGATTTTCCCAGCTCGTCTGAATCAGCTGTCGCAGCTCTTCACGATCGAGCTCGAAGTTGGAATGGCGGGTGCTACCGACAAACCACTTCCACAAGAAGGCGCCGCGAAGCCACTCCTTGTTCATCTCCAACACTTCAAAAGCTACCTTGAGGCAGCGCTCTTGGACGAGGTCACCATCCGAGGATGCGGGCCGGCTCCGAGAGACACCTTCCCATGGCCGCGCCGCAGTGGTCACAACGCGGTCATAGCCGAGCTCCCCGAAAAATACGACCTTCCCGACGCGCTCGGAGGTCGCCTTCAGCCGCGCAAGCCATGGCTCCCAGGCTTGCCGGATCTCTCTTGCCGCTGGCAAATCTCCCTCTACTAGACCTTGGGGTTGGACGGGGAAATAGGCCTGTACGCCAATCGCATCGAGAGCGTCCCAAAACGGCACGCGTTCAAAGCTGTCCCAGTTCGAGCAGTAGCTCAAATGGGCGTCTGTGAGCGCACGCACACCTTGGATTAGCTCTCGCCACTCGCCTTCCCTATGCATCTGAAGCTCGAGTTCGGTACCGACGCTAAATGCATCCGCCTCGGAGCAGGCGTCAGCCAGGTCCAAGATCCAAGCCCTGTACTGCTTCCAAAATCGAGCATCCCTAGCTGCGTCAACGAACTCGATCTCCCCACGCCAAGTGAACGGGCTCCCCCAATAGGCGAGATGCGGCTTGATCATGATCTCCATACCGCGCGCGTGGGCTTCGCGAATTGGTCTCGTCAGCCATGTTGGTGCACGGTCGATAGCGCCCTCGGATGTACTCCCAAATTCGCGATAGCTAACCGATCCATCCTCCCGAATCCCTGCGTAGGGGTGGATGGCAACCCAGTTGACTCCAAGTGCCTGGAGGCGATCGAGCTCTTCTCCGAACCCATCGGTGCCCCACTCACCTCCCCAACTCTGGCAAGAGATCGTCATCCCTTGGATGAAGGTCCCATCCGGTGGGGTTGGGTCTTCAGCTGCTGAAAACGGTAGGGATGCCAGCGTCGCAAAGAGGAAGAGCGCGTACTTCATTCCATGTGATCATAAGGGCCTCCAGCATTTATTGCGTCACTCGGATCGCTTTGCAAGACGAGGCAAATCCAGTGCTTACAAAGCCCCTCCGGCTGCAGAGTGAGTCTGTCCCTCTTGCCCCTGATGCGAAGGCCCCGTGGAGAGTCACCCCTTCCCAAAGGGGAGCCGCCGCAGGTCGTCTTTCAAGGCGGCGAGTGACCCGCACGACTTGCGCCCCCCCCCAAAAAAAACGGGGTGTCCAGCTAGGTGCGCCGCGTACGGAGTCTCCAGCTAGGTGCGCCGCGTTGCGCCAAATAGGAGGGCCGCGGCAAGGACCGCGAAGATCGGGGAGAGGTGTTTCTCCCGGTCCTGCTGCTCCCCGGGCTCGGCGGTCCCACTAGCGCTGAGTCCGACGGGTTGTTTAGCCTCGATCGTCGCGTCGCTGCGATCCGCAACGGACACAATTCCCGCTCCGGGTAAGGCGGCCCGCTCGAAGAGCGTAGCCCACGAGATTGCGAAGGATGCGGGATCCCCAGAAGGCTCCCCCAGGGAGGCGAATTCCATTCGGATGAGGCCTGCACGCCAAGACACAAGGGTATCGGACTGATGAGCCAGCCACGGTTCGAGCAGAGTGTTCCCCCCCTCGGTGTCCCCTAGGGCTACCGACGCGCTCCAACCATCACGGCCGATAGAAACAGGCCGAGGGAGAGGTGGAACCCCACTGCCCGTGGCGCTCTCTAAACTAAGCACGTCACGCGCCAAAAGCGGTCCACTTCCGATTTCTAGGCCGCGCTCGCTTGCCCATACGCGCACCAGGTCACCGAGTGGGCTCCCCTCGGCAAACACAGCCCCCTCGAGTCGAATCCGAGGTCGAGAACCTCCACCAGGATTCGTTCGCTCCTCTAGAGCCTCCCCAGCTTGCCACCAAAGAACATCCCCATTTTTCAGAAGGGCAGCTGGCCCCGGAGCTGCGTCATATACCAGCTCCGGGAAGCCGGCCTGTCGTGGCGTCAAGACTCCGCCAGAAGTGGGAAGCCATAGACAGTCTGGCGCGTCGTACCGGCTCCACCTACGAGGGCCGGTCGAGACGGCTACACGCTCCAAAAAGAGGCTTGATGGAGTTTTCCCCACAGGCACCTCTTCCATCTCCGTCGACCCGTCCGGAAGACGCGCGCCCACCCAGAAGATGCGTGCTCCTTTCGCATTTTGGGAGGTCCACTTAACGCCTGCATCGACTGCTAGTTCTAGCCTCTGCCCACCCAGCCCAATCGCGTTCGACCCAGAGGTGTCGAGTACAAGGCGCCAAATCATGGGGGGGGATTTGTGTGTCCATTTGGGAGCAGCCAAAGCGATGACACCAAAGGCCATGGCAGCCGCGATGACTAGGATTCGAGGCGTAAGCGGTGCCTTCCGCTTCCGCGATGCGACGATCCGCTCGCCATGAACGCGCCTCCAAATGTCTAAACTTCCCACGAGACGCGGCTGGGACTTCCCCCTTTCGCGCGCAGCGATCAAAAAGAGTATCGGTAACACCAACGCGATCAGCCCCAAGGGTTGGCCGAGGCTCAACAGGCCGACTGCTGGAAGGTTCAAAGTCCTAAGACCTCTGCAAAAATAGCCTCCATCGAGTGATCGCTGGTCGACAAGTTCCACTTAGCGCGATGCGTCAATGCGGCCCGCTCCCACTGCTCGAGCTCTTGTTCAAGCTCGTGCTCATAGGCACGCGCATCTTCCAAGCCAACTCGAACCCTTGATCCATCTTCCGCGTCGATCAGCTCGATCGGCCACTCAATCCCCGAGCGCTCCATCGTTCCAATCGGGTCGAGCTCCTCAGCACTCAAGACACGCAACAAAAACATCTCTCGATCGCGCCCAGCCAGTGAGAGTAGCTCGCCAGCACTAACATCCCAAAAATCGCCAAGGGCAAAGATTCGACCTGCACCACCAAGTCGGGTACCAAGACTGCCTCCCGCCACTAAAGTCTTTAACCCGTCCTGACCGCTTGCCCGAAGCCCTTCTAGGAAGCGAAGCATCGGCTTGAGATCGGCTCGCCGAACACACTCGAAGCTGCCCTCGGCTGCAATTAGAGTGAGCCGCGCACCGGCTGCAGAGGCAATCACCGCAAGCCCCGCGGCGACCTCCGCGATCACTTGCATTTTACCGGGACTACCGAGCCCCATGGAGGCACTCGTGTCTAGTAGCACACTCCAATGCTCGCTGGCCTCTCGCTGAAAAACACGCACGAACGGCTGATCAAAACGCGCAAAAAGGTTCCAGTCCAAGTTGCGCGGATCTTCTCCCTCACGCAGAGGCCTGTGCCCCAGGAACTCTTCGCCTGGCCCGGAGAGTCGCGCTCCCCCCACACCTTCACGCCTCAGCTTGAGGGCTCGAAAACGACCCTCGAGGCCTTCGAGACGGGTCGCAAAGCGCTCGTCAAACCTCACACCCGGCGCAGGCAGAGTCGCTTGGACTCGCGGGGCCGGTTCTCCATTCGCGTTCGCTTTACGTGACATAGACAGGGTCTCTACCCCCAAGGGACAAGCGGCCTACGTTAGAGTTTGCGGCCGTGTAGCCTCAAGTCGCAAGGGTTTACCACCATTTGCAACCTTTTCGCCAGCGTCGCCGTCAGGGCCGTCGCATCCCAGGATCACGCCTTCGTTCATGAGGATGGATCCGCGGCGCACAACGACCTCGGGGAAGCCAGCCAACTCCATTCCCTCGTAACAGGACCACTTCGAGGTGGAGGGTAAATGGGCGGCAACAACGGTGCGAGTTTTGACGGGATCGAAGAGTACAACGTCGCCATCAAAGCCGACTTCGAGGCGTCCCTTGTCGGCGATCCGCATGGAGGCGGCAGCGCCACTTGTTACGGATTGAACAGCCTGCTTGGCCGTCAACTCACCCCGCCGAAAAAGCTCAAGAGTCAAAGGCCAAAGCAAGTCAATCGAGGGCATCCCGGATGGAGCCTTGGAGTATTCGCGCGTTTTGTGCTCCCTCGGATGGGGCGCATGGTCCGTTCCGATCCCGTCAACCGTGCCATCTCGGAGCGCGGCGAGAATCGCAGCACCGTCCGCTTTCGTTTTCACAGATGGATTCACCTTGATAAAACAGTCGAGGCGCTCTGCATCTTCGCAGGAGAGCAATACGTAGTGCGGCGCCGTCGTTGCAAAGACGGCGAGGCCCTCAGCCTTCGCATCCCGAACGAGCTGCACGCCTCCGGCAGAGGTGATATGGAAGACGTGAAGCGCACCTCCCGTTTGGCGAACGCAGTTGATCGCGAGGCGAATCGATTCGACCTCGGCCTCGGCAGAGCGCACAAGGTGGTGCTCTTTGGCGGTCGCGTCCGGAAATGACTTTTCGCCAGCGTTGAGAAGGGCCTGGTCTTCGCAGTGCGCCACCACCATCCGCCCTGCTCGCGCGGCTGCGGCGAAGAGAGCTAGCACCTGTTCGGGGTTGTCTTGGCCACCGACACCCGTGGAGCAGCCGAGGAAGAGTTTGATGGCGGGAACCCGAGCGGCAATCCCTTCCAGTTCAGGTACGGAATCGTCGAGCAGATTGCCAAGGCAGCCAAAATCGATCAATGAGCGCGACTCGACGTACTCGAGTCGATCACTTATCGCCTGGACCGATGTGGAAAGTGGTGGACAGTTCTGCACTTCGACAATGCTGGTCACTCCACCATGGATTGCGCCTCGCGAGCCACGGACCCAACCCTCTTTGTAGGTCAAACCTGGGTCGCGAAAGTGAACGTGAACGTCTACCAATCCGGGAATGGCGGCGCGGCCTCGTCCGTTCAACTCGGCGCGGCCAGCTGTGGCGAGCTCGCCCGCGGGCGAGATCCCATCTATGCGTCCGCTCCGAATCGAGATATCCATCAACGGAGCTGCTTCCCTTTGATCGAGAGCCCAGAGACGGATGTTGCGAAGAACAAGATCATCGCCGCCGGGATGCGGTGACGTGGGCACGGGAGCCGCATCAAACATGATTATAGAGAAGTTAGGACGAAGCGGGATAGCGAAGAACGATCAAAGTCATGTCGTCTTCGCGCAAATCACGACAGATGTCTAGAGCGACCTTCACCAGCCGGTCCGTAATCTCACGTGCTCCAAGGCCCTCTGAAGCGGCGGCACTCAGCTCGTCCGCAACACCCTGCTCACCGAGCATGCGGCCATGGTCCTGTGGATCGCGCGCCTCGGAAAAGCCATCGCTAAAGACGACTAACACATCGCCTGGTTCCAACTTAGAACTGCCTGTGACTTCGTAGTCATAGTCGTCGATCATTCCAAGCGCTGGGCCACCACCCTGCAAGGACTCGACCTCGCCCGACGCTGCTCGCCAAATCATTGGATCGGCGTGTCCGCCGTTGACAATCTCGAGGGAGCCATCTTCCAAGAGTATGCCCAGCAAGAGAGTAAGGAATCGACCGTCGTCAATTCGCTCGCTCAAATCCTGATTCAGAAGAGTGACCACTTGACCTAAATCCGGGACGACCCGCAGATAGGAGCGCAGTCCCGCCTGTGCCGATGCCGTGATCAACGCGGGGCCGATACCGTGGCCGGAAACGTCTCCAACGACAAAGGCTAAACGGCCATTCCTAAGCGGAACGACGTCATAGAAATCACCGCCCGCGCGTTCGGCAGGGCGAAAGAAAGCACCGAGCTCAAACCCGCAACTAGACTCGGGAAGCTCCGGCATTAGGTCTCGCTGGATGGCACTTGCCAGCTCGAGGCTTTGCTCAAGCTTTATTTTTTCAAGGCTGTCAAGATGGAGCCGGGCATTCTCCAGAGAGATGGAAATGTGCTGGGCGAGCGCTGCGAAAAAAGAGAGATCACTTTGACTGAAGCGGCGCGTCGCGGCACGGGAATCCACATAGAGGACGCCGATTGGAGGAGCGCCGATTTGATCGTTTTCACGACCCGCAGCGAGTGGAACGCACATCGCAGCTCGCAGTTTTAAGTCGAAAACCGATCGGCCCAGCTCAAGGGCCTCACTGTCAGAGGAGACCGTTGCACGCATGGCTGAGCTGCTCTCCAGCACACGATTGGCGATCGAGGTCGAAAACCGCAACTCACCGGACCCGTCCGAACCCAGATCGATTGCTCCGCGACCCCGGGCGACCCTCACCTCCAACTCACCGTCGACGCCGGTAAGCAGCAGAAGGCCACGCTCAGCCCCGGTGACTTCGATGGATCGATCCACGATGTCAACGAGTAACGGTTCGAGATCCCGAGTCTCGGTCACAGAAGCAATCGCGCCGAGCAAGACCTTTACGCGGCTGCGGTCGTCACTTTGATCTCCGGTGAGAAACAGCGTAGAAATCTCCCCAGCACCCCGATCAAGTCCCTCCCCTTCGGGTGGGGCTAGGTCCGTTATCGGGGCCGTTTGGGGATCAGACAAGAGGGTTTCAGTCTTTTTTTTGCGTCGGAAGAACATGCTTGCCAGAGTCTAATGGTAATCCGGGTCCAACGCTCATACGATTCTGCAGCTACTGACCACAAGAAACTGACCAACACAGGTCCCCCCATGCACATCCAGGCTGAACCTCGAGAGAACTACACCGTCCTTCACCTCCGCGGTGAGTTCGACACTTTCTACTGTCCCCTCTTGCAAGCCGAGATCGACTCCTTGACCACCGCTGGCGTAAGCAATATCGCTCTCAATTTGCGCCTCGTCAAGTTCATCAACTCGACTGCAATGGGAGCCATTATCAAGGCCTCGAAGTCTCTGAAGGCAAGAGGCGGAAAGCTCTCAATTTCAAGGCCCAGCACCTTCTGTCGAGAGACGCTGAGCAAGGTCGGCCTGGAGCGAGTCGTTCCCATTTATGATTCCGACGAAGCCGCCGGCGCCGCAATGCAGGGCGAGCTCCCCGCGAGGGCTCAGTCCGAGGAGGACCTCCTTCGCGAGGACGAGACCATCATCATCTTCAGCCCCGTTGACGAAGAGCGCGCCGGACACTACATCTCCCGCGATACCGAAGTCACCAACCCCGTTCACGGTCATGCATTTGGCACCTCTTGGCGTGGTCTCGGTCGCATGTCGGGGCTCGATGCTGAGGGCGTGCGCTTTACCTGGAATGGTGGCAACACCGGCCTCACCTCCTTCGAGATGGCCCAGTTGCTCTCACTCGGGACGGAGATCAAAACCAAGTTCCGGCTTCCCCTTTTGAAGAAAGGGCTTCTCGAGGCGATCCTCACAATCACCGCAATCGAAGAGCGGGCCGACGGGATCAAGATCGGTGCGAGCTTCAGTGAGATTGCGGATGAAACGCGCAACTCTGTGCAGCAATACGCAGAGGATCTTCGCTTCTTGCGCCAAGAGTTGGACTCGGCTACGGACGAGTAGACAACTCAATACAGACCACTAAGAACGCCTCGTCGCTGTGGATTCAGCGACGAGGCGTTTTCGTTGATTTCTCTTCGGAGGCAGGCGCGCTCCTTTACCCAGCCGCGGCTTGCTCTTCGACGGCCTGTCGCGCCGCGGCTATCATCCCTTCGATCTCTTTGGCTATATGAGTCCAGTTTAGATTTTGCTCTGCCCATGCCCTGCCGGCAAGCCCCCACCGCTCGCGGGCCATCGGAGCACTCGTCGCTCGTAAAATCGCATCCTCCCAGGAAGTCTTATCAGTCCCTTCGACAAGTAAGCCCGTCTTGTTTTCACTAACGGCCCAGCTATAGCGGCCTGTATTTGAGGCGAGCACCGGAAGACCTGCAGCCATTGCGTGCAATAATGGCCGCACACTAGGTGAGTTATCTTTAGCGGGAGCAACGTAGATCGTTGAGGCAGCAAGCAAACTGGGAAGATCTTCTTCCGCCACATTTTCAAGCCAATGAACTCGTGAGGAAACCCCCAAACGCTCCGTAGCCGTGCGCAGCCCTCGTTTCCCGCGACCTTCTCCCACTAGGACCAAAGACCAATCGTCGCGTTGACCAATCGTCGAAGCGAACGCGGCAATCAGCTCCTCAATTCCACGAGAAGTCTCAAGCGGGCAAAGGCACACAAGCACGCGCCCACTGACTCCGTATGTGCGGAGTGCGCTCCCTCCAACATCTGGACGCCATTTCTCCAAGTCGACACCTGTGTTCAAAACGGTAATCCGCTCATCCTCGAATCCGTCTTCAAGCGCTTGTGCGCGTGCCACCGGGTCCAAGGCGATCACTCGGGCAGCAGTGGATCGAACATAGCGCCCCCACATGCGCTCGCCAATACTCTGCAGGAGCCGCTCGTGAAGGGGAGTCGCAATGCGGGTATTCCCTGGTTCCACCAGGAGCAACTGGGCGCCCGATGCGCGAGCGATTCGCGCTCCTTGGAATGCAGTCGGGGAGAGGCTGTCGTAGGCGATCAACACATCGGGTTTATACCCCGTCAAGCCGAACCCGTCCGCGTGCTCAACGGAGCGCGCAATCACTCCTGGCGGAGCTCCAAACCCTCGTACCCCATGTCCGAGTCCGATCAGCGCACGTGCCAGGCCAGGCGCGTGTTGATCTCCCCTTGACTTACAAGTCAGTGGGTCTACAAGAAGGGCGATGCGAAGTGGTTGGGTCACGGTTATCCATTCATCGGGTGATTGACCGCGTAAGGGTAGGAATATTTTGCTCGGATGCCCATGCTTGGAACTCTTTTCCGAGTCATGGGCCCAATCTCGGAAACCTTCGTCGTCCCTTTCAGATCGTCCCGAGTATGGGCGAAGAAGGGCCTAGCAAAGCCCCGGACCCAACATGACTTAATGCAACCCAAAAGCTCTTCCTTACCCCATACGCGTTTGCGTCCAAGGGGTTTGTTTATCGATCGCTGGGGCACTCTTCTTAGCCTTCCCAAAAACGGCTTCCTAAGCAACCCAGACGAGCTAGAGTTCCTTCCCGGGGCCCTAGACGCACTTTTCCACGCATCCCGACTGGGCTGGAAAATCTACTTAATTGGCAATGAAGATGCAGTGGCCTTTGGCCGGCAATCCCAGGGAGAATGGCAGAAGATCCAAACGGCGATCGAAGCCCGACTCACTGAGACGGGGATTCCGCTTCAGCGCAGCTATGCTTGCTTAGAGCACCCGGAGGGCAAGGGCGTCCACGAACAGCCTTCCGTGTTCCGCCTTCCTGAAACCGGCATGTTTTATCACGCTCAGCATAATGACGACATCGAGCTTGAGAAAAGCTGGGTGATTGGAGACTCAACCCTCGAGCTTGCTGCCGCATGGCGAGCGGGCCTGCGTTACATCGGCGTCCGAACTGGAGAGGCCGTTCGCGACCAATCTTTTGATGTCGAACCCGACTTGATCGTAACCGATTTGCCTGCAGCTCTTGCGAGTCTAGCCAGGGCCCAAGCCGAAGCGGCATAGAGTCTAGTTCTCCCCCCCCAAAAAAAATCGGCCGTCATGCCGAGGAGTTCAACAATGGAGAAAGAGCGTCGCCCACATCGGGGCGACGCTCTTTTTCTTGTTTCGATCTGGCACCGACGGGGTTGGCCTCAAGAGGACGCTTGCCTTTTGTCCCCTGGAATGGGGGCCTAAAAACCGGTCCTTGTAAGTAACCATGGATACCAAGCCGATTGATCCGCGGACAACCGCTAGATGAGGTCGGAGCTGCAAAGCCCCAAGCTCGGCTCGGATCTCAGAAAGAAGTGCTCAAGCCGCGCCTATAACGGGCCTCAAAACCCGCCCGATCACTTCCTGTCGATGGGCTCGACCATGCCGTTGATCAAGTCACTGAGCGTTAGGACCGGCCCTTGCGAGCGGGACTGCTTGACTGGCTCCAGCTCGATCGAGTCCACTGCCACTTCCCCCGGAATGGGATGCCAGGGCAAAGGGATGAGCTCCATACTCGAGGCCCCTCTAGCCGCAAGAGAACGGCCTCCAGCACCATGCAGGTACACGAGCTCGGGCAGGTTGCTCGCCGGCTCGACTTGTTCGACCTGTTCGACTTGTTCGACTTGTTCGACTTGTTCGACTTGTTCGACCTGTTCGACCTGTTCGACCTGTTCGACTTGTTCGACTTGTTCGACTTGTTCGACTTGTTCGACTTGTTCGACTTGTTCGACTTGCTCGACTTGCTCGACTTGCTCGACTTGCTCGACTTGCTCGACTTGTTCGACTCGCTCGACTTGCTCGACTTGCTCGACTTGCTGGACTTGCTCGACTTGCATTGCGGGCGCCTCGTAGGCCATTCCAACAAATGGATCGATGACTGGTATTGGCTTGAGGTTTGGTTCCGAGAGGGCACCCAAAAGCGCGCCAGGCGGCGCTTCAGCCACCAAAACGGCTACCGGATCTCTCTGGTATACGAATCGAGTTGACTGCGGCTCGCCATCAACCCAGTTCGACTCCAACCCGAACTCTTCCATTTGCAGAGCTTCCTGGACGGGTCCCCCTTGCTCGGGACTCCCTTTTACAAGGTCCACGATCTCCATCCCACTCACCGCCAGTGCGCTGGACGAAATCGCCAACTCCGGGGTGGCCCCGGTAGCGAGGGATGTCAACTCGTCGACCACCACGGCCAGTTTGGCGCTAGCGACCTTACTTCTCTTTTCAACGACGAGATTGAGCGCATCTGGATCGATCCAAAGGCTCTTGCCGGGCTGGATTGCAACCTGCGCCGTACCTTCCAAGGTCGGCACCTCCAAGACGAGCGGCTCGCCCCCAAGCAAGCGCAAGGAGTATTTGCCCAATGCCGACTTCCTGACGGTGAGCACACCTCGAGTTACGGTGAGCTCAACGTGCCCCGGGAGCCCGAGCACCATTGGTCCCCTGCGAACTTCCAAATCGATATCGCAAATTTGGATCACGCGGAGCTTGCCATCATCTTCAGGCGTAAACGGAGTCCCTTCCCAATCGAACGCAGCTGGGCCCGTAAGCTCCATGCTTCCGTGGCCCAGCCAGCTCAACTCAAGATTGGACTGCGCGGCGAGCTCGAAGTGCCCCCGCGAGGGAAGGTGACGTAGCAAATCCGTGCTCCGTATCAATTCGACCGCTCCCAATGTAGCCAAAGTCCCTCTTCCATTGGACAGAGTGAATCGAGGACCGCTCGCTTTCGCGAGGATCTCCCCGAGATTTATGGGCGGCGCTGAGCTGCTGGAATCAGCGCTAGGAGTCCCCACGAGAGGCGCAATCGCGAGAAAGAAGTTTAAGAGTGGAGTCGACATAGGGATGCGAGGCGCATAAAGCGCCACCATCCCAGTTATCGACAACGACAACCGCCGTAACTAAATCAAAACGGGCTTTCTAGCAGACGGAATCAAATGGGCAAGCTAGTGGCCTGCAAAACGCTGGCGCAAGAAAGATGCGCGCCACTCGTCCCGGACTGAGATCGAAACGATCGCATCCTCTCCTTCAACCCCAGAGTCCTGGGCGGCGCCAAGTGCTTGAATGTGCCCCTTTTGCACCTGGATCGAGAGTGCTCCAAAGCCCGGTTGTTGGATTCCACCCTCAATCCCCAGCAAGCCGCCCAGCCGCAGGGAAGAGAGTGCTTGAAGGGCGTCATCGGTTGGAATGGAGCGAGTCGTTGCCAAGAGCTCGCGGGCACTTGCCACACGCGTCCTAAGCTCATCGCCACGAGAGGCAAACAGCTCTTTACGAACCCGCCGCTCAAAATCAGCGATACTTGGCACGAGATTCTCCAAGTCGTCGACGAGCTGCTCTTCCGTCCTTCCGAGGGTGATCTGATTGCTGATTTGGTAGAAGTCCCCCACTGCACGACTTCCCTCGCCGTACATTCCGCGCACAGCGAGGCCTGTCCGTTGCGACGCCAAGATGACCTTCTCTAATTCGGAGGGGACCAGCCCGAGAGCGGGAAGATGCAGCATCACAGAAGCGCGCAAACCAGTGCCGACATTGGTTGGACAGCCCGTCAAATAGCCAAGATCGTCTTGATAGGCAAAGTCTAGCTGCTGCTCAAGTTTGCGATCTAACTCGCAGACGCGCGCGAGGGTGTGCTTCAGGTCAAAGCCTGGGGAGACTGCGCTTAGGCGTAAATGATCCTCTTCGTTAATCATGATCGAGAGATCTTCACCTAACCCAAAGGCCACAGCGCGGCCCGGAAGACCATCGTCACGCTCTCCCACAGGAGCCAACTCACGGCTACACAGATAGCGTTCGCGCAGGAGCAACCGCAGAAGAGGCGGAGCGTCACTTACAGAAACCCAGGTCGTGCCCCCATCTATCGAGATTGTTTCAAGGGCGCTTTTGACTTGGCCACAGACGGCCTCCGCTTCAGCGGGCTCCATCTTCGTCCGAAAACGCAGTCCATCGAGATTTCGGGCCAGACGGACGCGTGAAGTGAGCGCCACGTCCTCGTCGGCGCCACGCTTCTGCGTCCAGAGTCCAAGCCTATCGGCAAATGCGCGCGTGCCTGAAAGATCGAAAGGGATAAGATTCGCCATGATTCTTGGGAGCTTGAACAAGCACATTTACTCGTCTCAGCCGCTAACATAATAGCCACGCGCCACGGCTGCGCCAATGCTGAGCCGCTTTGCCCCACAAAACTCTAGTGCCCGACCTTTCAAACGACCAATTCATCGTCCTTGCCATCCTGGTAACGAGCCTTGCACTCTTCATCGTGGACAAGCTTCGCTATGACGTAATCGCCGTTCTGGTTGTCATCAGCTTGGCGGCCTCACGTGTTCTCAGCCCGGAGATGGCTTACGCCGGATTCGCTTCTCCTGCTGTGGTCTTAGTGGCGTGCATGTATGTGTTTGGGTATTCCGTCTCGAAATGGGGGTTGGCGGAACAGCTAGGCCAAAAACTCTTGGTTCGTGGAAATGCGGACAAGGTCAATGAGACTTGGCTCATTGCCCGCATTTGTATTGTGTCCGGACTGCTGTCCGCTCTGCTCTCCAACGCAGGTGTTGTCGCCGCACTCATCCCTGTGATCAGCACGGTCGCGAAGCGTACTCAAATCGCAGTGTCGCGCCTGCTAATCCCCCTCTCATACGCCAGCCTCGTCGGTGGGATGATGACTCTAATCGGCACGTCGAAAAACATTGCCGTCAACGACCAATACAGGACGATGACTATGGGAGCTGACGGGGTCGGACGCTCCTTTGGAATGTTCGAGTTCAGCCTTTTTGGGTTTTGCTTGCTCGTGGCACTCACCTTGTATTTCATTGGTCCGGGGCGACTCCTTCTGCCAACGTCTAACCTGGAAGATGACCTAGCTGAGCGCTTCGAGGCAACGCGCTACACATCTGAACTCGATGTCTCCAACGACAGCAGTCTTATTGGGCAGACGATTGTCGACTCTCACCTCAACGATCACGAAGGTGTCCGCGTACTTGGCATCATTCGGCCCAACGCCGATAACCTGCTTGCACCGGGTCGCTACAACCGCATCGCCACCGGAGATGCTCTGCTCCTCCAGGGGGATTCCGCCGCTATCCTCGAGGTGCGTAAAGAATACAATCTGACAGCCGCAGATGTCTCCAAGTCCATCCTTACCGGGAGGGATGTCTCCCTTGTCGAGGCAGTCGTCCCCGCTGGGTCCGAGCTTGCGGGGAGCACCCTTCGCGAGGCCGACTTTGCAGCCAGAACCGGACTAAACGCCCTTGGACTTTCCAGTGCCGGCGCGCTTCACCTAACCAAGATTGGGCGCATTCCCCTGATGGTTGGCGACTCCCTACTGGTGCAGGGACACAGGCCCGACATTGAGCGCATGAGACGCTCACGCTCGCTACTAATTCTAGACGAGGTCCGCACACCGCTATCGGGTCGCGGGGCATCCATCACCCTCGGCTTTCTCTTTGCCGTCGTCGCATTGGCAGCCCTCACGAGTCTCCACATTTCCCTTGCTGGGATGCTCGGTGTAGTCGGACTTCTAGCGACCCGGACGATCACCCCGCACGATATTCGAGGCGCAATCGACTGGTCCGTATTGATCCTCATCGGTGGCATGATGGCGCTTGGAACCGCATTCCAGGAGTCCGGGCTAGCCGCCATGATCGCGCACGCTATCGCGGATGCAGAGCTGGGCACGACCGCCCTCATTGCAACCCTACTCATCTCCACCATGGCGCTCACACAGTTCATGAACTACGTAGCTGCGGCCTTGATCATGACTCCAGTCGCAATCGATATGGCTGCTCAGATACCTGGGGACAATGAGAAGATCCTACTCATGGCAGTCATCACGGGTGCCAGTATGGCCTTCATGACTCCCGTGGCACACCAGTGCAATGCAATGGTCATGGGGCCCGGTGGCTATCGGTACAGGGACTTCCTGCGCGTGGGCGCGCCCCTGACTCTCTTCCTAATCCTGCTCTCGATCTACCTGCTTCCGGTCTTTTTCTAGGCGGGCTGCTTCGGCCCGAAAAGCTTCGAGTTGCCGATCTCGATCGCCGAGCACTTCGCGGTGTTCACGCAGCTCGACTTGAAGGGATTTCACAAGCTCCTTATGCCCTTCTAGATCGGACTCAAGGTCACCCACAACCTTCACCCGAAGTTCGCGCTCCGCACAAAGCTCTTCCGCCTGTCGCCCCAACATGTCGGCGCGCGCCCTCTCCTCCGAGGCAGAGCTCAAGAGCGCCTCATTCTGAGCTCTCAACTCCAGGAGAGCCGCTCGGTGGCCAACAAGATCTGCAAGAGTTTCCTTTTCAACTTGCCGCAAAGCAGCCAGCTCTGCGGCGCTCGCTTTAAGGCTCCCTTTGTGACCTTCAAGGTCTGCCTCTAATTCGATCAAGCCCTTCGTGAGAGCCGCACGCTCAGAAGTCATAGCCTTAAGACTCTCCTTATGGCCGAGAAGGTCCAACTGAAGGTCATGGATTGCTTTTTGAGCGGCGGTCCGACCGGTCTCCATCACGGAGAGACTCTCCATGTGACCTGTAAGGTTTGCATGGAGCGCAGCCACGACTTTCACAAACTCATCTCGCTCACTTGTCACGGCCTGCAAGCCACTCTTATGTCCGGCGAGGTCCGCCCCTAAAGTCGACACGCTTTTCAGCAGCTCGGCGCGGGAGCTGGTCATCTCCTTGAGGCTCTCCTTATGTCCAGCGAGGTCCGAACGAAGATCCTTCGCAACCTTTTGCTCCGCCGCGCGCTCCGCTTGAAGAGCAGCCAGCAGCTCCTTATGTCCGGCGAGGTCCGCCCCTAAAGTCGACACGCTTTTCAGCAGCTCGGCG
>CALBMX010000066.1 GCA_937896235.1 uncultured bacterium
TCCCGCGTGGTGCAGACCTCCTTGCGTCGTCCCGCAACCGAACGCTCAAGCGAAGCGCCCCCCCCCACAAGCGAGCTACAAAAGCGCTTGGCGTGAGGGGTTTAGTGGATCCATTTGAATCGCCAAACCTTGTCGAAGGGTTTGATGGGCCAGAAGACGGAGAGTGCGCGGCCGAGCATCATTTTGCGGGGGACGAATGGGGCCGGTAAGGTGAGCTCGGCGGCGGGTGCGATTTCGTCAGATTCAAAAGCGTGCATCTCTCCGTAGTTGTCACGGAACCACGTAATAGGGCGTAGATCCGGAGTGCTAAGGGAGGAGATGAAGGGGTTCATGTCGGCGTCGAAATCGGACTGGCCTGTATGGCTCCCCGCGCGGTGATTGCCTTCAACAATATCTGTCTCGCCGTTGGGCAAGCGGCGCTCAAGGCGATGGCTCTTCCACATGCGGCTATCGCTGGAGTCCAGGGTATTGTCGCCCATCATGAAGAAGTGACCTTCGGGGATCGTCCAATTGGACACGTCGCCGGGTGTGTAGAAAATGTCCCGGTAGACCATAAGGTCGTCGAAGCGAACCCCGCCTTTGTTCTCAAGGTACAGCGCGGAGGCTTGATTCGAGGCGGTCGGAATAGCGAGGCTACAAAGCACGGTTCCGTCGACTTCCAGTTCGAGCAGGTCGTCGAGGTTCTGCGCGCCGAACGAATACGACTTGCCTGCTTGAAAGCGGAACTCTTCCCCTTCTGCAGAGCCGGCGAAGGGCGCGTTGCTGTACTCCTTTTTCGTATCTTCAGCTGCAATCGAGGGCTTTGCTCCCGCTTCGGCCGCCGGGCCTGGGATTAGGAGCACGTAGTCCATGTTGCCCTCTTTGAGCTGCACCTTGATCCACTCGCAGTCCGCAGCGGGGGTCACTTCACCGCTGACCCGCAGGTCGCCGACGGTGTGCTCGCCCGCGCCGCGGCCACGGCCGCGGATCTGGCCTTTGAGTGCATCGGGGTACCCGTCGTTGTACTGGTCGTAGACGCTTGAGCGAGAGGCGCCGTAGCGCATGCGGAAGTCGCCATGGTGCTCGACACTGCGGCTCGCGACTACGCTTTGATCCTCGGCGCTGTAGAAGAGCGGATCACCTGCATCTTCGCGAATCAGCGCAAGCCAGGTCTCCTCCTGGACGCGTTGTGGGCGGCGTAGGATCTCCCAGTCGCTCTCGGCCCCAACGTCCCGACGCCAGAGGTCGCCGTTGTGCACACGGAATTCTTCGGGGCCAACGCCGACTACGCGCTTGACGAAGTTCTTCGAGCCGTCGAGTGGGTAGCGAAAAACCCATGTTTCGAAGCGCTCCGGATCGCGCAAAACAGACGTGAACTTGTCGACTAGAATGCGATCGAAGATGCCTGTCTGATCATTTCCCATCAGCGTCGGCTGCATCGATCCGGTGGGGATGCGATAGGCCTCGACGATGAAGTACTTGAGCACAATCGCCATCACGATCGCCATCAACATCGCTTCGATATTGTCGCGCCAAGGAGTGGAGCGCTTGTTGCTCTCCGTTCTCTTTCCTGCGTCGCCTGTGGAGGCGACGCGGTTGGGCATGGCGATCTCAATCGGGCTCATTTCTTCTTCTCTCCTTCGCCAAGAACGGACAGGAAGGCCTTTTGAGGGATCTCGACGTTGCCGATCGAACGCATGCGGCGCTTACCCTTTTTCTGCTTCTCTAGAAGCTTTCGCTTTCGGGTGATGTCGCCGCCATAACACTTCGCGGTCACGTCTTTGCGCATAGCGCGAATCGTCTCCCGGGCGATAATGCGACCGCCGATGGCGGCCTGCAGGGGCACCTCGAACTGATGCCGTGGGATGTCCTTGCGAAGCTTTGCGATGACGTTCCGGCCTCGGCGCTCGGCGACATCGAAGTGGACGATCGAGGAAAGGGCATCGACGTCCTTCCCATTGACAATAACGCGCAGCTTGACCAGGTTGTCAGCGCGGTAACCCGTGAGGTCGTAGTTGAGAGTGCCGTAACCTTTCGTACCGGACTTCAGCTTGTCGTAGAAGTCGTAGATCAGCTCGGCGAGGGGGACGTCAAAGACGATCTGGACTCGGTTCCGGCTAAGGTACTCTTGGCGGATGTAGTCGCCGCGGTGCTCTACGGAGATCTGCATTACGACGCCGACGTACTCGGAGGGCACCATGATCGAAATCCGGGCGATCGGTTCGAGAAGCTCTTCGAACTTATCGGGATCGGGTAGCGCGCCGGGCGAGTGAATCTCGATCTCCTCGCCCGATTTCATGCGGACCTTGTAGGTCACCGTCGGCGCGGTCTGGATCATGTCCATGTCGTGCTCGCGCTCAAGTCGTTGCTGCACGATCTCCATATGCAATAGACCCAAGAAACCGCAGCGGAATCCGAAACCGAGCGCGTCCGAGGTGACGGGCTCGAAGTCGAGGGACGAATCCGAAAGGGTCAGTGTGGTGAGCGCCTCGCGCAGGCCTTCGAAATCACCCGATGCCGTTGGGTAGAAGTCTGCGTAGACCATGTGGAGCGGCGGCGCGTAGCCGGGCAACATCTCGATGCCCTTGGCTTTGTTCATGCACATCGTGTCGCCGATGCGCACGTCGCCTAGTGACTTGATGTTCGAGATGAAGTAACCCACCTCGCCCGCGTGGAGCACATTTATGCGTACCATTTTCGGTGAGAAGCGTCCGATCTCAACAGCTTCAAAGACCTTGTCGGTACCCATCAGATACACGACGTCACGCTCCTTGATCGTGCCATCAACGATTCGCAGGTAGACGATGATGCCACGGAACTCGTCGTACACGGCGTCGATGACCAGCGCTCGAAGTGGATCTAAGGGGTCGCCCGAGGGAGGTGGGATCTTGTTGACGATCTCGTCTAGAACTTCCTTGACGCCGAGGCCCGTTTTGGCGGAGACACGCAGGGCGTCCGTCGCGTCGATGCCAATGGAGTTTTCGATCTCCTCGGCGATCTCATCCGGCCTCGAGTGCTGCAGGTCGACCTTGTTGAGGACTGGCAGGATCTCCAGATTGGCTTCGATGGCGAGGTAGGCGTTGGCCACGGTTTGCGCCTCGACACCTTGACTCGCATCGACAAGTAGCAGTGCACCTTCGCAGGCCTGCAGACTCTTTTCGACTTCGTAGTTGAAGTCGACGTGACCGGGCGTGTCGATCAGATTGAGCATGTACGTCTCACCATCTTTCTCGTGGAAGATGGTGACGGCGCGCGCCTTGATCGTAATGCCACGCTCGCGTTCGAGGTCCATGTCATCCAACAGCTGCGCTTTCATGTCGCGTGCTTTGACGGTGCCCGTGACTTCCATCATGCGGTCCGCGAGCGTCGACTTGCCGTGGTCGATATGCGCGATGATTGAGAAGTTGCGGATGTGCTTGGGGTCCACGAGAGTCAAGAAAAGAGGCCGGTTCGGAGCTTCTCTCTACGTATTAAGCGCAAAGAGATAAGCGGAAGGCGGGGATGGTATCCGATTCGGGCACCGCGCGGAGCCGCGAGCGTCTATTCCGGCAAGGTCTTTTCGCTGGAAGCGGCCATGTGAGCGCCGAGTAAGTTCATTCGCAGGGTGATGTCCTGGGTCGGGTGGTGCGTGACCAGCGCGAGGATGCCTCCGCAGATGGCGAGTGGCGGCCGCGGAGTTGTGATGTAGAGGTCGATGTTCGCGGCCAAGGTGCCGTTGGCCCTGACTTCGATGGGGAGTGCGTAGTGGGGCTCATCGGAGAGGCCTTGCCAGGGTGTGCGGGCGCCGGGTGCAGGCAGCTGGACCTGTTCCTTGAACTTTGGGACCAGGGACAGGCCGACGCCGAGGTTCTTGACGATGGAGAAGAGCGAGGGCTTCTGGACAGCATCCCATAGCAGGTCCGCGAGTAGGTCGTTCTCTTGGATCAGGGTGAACAGGCTGACGAGTGAGACAAACGAGCGGCCCATCTTGCGTGCAACGGCAGTGGGGAGCAGTCCACCGGTGACCATGGTGTCGAAAAGCACGGGGTCCTCGATCGACAAGCTGAAGTCCAGTAGGCCTGCCGAGATCAGGTGGGGGACCTGGACTTCGGTTGTGCCCAGCAGCACGCCGCTGTCGTCCCAAAGCCTGACTTCGGCGAGGAATAAGCGCGACTTGTAGGTGAAGTCGAGCTCCCCGATGGTTGCGCTTGTGCTGAACTCAAGCTGGCCCGGACCGCCGGCATTGGGGGAGGTCGCTACAGGGGTGAGCACTCGCAAACCCATGGTTAGGTGCTGTATCATCCCCCTCGTGTCGAGCTCTATCGCGTAGAGCGCAGAGTCGGATTCGCTAAACTCCGATTCCCTTACGAGTGAATCAGGGTTGATTGAAAAGGCCCGCTCTTCGTCGCTCCGAATGTCGCGAAGTTCACCCGAATCGCTCGGACTTAGAGGCCAGAGCGAAGCGGGAAGCAATTCGTCGAAACCAAGGAAAGGCGACTCCGCAAGGATGTTATTTTGGATCTCTGTTTCGGACCACGCGGCTTGGGATGGAGACGGATCTAGTGGATCGATGGTCGCGCAGGAGCAAAGGAGAAGTGCGAGGATTAGGCCTACGCGAGCGTGAATCGACATGGCTGGCGCTAGTTCTCTCGAGTGAGGGTGGGTAGCTTCTTCGCGAGTTTTTGGAGGGCCCGACCGCGGTGGCTCACGGCGGACTTCTCGGCGGGCGCGAGCTCGGCGAAGCCTCGATTTGACTGCGGGAAACCCGGCTCGGTGAACAGGAACAGGGGGTCGTAGCCGAAGTCGTTTGTGCCCTGCGCCACCTCTAAGATACGGCCGTGTGTGTCGCCAAACACCTCGATTGCGGGAGTGCCGTCGGGCTTGCACAAGCAGAGCGCACAGACGAACCGCGCACGCCTATTTTCCGCCTCGACACCTGCGAGTTCTCGCAGCAGCTTGGCGTTGTTTGCAGCATCGTTTCCATGCTCCCCGGCATAGCGAGCTGAGAGAACCCCAGGCGCGCCATCAAGGTAGAAAACCTCTAGTCCAGAGTCGTCGGCCAAGCACCATTCGCCCGTAGCGAGTGCGGCTTCGCGGGCTTTTTTTCTAGCGTTCCCAGAGAAATCGGGGAGGTCCTCTACCGTGTCCGGTAGCTCGCAGGAGGGAAGGAGCTCGATGCCGAGAGGGGCGAACATGGCCTCGAACTCGGCCCTCTTCTTTTTGTTTTGACTAGCTAAAAGGATACGCATGACGGGAGTCTAGCGCCTCGTGGAGGGACCCGTAGCTGTAGGATCGCCTCAATGGGCCCAAAATCGTAGTGCTAGACCAATATTGCACTCTTGCCCTGACGGGGTGGAGTTGTCTTGTGCAAACCGGACGAGATGGTCGATGTCGGTCCTAGGAGAAAGTGTGACAAAAGAAACCACCCAAAGAATGAAGAGAACCAACCCTCGCCTAGTGATCGTTGTTGTATCCGTATTTCTAAGCTCGCCAGCTGAACCTACAGGGGTACCGAGAATCGCAAGTGCCTCAGTGCCTGCAGTCGAGTTGGGAACAACCAGCTTAGTCGAGGCGGGCTCCCCAACGGCAAAGGGCAGCCTCGTGTTCCAAAGCAACAAGGGGCTCGCAGTACAATATGTGATTCCGGATGGTGGGGAGGGGGAAGTGTTCAATCACGCCTCTGGTACCGCCGATGCGTTTTTCCAGTTTACTCCGCGCCCGGGATCGGACGGGGAGTTTCAGATCCTCGTTTATGGGGGGAGCGACAGCGAGCTGCTGACGCGCACATTTGCAGTTCCAGGTTACGCCCCCATCATCACGGTGCCGCCGAAGGCGCGCGTCGTTTTGAAGGATCCCATGGACGAGGACTCCAGTGATATCTCCGGACTAGTCACCGTCGGCTAGCTGCGAGGGGGCATATCTCTAGGCTAGCGGCGCTCAATTCGTAGGAACAAGCTCCAGGCACTAGGCACCTCGATCACGTTCCAGTCTCGCTCTAAACCACTGCGAACCGCGTCGAGATAGGGTTGCCAGCTCTCCTCTAGATAGAGCGGCGCTCCGGCGCTCCGGTCGGTGCGAAATTCAGTTGGATCCTGTTGCCAACTCGGTTCGGGATGGAAGATGCGATAGTCCCAGGTCCAGTCGACCAGCAAAGTTTGGCCTTGGATGGCGAGCTCTTTGAGGCGCTCGTTGAGGAATAAGTAGGCGCCGTCAGCGACGTAGCCGATCTTGATGTATTGACGAAAGGGCCCGCATAGGATGACCTCTTTGATGCCCGTCTTCTGCCCGTTGAGCGTATGTTCGGCGTAAGGGAGGGTGACGAGGGTTCCACCATCGGGAAGCAGGCCAACCACGGTTTCGAAACGCTCTTTTGCGCGTTGGTTTTGATCGCCGTGTTGACCCGAGAAAAGGAAGAACGGGGAGACGCAGACGCTGACGATCACCGCGCAGACACCTATCCCTCTGTAGAATCGGTCGCGCCCTGGAAGCTCGGTGCGCTCGAAGAGCCGACTTACGAGGAGGACGCATCCGATGGAGCTACCGAGGAAGTAGCCGCCCTCGGTACTCTCACCGAAGCAGAGGAAAAACGTCCACGGCACAAGCGCGAGGACAAGGCCAAGCCACACCTCGGACTGACCGCGCAGGCGCCTCACCAGCGTCGCAAGGGGCAAAATCGAGAGTGCTCCTAGGGGAATCAGTAGCTCAAAAACAGTGAACTGCCAGCTGACTCCTTTGGTGAGCATTGCCGTTCCCTTGGTGAAGTCGGAGAGGTCTTTGAGGTCTTCGAATGGGCTTAGCGCGCTGGTTAGGTAGCGGCTGATTCCGAGGGCGCAAAGGAACGCCGCGCACGAGATTGCAAAGCGCTTGAGCTGCTCAGGGGGAGAGAGCGGCCCACCGCACGTCCAGATACTGGCAAGGACAAGACCCGGGAAAAGGAGCGGCCCCGTTTGATGCCCAGTTGAGACGATGAGGCCTGCGATTAGGCTCGTCCCAAATAGCCGAAGGAGAGGGAGCTCGGCGGCCCGCGCCATTAGGCAGAGGCCCGCCCATGCGGTCGCGAGCTGTACCGTATGGACCTCGATAATCGTGCCGTGATTGATGAACGCGACTACCGAGGCCATCAGGGTTGCACTTAGGGCCGCACTTAAAATACTCGCGCTCAGACGCCGCAGAGTGACGTACGCCAGGGTGCAGGACG
The DNA here is from genome assembly GCA_937896235.1 of uncultured bacterium. Lineage (GTDB taxonomy): Bacteria > Planctomycetota > UBA1135 > UBA1135 > CALBMX01. Next base: position 7,157 of record CALBMX010000066.1, read on the forward strand.
CTCCTGCCGCGAGTGCGGACAGGAGCTCCAAAGTCTCGCGAACGTTGAGCTCAAGAGGGGCCGCAAGCAAGGCCTGTACGAGCCGCGCAAGCCATGCGTATCCAAGGTGATACCAAAAGACAAATGGACCACCCTCGGTAGCCATCAAGTTCACTAGCCCAGAGCTGTCGCCGGGCATGCGGTCCACTCGCAGGGCGAATAGAAGCACGGCGACGAGAATTCCAAAAGCGGAAGCCGCGATGAATTCACCCTTCTTTTGGCTAATAACCTCTCTCAACGGCCGTTATTTGCTCTTGCGGTATAGGAGGAGGCGCCTTCGAGTGCGGCTTTCTGTAGAGCGAAGATGTGCTTGATCCCGGTCTCGCCAACCGCCAGCATTTCTTCGAGTTGTTTGCGGCTAAATGTCGCGCCTTCAGCCGAACCCTGGACTTCGATGAACTCGCCCTCGCCTGTCATGACTAGGTTCATGTCCACTTCGGCTCTGCTGTCCTCGGCGTAGGGAAGGTCACAGACAACTTGGCCGTCAACCACGCCTACCGAGATCGCGCCGAGCTGAGTGGTCATTGGGAAGGCGCGCAGCAGGCGCTTGTTGCCCATCGCCATCAAGCAATCGTACACCGCGACATACGCGCCGCTGATCGCTGCTGTTCGCGTTCCGCCATCGGCTTTGAGGACGTCGCAATCGACCGTGATCGAGCGCTCTCCTAGCAGCTCGAAGTTCATGGCCGCGCGAAGGGAGCGCCCGATCAAACGTTGAATCTCGACCGAGCGTCCATCGACATGACCTGAGCGATCGCGTGGTTTCCGGCGATTGGTGCTGGACGGCAACATTGCGTACTCCGCGGAGAGCCAGCCGGTGCCTTTGCCTTTCATCCAGCGCGGTACATCTTCGCTCCAGTTTGCCGTGCAAAGGACGCGTGTCTCGCCGAAGCACGCGACTACGCTGCCGGGTGCGTGGGAGGGGAAGCCGCGCTCGAATTTGATCTCGCGGGTTTCGTCAAAGGCTCGGCCGTCTTGTCGTGCCATAGGGGGGTCGGTTGGTGAATTCAAATGTGGTGGAGGGGGAGCTAAAGATTTTAGTCGCCCGGGGCTCTCAAGGCGATTGCGAGGAGGGATTTAGAACAAGGCACTCTACGCGCCACCGAGCTAAACGGGGCGCAAGCCCCGGATGTGCTCCAGCGCGAAGTTCATCGTTAGGTTGTCGTCGGTCAGGATCCGCAGCCCGTCGGGCTCGAGGAAAACAGCGCGCCCCTCGGGGAAGTCGTCGCCTCCCAAGTCCACGCGAACGCGACGCCCGGCAGCTCGCGAGGCTTCCAAGTAATCAGCACACACCTGACTGGGTGCCGTTGCGCCGACTTCTAGCAGCTCGGTGAGCTCGTCTAGAAAGAGCGTGGCTAGCTCCCTGGGTGTTGTCGTGCAGCCGAGAAGGGCGAGGCTAGAGACGGGCCGCTCGGCGAGTAGTGCCTCTGGGAATGCCATCTGCAGGACGTTTACACCAACTCCAACGACATAGGCGGGTGCATCGGGATCGAGGTTGCGAGACTCGATCAAAATACCCGCCAGTTTCGGTGCTTCTTCCACCCCGGGTAGGCCTGCGACAACAAGGTCATTTGGCCAATCCAAGGCGAGCAGATCTGGTGCAAGCCCGACGCGCTCGGCCGCTTGTAATAGGGCGAGTCCAACCGTCATGCTGAGGACCACGGGTGTCGGCAGGCTCCACGAGTCGCGACCGAGCAGAACTATACTCAAATACATCCCCTCGCCCGGCGCGCCGACCCAAGTGCGGCCAAGCCGCCCGCGACCGGCGGTTTGAGCGGCCGCCAGGTGCCCATCCAAATGCTGTGCGCGGCCCGCGGCAATCTCGCGAAAGGCCTCTTCGTTAGTAGAGTCGAGCTCGTCGTGTTCGAAGAGGCGGGGAGTGGTCATTGCTACAGGATAGCGCCCGCAGCAGGTTCTCGTGCAGATGGTCTAGGGGCAGGTGCCGTATTCTTGGCGCGGATTGTGTCTGAACCCGATATTCTGCATGTTCCAAGGCGCACTCCCCGGATGTGTGTCGCTGGTCTGACTTGCCTTCGATCATGAATACTCTCCGCCCGCTAACCTCTCGAACACGAATCTGCTCGCCAGGAGCGCGCTCATGAGTACCACCCCAAACGTGCGCCTACTAGCAATTGGTGACGTACACCTAGGGACCCGCCCCGGCAGTTTGCCGACGGACCTCGCGAACTTCGGCATTGAGGTTTCCGAACTCACTCCAGAGTCTGCGCTCGCCATCACGATTGAAAAAGCGATCGAGCTCCGAGTTCATGCGGTGCTGTTCGCAGGCGACGTCGTAGAGAGTACAAACGCTCGTTTCGAGGCGCTTCGGCCTTTGGAGATCGCGATTGCCAGGCTGCATGAAGAGGGGATACCGGCACTTGCGGTTGTCGGCAATCACGATGTCGAGGCACTTCCGCTTTTGGTCGAGCGCGTTGAGGGGCTCGAAATCATCGGTGCGGGCGGGGTGTGGGAGTCGCGCACAATCTCCGCTGCCGGAGAGCCCGTCGCCGAGATTCTGGGCTGGTCTTTCCCCGAGCGCCAAGTGCGCACGAGCCCTGTCGCGGCGCTTCTTCGCGAGCCGCTGGCCGCCTCCGGCCTGCCGCGTATCGGATTGATCCACGGTGATCTCGATGCATCGGGTGGAGTCTACGCGCCCTTCACTTCGCGCGAGCTTTCCGAAGCGGGCCTCGACGCTTGGCTCTTGGGACACATACACAAGCCGTCGCTTGGCGCATCCGCCGAGGGAGACACGCCTTGCGGCTACTTGGGGTCGCTCTTGGGTCTGAGCCCGAAAGAATCCGGGCCCCACGGACCGTGGCTGATCGAGTTAGATGGCACGGGGGCGATCGAGCACGAGCAGCTTGTTCTCTCGCCGCTGCGATGGGAGCATGTCGACGTGCAGGTTGGCGAAGAGGACGGACCTGAGGAGGTCGCCGAGCTCCTGCTCGATGAAGCCGAACGTATCGCAGGAGAGTACCGAGAGGTCGGCTGCGCGCCACGTGCACTTGGCCTGCGCGTTCAGCTCGTCGGTCGCTCCACGCGCATCGAAGCCCTGGAGAAACAATGCGAGGGCGGCGCTTGGGAAGACCTGCGGAGGGAGACCGGCGACACCCTGGTCTTCATCAATCGCGTGCGGTGCAAACTCGAGCTGGCCCACGACCTAGAGCAGCTTGCGCGCGGCGAAGATCCCCCCGCGCTGCTCGCCAAGAAGTTGCTCACCCTGCAAGCGGGAGGGGCGGAGTGTGCGCAGCTAGTGGCAAAGGCGCGGCTGCAACTCCAGCCCGTTGCCGCGAGCTCTCATTGGCTACCTCTCGAAAACCTACGCGACTCGGAAGATCCACTTTCCGATGAGGGCCTGCGAGCAACTTTGGTGCGCGCCGGGACAAGCGCGTTGGGAGCGCTGCTGAGTCAGCGCGAGGGGAGGACTTCCCGTTGAAGTTACGCCGCCTTGAAATCAAGCTACTTCCCGGAATCGAGGATGCCTTCTCCCTGGGGGACCTTGGCGATGGGATGAACGTTGTGCTCGGTCCAAACGGGATTGGCAAGTCGAGCCTCGTTCGCGCGATGGCATCGCTGTTGTGGAAAGATGGTGCTGCTGGCGCTCAGGTGATTGCCTCGGCGACACTTGGTAGTGATGCGGGCGAATATGCGGTCGTGCGCGAGCTCACGAGCTGGCGCTGGAAGCTTGACGGCGCTGATTGCGATGCGCCTCGGCTCCCTGCCAGTCACCTCGAGGGCTGCTTCTTTCTCGGTTTGCGCGACCTACTCGACGATGCGCAAGACGCGGGCAAGGATGTCGCTCAGGCGATCCGCGAGCAGATGGCGGGGGGGTACGATCTTGCTGCGATTTCTGTTGCGGGTGAGGTGGAGCGCAAGACTCGCAAAGGCAAGGCGGCCCGCGCCAAGTTCGCGGAGTCGGAGGCCGCGCTTCGCAAGACAGCGGCGGGTCAGAAAGCTCTTGATAAGCGACTGGCTGGTCTGGTTGGACTGCAGGCTGGTATCGAGAAGGCGCTCATCGCGGACCGCAAGGCGAAGTACATCGAGGTCGCTGTCGAACTTCAGAGAGAGCGTGTAGTTCTCGCTGAGTGCGAGGCCGCATTGGGCGAGTTCCCTATCGCTCTGGAGGGACTTACGGGTGGCGAGAGCAGGGACCTCGAGCAGCTTGAATCCGATCTCGAAGGCAAGCGGAAGCAGTACGCTACTCTTGAAGAGGCACGTGAGCGGACTCGCGCGAAGGCGCTAGCTACAAGACTCAAGGCGCCGATTGATGGAGCGTTTTTGCGCGCCGTCAAGGTCCGCGCGGAGCGGCTTGGCGAGCTCGAATCGCAAGCGGCCCAAGCGGTTCGAGAGTGGAGGGAGACCCAAGCTCTGCTGGCGCGTGCGAGCAAGCGTGTCGGTGGCTTCGAAGAGCCTCCGGCCGAGCTGTCCCTGGCAGATACAGAGGGGCTATTCAGTTTCTTGCGTGACGTGCAGAAGGTTGCGACGGAGTGCGGGGTTGTCGAGGCGCGCCTCTCCTTACTAGACGAGGGAGCATCGTTTGGTGAGGGTGGCGAGCTCGAGAAGCGGATGCAGCGGGGGGTTGATCAGCTTCGCATTTGGTTGCGATCACCAGATCCGGCAACGGCTCGGACAGGAGTGGAGCAACTCAAGCCAGGGAATATTCCAGCAGTCCCAGCACTTGCGTTGATCGTGTTGGGTGTTGTGCTCGCGCTTGCGATCGATCCCTGGCTGTTGTTGATCGCGGGAGTGGGCATGGGGCTGTTGCTGTCGAACTCGGTGTTGCGAATGATCGCGGACCGAATGGGTGCACCCGTAGATGCACCCGAGTTGCCGGACCGGCGGGCCCTCGCACAAGCGGAGTTCCCCGCGGGTGTCGATGGCCCCAAGGAGTGGGATCAGGATGCGGTAGCGGAGCGTCTTCAAGTTTTAGAGGATGGGTTGGCCGAAAGCCGCGCAGGACACATGCACGCCGTGGTGCAAGACACGGAGCGCAAGACCTTGCAAAGCCGCATGGAGAAGCTCTCCCTTTCGGAAACCGAGCTCGAAGCGCGCCGTCAGGTTCTGGCCCATGCCTTAGGTCTCGAAGAGATTCCCCACACCGCAGAGCTTGTGGAGCGCATGCATGCTATGGCGGCCTTGCACCAGGCGCGTGCTGCCGAAGCCCAGGCCGAAGCCGGGCAGCTCGGGAAAGCGGGCCTAGCGGCCAAGCTGCTGCTCGCATTGGTTGATGACTTTGCGCAACTCGGCGAGTTGGCACCAACGGAGGCGATTGACGCGCGGGCACGCGTGGAGGACCTCGAGGAGCGTGACCGCATCTTGCGAGGTTCCCTAGACATTGAGCTCGAACACGAGGCCGGCCTCACGCGACTTCTGGATGAGATCGAAACTCTTGAAGGGCGCATCGCGGGTATCTTTACGGGCGCGGATTTAGAACAGGGAGATCGCACCGGGCTGAAGAACTTGGTGGAGCAGCTCGGGCTTTTTAAGCGGGCGGCCCTGGACAAGAGCGTAGCCGCCAAGACAATTGCGAGGACTGAATCGCAACTGTCAGAAGCTGGCGAGAAGGGCTTGATCGAGATGGACGGGCAGAGCATAACCCTTGAAAGGGAGCGTGTAGAGAAGGCGTGCGAGGGGCTCGAAGAGAAACGGCAAGAGATCTCAGAGATTCAGAGTGAGGCTCGCCACGCTCGCGCTGGACACAGCGTCGAAGAGGGACTGCTTGCAAAGGACACCGCGCTCACCGCCTTAGAGATTTGCCGCGAGGGCGCGCTGCAGGCCGCCGCGTGCAACTTCCTGATGGAGAGCGTTCGCACTGAATACGACACAGGTAGCATGCCCGAGGTCCTCAAGCGGGCCCGCGAGCTGTTCGCCTCGTTCACTCATCACAAATATGAGCTGGCTATTGCGCCTGATGCCGGCACTTCGTTTGTCGCGCGCGAGGCGAACTCGGGGAAGGATCGCCACCTAAACGAGCTCTCGGATGGCACGCGCATTCAACTCGCACTTGCCGCGCGTCTCGCGTTTGTTGAGCAGGCTGAACAGGGACACAAGTTGCCGCTGTTTTTGGATGAGGCGCTCGACCACTCGGACGCCGAAAGGTTCCACGCTATTGCGCGGGGCTTGGCGCGCATGATTGTCGAGGATGGGCGACAGATGTTCTATCTGACGAGTGACCCCATGGATGCCGAGCGCTTGCAGGCCGCCCTTCGCGAAGAGGGTGCCGCGCCGGCAAAGATTGTGGACCTGGCACAGGTGCGCGGCGGCGCGACCTCGGTGCGCAGCGCGGTCGAGCTTGAGGTCGCACCGCGTCCCAACGTTCTAGCTCCCGGAGAGCTCTCGGCCGCGGAGTACGGTGCGGCGCTTGCGGTTCCGTACCTCGATCCCCGCCGCGGCGGTACGGACCAACATCTGTTCTACTTGCTCGGCGACGACCTCAGCCTGCTCCACAAACTCCTGGAGTTGCAGTTTGAACGCACCGGGCAATGGTTGAGCTTTCAAAAAAGCGGTGGGCCCATCGCTCTGGCCCTACAGGCCGAGAGCAAAGCCGGAGCCGAGCTGGCCGTTCGAGTTGACCTGCTCGCCGTCTTCTGCGGAGCTTGGCTCGAGGGGCGGGGGAGAAGCGTCGACCGCGTGGCGATCGAGGCTAGCAAAGTGGTCAGCGCGACGTTTACCGACAAGGTTGCCGCTTTGGCGCAGGAGTTAGGAGGCAACCCCGTCGAACTAATCGCGGCGCTGCGAGCGCGCGAGAACCCTCTGGCTAAGCGGTTCCCCGAGAAGGCTGCCGAAGGCCTAGAGCGCTACTTGATTGATGAAGAGTTTCTCGATGATCGGCCCACTCTTAACGAGTCCGAGGTGATGGGCCGCGCCCTGGATTGCCCGGCTGCATCCCTGTTGCAAGTGGAGACCACCACGCGACTTTTGCATCTGTGGTGGGAGCTGAGCCACTAGCGCAAACGCACAAACGAAGAGAGGGGCGGAGCCAAATATGCCCCGCCCCTCTCTTTGGTTCGTTGTGTATGCGACGGTTAGGTCAACAAGTTGTTCTGTTTGCGATCGAGCAGCCCGCGTAGGCGGCTCATCACGTTGGAGTGAATCTGGCAGACGCGACTCTCCGTCAAGGCCAGCATTTCGCCGATCTCGCGCATGGTGTGGCCGAGTTGATAGTACTGCTCGATGATGAACTGTTCTTTGTGCGTCAGCGACTTGGTCATGTAGTGCATGAGGTCGCGCTTGTTGAGCTCGTTGACGGGATCTTCAGCCGTGCGATCTTCGAGGATGTCCATCTTTTCGACTGACTCGCCCTCGTCGCCGTCGTCCCATTTTTCGCTGAGCGAATACATGGCTTTGGCCTTTGCGCCTTCCATTTCTTTCAGGAGCTCGCCGTGCTCTAGGTCGAGGTGGCGTGCGAGCTCGGAGTGCGTGGGCTCGCGGCCGTACTCGCCCATCAACTTCTGGTACATGCGTTCGATGCGTGTGGCCTTCACGCGAACGAGGCGCGGAACCCAGTCCTGGCTGCGGAGCTGGTCCAGAATTGCGCCGCGAATACGGGTCGAGCAGTAGGTTTTGAACTTGTAGCCGCGGTCCGGGTCAAAGCCTCGGATCGCATCCATCAGGCCGAATGTGCCCGCGCTAATCAGGTCGTCGAGTTCGATCGACCTCGGAAGAGTCTGCTGTAGGCGCTCCGCGTGGTAGCGGACGAGAGGCATGTGGCGTTCCATAAGCTCGTTGCGGAGCTCTTGGAGTTGTAGGGAACCCTCGCGGCCGACGAGCTTGGACTCGTTCCCATAGGCCGTCCACAGATCCTCTGTAAGGAGCTCTGCTAACGGTGTGACGGGCATCTTGGTGACCTTTTTCTTCTTAGCCATGCGCTTAGGCTTGGCGGCTCCCGCTGCCTTGGGTTTTGACTTCTTGTCCGGCACAGACATCAACTTGGAGATGGGGCTGGCAGGCTTCGAGGCCCTTTTGGGCTTCGAAATGGGTTTGGATGAAGTCATAAGGCGCAGGTTGGTCAAAAAATGAAGAAATGGCCCCTTGGGGGGCACAGTTCCTTGTCGACCGCTGAGCTAGATACTTGAGAGTCATCCGGAATGTTTTTCCACTTGTGCCGTGAATGGTCCTGTTTCCTAAAACGTTATGAGCGAGTGAACGGGCAGGTCACCGAGCTTTGCACGTCCTGGAAGGAAGCTGAGCTCAATCACAAGGGCTGCAGCGACGGGTACCCCACCGATTTTGCGGATCAACTCGGCGGCGGCGGCCATGGTGCCGCCTGTCGCGAGAAGGTCGTCTACAATTAGGACACGCGGGTTGCCGTCCAGGGCGTCGGTATGAATCTCGACCGTGTCGGTGCCGTACTCGAGCTCATAGGTGACGGATTCCGTGGTAAATGGGAGCTTTCCGGGCTTCCGGATGGGCACAAAGCCCTTGCCCAGCATCGTCGCTAGCGGTACGCCGAAGATGAATCCTCGCGATTCTATACCCGCAATAATGTCGTAGGAATCGGGGTCCACGAGCTCTGCGAGCATATCTACGGACAGTTTGAGCCCTTTGGGGCTAGCGAGCAGAGGCGTGATATCCTTGAAGACAATCCCGGGCTTGGGGAAGTCGGGGATGTCGCGGATATAGCTCTCGATAGAGTTCGACACAGGCAGTGGGGGAGGCCAGAGGGTAATGGGAGCGGATTAGCCCATACCTTGTATAGAACCGAGGCCTCGACTGCAATATGGATGAGGGGTCCCTAGGGCCGAATTTGCGGATTCCGGGTTCTGCCCTGCGAAGGTGCCGCAACTTGGGGGGGGGCAGGGCCTAGGTTCACCCAAAGCGCCTCGCTCACCGGACGAATTTCCATAAATGGGTTAGATTAGAAGGTCGAGTGCACTCTTCCTGGTCTTGCGGGGGCCACTTTTGAACCCTTCGAGCGGCGCCTCGACTCCTCAACATGATCCACCCCCTGCTCTTTGTCCCCACTTGGAAATCTACAGGGCGGAGACTGTCCCAACTCGCGTTCTGGGTGCTGCTTACGGCCGTCCCGGCGTCGGCACAATTTAACGACAAGTGGGTGTCGTTCCAAAAGTCACCCACCGCGCTGCCGACCGGCGCAACGATCTCGGATGACAATCACGAGACCGACCTAGCATGGGGCGACTTGGACCTGGACGGCGATACGGACCTCGTTATCGTCCGCAAGGAGCCCTTCACGACAACGGGGGGACGTAGCAACATTTTGCTGATGAACGAGGGGGGGGTGCTCGTCGATCGGACGGTATCACACGCCTCGGCTTCGGACGTCCTCGGTGACCTCGGTTTCCTTACACCGACGAATGATCGCGACGTTGTTATCGCCGATTTGAACGGCGATGGATTCCCCGAGCTCATTACCGCGCCCGAGCAGACCGTTGGACAACCCAAACACATTCATCATCCGCGGATCTATTGGAACTTGGGGATGGTGGCTGGCGTGTGGCAGGGCTTCCGCTACGAAGACAGTCGCTTCCCTCAGCTGTTTCACCTGTCGAGCGGCGCAGCACTGCAGCCAAGGTTTATGGCCGTCGCGGCGGGAGACGTGAACAACGACGGTGCAGTCGATCTCTACTTTGCGGATCACGATTCCGGGACGACGCTGTGGGGCCCATTGCAGCCAGCTTCGGAAGACACGGAGGATCGACTCCTTCTCAACGACGGGAACGGGTACTTCACGGACTCGACTTTGCTGAGTCTGACCCCGGCGATGATCGAGTCGAAGTTCTGTAACTCCGTAGTGCTCGCAGACGTGAACCAAGATGGCGCTGTCGACGTCATCAAGCAGCTGACCTACCAGTCTCCCGAGCGCCTCTCGATCGCCTACAACAATCCGCAGTCGCCGGGCGTTTTTGCGCTCCACACCACGGGTCTCGCGCCGGCACCGTATTTTGTAAACGCAGGTGATTTGAACAACGACGGTCGTTTGGACTTGGCGGTGACCTCAAACGCGAACGACTTCGTCCTATTCAACATGGGGAATAAACCAGCCGGAGATGTCAGCTGGTCCGCTCTCAAGAACGTCGAGTTTTTGGTTGGAGGCGAGCCCGTTGGATACCTTGGGCTGACCTACAGCGCGAACAACTTAATCGTTGATTTGGACGGCGACGGCTGGGACGAACTTCTGATCGCCGACGTTGATGTGGAGATTCCTGCATACGCACCGGACTTTCGACTGCACCTCTATCACAATCGAGGTGGCACGGTGGGAGGGGCTGACATCGAGCTTGTCGAAGAGCGCGCGAGCTTGTCGGAGAGCAGCTGGCTTGGCGCGCATGGGCTCTTGGCGGACGACTTGCGTTGGACTCATGACGTTGCCGCTTTTGATGTCAATGGCGACGGGAAGAGGGACTTGGTGCTTTCGAGGCGCGAAGGGACGCAGGTCTGGTTACAGGTCACTCCCCCAACCTGTCAAACCGATTTGGGTTTTGGAGACGGACCCATTCTGGAAGTTTGCGGGGGCGACCTCTCGTTGGGCAACGACGCCCAGTTGGCGCTTCTCGGCGCGCCTCCCATGACTCCGACCTTTGTCGCGATCGGTCCAGCCGCGTCGCCGACGACGTTCCTGGGGACGACGGTTGTGCCTTTCCCACCAACAGCTGTGTTCGCTTTTGCGACGGACCTAGCCGGAGAGCTGAAAGTCGCCATTCCCGGTGGTGGCGGCCCCGCGACCATAGTGGTGCAGTCGTTTCAGCTCGGCACACAGCTCACTGCGAGCAACGCAGTCGAGCTGAAGTTCCTGCCGTAAGTCGGGATTGGCGTGATCCTGGCTCTTACATCTCGCTGGGGGAGGCTACCCCCAGCATGGTCAAGCCGGCTTCGATCACGGAACCCGCAGCCTCGACTAAGGCTAGGCGCGCGGCCGTAATGTTGGGGGCCTCGCCCAAAACACGGTGGTTTGCGTACCAGCTATTCGTCTCTCGGGACAGGCCTAACAGGAACTGCGTGAGGTGACTCGGCTCGGCGTCTGCCGCCGCTGTGCGGATCGCTTCGGGGTAGCGGCCCATGGCCAAGAGGACCCCACGCGCGTCTTCAAGGGCCGCCCAATCGGGCGCCACTTTTGTCGTCGCGGTGTCCTCACCTGCGGCCTTGGCTTTGCGCAAAATCGAGCGCGTGCGTGCGAAGGTGTACTGGACATAGGGGCCGGTCTCGCCCTCAAAGGAGAGCACCTCTTCCCACTGGAAGAGGACGTCCTTGATGCGCTCGCGTTTCAGGTCGTTGAAGACGATCGCGCCTACGCCAACCTGTTCGGCGACCGCGCCGGCGTTTGGAAGGTTGGGGTTCTTTTCGGCGATCGTCTTGCGCGCCTCTTCGACGGCGCGGTCGAGCACGTCGCCTAGGAAGACGACCTTGCCGGCGCGAGTGGAGAGCTTGCCCTCAGGCAGGCGCATCATGCCGAATGCAACGTGCTCGCAGGCGGGCTCCCAGGGGAGCTCCATGCGCTTGAGCACTCCCTTGAGCTGCTCGAAGTGGAGCTTTTGGTCCGAGCCGACCACCCAGAGCAGGCGGTGGAAATCGAACTCGGCCTGGCGGGAAAACAGTGCGGCCATATCGCGCGTTGCGTACAACGTGGTGCCATCGGTCTTCTTGAGCAGGCACGGTGCCATCTTCTTGCGGATCGAGCTGAGATCGACAATCGTGGCACCGTCGGACTCTTCTGTGATGCCACTCGCCTGGATGCGCTCGAGGGTGGCCTCTAGCTTGTCTTCATACCAGGCCTCGCCACGCACGAGATCGAACTCGACGCCCAGGCGCTCGTAGGTCTTGTTGAATTCCGCGAGGGACAGCTCGGTGATCTTGCGCCACGTCGAACGCACCTCGCCATCGACGCCGCTCTCGAGCTCGCGGAATGCAGCGCGGGCCTCTTCCTCCAGGGTGGGGTCGCCTTCGGCTTCGTCGTGGAAGCGCACGTACAAGGCGAGCAGCGCAGGGATCGGATCCGCGTCGATGTCGACGGTATCGCCCCAGCGTGCGATGGCGGCGACGAGCTTGCCGAACTGGCTGCCCCAGTCGCCAATGTGGTTGATGCCAACGGGCTCGTAGCCGAGCAGCGCGTGCATGCGGTGCAGGGCAGCGCCAAGGATCGTCGAGCGCAGGTGGCCAACGTGCATCGGCTTGGCGATGTTCGGCGACGAGAAGTCAATCACAACTTTGCGGCCGCCACCTTCGTCGGACTTGCCGTAGCTGAGGCCACCTTCGATTGCGCTTTCGATGATCGCTTGGCTAAGGGCGGCGACCTCGACCTTGAAATTTAGGTAGGGACCAGTGGCGACCGCTTCGATTTTGGAAAAGCTTCCGTTCAGCTTGCCGGCAAGGTCCGCTGCGATTGCCGGGGGCGCCTGCCTCAGCGTCTTAGCAAGGGCGAAGCACGGAAATGCGAAGTCTCCCATGGCGATGTCACGAGGCTTCTCCAAGCGCACTTCGCTCGCGTCTATTCCAGTGGCCGCGGCGATGGCCGCTCGGATTTCGTCTGCGAATCGTTTCATAGCTCGGTGATCCTAGCCCCAGTTGGCCCACTCGTCATTTTTCTGACCCAGGTCGCGTTCAACCTCGGCCAGATCGTATTGCAAACCAGACAGCTTCGACGCATCTTTGTAGATGGCCTCTTTCTGCATTTCGGCGAGCATTCTGTCGCGTTGCGACTCGAGCTTTTCAATCGTCTGCTCTAGCTTTTCAAAAGCCCACGGGTTGCGGACCTTCGGCTTGTTTTGGGCGCCTTTTGCCACGCCGGGCTTGTTCCCGGGTTTGGCTTGAGCGTTGCGGTTAGCGTCCTTTTGGAGCTGTTTCGCCCTGTCGCTATTGATGTTCTTCTGGTCGCGCTCGGCGATGAGCGTGTTGCGCCAATCGGTGTAGTTGCCAGGCATCTGGCGAGCGCTCCCATCGGTTCTAATCTCCAGCACGCTGTTGCACAGCGTATCCAGGAACTCGCGGTCGTGGCTGATCGTGATGATCGCACCTGGGAAGTTCGACAGGAACTCCTCGATCGCAGTTCGTGCGGCCAAGTCGAGGTGGTTGGTAGGCTCGTCCATCGCCAGCCAACTGGGACTCTCAAGCATCAAGAGGGCGAGGGCGACACGCGCACGCTCGCCACCGGAGAGGCGCCCAACGATCGCCTCGACATCTTTGCCGCGAAACAAGAACTTGGCGAGGTGCGAGCGGATCTCCAGGTGGGTCATCTGGGGGTAGCGAATGCGCACGTGCTCGTAGACGGACTCGTTGTCGTCGAGGTGGCTCGTGTTCTGGTCGTAATAGCCGACACTCGCCTTATGCCCCAAGCGCAGCTCGCCGCCCAGAGGTTCCATCAGGCCGGCAAGCACCTTGAGCAAGGTGGTCTTACCCGCACCGTTTGGTCCAACAATACCCAAGCGATCTCCACGGCCTAAACGCACGTTGACATCGGAGAGCAGCGGCGTGTTGTCATAGCCCACATCGAGGCCGAGCCCCTCGAAGACCATCTCACCGCCCCGCGCGACGTCGCCCATGCTGATGTGCGGCTTGCGCACATCGTGGTGCGGCTGCACTAGACGGACGATGTGTGACAACTTTTTCGCGCGGCCTTTGGCCTCGGCGGTGCGCTGGCTGCCCATGTGCTTGCGAATGAAGTTCTCCTCCTTGCGGAGCATCTCACTCTGCTGCTTCCAGGCTTTGGATTCCGAGTCGAAGCGCTCCTGCTTGAGCATCAAATACTTGTCGTAGTTTCCAGGGTATTTCGTCGTGACGCCGTACACCAGCTCGAGGATCTGCGTCGTCGCGCGGTTCAGCAGACGACGGTCGTGGCTGACGATGACAACGGCGCTCTTGATATCTTTAAGGTAACCCTCGATCCACTCGATACCCTCCAAATCCAGGTGGTTTGTCGGCTCGTCGAGCAGCAACAAATCGGGCGCCGAGACCAGCTCGCGTGCAAGCGCGACGCGGCTCTTCTCGCCTCCACTCAGGCTGTTCGGATCGCGCTCCCAAAGCTCGTCCTCTAGCCCGATGCCGTGCATGACGGCGCCGACCTTGTGATCCGCATCCCATCCCCCTAGGAACTCCATGCGCTCGACAAGCTCACCGTGCCGATGCATAACGAAGTCCAAGCGGTCGCCCTCGACAACACACATCTCCTCTTCGAGCTCAGTCAACTGCGCTTGCAGTGCGTGGATTGCATCGAGGCCACTCTCGACGTACGCGCGAACAGTTTTGTAGTCGCCGAAGTCCGGGCGCTGGCGCACGTAGCTCATACGAGAGCCCTTGGCGACGTGGACCTTGCCGCTGTCGGGCTTTTCCTCGCCTTCGATATGGCGAAGCAGGGTCGTCTTGCCCTCGCCGTTGCGACCGACGATACCGATCTTATCTCCACGCTCGACCGCGAAAGTGACTCCTCGGAGTACCTCAAGGGCACCAAATTGGCGCTTCAGTTCGGAGACGGTCAGAATGCTCATGGCGAAGAATTTGTATTAAACGGAAAGCTGTGATCTTGGAAATAGGCCGAACATGATAACGGCGAAGAATCGGACCGGGCGCGGAGAGCCCGAAATCTAGCGAGCGAGCCCCGATTCGAGGTGATCTTATCTATGGATGTCGAGGCGCATTTATTTAGACCTCGACGGCATCTGCCAATCCTGGAGAGGGGATCACCCCTAGCTTGAACGGAGGACTGATGGACCTTGAGGGGGAATCCCGGGCTGGCGAACAGCTCCGTAGCCATGTTGGTCCCCCCTCTTTGCGCCTCATGGACTAACCCCCTGCAAGCAGAGAACTCCGCACGTATAGAGCGACCTTTACCTGGCCTCTGCACCCTCGAGAACGTCCTTTATCCCGGGATTCTCGCCTTTCCTGAGAGCTTGTAACGGGAGGGGTCCTTGAGGTTTGTGGCAGCCTCGAAACCGGCACATTTTGCGACGCAGATCATGGCGGACTTCTATTCCGATGGATTCTTGCGTCCCGTCGAGGGCCTCGACATGGACGGGGCACGGGCTGAGAAACCCGGCTCATCCCTCTCGGTTTACGGGCAGTGGGCGTGGGCGATCACCCAAGGGCTGGGCGGCCTTGGACAAGTGGCGCTCGGGGCTTGGGCGCGCATGGAGTCGCCCGGGACCGGCGTGCTGTGGGGGTGCAGCTCCAGGCGGGAGTTGGAAGCCGCGGGCGGCTGTGCTCTCGCGGCCCTGGGCGAGGCTCTTGGCGGCTAGCTGGCGGCGGGGTAGAGGGGCGGGGAGGGGAATACGAATTCGCCTCGAAGTTGGCCGACTTCCGATGCGCTGGCTGTATCCTGCTCGCCATGGTTGCCCCGCCCAAAGATGCTTGTTCCGCCCTAGCGGAGTTGATTGCGATCGAGATCCTACCCGGTGACGGCGTGCTGATAACCGTGCGGCCGAGTGTTGAACTCGAACCGCTCGACCCCAACCGGTTCTTCATGTTGCGCCGCGAAGACGGGCTGTCGCCCAAGATCCCGCGGCCCTTTTCGATCTATCGCGAAGTCGCTAGGGAGGACGGCCCAGCCGACCTGGTCTTCATGATCAAGGTCATCGGCGATGGGACACGCGCACTGGCGAATACGCGAGTGGGTGAGAGCCTCCGCCTGATCGGCCCACTCGGGAAAGGCTGGCCGAGTTTTACCGAGCCGGCGGACGAGACCCCTTGGGTTTTCCTCGCGGGAGGTATTGGGTCCGCGCCGTTTTTTATGGCGGTCGAGGCGATCACCGCGGCCGCGGATGAGGCCGAGGCAAGTGGCGAGCGCGCACCGACACCACCACCGTTCCTACTTTATGGCGCGGGGACTCGCGAGCTGGTCTATGACGCCGAGGCGTTCAGCGAGCTCGATTGCGCGCTCCACGTTGCGACCGACGACGGCAGCTTCGGATTCAAGGGCAATGTCGTGACCTTGCTCCAGGCGCTGCAAGCAGCGGGAAGCATTCCGCAGAGAGTGCGAATTGCGGCCTGTGGGCCGATGCCGATGTTGCGTGCAGTGGAGCGGTTTGCGAGCGCCAACGACCTCGAGTGTTACGTCAGTCTTGAAGACCTCATGGGATGTGGCGTTGGCATCTGCAACGGATGTGTCGTCGAGACGAAACCCGATGGCCCCCTCGGAGCTTGGCCGAACGCCAAGTGCTGCGTCGAGGGACCCGCCTTCAATACCAACGCGGTCGTACTTTAGATTTGGTATGACCGCTTCTATTCGAATCCTCACTCCCGGTGAAGCCGCGCTATACGTCGCTCTTCGCAAGGAGATGTTACTGGAGTCGCCGCGCTCGTTTGGGGCGTCTCCCGAAACGGACGTTGCCAGCGACCTTGTTGGGCTCCGGAGCCGCTTGGAAAACCAAGGCGTGAATCGCACCTTTGGCGCATTCGACAGAGCGACCGGCGAGCTGCTCGGAGTTGTCGGCGGAGGCAAGCAGGGTCCCCACAAAAAACGCGCCCACGCCTTCTCCGTGTGGGGCATGTACGTTACCCCAAAGGCACGGGGGAGGGGACTCGCCCGAAAGCTCATGCAGGCTCTAATCGACTATTCTCGGACCGTAAATGGCGTTTGCTTGGTTTGCTTGAGTGTTGGCGAGACGGCACCTGTCGCCCAAGGACTTTATGAGTCCTTGGGCTTTGTGGAGTGGGGCCGGGAGCCTCTCTCGCTCCAGATTGATGGCGAGTTCTTCACGGAGATTTTCATGCAGCTCCAGCTAGGTCCAGACAGATGAGCTCGGTACGCGAGCAGAAGATCGGCCTGGCGATGGCCTCGTTGACAGCATTCCTCTGGGGCTTCTTGGCGATCGCCATGAAGGTCGCGACGGATTTCGTTCCGGTCAACACAATCGTGTGGTTTCGTTTTGCCTTCGCCTTTGTCATGTTGGCGCTAATCGTCGGCTTGAGCAGGCCAAAGAGGCTTAGGATTTTGGTGCGGCCCCCTCCGCTTGGGATTGTTGCAGCGCTTGCGCTGACCCTGAACTACGTGGGCTACCTGACCGGCCTTGATTGGACGACCCCTAGTAACGCCCAGGTGCTGATTCAACTTGCGCCCCTCATGCTTGCCACGGGAGGCGTGTTTGTTTTCAAAGAGCGCATGGTGCGAGCCCAGATCTATGGCGTCGTTCTCGCACTCATCGGCTTTACGGTTTTCGGCTGGGACCAGTTCGAGTCTTCCAACGTCGTTAGCAATCACCTGCTCATGGGGAACGCGATCATCTTCCTGGGCGCCTTCGCTTGGACGGTCTATGCGATGATTCAGAAGGCCCTTTTGATGCGGGGCCATGAGCCTCAAGATCTGAACCTCTTGCTATACGGGGTACCCGCGATCACGATGTGGCCGCTTGTCGACTTCGAACTGCTGGCGGGGTTGAGCTTTGGAATGTGGATGCTCATGGTGTTCTTAGGCGCAAATACCCTAGTCGCCTATGGCGCTCTTGGAGAGGCCTTCAAACGGCTCCCAGCGTATAAGGTCGCGCTGATCGTGACCCTGAATCCGCTCATTACCATCATGACGATGAAGACCCTCGAAGCGCTTGAGGTCGAGTGGGTACCGGAAGATCGGGTTGGCCTTTTGGGTTATGCCTCTGCGCTGCTTGTCGTGACGGGAATCGGTGTTGTGCTCGTCAAGGGCGGGAAACGCGAGGACTCCGTAGACACTTAAATTCTGTTTTCTCCTAATGGGTAGGGAGTTGGGTAGAGCTGATTGTTCTAGTCTCTTGCCTTATGCAGAATACGAAACGAATTCAAATCGCCCTAGGCCTTGTGGCGTCCATCGTACTTGGCCTCAACACTCCCTCTACTGTCGACGACCCCGTTGGCCAAGCCGTGACTCACAAAGATCGACTGAAGAGTGACTCCGCGCGAGATGCCGATCGACAACCCGGCCGCATTTTGGACTTCTTTGACATCAAGCGCGGACAGGTTGTCGCGGACTTGATGGCCGGCGACGGCTACTACACGGAGATTCTCTCGCGCGCCGTTGGAGAGGGTGGAGTGGTCTATTGTCAGAACACCGCAATTCCCCTGCGGGTGTTTGCCGAGGCTCCTTTGACTGCGCGTTTGGCCGACGATCGTTTGCCCAATGTGGTCCGCCTCGACACAGAGTTCGAAGAGTCCGGCTTGCCAGATGGCGAGCTTGATGCCGCCATACTGGTGCGCTTCTATCACGACTTCGGCTGGCAGGAAGTGGATCGCCCGGGGTTCAATAAGGTCGTCTTTGACAGCCTGAAACCCGGAGGCGTTTTTGGTGTTGTTGACCACCACGCCAAAGTGGGAGCGGGCATCTCAGAGGGCAAGCGACTCCATCGAGTCGAGGCGAGCCTGGTGCAGGCCGAACTCGAGGCCGCGGGCTTTGTGCTCGAGGCTGAGTCCTATGTCCTGACCGACCCGACCGACCCGCTCGACTGGAGTATCTTTGACCCGAAACACGATGGGCGCGATACGACCTCGCGTTTTGTCTACCTGTTCCGCAAGCCCCTTCGCACGGGTGATCAAGATAAAAAATAGAGCGTAAAAGTAGGCTCGCCGCCTCCAAAGCGGCGATTCCAAGCCCATCTCGTTTCCGCTTTGTATCTAGGGGGTGTGCCCGGGGTAGTGATTTATACAGGTGAACAATCGCTTCGCTTTCCAGACATCTTTCTTTGGCCCCCATAGTCCCATGACACCTCGCGACGTATTTGGTCTTATCATTCGCACCTTCGGATTGATCGGTTTTGGCTCTTGGCTCTACCTGTTTCTGATGGCGCTTGCGATGGGGGATGCGAGATTGTTTTTCTTGTCCTTCATCATCAGTGCAGTCGCGGGTTACCTCTTGAAGGGAGCTCCGCTTTTGCTGGAGTTTTGCTATTCCTCCAGCCGCGAGTCGCGCTGGCAAGAGGTCCATGCTCGCCTCTCTTCAGGCGGCGAGCGAATCTCCTCCTAGGTTGGCGAGCTGACTGCTCGCGCCCTTCGTGGGTTTCGCGCCCTCTGATCGGAGCGTGGTGCGCCCTTGTGCCTACAGCTGCAAGAGGTGCTTGTTGACGCGGTCGTTGTACTGCTTTTGCATCATGAGGAATCCCTCTTGCTCATCGATAGCTGCCGGCATGGGCCGCTCAGCCGCGAGCTTCAGGGCTCGCTCAAACGAAAAGCGCGCAAGGGCTGCATTGCCCAATCCCGCATAGCAGCGGCCCAAGTCGATCGCCGGATCGATCGCACTTGGTAGCAGCTGTACAGCGTCGACAAGCTCGGGCAGAGCTAAAGTAAACTCGTTTTCCCCCAACAGGATTCGGCCCTTCAAGAAGCGCAGGTTACCGTTGTCGGGATTCACGGCAAGCGCGCGCTCTGCCCACCAAAGAGCTCCAGCGGGATCGCCACGGGTCTCGTCGAGCTGAGCGAATGCCTGTAGGCGCTCGCCGTTTAGAGTGTCGAGGTCATAGAGTACCAAGCGCATCGCCGCGAGCGCTTGGGGGTTGCCACCGATGGAATAGGCCCGATCGAGGTAGGGTTGGGCGATAGACGCCGAACCGTTCTGCATGAGGAAGCTACCCAAGTTGTAGTGTGCCTCAAAGTTAGTAGCGGAGAGCTCGCACGCCCGTCGCAGAGCGGTGATTGCGAACTCCATCTCGTTCATCTGGTACAGCGTCATGCCCCTCCGGAAATGGGCAAAGGAGCTTCGCGAATCGAGCGCGATCGCCGCGTCAAATGCGGCGAGAGCGGCGCGCCAATCGCGACGCTTGAAGGCATGGCTACCCTCTAAGATTTTTGGTTCGGGTGTCGATGGATCGATTTCGGATATGCGCGCCGCCACTACGAGCGCATTGTCAGGCCAACCGCCTTCGAACAAGCTGCGGGCCAAATCTAGCAGTACGCGTGTGTCTTTCGGTTTGAGGTCGAGTGCGCGCTCTAAAGTCTTGCGTGCGAGCTCCCACTTCTCTTGGCGAAAGTAGACGACCCCCAAGTTGTGGACGGCAGGCGCGTAGTTGGGGTTGAACTCGAGCGCCTGCTTGAAGTTCTTCTCGGCAGCAGCTAGGTCGCCGATGGCGATGTCACAAACACCAAGGCCGCCAAACACCTGCTCGACAGGGAGAGAGGCGCGCTTCCCGCCCGTCGCCATATTGGCTTGTTCGCGTTCGAATACCTTCTCAAGCAGCATGTTGAGGATCGTCCGCGGAGTGTCGTAATCGTTAAACGTATCTCCCTCGGCCTGGTGCAGGTAACACCAGGCCTTTCCAAGCGCCGTCTGGAAGTTATCGATTTCAGTGCGCGGAATCGAGAGGTCTTTATTCGCGCGCTCCAGCAGTCGATTGGATGCGTCGAAAGCATCGAAGGCAGCCTCTAGATCACCTGGATGATTCTCCGCTAGAAACTTCTGTCGATAGATCTCACCAAGCTGCCAATACACCATCGGGTAGTCGGGGTTGTCGACAACGGCAGCTTGGTAGAGGGTCTCTTGATCGCTCCACATGTCGGCCTGTAGGGTGCTCTTCACTCCAAAGGCAAGCGCGATCGTGGAGAGTAGCGCAACGGCGGCGTTCTTGGGGAGTGCGCGAAATGCGAGGTGGGAGAGCAAGATCGCGTAGCCAAACGCCGGCAGGTACAAGTAGCGGTCGGCGTATGGAGTTTGTCCAAGGGAGCCCGCTGCGAGTAACACGGGAAGGAGTCCCGCCGGGAGGATGAGCAGCCCGGCGATACTGATGCGGTCCCGTTTGAGCAGGGCAAAAGTGAGTCCCGCAACAAAACACATGGCGCCGATCATTTGGACAAAGTGCAGGTGATCGCCCTCGGGAAGGACAACTCGGAAGGGGCGAAAGGGCGAGAGCTCTAAGGGCAAGAGGAGGTGAAACATGCCCCCTCCCAAGATCTCAAGACGCAACATCAGCGAGCGTCCGAGCTCGCCGAACTCTGCATTGGTACGTCCGAAGCCGGCAAGTGCATCACTGAAGACAGCCGTGCGTAAGCCGTACCAGATGGCGACTGCAGCACCTAGTGCGCCCCAGCCTCGCGAGCTGTCTGTGCGGCCTCCAACAACGGTGCGGTCGAGGACAAATGCGATGGGCAGCAAGGCGATTGCGAGCTCCTTGGAGAGCAGTGCGCATAAGAACAGCACAGCGGCGGCGAGTGGCAGGCCTTTGGAATCTCTCGAGCGCCAATCGAGCCATGCGCTGAGTGCGAGTATGGAGAACAGGCCAAAGAGTGGATCGTTCACTGCTGAAATCCAACTCACGCTTTCGACGTGTAGTGGGTGGAGCGCAAAGAGCAGAGCCGCGAAGAAGGAGGCGATCGAGCGAGTCGCGCTTGCCGGAAAGATTCGCAGGGCGAGGCGAAAGGCGGCAAACGTCCCAAGCGCGTGCAGGAGCAGGGAGATTAGGTGGAAGAGGAGCGGGCTAGAAGGGCTGCCTCCAAGTGCGTAGCCAAGTGCGAGAGTGAGCGAGGTGAGGGGGCGCCAGTGCCCGATCGTTGCGGCCTCGGAGCCCGAAAGCTCGGGCAGACCACTCCACAGCGGCTTGGTTAGGAGCTCCGGTAGCCTCCCAAGATCGCGCAACAGCGGGTCGCGGGCAACTAGGGTGAGATCGTCAAAAACAAATCCTCCCGCAAGACCAGCCCAAAATGCTGCGATCACCGCAAGGGCGAGTGTCGGAATCATCCAAGAGGCAATTCCGGGTGGGGTCTGAGCTTCGTAATCCTTTGGCATAGTCGGGACCTTAGTCGAGCGCGGTAGAACAGTCTCGCTGTTTTTCGGCTTCCAACTTGGCATTCTAGTCTTGTCGTGGCCCCTGGTGCGCACGCTTGCCTCTCTGAAGACACCTTATCCTCAAATGAATCGCTCTCCATTCCTATTCGGCATCGTCCTCGCTCTCGCTATCTCTTGTAGCGAATCTAGAGTCACGCGGGCGCCTGTTTCTGTGGCGCCTACGGCCGAGGCCAAACCTATGGATACCGAGGCGGTGGCGGCAACCGTCGCCCTGGACACCCACCTATTTGAGCGCTATGTGATCCTCGGCTCGAGTGCTTCGGCTGGCTTCAACATCCAGCTTGATACTGGCGCTCCGACGCGGTTGGCAGATTATTTTGAGGCGGGCCTCTTCACCGGCAGCAAGTTGGCATTTGACGGTTCGACAGAGATGACATTTCTAGACCCCGAAGGTATCGCTGGTAAGGCTGTTACCCGCGCGCTTGCCGAAGACCCGACGCTTGTGATCGGCGCCGACTTCTTGTTTTGGTTTTTTTACGGAGCGGGAGGCCCGGGCAACACGTTGGCGTTTCGACGCGAGCGGCTCGAGGCGGGGATCGCACTACTCGATCAATTTGACTGTCCTGTGCTCGTCGGGGACCTACCGAACATGGCTGGGGCAGCCGGTGGAATGATACCGATTGCCTCTATGCCACCCGCTGATAGTTTTGATGATGCGAATAGTCGTATTCGCGCGTGGGCAGCCTCGAAAGCAAACGTCATCGTGGTACCGCTGGCCGAGTTCAATGAGATCGTTGGAAAAGGCGAGCCGCTTCGGGTTGGCGACTTTACGTGGGATCCCGCGGTGATGGGTGGACTTCTGCAAGCCGATCAATTGCACCCCAATTTGGCCGGCTGTGCTGTGCTTGCTACCCAAATCATGCACAGCTTGGCACAAGCTCGCGGGGCGTCTCTCGATGGGATCATGATGACAAATCCCGAAGATCTAGCTGACGCCGTCGACGACCTAGTGACGTCGCGCTAGTGTTTTTGCAGGCAACCGAGCATGGCCGAATGGGATAAGCACTCGCTCGCTTTTGGAGTACACGTAGTGAGCGCCATGGCCCAATTTGTGCAGCTGCTCATTGTCGTCGTAGCCTCATCTGTCGCCATGCTTGTCGTTGTGCTTGAAGCAAACGATGCCGATCCACTTGGCCAGATCATTCACCTGCCTTGAGGCGGGTTCGGCCCTCCGGATGCCTAGGTGTACTGGGTGCCCGAAACCATCGTGTCGAGTGTGTTGAACGGGTTTGCATGGGCCCACCCAAGGTGATTTTTCCAGATGTTGTGGTCCCAATCTCCAGGTGAGCTGATCGGCTCCACCCGGAGAATACAGGAGGGTGACCGAGTGCACCTCTCCCGCACTGCTCGCCATTTACAGGTTGTTCGATCCAGAGACCTCGTGCGAGCTAGGCATCGAACAGGGATGTCTTTTGTTCCCGAGCCAGAGACGGAGATACTCACGTTGCCATCTCGGCGGTGCCACCTAGGGCGAGGACAGCACCCGTCGAGTTGTCGTTGGTTTGGGCAGTGCGGACCTCCGACCCCATGTAGGGCCTTGGATCGATGCCCTCGACTTGGTGACCACTTTTGATCTTCCGAACGGAGGCGCAATACAAAACCGCCGGCATGTTTCGGGCGAGCAGATCCACAGCGAGCTCAGCCCCGACGGAGGTGCTGCCGTGCGCCCCCCCATGGCGCCGCAGGGGTCGCCCTACGCTCAACCATCCCGACGGATGCCACCTCGGTGGGGCAAGTGCTCGCCCCTAGAGATGAGCTCGCTGTAGTGGCCTCCTTGTCCGCCACGATTTGACCTGGGGAGAGCTCATCGAGGAGGTCGATTTCGCGCTTGTTCCAAGCGGCCCGAGAGGGCACTCGACACACCCGCACTTTGCACCAGAGGTGGCCTGTAATGTTCAGCCGATTCAAGAGTCGACTCAGCGGACTAGAGCCTTCGTTTTCATCAGGCGCACTCGCAAAAAGGTGCCAGCGTCGATTGTATGGTCACGGGTAATTCGCAACACGTGGATCGCACATCCCTTTTCGGTGGTGGCTCTAACGGCGGTGAGTCCAGCCTGCCGATCCGCAATCGCGGAGCCAACCTCGGACTAGATGACCACGATCCGAAGCGGGGCGCTCGACTCGCAGTCGGCAAGGGGGAGGCAAGCGGAGGGGAACCTTAGAGCGGCACGGTGAGAATCGCGGAGCCGTCAAGGTCTAGCGCGAAGAGCAGGCGCCTCATGGTTCAGGGTGGGGCAAGTCGGATGGAATTGAAGACGGCCGCCGTCTCTCAATGAGAGACGGCGGCCGTCAAAAAACAGTTGGCAGTCTTAGAACAGGATCGTGCCAGACTGAACGTTCGAACCAGAGGCCGGAAGGGAGAAGCCGCTCGAGAGAGAGAGACCCGCGCCCTGGGTGTGAATCGACAGACCAATCGGCAGGCCAGTCATCGGAATCGTCACATTGGCATAACCACTGGACGGGATGACCGAGGTGTTGAGGATAAACAAGCTTGAGTAGTTGTTACCGATTGCCAAGTTGACGATACCCGGAAGACTCGTCGGAAGAAGGTCCGGAGAGGCGGCGAGGATCACAATGTCTCCCACTTGGCCACCGAGGACAGTCTGGAGACCAAGACCTTGAATCAAGAAACCAGGAAGCGAGTTTTTCAACTCGACCGTGGTACTCGCGTTCGCAAGGAGTTGGATCGTTGACTGCGTCGTGCCGTGAGTGTTCGTGACGTCGATTGTGACGGTGCCGAGCTTGCTGACGAACGGCATGTTGAAGATCAACGTGTTGTCGTTCGGGATCGAAAACTGCGGCGGGAAGAGCGTGAGGGGAACGCCGTCGACGCTGACCTTGTTTGTGCCCGTAAAGTCGGTCCCCGTCAGTGTGATTGAAGCGGGGCCGTCAACGACAACCGCTTCGATCGAACTCGGTGTTACCACCGAGATCACTGGCGCGCCGCCCGTTCCGCCGCCGCCGCCTGCAAGGTCAGAGGGGAAGGAGTTGGAAAGGCCGCTGTGGGCCGTGCTGTTACGACGAACAAGAACATCACCAGGGCCCGCTGCAGAGGGGATTGAGGCGGTGATGGTCGTGCCGTTTGAGGAGAGGCCGGTCACCTTGATCGGGGTGCCATTGCCACCTTGGGCTTTCTGGGTGAACCAGATCTGGTTGTTGGCCGAATCGAAACCTGTACCCGTGATGGTGATCTGGCCAGAGTTTGTCGTCACACCGGTGATTCGCGGCTTGCTCGCACTCTTGACGCCGTAGATCGCCTGGACACCGTTCTGGTCGTCCGTCGCGATCGAGCGCTGAACGACGCCCGAGCCAGAAACGCTGGGGTACATCGTTGCGCTGCCGGTTGTGCTGTGGCCAAGGCCAAGTGCGTGTCCGTACTCGTGGCATGCAACACCCTGAAGGTCGATGCCAGAGATGCTCGTTCCCGGACCGTCATGCCAGGTCCAACCTGAGTAGTAGCGGATTCGCCAGCCATCACTGATCGGGGTTTCGGTAAATGCAAGCACGCCGCCCGAGCTGCCGGAGAGCTCGGAGTGAACATTGCCATTTGCGGTGCCGACACCTGTGGCCTCACCCTGGTGAGAGACGTCGAAGTTCGCGCCACCCGAACCCAAGCTGGTGCTCTGGTGGGCGTCGCCGGTGCCGTCGCCGTGTAGCTCGCTGCCCCACTCGACACTTGCCTTCCAGATCGCCATCACGGCACCTTGTGCGCCGGGGAACTGCGAGTGGGCGACTTGGTTGTCGTTGGCCGCGGCGTCTGTGAAGTTGTTGTAGGTACGGAAGTCGCGCTGGGTTTGACTGAGGGAGCCACCGATGGTGGAGTAGCCGTCGGATGAGCCAGGAGTGAGCAGTACCGCGGCAGCGCCAAGGGCGACGACCGGGAGAATCAAGTTAGTGAGTTTCATTTAGAGTTCCTCCTTGTCGCTCTTCTTTGAGCTGGAGGTGATAGCAGTGCTGAGCTCGCTAAGGCGAGTGTTGCCTTGGATTGCGTAGCCTTCGCCGCGGCCCATGACAACTGCGCCCGCTGGGCTGTCAACCGTGCGGTAGAGACCGCCGTGAGAGGCGTACAAGAAGTTGCACGCGAGGTCGCCACCGGCGTTGTCGAGGTACTTGTAGAAAGCAACGATCTTGTTGCCAATCTTGATGTCGTCCGCCGAGGGGGCCTCGGAGTTCCACACTCCGTCAGTCTCATTGACAAAACCACCCGGGAAGGTCACTACGATCGTGGCAGCATCTCCGCTCACCAGGGACTCACCCTGAAGAGTGAGCTGGGTGAAGTAAAGCTCGGCACCATCGGTGTCGTGATCGATACGGATGACCTCAGAAGAGATAATCTCGGCGTACAGGGCGTCGTCGGTCTTTTGGACCATTTGATCGAGGTTTAAGCGCTCGATTTGAGCCTGACTTGACACGCCAGCGGCAATAAGGGCCGCGGTGCCAAGGAGGGGCATGAGGAATCTTTTCTTTAACATAGAGGCAACTAGGCTTGCGATTTGGGCCGGGCACGCGAGAAATCGCTTGCTTGGCTTGGGCAAAGGGAGAGAGGGGGGGGTGCGGGCGAAGATCAACTTCCCCCGTCATCGGATCGATAGACCCGTGTTCTGGAGCACCAGGACAAGGTTTCCCCCTAAAAGCGCGCTTCCTCGATGCCGGCCAGGCGGAGGGCGCTGTTAAAAGGGTCCCTGCGGTGCTATAAGGGTGGACGGGTGCGCGTCAGGCTTGGTTCCCTTCAATAGTGTAGGACTCAGACTAAATTGCCCTAATGATCGTCGCGCTCGCCGAGGAGAGCTGGATTGAAGCTTTGAGGGGGGGCTGGCAGGGGGCCCGATTGCAAATAGGCCTCTAATTCCGGGTTGTGCTCGCCTTCAGGGTCCCTGGCGAGCGCGGATTTGATCCGAGCGGGCCCGGTGGCGAGGCCGGCCTGCATCTCCGCAATGGCTAAGTGGCGCTCAATGCTGTTGGTGTCCGGAGCGCGCGCGAATGCCCTCGTGAGGACTTCCGCAGCTTTGGGCCAGTTCCCCATTTGACCTTCGCAGGCTGCGTATTCCAAGAGCGGGATCAGGTTGAGGTGGTCGGCCTCGTAAAGAGGTGAGAGGAGCTCTGCGGCATCTTTTGGCATGAGGAACTCAAGGTAGGCGCGCGCTAGGGCATATTCGATTTCGGGCCAGCCGCCAGGCGACTTGTCCAAGAGGAGGGGGCAAATGACGTAGGACTCCTCGGGCATCCGTTTGGCGGACAAGATTCTCGCGAGGTGGTTCCAGACAGTGCGTTCGAATCCCGAAGGTGGAACTTTTGTCGCCTCTTGGAGGTTCTCCAGGATCTCCCGGTCGAGCTCATAGCGCACGTCTGGTTCCGTCCAGGGAGAGCTCTCGATTTGGAGGGCGAGGAGGTCCGCTAGGCCTGCGAGAAAGGCGGGGTCATACGCGGCGCTACCCTGGCGAGAGAGGCGTGCGAAGAGCTCGGCGCGGTCCCCGAAGGCGCGCAATTCGGGCCGCGTTTGCAGCCGCGCAAAACCGGAGTGCGAGCTACCGTTGGGAGCGGGCAGCGCAAAGGTTTCCGCCCCGGGGGCCATGGAGAGCGGGCCCGTGGCAATACCGATGGCCATGTGCTCTAAATCACTTCCAGCTAAGAGCACGTTGCCCTCCAAAGCGGCCGGAGCGATCGGTGTGCGCGTGTCCATCCAGACGATCGATGTGGTGTTGCCCCCAGCATCTGCGCCCCCGGCGATCAGGCCGGGCGACAGCGGGGGATCCTCTGCCGTCAGTGCGGTGATTCCCGGGCCGTAGGTCGCTAGGGTGACAACCAAATCGAAGGTGCCCCTATCGATCCCTTGGCGCGCATCTCTTTGGGAGATCGGTGGCTTGAGCTTGCCGGCAAACTCAAAGAAGGGGCGGACCTGGTTGACGGACCGCTCCCAGGGAACCGTCCACGACAAGTCACTCTGGAAGCTCTGCTCCGCTTGCCAGGTGAGGAACGTCTCCCATCGACCGGTGGTGATTTGACCTGCTAGAAGCACTCGAATCGTCCTATTTGAGAGAGCCGCTGTTTTCGAAAGAAGATCGAGTGAGGCGCGAAGCTGCAGCTGATCGGACTGCTCGAAGGCGGCATCCGGCGTCATGTAGATGCGGTTGAGCGTCAGGACGTCCGCACCTTGCACAGTGGGTTCGACAGTGAGAAGGCCGAGGGGAGTGTCCTCGATAAAAGTGGGCTCGGCTTCAAAGCTGAGCCAAGGAGAGAACGGGCGAACCGATGGGGCGTCGTAGCCAAGTGGCACTCCAAGGAGAGGCGCGATGAGAAGCAAAGGCATGTAGCGCTTCCGGAGTGCAGGCTCGGGAGTCGCGGCAAACGCCATGGAGAGCCACCCCGCAAGACATGCGATCGTCCCGACCATGCAGAGCTCCATTCCGCGCGCATAGGGCGCCTCGTGGCTTCCGTTTAGATGTAAATCTACAGGGAGAATTGGAAGCGCGGCGATGCCAAGTGCGGTGCCGAGCAGCAACGGGAGAAGAGCTGCTTTACGGCCCGTTGCCGCGAGCAAAATACCGACGGCAAGCGCGGGAAGGAAGAGTCCCCGTGCCGCAATAAGCGCAACCCCTTTCGGGCTTCCGATCGTGGATAGATCGGCGTCAAAGGAGCGCAAGAATGCGTCGAGTCCGTCGTGCCCCGTGAGTGGTGTGAGCAGGGACAAACTGACCAGGCAGGCGGTCGTGATATAAAGCGGCGCGCAGGTGAGGGCCAAGCGCCGCGCGACGGGGTTGCTGAGAAGGCCGGAGAAGGCGAACGCGCCAAACGCTGCAATGGCCAGGAAGATCACGCCGCGCAAAACACCCTCTGCCGGATCGCCATAACCCCAAAGTGCGACCCTCGCGTCGAGCCCCTGGAGGGCGACGGCGAGGCCCAGACCGCCTAGGAATAGGCCGATGGACATTGCTGGAGTGATGGGGAAATCGGAGAGTGGGGGGGGGCTCTCCGGTTCACCCTCGGGCTCGGCGTGGGCGGATTGGAGCAATCGGTAGCCAAGTACCATGCTCGCCGCCAGAGCGAGGGGGGCTGTAAGGGTGCTGCTGTTGAGCACGAGGCCGAGGACAAAGATGGCGAGGGCGAAGAGCCCCAGGTCGGTCGCTATGGCTTTCGCCCCTAGGGAGCCGACGCGGTTGGAGGCACGCCGATCGAATAGGGTGACGCCGACAAAAACGACAGCGGCAGCCCTCCAGAGGGCGCTTAGGAGGGGAGCGGGTACCGCTCCTCGGACAACGTCTATTCCGGCCGGGATTTGCCAGCCAAGGGGGTTCCCCACAGACCATAGGACTACGGCAACCATCGCAACCAGCAAAGCGCGACCAGCTGAGCGCAGTGTCTCGCGGGACCGGAGGGAGAGGTTGGGGGCGTCGGGCTTGCGCTCATTCATAGCTGCAGTCTAGCGAGGAAGTGGCCAAGAAGGCAGCGGAGAGCAAACTCCCCGCTAGACTGATCGACTGTGAAGCTTCCAACAATGACAAGCCCTCCGACGGCCCTTCGGCTCGATTTGATCCGCTGGTATCTGAAGGATCGGCGCGATCTAGCCTGGCGGCGGACGCGTGACCCCTACGCAGTTTGGCTGAGTGAGGTCATGTTGCAGCAGACACGGGTCGAGGCTGTACTCGGGTATTGGGCGCGTTTTTTGGACGCGCTTCCTACGGTCGAGGCGCTTGCCTCTGCCAGCGAGGAGCAGGTCGTCGCCCTGTGGAGTGGGCTGGGGTACTACCGTCGCGCGCGCTCATTGCACGCCGCCGCCAAACGGGTGGTGGACGAGTATGGTGGCACCTTGCCAAGTGGAGTAGCCAGCCTCGCCGCTCTGCCTGGATTTGGACCCTACACCGTCGGGGCGGTCCGCTCGATCGCTTTTGGCGAGTCTGCAGCGCTGGTGGACGGGAACGTCGCGCGGGTGCTCTCGCGCCTGTTTGCGCTTGAACTGGAACCGGGTGCGGGCGCCTCAAATCGCGTGTTGTGGGCTGTTGCGGAGAGTTTAGTACCCGCCGCGCTTTCCAAAGCGGCACGCCTCAAGGATCCCCGTTCGCTTGAGTGCCGGGACCCCCAAGGCCAAATGGCAACGGACAGTGGACCTGGTACTTGGAACCAGGCGCTCATGGAGCTGGGCGCAACGATTTGTGCACCGACTCGCGCTGCGAAGAAGTCCACTCGTGGTCCGCTCTGTGATACGTGCCCCGTCTCACGGCACTGCCTTGCTTATGCCGCGGGTCGCACGCATGAGCTGCCGCTCGTCAAGAAGCCGGTTCCCTCCATAGAGGTGGCCTTGGAGATTCTTGTGATTGAAACTGAGGCCGGCTTCCTTATGCGTCGTCGCCCAGACAGCGGGAGGTTGGCGAGCATGTGGGAGTTCCCGACCCGCGAGGTCGACTCTACTTTCTTGTGGCCCGACGAGTTTGACCGAGCGACTGCGACGGGGAGCGTTTCCGAGTTGTGGTCGCTCGGTTCACCTCAGAAGAATCATCTCCATGCGATCACGTGTCACCGAATTCGAGCTAGCGTAAGGCACTTCGGCACAAACAAGTCCTCGCATCCACCGAGCACAAACTATGATTACGTTCCGCGCGAGCGCATGGAGTCCTTGCCCTTGACGGGGCTCTCCGCCAAAATCATGGCTGCCCTATAAGTCGCCCCCCTCTTTCCAAGTTATGACCTCCATCAACGAAATCGCCGGACTCATCTCCGACGCACCCCAGTCCAAAGACGGAGTCACCATTGTGATTCCTGTTTACAACGAGGAGAACGGCGTTTCCGGCGTGATGGAGCGCCTTGCCGCCTTAGATATAGGCGCACCCAAGGAAATCCTTGCGGTCAACGATGGCTCGACGGATTCAACCAGCGTGAAACTTGCCGAGGCCGCGGCGAAGTTTCCCGAACTGCGCGTCGTGACCCATAGGAGAAATCTCGGCTACGGAGCTGCTCTCAAGACCGGCTTCGGCCAGGCGAGACACGCGATCGTTGTGATCACCGACGCCGACGGGACCTATCCTGAGGACCGCATTCGCGAGCTGCTCGACTGCGTAGATGATGGCGCCGAGATGGCGGTCGGCGCTCGCGTTGGCGAGAATGTTCACATCCCCCTGATTCGCAGGCCCGCGAAAGCGGCACTGCGCCACTTGGCCTCCTACTTAGCTGGCACGCGCATTCCCGACTTGAACTCGGGCTTGCGCGCATTTCAACGCAGCCACGTGATGGCCTACAAGCCGATTCTACCGAACGGGTTCAGCTTCACGACAACGATCACACTCGCCTCGCTCACCAACAACCACCGCGTCGATTACATCGACATCGACTACGCCCACCGCTCCGGCAACTCGAAGATCCGACCGATCGCGGATACGGCGCTATTCATCGCTCTGATCATTCGGACCGTCATCTACTTCAACCCTCTGAAGGTGTTCTATCCCGTTGCAACGATGCTGTTCCTCGGCCTGCTGGCGACGCTGGGCAATGACCTCTTTCTTGTTGACGAGCCCAACCTGAGCGACAAGACCGTCTTGATGTTCGTGGCCTTCATCCAGATTCTGTCTGTGGGTCTACTCGCCGATTTGATCGAGAAAAAGGCGCGGCTCTAAGGCGCGTCTTCGCCTCGTGACGGACCTCTAGTTCGAGGCCGGCAAGCAGGCTAGAACGAGCTCTTGAAGGAAGGCCTGGAGTTCAGATCGATCCGCAGTATTTGGATCTAGGGTGGTTTGAATCTGCGCGCAATTCGCCCGGCCAGCTTTGTCGAGTGTGATGGGAAGGTACCGGCTGCGAGTGGGTATGCCGGTTTCGGTGGCACTCAGAGTGAGATGCAAGCGGCTGTCCTTTAGGTCGATGCCGAGAAGGAGCTCTTCCCCATTCGTCAAGCCCAACCGGTAGTGCACTTGACCGTTGATCGGTGCGTCCGGATGCAGGCAACCTTTAAGGTCGATGCGCCGTCCGTCGCTGAGGTGTAGACGCTCGGCGAGCAAATTGAGGTCACGCAGCTTGTAAAGGATGAGGCGCGAGTCCTCAGCCGTGAGATGTGAGGACGTCACCGAGGTGTGACTTTGGGCAATGCCTTGAGAATCTGTAATGATCATGACTTTTCGAAAGGTGTCGGGAACATATCCACCCAGACCCTGGCTGTATCGACGTTACTTTGGAATAAGTTGATAGCCTGTAGATTCGTTGTTCCGGGTTACAACCTGAAACGGCGGCTCTGTGCACCCCCAAGTACGATTTTACCGATTGACGAACTCTCATGTCTCTCTTGCGATTTCTCAGCTATTCCCTGCTCGCCGGCCTCACGTTGCCGTTTTTTGGAACGGGAGTGGCGATGGCGAGTCCGCTAAGTCACGCGGTGCAGCCCGTGCGAACCTCCGCTTTTGATGAGCTTGATGACGCGATCGCCGATCTTAAGAAGTCGTCTGATCTAGCCGAGATTGAGCAAGTCCAAAAGGTGGCGGGGTTCCGCAACCGCAAGGCGCTTGACGCGCTACTCGCCATTTATGGAGAGACACCAAGTGCTTACATCAAGCGCGCCATCCTTGTGTCGCTTTCAGATTTTGACACCGTCGACGGCTGTGCTGCGGACGCTCTTGATCATCTGATGAACGAAGCTGTAGGGAACAAGATGCGAGAGCTGCGCACGGCGGCCTTGGATAGCTTGGTTGGTTGCCGGAGCCATGGTGCCTCGTACTTTCGGATGATGGTGGACTCCGATGCTGAGGATGAGATCCGCGTCACCGCACTTGAAGTACACATCGGCATGCGGGAACCCGATGACGAGCTGTGGTACGAGCGTATCTACAAGAACGGAATGGGAGTCATTCGCGATGAGGGCAAGCGCAAATCCAAGGACGAAAAGCCCGTTGGTCCACGGCCCTTGGACGAGCTGCGTGTCGTCGCCTTTGGGGCGCTCGCAGGAGCGATGGACATCGGAAAGCTAGAGGAGGCGGCCGAGGACCGCTCGGGATCGATACGAGTTCGCGCTGTCGAGGAGCTTTTCAACCGCGGCGACAAGAACATCGAGAAGCGTGCAACAGAGGTCTTCGACGATAACAATGAGCGCTCCCAGAACCGCGCCGCGGCCGCGCGGATCCTGCTCGATCTCGGCGGAGTTAAATTCGCGAAGGTCGCGATCAAGGAGGGCACGAAGCGCACGACGCCAGGCGTACTTCGCATGGAGATCGCCAGCGAGCTTGCCAACCGAAAAGATGAAGGCATCAACAAGCTCATCCTGAAGGGATTTGGCAAAGGCAACTCGATCGAGAAGCTGTTCTTTCTTCGTGCAGCAGCAAATATCGATACCGAGAAGCTTGAAAAGCCGACGTTGAAAATGCTGAAAGACAAGGAGCACGAGGTCATCGAGGCCGCGGTTGAGTTTGCGATCAATCATCGCTTCGGAGGCGTCGAGGCGGCCGTGCAGGATCTATTCGACGATGCTGAAAACGAGGTCGACCGAGCCTTGTTGCTAACGTCTTTGGGGCGATTCAAGGGAGGGGCGGAGTGGCGTGTGCAGCTGGAAAGTTACGTTACTGCGGGTAGTGCAGAGATGCGCAACACAGCGCTACTGATGCTCTCCGAATATGGAAAGGCGCAACTTCCAACGGTCATTCAAGCGCTTGATCACCCGCTTTGGTCGACGCGCTTGGTCGCCTTAGAGGCGATCGAGAAGATGCGGATTGGCTCAGCAGTTGGGGAGGTGATTGCCCGCCTTGAGGCCCAAACTGGGCGGATGCGTGTCGAGTTTGCATCTAGCTTGTTTCGGATGACGGGCCAGTTTTTTGGATCACGCTACCAGCCGTGGAAGGCGTGGTGGGAGCAGGAAGGTGGCGCCGACTTCGCCATGCTGTCGGATTCCAAATTGAAGCTGAAGGAAGAAGAGCGTGAGATCCGCAAGCTCAAAGAGTTGACTGCTGCACGCTTCTTTGGGATTCAAATCGAATCTGAAAGGGTCGTCTTCATCATCGATATTTCGGGCTCGATGAGCGAGCTTACCCGTGGGCACTATGTCGACTCCCCTGGCGAGCCCCGGATCAACTTGGCGATCCGTGAGCTGGACAAGTGTCTGGACCAACTGACGCGCACCAGCTTCTTTAATATTGTCCCGTTCTCGTCCTCGGTCGCCCCATGGTCGGACGACATCAAGCTTTGGACACCCGAAGTTCTTGCCGATGCAAAGACGTTCGTCCAGCGGCTTGGCGCAGGTGGAGGCACCAACTTGTTTGGTTCCCTCGAGTTCGTTTTCGAGGACCCGGAAGTGGATACGATCTTTATTCTGTCCGATGGGGAGCCGTCCGTGGGGCGCCTTCTAGACCCACGGTCGATTCGCGATGAAGTCGCTAAATGGAACAAGAGCCGCGAGGTCAAAATCCACTCCATCGCAATCGGGGGGAGTTTGCAGGTCTTGGAGTGGCTCGCAGAGGACTCGGGTGGAACTTACGTACGGTTCCCTTAGCCGCGGTGACATCTCAACTCACAAAGTGCCTCCCAGCGAGAGCTGTGGGGCACTTTGCTGCCATCAAATCCTCCGTTCGGCACGTGGAATGGGGTAGCCTCTAGGCGCTTTGAAGAAGACCGTTCTACATATTCTGGCCCCCATAGCTATGTCCATCGCCGTTCTGGCGGGGTTGATGTGGTTTACAGGGATGCCC
Organism: uncultured bacterium; assembly: GCA_937896235.1. Lineage (GTDB taxonomy): Bacteria > Planctomycetota > UBA1135 > UBA1135 > CALBMX01. The sequence continues at coordinate 41,525 of CALBMX010000066.1, forward strand.
ATTCAGGAGGTGTTGGACACCATCGGCTCGCTGTCCCCTTGGGCATATCTGGGGGCGCTTTCCTTCCACCTTTGCACGTATTGTCTACGAGCACTGCGCTTTTGGATTCTGATCCCCAAGCCGATCCGACCGACTTACAGACGGGTTTGGGTCCTTGCCGGCGCTCACAACTTGGCTTCGTACGTCTTGCCAGCAAAAACAGGTGAGGCGAGCTGGGTGGTCTACTTGCGCACCTATACGGGAGTGCCGAGCGCGCCTGGAATCGCATCCTTGGTCGTGTCTCGTCTTCTTGATGCCGCGGTATTAGCCTGCTCGATCTCGCTCGCGTGCATGTACCTAGGCACTGTTGGAGACCACAGCCACCTTGAGGAGGTGGCGAAGTACATTGCGCCTCTCGCTATCTTCGGAGTCGTCGCAGGATTGATATCGATACGGGGCGATTTGCTCGTTCACCTTTTGTCCGTGACTTTGCGCTTCACCAAGCTACACCGCTGGGCGCTGGGCGAGCGCCTCATCGAAAAGGTCACCCAGATTGCCCACGCGATGCGCCGCGCCAGCCGGGGCCGCAGCTTGGGAGCCGCCGCGCTGGTCACGGTTCCGGTTTGGTTTTGTATCTTTGGGTTCTACTGGTTGCTCGCTCGGAACATGGACATCGACTTTGGCTTTGAGTCTAGATTGACCTATCCAGAGGCCGTTTTCGGTTCGAGTTTCGCGACCGTAGCCAACCTGCTTCCGATCAACGGCGCCGCAGGTGGAGGAACACAAGAGCTCGGTTGGGTGACTGGATTCCGGCTATTGGGCATCGAAAACGCCCGCGCGCTTAGTGTCGGATTAGCGGTTCACTTCGTCCAACTCTTCAATGTCGTCGCGGTTGGCATGTTCTCGCACTTTGTGATGAAGGGCATGTCGAAACCCGCGCGAATCGATATCGAGGCGCTCGCCGCGGAATCCGCATCACTAGAAGCACAATTGGATCCGGACTTTAGGAGTAATCTCTCGACGGAAACCGAAGCCGCCACAACCGAGAAGCCCGTCACTCGGGTAGATTGAGCGCTATGTCAGCCCCCTCCTCCCAAGATGGCGTTAGCGACCAGAACGCGCTAGCCCAGATCGAATTGCACAAGGCCCTCGCTCCGCGATACGCCTACCGTTACAGCTTCGAGTTTTCGCGGCTCTTCCAGCAGGATTGGCACGCGGAGATGATCTCTCATGTGCCGGCGGGGGCGAAGCACATTCTCGACCTTGGCTGCGGCACGGGGTTCTTCCTTGCTGAACTTGAGGAGAAGCATCCCGGTTCGGTTGGGCTGGATATCAGCCACGAGATGTTGAAGGTGTCCGACCAGTACGTTCCGGGCGTCCGCCTCGTGACTGGGGATGCCGAGCGCTTGCCGTTTCAGAAAGGGCGCTTCGACGTCGTCTTTTGCAAGGGAAGTCTACATCACACGCGTGACCACGTTGCGTTCCTCAAGAACTGTCGCGAGGTTCTTGGCCCAGACGGCAAGCTGATTATGAGCGAGCCGTGCAACGACAATCCAATCATCCGCGCGGCCCGTGCGATCCTCTACAAGAAGTCGCAGCACTTTGACGTCGGCGACCAGGGTTTCACAAAGGCGGGGATCATCTCACTCTGCGAGCAGGCGGGCTTCGAGGTCACCCTTGTGAAGAAGTATGGCATCCTCGCCTATACCTTCGCCGGCTTCCCGGACCACTTGGGCATCCTGCGCTATATCCCCGGCAATGCACTGATCACGAAGCTCTTCATCGGGCTTGATCGTTTGCTTTGTGCGACGCCCGTTCTGAATCTACTTGGCTTCCATATCGTGATCGTAGGCAAGCCGAAGGTCGGCGCTTAAATCCAAGCCATGGGAGGCGCCGATTCAGGGGAGCAGCAGGACGCTAGGAGTCTCGTGCCTTGGCCCGGTCCAACGCCTCTTATGCGAAGCGCTGTTTCGAAGTCAAGGTTCCATCTAGCGATTGAGTTTGCGCTCGCCAAATTGCCAAATGGGGAGCTGCCACGCGTCCTAGACGTTGGCTGCGTCGATGCTCGCCCCGATCGCGAGTCTTCGAAGGCGCGTGTTCGAGATAACGAGAAGCACATCTTTCGCTATGTGGCAGACCACAACCCGAATGTCCATGGAATCGATCTCGATCCTGCGGGAGTTGCGTACCTCACCTCAGAGGGGTACAGCTGCGAGGTCGCGAACGCGATTGAGCTCGATCTTGGGGAGCGGCGCTTCGATATTATCCTCGCTACAGAGATCATCGAGCATGTCGAAGATCCCGGGCGCTTCTTGCGCAGCGTCTCGCGGCACCTTGCGCCAGGTGGGAAGCTTATCCTCACGACACCTTGTCCGTTTTATAGTGCCCAGATCGGGAAGGTCTGGCGCAAGGGACGCCCTGATGTTCACGAAGAGCACGTGATGTGGTTTGATCCGATTACGATGGCGCGGCTGATCGGTCGCGTGGGGCTGCACTGGAGCGAGGGGGTCTGGCTTGCACCGAGGCGCTTCCGTTTTAGGAACTGGCGACGCCTCTTTCGACCTTACTTCCACCCGGCGTTTGGCGCTGTGGTCGAGGCGCGCTCTTAGGCAAACCAGATCCTTAAATTCTGGGCCCAGCGCAGGACGCGGACCGCACCGCCGGCTGCTTTGGGATAGGTGCTCTGTGCGGGGCGCCCAGCGATGCAGCGCTTCAATACCAAGACCGCCTTTGCCGTGGAGATCATGAGCGGCCTGATCTTGCCCTTTGCCATCTTCGTGTCGACGAATCCGAAGCGCACATTTGTGACGGCAATACCACGCGCGCGGTAGGCGAGCCCGAGGGCTTTAAGGTACGAGGAGTAACCTGACTTCGAGGCGCCGTAGCTCGGGGAGTCAGCCATCAAGAGGTCATCGGCTATGGAGGACAGGCCGATCAGATGGCCACGTCCCGCAGCGAGAAAGGTTGGGAAGACCACTTCGACTAGCTCGACCATGCTGATGAGGTTGGTCCGAAAAGTCTCAGCTTCACGCGCGAAGTTGTCGTCCTTGAGACCGTAGCCCACTCCGACGAGGTGCACGACAACATCAAACGGGCCGCGTGTTTCACAGGCTCGCTCCAGCTGGCCGCGATAAGTGGCGTCGAGTACGTCGCACGTGATGTGTACATAGTCTCCGCTCCCTTGGGCCACCTCACCTTCGGGGACAGTGCTTCGCGAGAGCCCGGTGACCGACCAGTTTTCGCGGAGCAGGGCCTCGGTGAAAGCTAGGCCGATGCCGTCCGAGTTACCAATGAGGAGTGCGCGTTGCTGGGACACGTTTAGGGAGGGGCTTGGTCAAACGGGGGAGTGCGCCGCGCTCGCTTGGCGAACAAAATCGGCATGCCCCTAGTCAAACCTAACCTGTGATGAGTCGCAATGGTGTGCCACCGAACCTTAGGCCGTGAACCCTAAAGACTGCGGAGGTCAAGGGTCCATATGGGGGTGGGACCGTCTTGAAGCTCGAACTCTTCCGAGCGTAAAAAGTGACCAATCGTCACGGAAAACCAAGGAAGCTTCGCGGTCACTCCGATCCCGATTTCAGAGACGAGTGGGTTCTTCTCGACGCTGTGGCTGCTTTTGAATGTGTTGCCGTCCAAGAAGATGTCTTGGGCGACGAGGTGGGACTCTGCGTTTACGAAAAACTCCCAATCGATGCCGCTCTTTGGAAGCGTAAGGCCAACCGCTGAGAGGGAGCTCCAACTTCGATCCAAAGAGTTTCCCAAGCGGATCCTGCCGCCGAGGCGGGCCTCGGTTCGAATATTCCCCAAACTCGCGCCGGTGTTGAGGGCCGTATCCAGCTGCCACTCCCCGGAGTTGGAGAGCTCCCTGAAGTCGAAACGCCAATCGCGGTCCGCTGTTAGGAGCAGTCCAGGTTCATCTTTGATTTGGTGCTCCCATCCGCCGGGGTGCGCCATCTCAAAGAAATCGTGCCACTCAGTATGGACCTGTTTACCGAGTGCAGATGGACCAACGGTTCCGATCCGGAAACCAACAGAAGAGCGGCGGTCGCTGCGACGGGAAGGATCGGGGTCAAGCTCACTAGATTCGAAATCGACGCCGGTGTAGAGCCATGCGGCGAATGGTCGCTGGCCGCGCTGCAACTTGGTTGTCTGGATGTCGACGGGGGTGTAGAAAATCTGACCCGTCCGGTAGGTCGCCATCGGGGCGCCATCCTTGATAGAGAGGGCGTCTACGAGAGCTGATTCGCCAAGCGTGCGAACGACGTAAGTGGCCTCCGCTACGGGTACGCTCCACGATGCCGCGGTCCCGTGGTTGTAGTCGCTTTGGTGGTCCCCCATGTCGTTGACGAGGTGCAGGCCATTTGGCGAAGAGCAACCTGTGGCGAGCGCGACAATGGCCAAGAGAGCAGCCTGGCGAGAATGGGAGTGGAGATGCACGTGGGAAGGGTAATCGTCAGCCTGTGGGGAGCGCTACAACTAGCCCGTGGCAAGTTGCGGGTAACGCATGGGGACTCCGGACGGCGCTAGTTTTTTGAAATCGCAATCGCGGGCTGGGGAATGAACCACACCCCTCAGCAGGGGAGGATACCGGTGGCCATTAATTCGGTTCTTGAATAGGAAGCTTCGCGTATGCTCCCAGGATGAAACTTTTGATTCGCTTTCTTAGCACTAGCCTGTTTTTCGTCCTGACGGCAACCATGGCGCAAGCCCAGAACGACGGATGTCGGAAGTGCGAGGAGCGGGGCGTCATTCCCTGTAAGCAGCACGATGACGAGATGCATATCTATGAACGTCAGGTTCAGTTTTGCTCCGTTGCGGCAGCTTGTAAGGAGTGCGCAGGGGCCCTGCTCGTGGACTGCGAGCGATGTGATGGGGGGCCTGACAGCCACTTGATTTCCGAGCGGCAAGAAGTGGTCCGGAGCTGGATGATTGACGAGCGGGTTGGGGCACATCTCGGCCGCGAGGTGCCCGTCATCGAGACTCCGCATTTTCTCCTAATCGTTGATACGGGGACGTTGATCGAAACCAAGAAAAAGAAAGTGGATGGACATGTGGTTATGCACCGCGTGGCCAATGATGTTGAAGAGGTTGCGCGCCTTGTCGGGGAGCACTTTCTGCTTAAAGGGAGCGAGTCTAAAGAGGCCGGCCTTCTGCGCCGCGCCGCTGCGGCGTTTGCAGCGGGGGAGTACCTAGAGGAGGTGCTGCCACCGGAAGGGCCCGAATCTGAGCTTCCCGAGGCTGCGAGCCGAGACTACTTCAGCAAGATGCGAATGTGGATTTGGAAAAATCCCGACGACCACCAGAGCGTGATGGCGAAGTTTTTGGGGAGCTCTTCAACGGGCGACTTCAAGATGTTGGGCAAGGACCCAGTCTTCTCGGTTTGGACGGAGAAAGAGTTCGCCACGGTGCCCGGCGTCAGGCGGCTCTTTACCCACAATGCGACACACATGCTGCTGTCGAACTTGTATCAAATGCTGTGGACCGGTGATCTCGGCGGCGGTTGGTTTGATGCCGGTTCGGCGCATTGGTACGAATACAAGATTCACGAGCTCAGCCTCAACTACTGCATCGAAGAGTCGACGGCTTCGCTTGATTTTCACGGCGGGGTTTGGCGTGCACCCATTCGCAAGTGGCTCAAAAAAGACGAGACGCGATTCCTGCCCGTTCTGCTCAGGGAAAACACGGGCGCCATGGAATTGCCCGAGCAGGCTTTGTGTTGGAGTTTCTATGACTTTCTGGTCGCGAATCATGTCGAGACCCTCCCGATCCTCCAGAAGGGGCTGAAGCAGAAACAGGAGGCGCGCAAGCTGCTCACCGAAACATTGGGCATGCAGTTGCTCGCGATTGAAGAGGAGTGGCGAGCCTGGGTCGCTGCAACGTATCCGTTAAAAGGAGATAAGCCGAAAGTGACGGTAGAGAAGTAGCAGTCCAAAAGGGAGAGTCGCCGTTAGTATGGAGAAACCCACTCCTCCTCTTCCGCATTTGATCTCGTCATGACTTTTTGGAATCCGCTGCTCTTCGCCCTCTCCTCCGCAACCCTTGTTTTGTGCGGGTCGGACGCCCTGTCACTCCAAGAAGCTCCTGCGACGGTCGAAGTGACTTCCGTTAGCTCCGAGGTCGACACGTCGTCCTCTTCGGATCGCGAAGTGACGATCAACGGCGAGGTCGTTGCTTATCGTGTAACCACCGGGACACAACCCGTATGGGACGAGGATGGCGAGCCGATCGCGTCGATGTTCTACACCTACTACGAGCGCCTTGGGTTGCCTGATGGGACGGAGCGGCCGATCGTATTCTCATTCAACGGTGGGCCGGGCTCAGCTTCGGTTTGGATGCATATGGCCTACACGAGCCCAGTGCTTTTGAAGATTGATGACGAGGGGTATCCCGTTCAACCCTACGGTGTGCAGGGGAACCCTCACTCCATCTTGGACGTCGCTGACATCTTGTACGTCGATCCAGTCAATACGGGCTTTTCCCGCATCCTCGGCGATGCGGACCGCTCGCAATTTTTCGGTGTGAACGAAGATGTGAGCTACCTAGCCAAGTGGTTGGAGACGTTTGTCACAAGGCATGGTCGGTGGGCCGATCCCAAGTACTTGATTGGTGAGTCCTATGGGACGACTCGCGTTTCGGGGTTGGCGAACGAGCTTCAGAGCTCCCATTGGATGTACCTGAATGGTGTTGTTTTGGTCTCTCCAACAGAGCTTGGTATCGATCGCGACGGGCCCGTCTCCGACGCGCTTTTCTTGCCTTACTATGCGGCAACGGCTTGGTTCCACAAGAAGTTGAGCAGGGACCTGCAAGCCAAAGATCTGGAAGTGCTGCTCCCCGAAGTCGAGGCGTTCACTTTAGACGAACTGCTACCCGCTTTAGCGCGAGGAGGCTCCCTCCCTGACGCGGACCGCGAGCGGTTGAGCGCGCGTTATGCGAAGTACTCGGGACTCGATGTTGGGGCGGTTCGGCAGTACAACATGGCGATTCCGACATCGTTTTTCTGGAAGGAGCTACTGCGTGAAGAGGGGCTGACCGTGGGACGCTTGGACTCCCGCTATCGCGGCTTAGATCGAACGGACTCCGGAACGTCCCCCGATTTCGACCCAGCCCTCTCGTCCTGGAACCACGCCTTTGCGCCGGCGATCAACCTCTATCTTCGCGAGGACCTAGGCTACGAGACGGACCTTCAATATTGGCTGTTTGGGCCCGTTCACCCCTGGGATCGGGATGGTGACCGGACCGGGCGTTCTCTGCAAAGTGCCATGGCGCAAAATCCGTATTTGCACGTGATGGTGCAGTCGGGTTACTTCGACGGCGGTACGGATTATTTCAATGCCAAATACACGATGTGGAACATGGATCCCGCGGGTCGGTTTCAAGATCGTATGACGTGGAAGGGCTATCGCTCCGGGCACATGATGTATCTGCGGAAGCCCGACCTTGAGAAGTCGAACAACGACATTCGAGAGTTCATCAAGCGCACGACGACTGTGCCGGGGACGCCAGCGAAGCGCTAACAGCCCTCGGCCGCTTCTGGGCCGCCAACTAGAACCGCGGCGTGATCTGCACGTCGCGGTAGCGCACTGTGTTGCCATGGTCTTGCAGCATGAGGGGGCCATACTCAACAGCGTTGCCATCGCGCGCGCTGCCTGTGGGGCCAGAAACCTCTTGGTCGTCTTGGATCATGACACCGTTTTGCCAAACGGTTAGCCGCGCATTTGAGAGCACGAGGCCATCCGAGTCAAAATCGGGAGCCGTAAACTCGATTGCGTAGTGCTGCCACTCGCCAGGTGGCAAACAGACACTTTGTGAGGCAACGGAGACGTTGTAGATGGCGCCGCAGGTATCCAGCCCGGGTTCAATCCCGAAGCTGTCGAGGATTTGCACCTCGTACAAGCCCTGCATATAAACGCCGCTGTTACCACGTGCTTGCCCTTGGGCGTCTGGCATGTGCGGGGTCATAAAGTCGAGCTCGATAAGTGCGTCCCCAAAAAGCGCCTTGGTGATGATGTTTCCACTACCCGGTTTAACTTCGACCGCGCCATCACCCAAGGAAATCCACTCAGCGGGTCGACCATCTAGGTGGACCCAATTGGCCACATCCCCAGATTCACCGAAGGCAGCAAACGGGGCAATTGAAGGTGTCGCTGTGCAGGATGCGAGGGAGGCGGAAAGCGTAAGAGCTGTAAAAAGGGGATTGGTTCTCATGCGGTCATCGTAGCGCGAACATACCGGGCCGCACACTTTTGATCTGGGCAGCTAAGAAAAGGAGCTGCACCGACTGCGCTGCTCGGTCGCGCTTGTACGTCTCTATGGGATTGGGTGGCGGCTTTTTGGGGACCCGAGTACTTGCCCGGCACGGTACTTACCCGAGGCCGTAGCGCCCTCGGACTCTCCCAAAATCCCATGAAGTACAGCACTCTCGCACTTCCCCTCCTTTTTGCACTACCGAGCTCCTCGCTCGCCAAGGCGCAAGCGGCCAGGAGGTTGTTGGGAGGTTCAGGGCTCAATCCGTGGGGTCTGCCATTGGCCGCGTCGACGTCTCCAAAAACGACAGGTGCCTCGCTTCCACCCGTGCTGCATCGAACCTAGATGTCAGCGACACCAGCGGCGCGCTCGATATGTTTATTCACGAGATAGCGAGCCGCGTACCCGAACTCATACGGACCGGATTCCTTGACAGCGTTTTTGTGAGCGGTGCAACTCTGAGCTGCACCGCGGCGATTGGTGTGTCCCTTGTTGGCCAAGGTGCGATGCCGTCGCCGTGGGGCTGCTCAATCAGAGCAAATTGGACGCGGTCTTTCCGATGGTTACAGGCGGGCTGGGACTAACCTCGAATTAAGTCTACCTGCATCTCTCTCTAGCGGCCCCCTTTGGACCCTGGGGCTCGATCTTGGCTCGAACTTGCCGACTTCAACCTGGAACGGCTACATCCTGTAAGCCTAGACGGCAGAGAGGAGGCCCTCTATTATCGCTTTGGCCAACAGCGGCGGGCGCTACTGTGCAGCTTTTTTGTTGTCGCCAGGGCGTGGGCCCGGGAGGAACTCGGTTTCAAAATCACCATGGATTCCGCGCTCGATGGTCGCCATGGTCGCCCGGTTTCCAGCGCCGCTGAAATGTCCCGACCCATAGGCGGGGGGCTGGACGAAGAGTGTCGAGAGAGACGCCTGATTCCGCTTTGCGTACTGCCAGAGGTCAGACCGTGTGGCCACGTAGGGCATGCCTAGCTTATCAAGAGTGCGGCGCACGAACTCCTCTTCACGATTCGGGACAGTTAGTGCGCGTGTGTCACTTTCCGATTGGAAGAGCAGAACGAACCAGTCCACGCCAAGTGAATCTAGCTTGGCCTTGGCCTCTGAAAGCAGGAGCTCCGTGACCACTTCGATTTGGGCCTCGGCCCTCTCCTGTCCGAGCAACTTGTGCACCCACGCCTCGGGAAGTAGCTTCGTGCCATGGAGTAGCCCCCGCCAAGTTAGGCTTCCTACGCTAAGGGGGTGCTTTTCAAAAAATACAGACGGGTCATTTGTCTCAAGCTCGTGAAGCACAAGCTTGCCGTCTTCAGCAGTGAAGTAAGGCTTAGCCCACCCGCGAAAGTCTGCGCCGATACGATAGAGGTCGTCGGGCACAAGGAAGCTAAAGATTACGACTGGGTTGTGGTCGACGTACATGTCGACTGAATTGAGCATCATTAGGTAGGACTGACCCAAGCCGTAGCCACCAACGCCGTGATTGAAAAGTGCGTAGTCGTCTCCGGTTTCACTGCTCATGAAGAGTGCTTCATAGGACTCCTTCCATTCCGTGACCCCGCGCGCGAAGCTATCACCGTAGAGAACGACAGGTCGTCTGTTTACGGGAGGCGCGGCCGTGACTACCGAGTAATCCTCGCGGATGGTATTGGGCCGCCATCCCAGAATGGGGTCCGCGTTTGCAGGCACTCCCTCTCGTTGTACGTTTCGGTTCCACAGGTGGCTCAACTTCCAATAAGTCGAGTCGTACCTGTAGTTACTCCACAAATCTGGATCGCGAATTTCTTTGGTTGCCTTTACGATCGTAGGGTTCTCGCTGAACAGCAAGAAGTGCAGGCTTGCCTCGAGTAGCACAATCGAAAGGCCAAAGGCGAGTGTGACTCGAAGGAGGAGCGCCTTCCAGGACCGTTTCGCTTTAGTGTTTGTTGTACCGAGTACTAATTCAGTGGCGGCCATGGGGGACTCGAAAGATAGAGATGCAGGCGTTTCGTGAGAGACGGGAGCGCAAAGCCTAACGGACGAGGCTCTAAAGCGGGACCCTAGAACTCCGCGCAGTATCTTTTCAGACAGCCGTTGGGGATGGGATGCCCGTGCTATTCCGCATTTCCGATACGGACGGACGTTGCATCACGAGACACAAAGTCGGCCATCGATAGGGAGATTGTTCCCGCAGGAAGCACCTCACTTGGTCCAGCGACCCCTTCTGCATTGTGCCAAGTCAGCTTGAGATCGCCCTCGCCAAAGAGGCTCGGATCTAGGTCGACCCGTGTCAACTTGACAAGCGTCTCCCCGCCTTTTCCAGGAATGTCATAGGTGTACTCAGGGATCGGGAACACGTGCCAGCCTCCACCCTCAGCTTCGGCAACTCGCTCGAGACCAACGGCTCCGTCGGTTGTGATGCCGAGTGCGGTTGAAGAGACGCCACGTCCGTCCATAAAGAGTCGGTTGGGTGCCTCGAGGGTCTGGATGATTCCGCTTTTCGTAGTCAGGATCGCTGCAGTGACTAAACCCGCGTGGGCCAGATTTCCATACGGTGCGATTCTCTCCGAGCGGCCTTTAGGTTGCCAGGCCTTGTCGGTGGTGTTGGCCCAAAGCTCGTCTCCGTTTTTCCAGGTGATGTGTAGGCGAACATCGCCGAGATTTAGGCCGCCCCCATTTTGGAGCCACGCCGAGAGATCAAACTCGCGACCACGATCATCGACGTAGAGAATCGCCTCTAGCTCGCGATTCGGCTTAGAAAACTCCTGGAACAAACTCATGCCGGACCACCAATCGCGCGCGCAGGTACCGGGGCGCGTTTTAGAGTACCACCAGCAGAAACCGGCGTTGCCATAGACGGCTGTCAGAGTTTGGTACAGGTCGCGGTCGCCTGCTGTGTAGCTCTTTAGCATCGATGCCCTCAGGGGCATAAAGAACCTAGCGGGCAGGCCAATCCCAGCCCGAATGGAGATGTCGTGAATACGGCCAAGTGCGAAATGGGGCACGATCTCGACGTTCTTTCCGCTTTGGTCAAGACCTTGAGGGTCGGAGCGGATGTAAAACGCACCTGGCATCACGTCAGCTAGACCAGCCCAGGTCACGTTGCCCCCGCCGAGGGAACCCTCACTAGCAATGGGGGAGCCGTGAATCGTGTGAAGGCGTCGAAGCACCTCGGTCAAGTCACCAAGTGATGTCCGCAAGAGGCCCCAGCCTTCGGTATCTCCGTCGAGGTCGACGTTGGGTAGCGTGGCTGCGAGAGAGTCCGTATAGGTACCCTGCGTTTGAAAGGCTTCGTGTATCTCGCCTTCCACCTCATCGATAAATTCAAGGGCCGCACTCGTCTTGAGATAAGTTCCACCTTTGGCTTCGGTGAGCGGATTCCCCGTTCCCGAAAGCATGCTCTTTCCGGCCAGGCCCTCGGAGTTGAACAGCCAGTTGTGGTGCATTCCCATGGCGTAGCCGGCGGCGCCGATCGCCTCTCTAAGTTTAAGCATCCCGTCCATGCCGCCCCATTGCTCGCGTGGGGGCATGACATTGTTTGGGTAGCCATTGTCGTAGCCGTCCTTTTGCCATTGTTTCATCCAGACATGCAGGTCTTGGACACCCATACTCGCCAAGGCGTTGATGTTCTCGGTGGCATCGGCGAACGGCGTGCAGCTTAAGGAGAGGTAATAGTAATCGCTAAAGCTCTCGCGCCCTTCGAGTGCTGGGCGGTCCATCGACGGCAGCACGTCGGTGAGCTCGGGACTCCAGGAGAGCCAGACTCTCTCTTGAATGGTTCTGCGCTGCCCGCGGTCAGAGGCTAAGTAGCGCGCCGACTGGGAGTAGCGAATCTCGCCATCCTCGCCAACGTCACCTGTGTGGTGCGCGACTAAGTCAGAAGCATTGGAGAAGCCCGTGTCAAACCACGAGGTGAGGTAGTGGGGCTCTTCACGTCCGATCGCGACCGCAGCAACGGATGCGATGTCAAAGTACGGGACGCGAAAGGCTGTGATCGACCCACTCCCTTTCCTGACAAGCACTCCGCCAAGATCGATTGCGGCCATCCCGCGGCGAGGCCCAGGGGGCCGGGTCACCTCCATTCGCAGGGATTTCCCGAGCGCCGTAAGTCGAGTGGTTATGCCGTCGCGAAACGTGACGACCAGGCTGTCGCCGTCGAGAGCGAAGGACGTAGCCTCCAGTTTGTCACCAGCGCCATCAACTTTGGTTCCGTGCATTGGCTCGATGACCGCATTGCCCGATTCGATCGAGACGAGATCGAAGTACCCGTTGGGCTTTGGGTTGACCACCCAGGTAAACGCATCCTTGCCTCGTCCAACCCTCGCTTTATAAGTCCCACTCTTCTTCGCAAAGGGCGAGGCGGAACCCTCGAGGAGTGCACTTAGGGGCACCAGTGCCTCTGAGAATCGTCCATCGGCATCGGAGTGTTTTGCCGGTGGTGTCGTGGGCTTTTCTTGCGCCCTGCCGCGCTGCTCAACCTTTGGATGAGCAAGCGGCTCCGCGCGAAGGATCGGCGAAATGGCAATTAGCCTAGGCTTCGATGCATTGCACTGAAAAGCGAGAAGGAGCAGCGGAAGGAGACCGAACTGAAATCGTCGAGTGATCATGGAGGACATCATGACAAGGCGCCCTGGAAAGGGGTGAGAAACCTATCCTAGTGACCAGCGTGTTACGGAGCTTAGATCCGAACCCTTGTGGGCTCGCGAATTAGAGACAGCTAGCGCTCCGACTGTGAGCGCAGTCGGAGCGACCCCGGAGTGGGGTCAACTTAGACTGTGAAATAGAAGCATTACGAGGGGAGCACCAAACAGTCCAAACAGCAGGCAGCCGCCGTAGAGGAAAAAGTTCAACAGGCGGCGCTTCTCCTCCGCTTTCTCCTCGTCTCTCTCGATGCTCATTTCAGTTCCTTGGACGGGTGAGCGATGCAACCTTGCCGCGCACTCTTGGTTCGGCCCGCTCGGACCGCAAGGTGCGAAACGGATCGGTAAGCCAGGTGCAAGAAGTGCGCGGCGGGGTGTGAGCGCCTACGGTCGGCGCTTAAACGTTTGCGGTGTAGTACGAGATCATATCGCTGAGGCTCTTCATCTCAACGCCACCGGCATGGCCAGCGGAACCGAAGGACTTCATGCGGCTCGCTACGACTTCAGCCATGGCGACACGTGAGGGCTTCAGGTAGTCGCGTGGGTCAAAGGCGCTGGGCTCTTGCATGAGGAGCTTGCGGATCGCGCCCGTGATTGCCAGGCGGTTGTCCGTATCGACGTTGATCTTGCGGACACCGTGCTTGATGCCCTCTTGGATATCGGAGACGGGGACACCATAGGTCTCTGGCATCTTGCCGCCGAACTCGTTGATGATGGCGATCAAGTGCTCGGGCACACTCGAGCTGCCGTGCATAACCATGTGGCAGTTGGGCATGCGGCGGTGGATCTCGGCGATGACGTCCATGCGCAGAACCTTTCCCGTCGGCTTACTCTTGAACTTGTAGGCGCCGTGGCTCGTGCCAATGGCAACAGCGAGTGCATCGCAGCCGGTCTGCTCGACGAAATCCGCAGCCTCGCCGGGATCGGTCAGGTGCTCCTGGGCCTGCTCTTCGGAGAGTCCGGCACCTTGGCCGTCCTCGATACCGCCCAAGCAGCCGAGCTCGGCCTCGACGGTGACGCCGCGCGCGTGGGCATAGTCGACGACCTCTTTCGTGACGCGGACGTTGTAGTCCCAACTTGCGGGTGTCTTGCCGTCCTCTTCCAAGCTGCCGTCCATCATGACGGACGTGAAGCCCATCTCGACTGCGCTGATGCAGGAGGCGGGCGAGTTGCCGTGGTCCAGGTGCATCGCGATCGGGATGTTCGGGTTCAACTCAGCGGCGGCCAGCATCAGGTGGCGCAGATAGTTGTCCTGGCTATACGCGCGAGCACCGCGCGAAGCTTGAACGATCACAGGCGAACCGGTCTCGCTCGCAGCCATCATGATGGCTTGGATCTGCTCCATGTTGTTGACGTTGAAAGCGCCCACGCCGTAGTTGTTCTCGGCAGCGTGGTCCAGCATGACGCGCATCGGAATTATGGCCATGGAGTCAGTCTCTTAGATAGGGGGGGAGTGATTGTGAGTTGGTTGAAGCCAAAGATTACCCCTTGAGCGAGGCGTAGGGGCTAAATCCCCTCTGTTTCAATGCCGTTTTGGGCCAAGAGAGCGGCTGTTACCCCCGGTCCGTTGATTGGAGCGCCATTTACATGGGTCGTTGCGACTCCGCACGAGGGAGAGAACTCCTTCAAGATCGCGTGGTGAATCCCCTGGTCTTGACAGAGCTTGAGGGTCGCCCGCGCGCCCGCCAGAAAGGCCTCGGAGACGTCGTCGCCCGCGCCGGTCACGACGCGATCCTCACCGCGCAGCACTGCGCTAGCGCCTTGCGATTCGATCCAGGCGGGGGTGCGCGGGGTGGGTAGCCCACCCTCGACCTCGGGGCAAAACGGGACAGCGCGTGCCCCCAGTTCGGCTAGGCGCTTGGCTAACTTGGTCCCCCCCGATGCATGGCCGCCGTCATACCTGCACTCACGCCCGCAAAGGCAGGCGCTAACAAGTACGGGGCTGGTGTTCGCGTCTTGCATGGTGTTCGCTAGAGTACAGGGAAGCTGGCTGCCCTATAGGTAGAATCAGTGGTTGGAATCGACCTACTTTCCCGAGGGCCTGCTCTGAATCCTACGATGACAAACGAACAACGAGTGCTACTTCCCCTAGCCGATGGCTTTGAGGAGATCGAGGCGATCACGATCATCGATGTCTTGCGCCGCGCGGGGCTTGTCGTCGTGGTTGCGGGTTTGACGGAGGCGACTCTCGCGCGTGGTGCCCACGGCATCGCGGTTGAGGTCGATTGCAACCTTGATGACGTGGACTTAGAAGTGATCGATGCCGTCGTGCTCGCCGGAGGACTTCCGGGTGCCACGAACTTGCGCGATGACAGGCGCGTCATCGGTGCACTGCAATACATGGCCGCGCGCGGACGCTGGACAGCAGCGATTTGCGCGGCGCCGATCGCATTGGCCGAAGCGGGCCTACTCTCCGATAGCTCGGTGCGCGCGACCTCCTACCCCGCCTTCCGCGATCGCCTTGGCAATGCCGAGGTCGTAAGCGATGAGCCCGTAGTCATCAGCGGTCGTGTCCTCACCAGCGCGGGACCGGGCACTGCCCTAGACTTTGCCCTGACACTTGCAGCAGTCCTGGTGGGGCCCGAGCTGGCCTCGGAAATCGCCGTCGCTATGCTTGCGAAGATGTCTCTTGAAAACCCCGCACCCGCCAGCCGCTAGAGCAAGTCGATGCAAGAAATTTGGAGCGAGTTACAACGGCTCGCCGACCTAGGCACGTCCTGTGCGCTGTGCACGATCGTGTCGACGCAGGGCTCGACGCCAGGCAAAGAGTCCATGAAGATGCTGGTGCGCGCGGACGGCTCGTTCGTGGGCACGGTGGGGGGCGGCTGCTTGGAGGCGGAAGTTCTGGAAGCGGCCTTAGAGTCCATGGAAGACGAGCGCCCGCGCCGACTCGCCTTTGCACTTAATGAGCGCGACTACCCCGATAGCGGCCTCGTCTGTGGTGGCCGCCTGGAGATTTTTGTGGATCCACAAGTCGAACCGCGTCTGTTTCTATTCGGAGGCGGACACATCAGCGCCGCCCTCGCCGCACTGGCAAAGAGCGTGGGATTTCACGTCACTGTTGCGGACGATCGTGAGGCGTTTGCAACGCCGGAGAAACACCCCTTCGCAAACCGCGTCCTATGTATGGAATTCGCAGATGCGGTCCGCGCCTCGGCGGAATCCTTCGGCCCCGGGGACGACGCGGCGCAGCGCTATTATGTGGTGTGCACGCGCGGGCACCACGACGACGAGCTCATCGTGCGCGAGCTCAACGACGCCCTAGGAGGGCGCATTCCAAAGTACTTGGGAATGGTTGGCAGTCGCGCCAAGCGCGCGACGCTGTGGAAGAGCTTGGAGGCCACGGGAGTCTCCACCGCGTTCCTAGACGGCGTTCAGAGCCCTATGGGGATGGATATTGGCGCCCGAACCCACGAGGAAATCGCCGTTAGCGTCGTTGCGGAGCTGATTCGAGTCCGGCGCGGGCGCTGACTCGGCATTGACGTAGCGGATCCCTCCTTATATGCTCCTAAGCCAAAATCGCCCTAGAGACCTTGCCTCGAAGGTGTAACCGGACGGCCCCCTGCGGGTAGCCCAAGGGCTCACACCCCCCAATCGAAACGATTTTTAGACTCATGCGCACCTTTGCACTTATCACTGGCCTCGTCCTGGCCGCCACACCTTCATTCGCCGACACGATTCACACCTCGGACGGAAAGTCCATCTCAGAGGTGACGATCGTCTCGGAAGGCCTCGACAAAGTGATCTATAAGGACGGTCGCTCCGACCAGAGCATCGACACCCAGAGTGTGATCTCCATCGTGTTCACGGAGAAACCGCGTGCGATGATGCAGGCCGATGGCTTCTTGCTCGACAACGACCTTGATAGTGCGGCGATCATTCTCAACGACTACGTCGACGCCGTGATCTCGGGCGCCGAAAGGGAGCGCAGAAAGTGGGCGCCGGCCAACGCCGCATGGCGCGTGGTCGAGCTGCGGCAAGCACTCGGCGATCTTCCGGGAGTTGTGGCCGCCTCTACACGTCTTATTGAGAACTACGGCGATACGCGCTACTTGCCGGGTGCCTATCTCGCCAAAGCAGACGCTTATTACTGGAATAGCGACGGTAAGAAGGCTCAGGCCACCCTTAAGGATTTCGAGGCTGCGATCACTTCGAGAATGATGGCCGAGCGCTGGCGTATGGAGTGCGATCTTGCCCTCATCTTGACCAACGATGAGCTTAGCGCTACGGCGCGCCGCAAGTCCCTAGACGAGGTTGGCGACCGTGCTGGTGCGCGCTTTGCGACGGTGAAGAACCGCTCTCTTGTCGCCCAAGGCGAGAGCTTTCTGCAAGAGGTTGTCGTCACGCCCGCAAAGGCCGCCAAAAACGTGCCCGCCGCGCTCGCCGTCTTCCAAGAAGTTCTCAAGGACCCCAAAGCAGACGATGCGACTCTTGCCGGCGCCTACGTTGGAATGGGTGACTGTCTCTTCCAGTCGGCGGCCAAGTCGCTGGACAAGGACGAGCTCAAGAAATCGGCACTTGCTTACCTGCGGGTGGCCGCCGTCTATCCCGAGCAGAGCCGCTACGTCGCCAAGGCACTTTTCTACGGCGGCCGCAGCTTGGACTTGATGGGTGACGATGAGAATAAGGAGCGCGCTCAGGTCCTCTATGCCGAGGTGTACTTCAGCTTCCCCGGCTCGAATTGGGCGAACGAGGCGAAGAACTTCAGCAAGCGCTAAGCGGAAGTCCCGAGGTTCAGCGGCTGTTTGCCAGCGGACCGAGTGGACCGACGATTCATCCAAGCGGGTGCCTTCCGAAAAGGGGGCACTCGCTTGTTTTGTAGGTGTTAGGTCGTTTTTTCGAGGGCTAGTCAGAAAAAGGGGGGGGTGGGACTCTCGTGGAGGGAGGGTGTGGGAAAGAGGACCCATTCGACGGCTGGTGTGAAATCCGGGGTTTTACTGAGCCGCGGCTCCGGCGGCGGGGAATCCTGGAAATTGGACTGGGGCTAGGCGCGTCCCTTGCCCCCTTGGCTTGTTGGCCCAAGCCATCGTTGTTGCAAATCGCAGTCTGCTAAGGGCGAGCGAAGCCGATTGTCGGTTCGCCATTGTCCGCCCCGCCCCCATCCGGCCCCGCCGGTTCCCCGGGAGAACAGATTTGTCCGATCCTTACCCGACCTTCCTTCACGCCTCCGCATGGAAAGACCTGGATGGCGAAATCCCGGTTCTTCAACACTTCCTGCGCTATCGCTGCCGCGATGATTTTGAGGCCGACGATGTCATACAAGAGACCCTCATGCGGGCCGCTCGCTTCCGGCAACACCTGCACGATAAGGCAAAACTTAGGTCATGGATTTTGCGCATCTCGCTCAACGTCTTGTCCGACCGGATTCGCCGGGAAGCGCGGCTGGGACGGCGCATTTCCAATGATGATGAGGCCGTGTTCGATGTGCCCTGCCCTGACTCGATGAAGGAAAAGCCAACGATCGAGGTCGACGGTTTTTCGTCTCCTGCTGAGGACGTGATGGGAATGATCGACGATGCGCTACTAAAGTTGCGCAATAAGGATCGCGACATGGTTAGCGACTACTACGGAGGCGCGATGAGCTGTCGCGAGACGGCGTCACGCTGCGAGCTTCCAGTGGATCTTGTGAAGGTTCGACTGTTCCGGGTTCGGCGGCGGCTGAAGAAAATGGTGAAGCTCGAGCTAGCACAGCTAAGGAGTTCGGACTCCTCCGGGGGCTAGCAGGTGGTGTTGCGATTTTGGGCGACGCGGGCGTTTGGGCTAGCGGGCGTAATGCTAGTCTCGGCATGTGGTGCGAACTCTTCCTATAGTTGGGAGTCCGCCGGAGTGGCTTTGCGTGGTGCTGGTGAGCCGAATGTATTCGGTGGAGAAGTTGCGATGGAGGGAGGAGCTGCGAGCCGCGCTCTCGAGCGTGCGAAAGATAAGAAGCAGGCGCTTAACGGCCAGCGTGGCGACGAGCTCGTTCAGCTGCGTCTCGCAGCGGTTGACGCCTATCGGCACGTTCATGAGCGCTGGCCGCGGTCTGGAGTCGTCGCCTCGGAAGCGGCATTTCGCGCCGGAGAGCTCTTGCGCTCTGCGGGCGAACCAGACGCAGCTTTAGGTCAGTTCGAGATAGCCGTTGGAGTCGCCGACGGCGGGGAATTCACCTCGCGGGCGCTCTATGAGATTGGGCATGTACAGCGGCGCGAGGGTCGAATGGGGTTGGCCCTAGAGGCGTTTGAAGAGCTAGCGTCGAGCGCGATAGCGGATGACCACCTGCGTGACTTAGCTTCCATTTGGTATGCGAAAGTTCTTGCGGAGACTGGCCAGATGGCTGATGCGGAGCGGGTCCTAAAGCGCGCCTCCAAGACAGCCAAAGACCCAGTCGATCGGATTCGGGCGTTTGACGAGCTGATCTTGTTGATCGTTGAACGGGGAGATCTCGAAGGGGCGTCGGGGTGGCTTCGCGACTGCAAGCTCAGTGTCGCGGAGCAGTCTCTAGAGCTCACTACGGAGGGAGGGCGGGTTCTTCGGGCCCTTGAAAATATGCGCGGCTTGAAGGCGCTGCAACTGGCAATCGCAGTGCGCATGAAGCGGGCGGATTACGACCCTCTGCGATAGCGTCCCCTTGGATACAATGCGGCGGATTCGTTTTCGCCCTCTTGTCAATTCCTCTTGGAGCTAGTGCCCACGTGACCATGTCCTCATTGGCCCGCCTTCTGCTGCCGTCCGTGTGCCTGCTTTTTGCCCCTGCTTGTCGCCCCACCTCTAGCGACGTTGGGGCGGAGCTGGCGCGCCCTAACGTGTTGCTGATCTCATTGGACACGTTGCGCCGCGATCACGTTGGCGCATACAACCCAGCGCAGACGACAACCCCGGAGTTGGATGCATTTGCCAAGAAGAGCTTACTTTTCCAGCAGGCCTTTACGCACCATCCTTGGACGCTAACAGCGCACGCGACGATGCTGTCTGGACTCTATCCCAATGTTCATGGCGTGCTCTCCGATAGGCGGATGCGCGAAGAGGTCGTGCTCATGCCGGAAGTTTTTGCGGGGGCTGGGTATGCGACGGTCGGCATTGTGGATCAGTGTTTATGGATGAGCCCGCGCTTTGGATTCAACCAGGGGTTTGGGAACTACCTTGTGCTGCCGACTGGTGCTGGACCCAAGATCGATAGGTTTCTCGCACAAGTTGACTCGATGGAGGACCAGCCGTTTTTTGGGTTCCTCCATCTATTTGACGCGCATTCGGATGCGGGGAAACTCCCGTACGATTCGGCTCCGAAGTTCAAAGAGGAGTACGTGGGTTGGTACACGGGCGACTTCGATGGGACTCTTCCGGAGCATCCAGAGTGGGGTCATTCCTCGGCACTGATGATCCGCATGAATGAAGAGGGTGTGTCCTTTGAAGACGAGGATACGCGCTTTGTGGAGGGCCTCTATCGCGCAGGGATTCGCACCATGGACGAGCAGCTCGGGCGACTGTTTGAGGAACTCGAAGAGCGAGGGCTGCTAGAGAATACGATCATCGCGATTGTTGCGGATCACGGCGAGGAGCTCTTTGAGCACGGCCGCATGTTGCATGAGGGGCAGCACGACGAGCTGCTGCAGATCCCGTTTTTACTGTACGTCCCCGGCGCCGCAGCTGGCACGAGTGAGGAGATGGTTGGACTCATCGATTTGGCGCCGACGCTCTTGAGCCTTGCAGGGCAAGAGACACCTGCTGATATGCAGGGAAGGTCCCTAGCGCCCTTGGTGAGCGGCGCTCCCTTGCTGAGTAGTCGCGATCACGTTGTCTTGGATAACAGTATGTTCTTGGGAGTGCGGTCCACTACAGAGGCTGCGATTTGGGGCCCCGACGGGTTAGGTCTGTTCGACATGGTGAGTGACCCGGGCCAGCAGGACAACCTGGCCGGAGAGGAGGCTTGGAGTCCACGGCTTGACGAACTCGTTAAGTGGGCTCAGGCGGAACGAGAGGCGATGTCCGCGCTTCGCGATCGACTAGCTGCGGAACCGGGTACGGTGAAGATCGACGTCGCGGATGAGGCCGACCTGCACGCCATCGGGTACGGGGGCGAGTAGCCGGGCAACCTGGGCCCGCTCGAAACGATTGAGAGGATCTTTGAATGGGAGAGTTCCCGTGGCGTCTATAGAGGTGATATCACATCGATACCGCCTACCAAGGACTCCCCATGACGACCTCCACGAAAGCATCCTCTGTCGAACTCCCCTGTGAATCCAAGTCGGGAGCCTCCATTCTGCTCCCCTACCTGATCAGCCTGCCCCTTCTCGTGTCGCTGATCGCGCTCGTTGTGAACAAGGTTAGCGAAGGCCTTGGCGTCTTCTTGATCTTCCCTTTCATCCTGTGGCTGATCCTTGTTCCCATTGGGTTCTTTATCGTTCAGCCAAACACTTCGATGGTGCTCGTCTTCTTTGGCAAGTATAGGGGGACCGTTCGCAAGGAGGGGTTCTACTGGGCTCACCCGTTCGTGTCGAAGAGCAAGATCTCGCTCAAGGCCAACAACCTCGCGAGTGAAACCATCAAGGTGAACGACCTTGATGGCAACCCGATTGAGATCGGGGCCGTAGTCGTTTGGCAAGTGGAGGACACGGCGAAAGCGGTGTTTGACGTCGAGGATTACAACAACTATGTCGCCGTTCAGATTGAGACGGCTGTCCGCGAGTTAGCTAAGACGCACCCCTACGAGATCCAGGAGACACACGAAGGCGGCGGCTCTGGTGAGGGGTCGAGTGTGATCTCACTTCGCAGCGATACGGACGCGATCTCGAGAGAGCTGACGCGTCAATTGCAGGAGCGCTTAGAGCGCGCTGGCCTCAATGTTCTCGAGGCGCGCATCAGCCACTTGGCCTATGCACTTGAGATTGCCTCGGCGATGCTGCAACGTCAGCAGGCGGCGGCAATCATCTCGGCCCGACGCCTAATCGTGGACGGCGCCGTTGGAATGGTTGAGCACGCCATCGGCGACTTACAGGCGCGAGGTGTTGTCGATCTCGATGACGAGAGGAAGGCGGCGATGGTCTCTAATCTCCTCGTTGTGCTCTGCTCGCACACCGCGCCAGCTCCCGTGATCAACGCCGGTGGACTTTACAACTAGCAGGACTTATGGCCGAGAAGTCTAAGGATAGAAAAACCGAAGAGGCTCAAGGGGGCGGCCGGAAGGCCTTCCTCTTGCGCTTGTCGCCCAAGGTCCACGGGGAGCTGCGCGAGTGGGCAGCCCAAGATATGCGGAGCCTTAACGCCCAGGTGGAGTTCCTGCTGCGCGAAGCTCTGCGGCGGCGCAAGGGTGGGAAGAGAAGTCGTTAGTTGGCCTTACTGTGCGAATCGAATAACCTCTCCTCACGTCCCTGAGCGCTCGAATGGCGAGCCTCTAAAGATCCCCTTTGCGCAACTTGCCGAGTATAGCCATGACCAAGAGCATGTCCGTAAGTTTGTGAGTTTTGGACGGGGGCTCAACCCGTTGGTACAAAGGTAGAAACCAAACTGCCTGAACCTCAGAAGAGAGCCCCCCGGTATGAAAAACAGTACGAAGAAGAGGCGTTCGCGTCAGCCCCGAAGCCCAGAGTTTCGCGGAGAGCGCCCCGTGAGCGCGTCCCCAGTTTCCACGACATGCTTCGTGAGACCTTGCTCGACCAGATCCAAAACGCCGTCTCCAAGACTGCAGAGCAGCTTGTTCGGGATGAAGTGCTTGAGCTGGTTGGCGATCCTTGGAGCCGCAAAGGTGACTCGACCTTGCGACCAGCACGGCCTTGCGTGGAGCGAGGACGCGCTGCTCTCGACTTTCGGCGCGGCCGAGCATGTGGTGGAGGCCGGTGGCAAGGGCTTCCTGTGTTACCGCGAGGCCCTGTCCCGAGTCCTTGTTGAAATGGGCAAGACCTTGGGCTTCCATCCCGACGCCAACGAGTGCGCACGCTTCGCCGCGTCCGTCGGCAACTGGCCCGCGTTCGCCAATAGCGAGGCGAGCCTGCGCGAGCTTCAAAGCCACGGCCAGCGCACGACTCGCGAGCAGACTGCATGATGATTACGGCCCCGATCCAAACTCACAAAGACACGGACAATCTCATGACCAATTTTCCAGCAGACAACGACACCCGCCTTCGCTCCGTAGGGCTCGAGGACTCCGCTGAGCTCCAAGCGCTTGTTGACAGCAACCGGGAGTTTCTTACCCCGTGGCTTTCGTGGGTTGACGAGGCGACAACCGAGCGCGGTATGCGTGACTTTATCTGCAAGGCGAAACAGGACGAGGTCGAGGGTACTGGTCTCGTGTGCTGCATTGAGCACAAACGAAAGCTGGTGGGGGTCTGTGGGTTTAATGTGATTGATCCGGCGAACAAGAGCGCGGAGATCGGGTACTGGTTGGCCTCCTCGTCAACGGGCCAAGGCGTGATGAGTCGGTGTGTCGCGGCTTTGGCGGAGTTTGCCTTTGAGACCATGGGGCTCCACCGGATTGAGCTGCGGACAGTGGTGAAGAACACGCGGAGCAGGCTGCTCGCGGAGCGCATGGGCTTCTCTTTGGAGGGTATTTTGAGAGAGGTCGTTCAACGTAGGAGCGGACCGGAATCGATGGCGATCTACTCGCTCCTGAAGTGTGAGTGGGAGGGGGTGGCCAACTTGATTGGTGCGCCGGCGTTAGCCGCAGAGATTACCGCTACCTCTACGGGAAAGCCCGAGGGCCTGAAGTTCGAGTGCCCATCCTGCTCGCATAGAATTTTCAACCGCAGGTTGGCGATGTGCGAGTTCTGTGGCGATGCGCTCCCAGCGGGCCTGCTTCTCACACCTGAAGAGTGCGCGGAGTTAGACAAGGCGCGCGCCGATAAGGGGGAGCGCCAAAGACGTATCGAGCGTGAGCTACAAAGCCTGCGCAAGGAGACTCGTAAGCGCGCCTTGTTCTTTCGGGGTTTCGGCGGACTCCCTTAAAGCCCGGCCTGGAAATCCGGCGACCGGACCTCTCGCGCGGAGGGTGGAGGAGGCCTAGCCTTGCGTTAGTCCTCTTTCGGGCGGCCAAAAAAACGTACTTGGAACGGAGGTACAGCCACGGTGAGGACTACAAGGCGAGGGTCCTTTTAAATCGGTGTCGAGCGAAGGGCCTAGCGCGGCCTACCGGAATCTGTTCTTCTGGTCGTTCACCCGAAGAGAAAGAGCTATGACTACTGAAACACCGACACCTCTCGCCGACTGGATTCACACCGCATGGGACGAACATGCAGCCGACGCAGAAGGCGTGATGAGTCGCTTCGGCGAGTCGCTTGGCCTGGTGACCGAAGCGAAGGATCTTGCGCCTCTTGCCACGCTGATGACCCACGTCGCGGCGAATCACTTGGGACGCTATGAAGACGGCCTTGCGCTCATGGATAAGTTGAGTGCACTGGGTGTGTTCGAGGCGGGCGAGGCGAACTCGCTGTCCGTCGCGCGCTGTAAGGCGATGCTCTATTTATGTATGGGTGACAACGAGAGGGCGGCGGCCTTTGAAGGGGAGGGGCATCCGGAGGAGCTGCCTCGCGCCTCGACATCCATAAGGGTTTGCATGGCCGCTGCGGGAGCGCTTGGCCAGCAAGGGCAGGCCGAGACGGCGCGCAGCCTGTATTTGGATGCCATCCAGCTAGCGGCCTATGGCCCTGTGCTTGGCGACCCGGCGGCGGGGGCGTTGGCGATGAACTCAAATAACATGGCGTGCGAGTTGGAGGTTCGAGAGAGCCGCACGGCCGAAGACGATGAGCTGCTCGAGCTGGCCGCGAAAACGGCGCGCCGGTATTGGGAGGTCGCGGGCTCGTGGGTGCAGGTCAAGATCGCCGAGTATCGCTTGGCAATGACCTACATCGCCCTTGGGAATGGCGACTTGGCGACGGAGCACGCCAAGTTGGCATTGGCGATTTGCGATGCGAATGAGGCCGCTGATGAAGAGCGGTTTTTCCCTCTTGAGGCTTTGGCGCGCGCGCGTTTTTGCGCGGGCGATTCCGAGGGTGCGAAAGCCGCTAGAGCGCGGGCAGCGAGCGCCCTAGAGGCGGCAAGTGAAGGCAACCGCGAGTGGTTCGCGGGCAGCCTCGTGGAGCTCGATCGGTTCCTGGGCTAGCGATGGGCGGTGAGAGTCTGGGCTTGCGGCGGGCAAGCTTGCAGAGCGGGCTTACTCTCAAAGTTAGGAGACAATGGCCTCGCTATAAACTTCCGCTCGATGGGGCGCTCCTTTTTTTCGATCGACGCGACCGCCTGCTCAACGAAATCCTTTCACAGTCCGGAGTTCGCGGTTGACCACAATCCCGAGTCGGACAGCGCGCTCTTTGAGCTGACCTAGCGGGACTTCAGTGCGGTAAATCTGCACCACCACAAGTTCTGGGGGAGAGCCCGCTGAACCCGAGGCCAATGTCGATTCCGCGACGGCGTTTTCGCGAGCCAACGCGTCTGGACAAGACATCTTTATGCCCTTGGTCCCGTTTGCTGGGGTCGCAGTCGGAAGCTCAATCGAGGTGAAGAACTTGTGGGTAGGGGCGACGGACGAAGAGGTGGGCTTCCTACGGGGACCACGTTGTTCAGGCGAAGGTCTACGAGGGCAAAGGCGGAGAGCTCATGGCCTATCAACGCCTCCAGATCCCAGGGTTTCGGGAAGGATAGCCTTGCTCAACGAGGCGATTCAGGGGGCTCGCAGATTTGGCTTCCTCCCCTGATCTTGAGGATCTCAGGCAACAGGCCGAGCTGCTCACCGGGTTCCTTGGGGCCATCCGCGAGTTTCGAGTGGAGAAGGACCATGTTGTTCTCTTCATCGGTAACAGCGACGGAGACTTCAAAGTGGAGACTAGCGTCTCCCTCGATGTGGGGTTGATCACTCCCTCCCAGGATTTCCGGCAGGAGCTTCGGGGTCATGTCCACTCGATCGGATTTGAGCTTCCCGCGGGTTGGGAGAGGGCCAAATAGGAGAGTATTCCCAAACGCAATGGGGTCCGGCTCCCATGGATTGGCGGCGAGAGTTAGAGTGCCCTCTTCTGCTGCTCACCTTACCTCCTAGCTCGACGTGACCCCGATGATCTTTACTGCGCTTTGCGCCCTTGCGCCTCTCACTCTTTTTCCTCAAGAAGATGCTCCGTCTCCGGAATCGATCTTGTCTTTCCGTTTCGAAGGTCTGGATTCCCTGTTCGTGGATCCCAAGGATGCGACCTTTCTAAACGCACTCAAAATGCTCGACGATCGGTTGCTCGAGCTGCCGGGGGAATTTCCTGAGTTCGATGTGCCTTTGCCCGCCTTGTCCCTCGCCACGCGCCTGCTCGCGGGAACGCATTCGCTCGCGGTTGCGCTTAGTCCCGAGCCGATTCTAGGGATGCCTCTTCCCGTCATGGTTGACCTTCGCTTTGGCCAAGGCTCCTCGGCGGCGGCCATGTCGCTCCAAGACGATCTCACCTCCTTCTTGGGGATGATGGGGATGCCTTTCGAGGCACCCGAAGCTGGCGCCCTAATGGCGCTTCCCGCTCCCGTTCCTGCGTGGATGGGGGCGAGCGCCTCCGATTTTGTCGTTCGCCTTGGCAGCGAGTCGGGACTCGAACTTCCCGCAGCTCCGTCGCTGCTTCCGGAAGGCGCGCGCGTCTCTTCAAGTGGCATGATGGACTACGGGCGTCTCCTCACGGAGCTGTTCGCTATGGCGGAGCTAGAGATGGGGGGAACTTCGGATCCTGAGTTCGATGCGATCAAGACGATGCTTGGCACCATGGGCTTGAATGATCTCAACTACCGTTGGGCAACTGGCTCCGATTCCGAACGCCAGTACATCTCCATGAATGTCCTCGGTTGGGCAGCGAACTTGCAGGACGCAGGAGTGTTCCCCAAGCGCGGATTTGGTCAAGATCTGATGCGCGTGGTCCCCGCAGACGCGACCTGGGTATCTGCGCTCTCACTCGACCTGGGGGGCGTCTACAAGTTCTACGAGGAGATGTTCTACGACCTCGGAGAAGATTTCTCGAGCGAGGTCGCCGGGCTCGAGGCCGAGATCGGCATGTCGATTTACGACGACATCCTTAGCGCCTTCGGGAGCAAGATGGTTGTCTACGCCTCGGACTCCACTGGAGGCGGCGGAACGATGTCCATGGTTGGCATCATGGAGCTACAGGACCAGGACAAGTTCTTGGCGCTTGTTACGAAGATGGGTGACCTCGTGAACTCGCTCTCTATCGAAGAGGCGAATGGTTACGTTCATTTCGGTAATGAGGAGACAGAGCAGAGCCTCAACGTCACTTTGAACTTCCCTGGGATTCCGATTCCCTTTGAGCTCACGCTCTCCGTTACGGGTAGCTATGCCGTCATTGGGATGACACCGCAGGCCGTTGCGGCGGCTGTGCATCAGATTGTTGCGCCGTCACCGAGCCTGTTGGACAACCCCTCCTTCCAGGTGCAAAAGCCGGATCGCTTTGGCGACCTCTTTTCTCTGTATTGGATCGATACTCCCCGTTTGATGGGAGATGGATTTGGTGCGGTCAGCCTTGCCACTAGTGCTTTGGCAAACGCGGTCCGCTCGCCCATCGATCCCAAGCGTCAGCCAGGAATGCTGTTGTCGACTCTTCCCGAGCTGCGTAAAGGCGCAAAGGGGATCCTCATGATGACGTACGCGGACGGGCCGGATCTCATGACTGAGTACCGCATGGATCGCTCGCAGCTTGTCAATGCAGCAGGGCTTGCTGGGTTCGTGTACAACTCGCCGATCTTGCCCCTGCTTTCAGTCGCCTTGACCGCCGTGCCGATGGCTTGGAGCAATACGGCGCAAAGTCTTGAAGTGGCGGAGTATGGTGTTGTTGAGGCGGATCTTGAGATGCTTTATGCCGCACTTGAAATGTACGCCATGTCTAACGGAGGGGCGTACCCCGAAACTTTGCAGGCGCTCCAGGCTCCGGATGCGAATGGGCAGACCTTCCTCTCCGTGGATTGGGACTTGCTCGACCCTTGGGGGGAGACTTACTACTACATCCCGCCTGCTGACGAGGACTTCAGCCCGGTCATCTATAGCTCGAGCTACGATCCGAGATGGGGTACTGACGAGTACGACTACGGTGATTACGACTACTACGGTGATATGACGGAGTACGAGGAGTACGACTACGGTGATATGACGGAGTACGAGGAGTACGAGAGGTAGGCCCAGACTCCGTAGAGCTCGTCATCCCGAGTTGCTAAAAAAGGCCCGCGCCCCGGATTGGGAGCGCGGGTCTACTTTTGGGCCTCCTTCTGCTTCATCCCCTTAGCACTTTGAGAGCGAGCCCGAGTTTGGCTGCAGCTAGGTCCTTCGAGTCCGCGCGGGAGTCGACTCCTCGGGGGATTGCTGGCGCGGAAAGCTCGCAAGTAGCCTCGCTGCCAGAACCCTCTGAGACTGCCAGCTACGCCTTGAGCGCCTCGCCGGATGCTGGTACGGAGGGGAGAGTTGCGGGGACAAATTGCCCGGTCACGCCCTCTGACGCAAGCTGAAATCGAAGGCTCATTGATCTAAATGGGTCGGGCCTGAGTTTAGAATACGAGCATCCGGATCGCCGCTAAGCGTGAAAGGTGCCCACTGGAACGGGTGGGGGTCTCTCTTCAGTGCAGCCCGTTGTGCTGTGGCGAGCGCGGCTCCAATGGTCCGGCCTTTTGCGAGTTCGCCATGAGTCCTCGCCATGAGCTCACCGGCAACTTGGTCGTCGACAACCCAGAGACTGCTAAGGACGGCTCGGGCCCCCGCTCCCAAGAACGCCTGATCAATCCCGAGTAGCGCTTCACCTTCAATGCGCCCGCTACGGCCCGTTTCACAGCCACCAAGTGTGACGACCTCTAGGTTGAGGGCGAGGGAGGAAATGTCGTGAGCAGTCAAAACGCAGCTGCCAAAGGAGAGTCCGCTGAACATCGGGTTATGCGGCTGGAACGCTCCGTGCGCCGCGATGTGAAGCAGGGAGCCGGTCACGTCTCCCCGGGTTAGTGCAGGCCCGAGGGTGGGCGCGTCGAGTTCGCGTAGCGCTTCGCCATAGATGGCCTTTAGGGCGCGAGCCTCTTCGTCGATCGCGGGCAACTTGTCGTCACGAGCGGCAACAAGCGTGCACTGTAATGGAGGCACGAGGCGCGGAGAGCGCGCTTTCGCGAGGGCGACCAAGCTCGAGGCTAGGCTGACATCGAAGTGCTCGACAAGGAACTCTCCTTTGTGTCGAAGAGCGTGAAACGGGAGTCCGTGCAAGCTGCCGTATGGGATGACGATTAGTCGCGCTGCTGCCGCGACATGGGAGAGTGCGGGCGTGATGAGAAGTGCGCCGAGCTCATCCAAGAGTGCATTGATCTTGCTTTGGGTGCGCGCCTCTCGGGCGGGAGAGCTGCGACCAGCGAGGCGTTTCATTAGTGCGAGCTCTAGCCGATCTGTCAGCGACTGAATGTGAGCTGTTTGAACTTGGAGGGGGACCCACATACAGCCTCGCCGGTTTCTATGACCCTTATGGAGTCGACACAGAGCGGGTTTGCGCTTTTGAGGATCTTCCCGATGTTCATTTTGATGTCGTGCTAAGCACCCACTCCTCCACAATCTTCTTCCCGAAGAGTTATGGGAAAAGTGTGCAGATGTTCCATGGAGTGTCCTTTAAGAACTTCTCGGTTCGAGATAAAGTCCTGAGCTATGACTATGCGTGCATTGTGGGGCCCTATCACGCGGGTCGCTTTGAGAGTGAGGGGATCATGGGAGAGGGCAACACCCGCTTCTTCCTGACCGGCTTTGCAAAACTCGACGCCCTTGTGAATGGCAAGGATTCGCGGACCACCATCCTTGAGGCCATGGGACTAAACCCAGAGCTTCCCACGATTCTCTATGCGCCTACCGGGGGCAAGTACAATTCTCTCGACGAGATGGGGGAGGACCTGATTTGCGCAGTGCGCGATGGCGGGAACTGGAATGTAATCATCAAGCCCCACGACCATCCGAAAAAGCAGGTCAACTGGATGGAGAAGCTCAGCTATCTTGAAGGAGATCGAGTCGGGTTGATCCGGGATTTTGACATCGTGAAGTATTTGGCAATCGCGGACCTGTTGCTGACAGACGCGTCCTCTGTTTCTATGGAGTACACCCTTCGAGACAAGCCGATGGTTTTCATTGACGTACCGAAGTTGCTTCAAAATGTGATGGATCGCGACTTGGCGCTGCGGCAGAGGAGGTTCCGAAGTGCCTGTTAGAGGTTGGGCGCCGGACCCTGATAGATCACCAAATCCAAGCTCTCGCAGACGCCGGAATTGGACCCGTGACTATGGTTGTCGGTTACGCAGCGTCGGAGATTCGAGAGGCGGTTGGCATTCGCGCTGAGTACATCACAAACCGCCGATGGGATATGACCAACAGTCTCTATTCCTTCTGGCTTGCCCGCGAAAAAATGGTGGGGACGACCTTCATTTTGAACAGTGACGTGCTTTTTGATCCTGAGATTTTGGAGCGCTTACTCGAGGTTGAAGGAGATGCATTCGCGATCGACAGCACCTCTGGAGGTGCCCGTGAGCAGATGAAGGTTGAAATCGTTGGAGGCCGCCTTGCCGACATGCGCAAGGACCTTCCGCAAGATCGAGTGTGTGGGGAAAATGTAGGAATCCTCAAGTTGACCTACGAGACGATTCAAGTGCTTCTGGCAGAGGCGGAGCGCTTGATCGCAGCAGGCGAGGAGAAGAGCTGGCTTGGTTCCGCAGTCCGTGCCATTGCACAGACTCAAACCCTGCGCCCGGTTGATGTGAGCGACTTGCCCTGGGTAGAGATTGACTTCCCCAATGATCTAGAGCGGGCCCGCAAAGAAGTCTGGCCTCGCATCGACCCGAGTCGAGAGAGGCCAGGCCCCATTGGAAAACGCGTTGCTGTTTTTGCTGGGATCGCCGCCGTCTTTGCCTTGCCCTTTGGCATCGAAGCAGCGTTTCCCGGTGCACCTCCAGAGGCGATTACCTGGGAGGTCGTACCCCCTTCAGGCGAAAGTACGGAGCATGTATTTTTGGGCGAGGACTCCCAGAGTTGGTGGAAACTTGCCGCCGGGGAGAGTGCAAGGCTAGAGGTCTTTGGCGGGCAACCCGTACGAGTGGAGACACGCCTGCTCAATCCCGTCGAACACAATGGCAGCTACGTTATCGAGGTCCAGATGGACGGCGAGCGCGAGGGGTGGTACTCCTTTCAAACGGATCCATCCAAATCGCGCTTCCACGAAGCCTGGGTCGTTGGTAGCCATCGGCGCATCAAGTTAGATTTGTCCGCGGGAAAGCACACCCTCGATGTCGCGACGATCTTGCCGGAGAGCGCTGAGGTATTGATTCGAGTGCGCCGCCAAGAGACCGAAGTGTCGGACTGAGCTGAGGCCAGGGGCCAGCACTTTGAGCCCCCCTGCGACACGCCAAAGAGAGCCTGCATAGAGCTCTGTAGAGGCAGATGCATCCATCGTGAACGGGGAGCTCCCCCGAGTAAATGTCGAGTCGATTCTCGGAAAGGCTCCTCTCCGAGCTCTTCAAACTACAACAATGCGAGCTCCCCTATAGGGAGCTCGCATTGTTGTTTTAATCGAGGTCCTAGCGCGGTTGGGACCTAGAGAGCGCCCATTCGCTAGGAATTCCCATTTTGGCTTGGGTCTCTGATGCGGGCCTGTCGAGACAGGTGGGAGAGATGAAACTCAGCGGGGAGAAGTCAGTTGGACTTCTTCCGTTGAGGGCCTTTTGGAGGAGGCAGAACATGCGGTATTTGAGTATTTCGGGCGTCATGATGGCGTCCGTTCTTTGTGGCTGTGTGCCCACATCTTCGGATGATGCGAGCGATGAAGTTTTTGAGTTGGGAGCAGGAGTCGCTGTGGCGGCTTTTGAGCTGGCGGCACCCTCGGCGGAGATCTTTGTTCTCCATGGGACCATGCCGGTGCCGCCTGGGACCTGGCCGGATCCCTCCGGGCTCGTGCCATTTGTTGTGATGGACTCGACGGGGAAGGTTGTGTCCGCGCAAATCGAGATCGTATCACGCTACGCCACCGCTGAGGATGGCGCTGACGTTGTAGAGATCCTTGCGGAAGTGCATCGCCCCCCTGGCGCGCAACCGGGTGACCGCATTACCTATGAAGTGCAAAGTGCGCCTCACCCCTCAAGCGCTTCAGCTTCCTCGCCTGACGATCCCGCCGGCGTTACGCCCGGCGCTCTTGCAGCGACAGCGCCACAAACCTTACAGGAGCTTGTCGCGGATACGAGCAACCTGCGCATCTCCGCAAGGGATGTTTTTGGCAATGAATACGAGTCGCATCCGCTCGCGAACTGGCCCGAGTCCAACCCACGTATTTTGCGTTGGGGGAGCTATCAACTCCAACTCGGAATCTTTGACACGATGATGCCAGTTGTCGAAGTCGCGGGCGCACAGGGAACTCTCCCTCACGGACTGGGAGTGCACTCTTACATGAGCGTTCGCAAGGCGTCCGCCGTGTTGCAGTATGACCTTCGGTTTAGCAACGCAGGGGATGGGAATAACACTTCGAGCAGTGTGGATGATCCCCTTGGGAAGATGTACTTCGATAGCTTGGATTTTGAGGTCCCCAACGGCTGGGTCGTGATGCAAGACGTCGAGGATCCAGGCTTCGGATGGACCGGCGAACGCGATGGCAAACAGGTCTATTCCATCGTGAAGCCACAGGGCACTGGCGAGCTGCACATGATGCCGTCGCAGGGTCAGTTTCACCGTCGGCTGGTGATCGTGAAAGCGGGGCAGGAAGAGGCTGGTCGACGGATCTTGGATCAAGAGGGGCTCGCGTTCTGTGTACCAGAGCAAGGCGCGCAAGCCGGTGGAGATTACTACTCATGGCAGCATGGCGATTTGGGACGATACTTCCCCCAAGCGCATGCTTTGCCCAATTTAGAGTATGTCGGACTGGAGTCGCTCCGCACCGAGTTGAAAGACGAGATGGATGGCATGCGAGGCTTTTTGAAATCGGGACTTGGATCGGATTCGGGGGCCGTAGTCTCTCCGAGGTTAGGTTGGTCGCATCCGAGTGGAGTTAGCTACGGCGGCATGACCGGTGGCTTTGAGATTCACCTCTACGATGGGGTCCGCACGGCTGGCGCCGCGTCGGTGAATGGTTACTTACACCTCATGGACCGCTTCCGAATGACCAACGATCGAATGCCCGTCGCGCTCTATAGAGAGACGGGTGCGCCGAGTCGTGTCGCCGATTGGGTCGTGGGAACGGGGCCCGATGCTTTTGTGCCTTTCACCTATTACAACGGGAAGATGAACGGTTCTAGCGATCCCTTCGGTTATGGAGACGCCCCAACGTTTCAAGTGGATTATGTGCAGGCCCATGGGCTCGCACCAAGTTATGAAAGCGCACTTGAGGAGTATCAAGCGCACGATCGTCAGCACATGGTGCGGTACATCGGCGCGGTCAAGGCGCTAGCTTGGCTTGGGAATGACTGGTTGGCAAAGGACGCGCTGCTTATGGTTGCAGAGAACTTCCACATGGAGTTTCATGAGAACTACAACTCAGAGGGGAAGTCTGTTCAGGGGACCGGTCTGCTTGCGGCGATGGAGTCCGTAGCCCTCAATCCCGGAGTCGGTTTTGAGATCGGCCGCGGAGAGGGGTGGGGACTGGAGGCCACCGCGGCTGCCTATGCATTGAGCCAGAGTGAAGTTTGGCGCTCCGAGACTCGTGAGTGGATCGACATCGTTGTGGATATGGTCTTTGATGGGCAGGCGGATTGCAGTGGAATCGTCGGATCCAAAACGAGCAAGTGGCTAGGTGGTAATTACCGAGTTCGAAGCTCGATCGAGATGTCGATTCTGGAGAGTGCGCTGCGTAGCCTCTCCGTTCGAATGTACGACTCGGTGGACCACGCTCGGCATGCCATGCTTCAGGATGTGCTTCACGATTCCTTCTATGGATTGATCGGTGATCTCTCTTGGGGCGCTGGAAACGCTGGTCCTTGGTCGCACTTGGCGGTCGGGCCGTTAGATACGTTCAACTCGCCCCCGTTCTGTGTAGGGGATGACCTCCCCCTAGACGGACACGACCAATACCTTGAGAACTATCAATGTTGGTCCAGTTTGGCCTATGCCTTCGAGATGACCGGGAACACGCAGTTTTTGGAGGCAGCTCGGCTTATGACAAGTGGTGGTTCTTTGACAGCAAGCCTGCAAGCACAAGGAGTGAAGAACTTGGCGAACCGGGCTGCCCTCTTGGCAACCGTGCAGATGATCGGGGACTGAAGAGGACAAGACCTGCCCCGGTATTCAGCTTTCAGGCTGGATACCGGGGCGGCCGCGTTCACGTGAGTGGAGCATGGAGCCGGCTTTTGGGGGCGGCGGCAGACCGGAAGTCACAGGGAATAGGTGGTATTCGCCGCATCGGGGGGCGCTAAATTAAGGTTAATGGTATTCCCTCGGTATTTCCCCAGGGAATATTGACAGATTCGAGTTTTAGCGCTTAGATGGATAGGTATAGTGCTGCAACCCTTGCTCACAACCACCTACAAACGAAACAAACGCCATGTTCTCCAACCTCTCCAAGTACCTCGCTCCCCTGGTCATTCTCGGCTTTGCTGCTACGGCAAGTGCCCAAGTGTACACCGACGATTTCAACCGCCCCGACAGCTCCAGCATGGGGGCAGATTGGGCCGAGGATAACGGTGATTTCGAAATTCAGTCGGGCCGCGCCGTTGGCGTGGGATTCCCTTGGGATGACCTCAACATCCTCCGCAACACCAAGTTCTTTGGGACCTACGACAGCGTCACCGTTTCTATGGATGTAGACACGCAGGGCAAGAGCTCGTCTGCTGCGGGCATCGTCATCGGCCACAAGTGGTGGGGCGGAGTCGCCACCAAGCTCCAGGACAATGACGGTGATGGCATGTTCGATCGCGTCTTCTTCGAAGCCGCCATCAACGCAGGCTCTTGGCACGGTTCGCCGACGCCGCCTCACTTCGACCTGACCACTCCGATCGCAACCGGGAGCATGGTTCTGACCACTCTGGATCTTGACACCGCTATGGTCGAGGTCTTTGACGCGAGTGGGACACTCGTGGGGACCGGCACCGCAAACGGAATCACGGGAAGCGCCTTCCCGCCCGTTGGTAACGAAGTGGTGATCTACACTCAGTATTCCGGCGCAGCGATTGACAACGTTGTCATGACCCCCAAAATTTCCACCCTGACTGGTACGCCTAACACACTCTCGGTTGCCGCCGGCGGAGTTCAAACTCTCGCCATCGACCTCGGTGCAACTCACGCCAGTGAGCTCTACTTGCTACTTGGAAGCACTTCGGGAACAACACCTGGAACAACAACCGGTGCTGTTGAGCTGCCCCTTGTGCTGGATCCCTACTTCATCTACACCCTGACGAACCCGAACTCGATGCCTCTCGGCTCTTCGTTCGGCGTATTGGATGGGCTTGGTAAGGCCACGGCGACCTTTACTCTACCCCCGGCGTTCGCTCCGTCTTTGATTGGCGCTACGATCCATCACGCTGCGGTCTCCTTCACCTTGGGCGCCACGCTTAACGTGACTGAAGCTACGAATGCAGCTCCGCTCGACTTCACCCTGTAAGCGGCAAGCTACCCAAAGAAGAGCGCCCGGCGCCAGCAGATCGCTG
>CALBMX010000067.1 GCA_937896235.1 uncultured bacterium
CGTCCGGCTCGTGAAGAGCGTCCGCAGCGCGAAGAGCGCTCCGAGCGTCCGGCTCGTGAAGAGCGTCCGAAGCGCGAAGAGCGCTCCGAGCGTCCGGTCCGCGAAGAGCGCGCCGCTGCACCCAAGCCAGAAGTTGGCGGCTTCGGGATAGGCCTTGATGATTCTGCGCCTAAACGCAAAGCGCCGGTGAAGAAGGCTGCACCTAAAGATGCGCCCAAGCCAGCTGCTAAGGTTGCGCCTAAGCCGGAACCCGCTCCCGCTCCCGCTCCGAAGCCCGCTGGACCTAGTTTCGGCGACGGCGTCTAAGGCCAAGAATCGAATCCGGCTCCGGTTTACCGGAGTCGGTCTTCACTATGCGTCAACCGCCGGGCAAGCCCACACTGCCAATCTTAGGCGATCTGCCCCCTGGTTATTTCGTCGAAGAAGCGCCCGGTGGCGTCCTCGCAATTTCGATTGATTACGCGCAGAGAATGCACGGACTTGGCTTTGGCCCGGAAGAGGACGGGAAGCTGGAATCGAGCGACCTGCATGGACGCAAACCGCTGTTTCAGTTTGATCTTGGCGACGAGCGGTTGGTCATGCGGCGCTTCAACCACGGCGGGCTCCTGCGTTGGGTGACCGGCGCACGATTTCTTGATCCAGAGCGCCCGTTTCGCGAGCTGATTCTTGGTGACGCCTTACGTCGGAGTCACATCTCAACCCCTCAAGTTGTCTCGGCTCGAGCGCGACCCGCATTTGGTGGCGGGTGGTATTTGGATCTTGTTACTCGTCGGATAGAAGACAGCTCCGATTTTGGGGCGATCATTGACTCCTTGAGTAAGGGCCAGCTCTCCGAAGTGGTTCGAGCTCGGGCGACGACCGCTCTTGGCGATTTACTGCGCCGACTACACAGCTTTGGTTTGCTTCACGCCGACTTACAGCCGCGCAACCTGATGGTTCGCAACGCCGCCCTTAAAGACAACTCTGAAAAGAACTTCAGGATCTGGGTGATTGATCTCGATCAGTCGGCATTTGTGGAGAGCCTCTCCCACGCTGAGCGCAGACGAAACCTGCGACGTCTCTTTCGCGCCATCGATCGTAGAGACCAGAAGGGCGGGCGATTTCTACGCAACACGGACTATGTGCGCTTCTTTCGCGCCTACGATCCGGATGGGAGCCGCTGGAAAGAGGATTGGCGACGCATCGTTAGGGAGCACGGGCGGCGCGGTCCTTTCCATTGGTTTGGCCACCTCTTTGAGAAGACGTTTAGCGACACCGAAAAGCGGCACGGGAACTCGACCGACTAGAGTCTCTTACGCGAGATCGCGTGGCCCAGGAACAGTAAGCCGAAGAGCCCACCTGAGATGCCGTGGATCCAGTGGATACTATCTCCGTCGGGGAAGGACCACGCCGCGAGCCAGGCTCCGCTAAGGACTAGCGAGGCGATCAAGCCGATCAGTGCGCCACCGCTGCGTTTTCGGCCAGGACTCGTTCCCGGGAAATTCCACTTCACCCCCGCATGGGCGGAGAGTACGTAGCCCAATCCAAGAACAAGTAGCGGGGCGAGAAATACGTGAAGCGACTCCACAGTGCCCTGCCAGGGATGGTTCCACGCGGAAAATTCATCCACCGGATCCACGAAGTAGCGCATCCACACTTGGCCGAGTCCCGTGACAAGTGAGCCAAGGACAAGTAGCCAGGTGAGCAGGGTGAGTCTGGGGGTCATTTCGATACACCGAAGTGCTGGTTCCAAGCGTCGGTTGTAAAGACGCGCTGTTGGTGAGTTGTAGTCGAGGCATCCATTCGCGTGAAACGCGCTGCGATCCCCCTCGACTTGGCGAAGGTTTTGGCATCCTCAAAGTCTAAGACAAACAATAGGGTGGACAGTGCATCGGCGTCGAGTGCCGAGTTGGCGAAAACGGTGACCGTGTGCTCGCCAAGTGCAGGACGACCAGTGCGAGGGTCAATTATGTGCGAGTGAGGAACTCCGTCAATAAGAAGTCCGCGCTCCTGGTCACCGGTGGTCGCAAGAGATCCGGCATCAAGTACTAGCGGGACTTCCATGGGGAGATCTCGCAATGTGACGGTGTGCGCGATGCCAAGAACGAGCAGCTGGCCTCCAAAGTCTAGACATGCGTCTTGGATACCGTTTTCCTGTAGAAAGGCTTGAACGCGCTCCAATGCGAATCCTTTGGCGCTGCCACCAAGGTCGATCGACGTGCCTCGTTTTATCAGGCGTGCGAGTGGGGGGCTCTCCAGTGTTCTCGGAGCGAGCTCGAGGCTGTCGGTTCCAACTAGTTTTCGAGCAGCTTCGATGGCCGCGACTGAAGGCGATCGCAAGGCGCCCTTCCAAAGCCGAATGAGCGCGCCTGCGGTAGGTGCCAAGGCGCCACCGGACTCCAATGACCACATTTGGGTGCGCGACAGCACCTCATATACATCGTCACTCACTTCAAGTGCCGTGGTGTTCGGTTGCGCATTAAGCCGTGCGATTGCGCTGTCCTCGACAAACAGACTCAGCTGTCTCTCGAGGTCAGCCACTAGACTAAATGCCTGCTCCGAAACCGCCAAGAGCTGCTCTCTTGCGCCTGGGTCCCTATCCGTTTTACCCGGGGGAAAGCCAATGCTAATACTCAGCGGGGCATTCATCAAAATCCGAGTCCGAGTCAGATGGGACGTAGCGCTGTGAGGATGGTTTTTCTTTTCGCTCGTGATGTTGGCACCGTCCTCAACGGCCGGCGCACTTACCAAAACCTCTTGAATCGGAGTCGCATGAATTAACGCGAGGAGGTCATGGACGCCATCGGTGACAGAGCGGCAGGAGATCGTCGCGCCCGCCACATTCCGAATGTCGTCTTTTAGAGCGATCGCATCGCTAGAGCTCTTTCCTTGGAACTGTTTTCGGAAGGCGGCGCGACCAACCTCAAAGCCGTGACTTTCGCGATAGACGAGTATCTCGATTCCAAGTGCGCGGACGAGTCCATTGGCGTCAGGGGCGTCCGTGGCCAGCACATAGGTGATCGGTCGCGCTTTACCTTGGACGTTGTCGATGACCGCGAAGCCGAGCAGCTTGCCATCTTGATAGGCGGCATACCTAAAGTAGTGACGGGGAACGTCGCGTCCTCGCAGGTCCGCTTTTGAGAGTCCCTCGGGCAGGGCAATCTTTCGCTGAATGTCCGTGGCGGTGGGGAAGAACTGGGCGAGAGCTTCATCTTCGGTGAGGTAGCCGTCCTCGTCAGCTAGCCAAGAGGTAACCGGTGAGATCGCGAGGGGGCGCGCCGCATGAGCCTCACCCCCCAGCCCG
The DNA here is from genome assembly GCA_937896235.1 of uncultured bacterium. Lineage (GTDB taxonomy): Bacteria > Planctomycetota > UBA1135 > UBA1135 > CALBMX01. Next base: position 3,284 of record CALBMX010000067.1, read on the forward strand.
ATCAAGCTCGGAAGAATGGCGCCCATCCAACCAGCGCCAGGAATCGCATGCGTTTTCATCGCTAGCGTAGGGTCCAGCCAATGCCAAAGTTCAGCTGGTTGTTCCGAGTCCCCGTGTCGTCATCTAGGAGTTGGTAGTCGGCTTTGATCACCAAATCGGGGGTGAGCCAATAGCCGAGGCCCATGGTGGTCTCCTCGCGAGCCGAGCCCAAGTCTAGGGTGGCACTGCCAAGCTCGTCCTGGGTGTCGAAGTCTTCATAGCGGATAAAGGCGACAAGGTCCGAATCTTGAAGTCGGTCGGAACGCCAAGCGTCGGGGAGCAAGTGGTAGGCCCCCTCGATGTAGTACCCAGCCATTTTTTCGCCGACGTGCTTACCAAACATGTCATTCAGGGCGCCCGCTCCTGTGATGCTGTCCTCGGCAAACACGTAGCGAAGGTCAAAATCTCCTTTTGAAAATTCGAAGTCCAACGAAATGATGTCGACGTGAGCGTCCACTCCAATGTCTCCACCTTGGTTGCTATTGTTCGCGCTTCCACTAAAGAAAGAACCACCAACGCGTAGTCCTTCCAAGCCCTGTGGTCGCCAGTCCAAACGGCCGCTCACGGCGGGGTTGTCGATTCCGGGGCGCTCGTTCATACGGCCGCCGCGAATGCCGTCCTTTGCGCTAAATCCCGAGCCGTCCATCCCACCCGTTACATAAAGGCTTGCCGACAGGTCGTCGGACAGCTGGCTCCGGTAACCAAATCCATCAAGGCTCCACGTACTGGGCAAGATGTACTTTGAAAAATTGGGCCGCTCTACGCCGTTCATGACGGTCGGCTCGTGGCGCGAGTTGACGATACCAAGAGGAGCGAGCATGCGTCCGATTTGGAGACCACCCGTCGGGCTGGTTTCAATGTCCAAGTAGAGCTGTTCGAGGCTAATCTCGCCGTTGTCCTCTGCGACAAAGCCGTGCTCAAGCTCCGTCTCCGAGTGAAGGAAAATCCCGTCCGCAAACTCGTACCCCATATAGAAAACGAAGCGGTGGGGGTCTGCGAATTTGTCGCCACCCTTGGGCAAGTTGGCGTGATACTCGCCGTAACCTCCAAAGGAAAAATGGTCGCCGTTGGTGGAGCTGTCGGCGCTTTTTAGGTCGTTGATCTCATCGAAGAGCACTTGGATTTGGCGCTCGAGCTGGGCGGTGGTTGGACCTTCTTGAGCGAATACCGCAGGGGTAAGGGAGAGTAAGAGTGCGGCCCGAATGGAGTTGCTGAAAAACATGGTGGAGGTGGGCAGAGGGGATTTCGTAAGTGCGGGTGCGAGGTGTTCATCTCCAAAGATCGTGGCTAGAAGCTTCTCGCTGGGCTGTATCTTATTGAGATCGAGTCTCAAGTGTTAATCTTTATTGAGAATAAGTCTCAAAAGATGGAGTCTGGAAAGTGCCTTGGGGCCATGTACCATGGGGGCCGGACTAGGAGGGGTGGGTTGGTCGGCTTGTGGCCGAGATCATCCCTAAGTGCTTACAGCACGGGGATAAATCGGGCCCTCTGCCGACAAGACTGAGCTCAACAACCTCATGGTTTCTGTGCGATGCAGCTTTCGAAGAGTACTGTCTTCAATATGAGCCGAGGCCTTTCGCAGAACCCGGCGCAGCTCTTTGGAGAGCTTGGAAGCTTCCGCTCTCTCCCCTGAATAAAACAGGAGTAGCGCCCAAGTGCCCGTGATGACAATGCGGTCTCGCAGCTCGGCACCTTGAGATTCAAGCATCGACATAGCCCGCTGTCCGAGAACATGGGCACCCTCAAAGTTGCCCTTGCAGAGCTCTACACGTGCACCGAGCGCATAGGCCATCGCCTCGCATCTTCGCAGCCCAATTGCAGAGGCTAGCTTGGCCGATTTCGCCAGAGCGGAAGCGGCCTCTGGGTCATTGGCTTCGGCGAGCAGGGTCCCAAGCCAAACTTGGGCGAGGCACATGCCGCGCTTGTCTTCGATCTCGCCAGAGATCAGCAGGGCATCTCGGAGGTGCGCCTCGGCGTCTTCCATCTTCCCAGCATCTACGAGTAGCCCGCCCATGCGCGCGGCGGCTTCTGATTCGAGGGCGCGCTCATGCGCAAGGCGGCTGAGCTCGCGGGCTTTGTGTGCGGATCCGCGCGCTCGCTCTGGGCGCCCAAGATCGCGCCAAATGCGGGCCCGTAGCAGGTGGGCTCGGGCCCGGAGGCTCGGTTCGAGATAACTCTGCTCGTGCCTCAGAATCGCAAGTGCTGAGTCTACGTGGAGTAGGGCCTTATCGGGTTTCCCCTGCAAAACGGAGACGTGCGCGAGAGTTAGCTCCGCCCCGGCTAGGACTGCTGGTTGATCCCGTGTTGGTTCTGAGTCTTTGGCGATCTCCCAGGCCTTTGTGGCGTGTTCGCGTGCAGCTTTGAGGTCACCGCTTTCGGCAAGCACCTCGGCAAGCCTAGCGAGGGCACGCGATGCAAACAGCGGACGTCCCGCAGCAACGGCAAACTCATGGGCGTTGCGGAGCAACCCTCGTGCAATTCCATAGGCACCCGTATCACCTGCGTGCCGCCCGAATAGCAGGTAGATCCGCGCCGTGCGGAACGGATCGCTGTCGGTGTCGATTCCAAGCTCCGCTAGGGAGTCGAGCAGGCGGCGCTCCTTTTCTCGAGCTCCCAAACGATTTGCGCAGTCGACGGCTTGCTCAAGTAATCCGAGGCGCATGTTCCGGTACTCCAGGGTGAACCGTTGCGGAGTCTCGGATTCGATAGCGCTAAGAGCCTCGAGCCCCCAATCTGCCAGAGATGCGGTCCGCTGTGGCTGTCCACGTTCATTCAGGGCCCGTATCAAGCTTCGGACACTGCTGAGCAGTGCGTGGAAATCGCCGGCTTCGCGCAAGTGCCATGCGCGCCGAGTTCCCATCCCAACGGATGCCTTTTCGCCAGGCCTTGGCGCTAGACCAGCTGCGGCAATTCCGTGAAGGCGCTTTCGGGAGGCTGGTGAGAGAGCGGAGAGAACTGCTTCTCGCAAAGCTGGCCTGGCAAATCGAAAGTGATCCCCATCTGGCACGAGCCACCGCTGACGCGCGAGAGAGGACGTGATCGCCGCGAGATCTTCTTCTCGCTCTTGGTCAAAAGCGCGCCGCAGAAGAGTAGGGGAGAGATGGCCAGCAAGGATCGCCATGCGGGCGAGAACAGACCGGTGAGCTCGATCTAACCTCTTGAATCGGGCCGTGATGGATGCGCGTAGCGAGGCCGGGAACGGAAGAGATTCGGGCTTAATTTCAAGGTGAAGCTTTCCGTTCTTGCTCCGAGTTGCTCCCGCGCTCTCAAGCGCGAGCAGAACCTCGTGAAGTAGGGCGGGATTTCCACGGCTTCTGTCCATCAACACTTTGACGAGGCGAAATTGCGGTGCCGCCTTGTCAAAGTATTTGGAAACGATAGCTGCCATGGATTCACGGGAGAGTGGCCCTAGCTGGATACGTTGCGCAGCGATCTCCTCCAAGCGTTGCTCAGGCCGCGTTACGAGGTCATCCCGCTCGCCGAAGATGAGGAAGAGCTGGGATGAGCTTCGTGCAGAACTCGAGAGTTTAAGGAGCGTGCGAAGCGTCTCTTCACCCGCATCCTGAAGTTCATCGACGAACAGAATCGTGGGAGACTGCTCAGCCAGCGCGAGCACCCATTCCGTAAGTGCGGCTTGCACAGAACCCTCAATGGGGCCAGATGGCATGGGGTCCAGGATACCCGCAAGTGTATTGGCAGAGCGCGGAGTGAGGAGATGCGCAAGGCGCGCGCGATGGGTGCTAGAGAGAGCCTTGCTTTGCGTTGTGCCCAGCCAGATGCGCAGGATCTCCAAAAGAGTTCCGTAAGGTCGCACCTCGGACATCTCAGTAGCGCGCCCCGAGAGGAAGAGAGGGGGGGAGTTGCTGCGACGAGCGCGTGCGGCAAACTCGTGTACGAGCTCCCATTTTCCACTTCCTTCTTCGCCCGTTAGGAGGAGAGGGCTATTGGAGCCTCTGACTTCCCGTTTTCTGAGGGCGCTAAGTTTCGCGAGCTCCGCTTTGCGGCCGATAGCAACAATCTCACTTAGGGGACCTCGCGCACGGGGGCTGGACGCCTCCACCTCTCCAAGTGCGACGATCTGTGCTTGCCACCAAGGTGAAGACTCCCCCGCGCCGAATCGCTGGGTAACCTCTTCTGCAGAGGGGCGCTCGACTGGATTGGGGTTTAGCATCTCGCCGACGAGATCGTCAAACAAGGGCGTCAGGCTTGGTTGAATCGTCGAGGGCTCAGGCAGGTTCCCATCTCGTTGCGAAGGGTGGCATTCGGTCGCAGCCGCGTAAAGGACAAGTCCAAGTGCGTACACGTCGGCGGCAAAACTTGGGGGGCCACCGATTAGGCGCTCCGGCGACATCCACTTCAAACTGCCCGGTTCGTGCTCGAGTTCCGCTGGGTCCTTTGCCGAGGGATCAAATCGAGTGGCGTATCCCAAATCGATAAGGCGGGCGCTTCCCTCTCCGTCGAGCTTGATGTTCTCTGGTTTGACATCGGCGTGGGCGTAACCCGCTTTATGCAAGCTGGACAATCCTCTGCCAACCATTTGGGCAAGCGTGCGGAGAAGCGGCTCGGGGTAGGCACCATTGAGGAGAACCGCCTCGAGAGTCTCCCCCGGAATCCACTCCATGATGATCTCCGGAGCGCCTTCACTGGCGCGGTACCCGGTCGCGAGGACCCGCACGAGGCCTGGGCTCTGGACCCTCAATCCAAGCTCACCTTCGGCAAGCAGGAGGCGCTCCTCGGCCTTGTCTCCCCATAAGGAGGACAGGAGCCGCTTGATTGCCACAGGGGTGCCAACCTCCAAACCAAGCCATGGCTTGGTCAACTCGGCGAGGAAAACTTCACCTGTAGAGCCGGATCCTAGGAGCTCGCCCAAAGCGATCTCCGGAAGTTCTGGGCTAAGTAGATGACTCTTCACGACGGGAACTTACAGGGCGCGAGCCGGGAGGTAGAATCTTGCTCTGAGAATCTTGGCGCAAACTTGCTCCGAGTACCTCAACTTCATCCTGACTTCATCATTTGGGCGGCTTTCGCCCCAATCCTTGGCGCACATTTTGACCTTCCGACTCTACAACACCTTCACGAATCAGAAGGAAGTTTTTGTTCCCCTTACCCCCGGGATCGTGCGCATGTACAACTGCGGTCCGACCGTTTACGGGCGTCCGCACATTGGAAACCTCCGCTCGTTCTTGTTCGCGGATGTGTTGCGGCGTTGGCTGGAGTATAAAGGGTTCGATGTGAAGCAAGTCATGAACATCACCGATGTCGGGCACCTCGTGGACGATGCCGACGAAGGTGAAGACAAGATGCTCGCACAGGCCGCTAAGGAGAAAATCGATCCGTGGGCTGTGGCCGAGCGTTACATGAAGGAGTTCCTCTCCGATCTCGGGGCACTCAACTTTCTCCCAGCGATGATCTACCCGCGCGCGACCGATCACATCCCCGAGATGCTGGAGATGGTACAAGGCCTAGTTGCGACTGGATACGCCTATGAGGTCGATGGTGATGTCTATTTTGACGTGAGCAAGTTCCCAGCCTACGGCAAGCTGTCGGGGAACCGCGTGGAGGATCTCGTAGCGGGCTCGCGCATTGCTGTTCGTGAAGAGAAGCGCAATCCGGCCGACTTTGCGCTTTGGAAATCGGATGAGAAACACTTGATGAAGTGGGACTCACCTTATGGGCCCGATGGGTTCCCAGGTTGGCATATCGAGTGCTCTGCGATGGCTCGAAAGCACCTTGGAGAGCAGCTCGACATTCATACGGGTGGAGAGGATAATGTCTTTCCCCACCACGAATGTGAGATCGCGCAGTCCGAGGCATTCCACGGAAAGCAGTTCGCCAAGTTCTGGGCGCACGCTAAGTTCTTGCAGGTCGATGGCGGCAAGATGAGTAAGAGTCTCGGCAATGTCTACGTCCTCGATGACATTACGGATCGGGGGTTCGAGCCCCGCGTCTTGCGCTACACCCTTTTGCGAGGGCACTACCGTCAGCCTCTGAATTTCACGTGGGACATCCTTGAAGAGAGCCGCGCTTCGATCGAAAACTGGGATCGCCTGGCTCAGGACTTGGGCCGCCTTTCGGAGGACGTTGAGGCGGCACCATTGGGTATGGAGCACGTCGAGAGGGCGCGAAAGGAGTTCGAAGAGGGAATGGACGACGACCTGATGGTTCCCAGAGCTCTTGGAGCTATGGGGACCCTACGAGGCGCTGTCGGCCGCGGAGAGGTGGCCGGGGAAGCTGCACGTGAGGCCCTCAACTTCGTCAAGAGTGTCGACTCAATCCTAGGTGTCATCCGATTTGAGGATGGCAGCTTAGAGGCCTCGATCCAATCAAGAATCGACGCACGCACACAGGCGCGCTCCGCTAAAGATTGGGCCGAAAGCGATCGCATACGCGACGAACTTCTAGCCGAGGGGATCGCCCTAGAGGATGGACCTGATGGCGTCATCTGGCGCCGCGTCTAATCCGTCCCCGGAGTTACTCCGCTCCGCGTCAATACTGCACAAAGGAAGGATCGGCGCTTGTCCTCCCAGGGATGACAAGCGCTCTGCTGCGCAGTCGATCGAGGCGGAGGCACGTTTTGAATTCAGCAGCCTGACGCACCGCCTCTAGGGGAGATTCCGTCCCTGGAAACGGGTTTACTCGGCCTCTTTATCGAGATCGATCTCACCGTGGGCTACAGGATTGATGCTCCTGTCGCTCTCGATGGCTCCGCGAATGAGGGCGTCCATTGCCGCTGCCTTCTCGATGCTATCGTCGAAGAGGAAGATGAGGTGGGGGACGCGACGCATAGAGAGGACACGACTCACTTTGCGTTGAATGAAACCAGCGGCGTCGCTGAGCATGTGCTTGACCTTGCTCTTATCTCCCTCTGTACCCAAGACAGAGTAGAGGACTGTTGCAGACGCGAGGTCGTTCGAGACCGTCACTTCCGTGATGGTGATGAATGCTGAGCGCGGGTCCGAGATTTCGAACTCGATCGCATACGCCGCGCGCTCTTTAATGCGCGCGGCGATGCGAGCTAGGGTCCTTGGATTAGCCACGTGGAGCTGCTACTTGTCCCCGGCAACTGACATAGCGTCAAGTGCATCGGGCTCTTTGAGCTCGAGTTTACGAGCGGTTTCAGCATGATCGAAGGTCTCGATGATGTCGCCAACTTCGATGTTATCGTAGTTCTTGACGGTCAAGCCACACTCGAAGCCCTCGCGAACCTCTTTGGCATCGTCCGACTCGCGACGTAGGGATCCCATTGTGCCCGTGAAGACGACAGAGCCATCGCGTGTCAGGCGCAACTTGCTGTTGCGGCTGATCGTACCGTCGAGAACCATACAACCAGCGATGTTGCCGGTGCGAGAGCTCTTGAAGATACGCTTGATTTCGACGTGTCCAGTGATGACCTCCGTAATGTCCGGAGCCAACTTCCCCTCCATGAGGCCCTTGACGTAATCAAGAAGCTCGTAAAGGACGCGGAAGTTAAGGATGTTGACACCCTTGCGGTCGGCCTCTTTGCGGACCTTGGTCGCAGTTGAAACGTGGAACGCAAGGATCGTTGCATCTGAGGTTGAGGCGAGGTCGACATCGCTATCGACAACAGAGCCAACACTCGCAGAGAGCACCTTGACTTCGATTTCGTCGTGCAGCATCGAAGCGAGTTGCTGGCGAATAACTTCGGATGAACCCTGAACGTCAGTCTTGACCAGCAGGTTAATACTGGCTTTGTTGCTGGCTTTAACAGTTGCAAAGAGGTTGTCAGCGTTGACCGACTGCCGTTGAACCTGGTTCATCTGGCGGCGCTTGGTTGCACGCTCTGTGGCGACTTCCTGAGCGCGGGAGAGGCTATCCACTACGTGGAACCGGTCGCCAACACTCGGCAGTTCGCTAAGTCCGGTCACTTCGATCGGCATGGATGGGCCAGCCTCTTTGATGCTCTTGTTGCGGTCGTTATGGATCGAGCGAACACGCCCGTAGCCTTCGCCCGCAAGGATGACATCGCCGCAACGAAGGATTCCGTCCTGCACGATAAGGTGCGCGACTTTGCCTTTGCCCTGTTGAATCTCCGCCTCGAGGACGACACCGGCTGCAGGACCCTTTTCGTGGGCCCGAAGCTCAAGCACTTCGCTTTCAAGGAAAACGCGCTCCAACAGCTCCTCGACACCCTCGCCAGTAAGACCACTGACTTGGAGCATGGCTGTTGTTCCGCCCCAATCCTCAGGGATTAGATCGAAGCTCGAAAGCTCGTTGCGGACCATCTCTGGGTTGGACTCGGGGCGATCGCATTTGGTGATGGCAACCACGATGGGGGTGCCAGCTGCGCGGGCATGATCAAGTGCTTCGCGGGTCTGCGGCATGACGCCGTCATCGCCGGCGACGACCAGCACGACAACGTCAACGGCAGATGCGCCACGGGCGCGCATTGCGGTGAAGGCGGCGTGACCGGGGGTATCGACAATCGTTACACTGTGGCCGGACTTTGTGCTGACCATGTAAGCACCGATGTGTTGCGTGATGCCGCCGGCTTCGGTATTTGCAATGCGGCTCTCGCGGATGCAGTCGATGAGTGTCGTCTTGCCGTGGTCGACGTGGCCAAGGAAGGCAACGGTTGGCGCACGGGAAATCAGGTGCTCGTCATCAATAGCTTCGCGAGCATTGGAGAGCTCGGTAAGTAGAGCCGCTTCAGCAGCAATCGCTTGGGAGACGACAAGGTCAACCTCGAATTCCTCGGCGAGAATCGTCGCGGTCTCTTCGTCGATCAGCGAGTTGATGTTTACCGAGCCGAAGCCAAGCAATTTGAAAGCAACTTTAAGTAGCTCGGTGGCCTTGATGGACATGGACTCAGCGAGTCCTTTCATCATGATCGGCTCTTCGATATTTACCGACTTGCCCGCCATCGGCGAACCGCCGAATTCCTTACCCATGCGCTGGCCACCGCGACCGCGGCCTGCACCGCGTCCGCGACCCTGGAATCCACCACGGCGGCGAAGGAAGCGTCCGGACTCTCGCTCTCGCAATTGAGCTGCAGTCAAGTCGTCTCGGTTTCCGGCATCACCCGTATGGGAGGGGACGCCAGCTACGCGGCCAAACGTGGGCTGAACATTGGGCTTAAAGTTTTCGTTAGCACCCCGCAAGCGACGGGAATCTGGGCGCTTGGGCTTGTGGGTCGGGATCGAGGCCAGGTCGATGAAACCGACCACTTTACCTGCGGGTTTAGGACCCAGGCCCGTGGACGCCCTAGGCGCCTGAATCTCGGGGTAGTTTCTCTTTGGAGCGACTTCCCCGGACGGACCAGGAGTGGCTGCGGCCGGGGCGGAGGCCCCAGGGGTTGCCGCGGGAGTCTCTTGCGAAGTCTTCGCAGCTTCCGCCTCGTTGGCTGGCTTCTCTGGAGCCGCGTTCTCAGGTGCCGCGCTCTCAGGTGCCGCGCTCTCTTTTGCCGGAGCTTTGGCTACAGGTGCAATTTCTTGGATCGGCTCGGGAACTTTCGCCGCCTCAACCGGAGCGACGTCCACAGCAGCCGGAGCCACCTCTACAACAGCAGGAGTGCTTTCAACCTCAATCGGAGCAGCTGCCTCCGGCTTGGGGGCTGGTGCTGGTGTCTCGACAGCAGCGTCAGGCTGGGGAGCGGGAACCGAAGCTTTTTCGGCAGGCTTGGGCGCTGGGACGGGAGTCTCTATTTTGGGTTCGGGGGCAGGCTCTGGAGCACTGCCGGCTGCCTCGGAAGGCGCGGCTTCCACCGCCTTGACCTTCTTCTTGCGGCGGACAATCAAGCCTCCACCAAGATCCTCGCCAGTGTCGTCCTTTTTGGACTCTCCAATGACGCCGTAGGCTTCGAGTTTCGCTTGAACCTCGAGGACCTCAAAATCGTCTAAGGCGGTCATGTGGCTCTTGACCTGGGTGAACCCCATGTCTTTGAGCTTGCTGGCAAGGTCCTTGCCGGCCATGCCGTATTCCTTAGCTAGGTCGTAGATTCGCTTCTTACTCACGGAGTATGCTGAGGGGGTTCTCTTTGGAGACGGCTGAAAGGGATGCGGGCAAAATTAGGCTTCGGTCGAGGATTCAGTTTCGAATACCTCGGGAGCTTCGTCCTTGTCCTTGACAGGAACGGATTGCTCCGCGTTGCGACCGAGGGTTTTCGCCCCGAACTCTTCACGAGTCATGATGTCGATATCCCAACCGCATAAGCGGCTGGCAAGTCGAACGTTCTGTCCCTTTTTACCGATGGCAAGGGACTGCTGATCTTCATCCACGATGACAATCGCCGCGTGGCGATCGATGTCGGGGAATATGTTGTCGAGGTGGATCGTAGCGGGCTTTAGGCCGTTCATGATCAAAGTCTCAAGGGAGTCGGACCACCGAATAATGTCGATTCGTTCGCCGCGTAGCTCGTCGATGACGGCTTTGATACGCGAGCCACGAACACCGACGCAGGCGCCGATGCAATCGATTTTGGGGTCCATAGAGACGACGGCCATCTTGGTGCGATAGCCAGGCTCGCGAACCACGCGCTTGATGTCGATGACCTCGTCGGCGATTTCGGGCACCTCGAGTTCAAAGAGGCGGCGAACAAGGTCCGGGTGGGTACGACTGACGATGATGCGGATCCTGGGACCATCCTTGCGGACCTCCAAGATGATGCCGCGCACGCGGTCGCCGGGGGAGAAGCTCTCGCCGCGGACGCGCTCTTCGCGTGGCAACCAGGCTTCGACTTTGCCGAGGTTGATGACCATGTTGTCGCCGTCAAAACGCTGAACGGATCCTGTGACGAGCTCACCCACGCGGGCTTCAAACTCGTCAAACAGGCTGTCGCGTTCCGATTCACGGAACTTCATGAGCATGACCTGCTTGCAGGCCTGGGCGGCGATGCGGCCGAGCTCTGCGAGCTCGAACTCATATTCACCCTCGTCATCTTCAATGACTATTTCGCCGGTATTTCTGCCGATGGTGACGATCAAGTCTTCACCAACGCCGAGGCGCTTCTTTACGGCCATACCGATAGCCTGCTCCAGCCCTTCAAAGATGTGCTCTTTGGGGATGTCCTTGTCGCGGTGGATTACATCCACCAGGCGCAGGAATTCTTCGTGGTTCATGTCGCGGGAAGTGAGAAAGCTAGCTAGAAAAAAAAGAAGCGCCGCAGAGCGACCCTTCACTAAAGAAGTCAGCGGTAAACCGCAGTCACCCTACGTCGCACAGACCGGCGCAGCCGGGTCGGGTTTCAGTTGCTTCCCTGATGGGTTACACCCGAAAGTGACCGTTGCGTCGATTTTAGGCCACACAGTCTGTTATATCTATGAAGTAATGTCAACGGTCAGGGCTGTTCTTATGGCCTTATCAGCACTCCTTTTTCTTTCTAGGAAATCCCTTTTCGCTTCCCGCACCGTCTAGCGACTACCCAAATGATCCTTAAACGGCTGCTCACCGAGTCCTCATCCTCGATCTTTCGGGCCTTTTTAGCCACGGTGGATACGGTCGCATCAAGCGATGTCACCGTGTTATTGTCCGGCGAGATTGGCGTTGGGAAAAGCGTCATTGCCAGGCGAATGCACCGCTCGGGTTTGCGCTCGATAGGCCCCCTCGTCGAGGTCTCTCTGGCGGCGATTTCCCCCAGCTTGCTTGAAAGCGAGCTCTTTGGGCATGTCAAAGGGGCCTTTACGGATGCTCGCGACGAGCGACTAGGTTGTTTTCGCCGCGCCGAAGGCGGGACCTTAGTGCTGGAAGACGTCGACCTGATGCCCGTGGACATGCAGGTGAAGCTACTGCGGACCCTCCAGGAGCGCGTGGTTGAGCCCGTTGGGGGCGAGGGCCCAATTCCGATTGACGTGCGCTTGATCGCGACCGCTGCGAGTGATTTGACGGCACTGGTGGCGGCCGGCCGCTTCCGGGAGGACCTGTATTATAGGTTGGCGGTCGTGCCTTTAGAGGTTCCGCCCTTGCGAGCGCGCATGGAGGACCTCAACGCTTTGTGCGTGATCCTGGTGGAGAGGTTATTGGAGCGCCTCGAGCTGGGTCTCGCCAAACCACCGTCGGGTGGAATCCTAACGGCTGAGGCTCTGGACTGCCTGCGTGCACATCCCTGGCCAGGTAATGTGCGCGAACTTGAAAACTCCTTGGAGCGGGCCCTCGTGTTGGGGACCAGCGGGGTGGGAGGAGCCCATTTTGCGCAGCATGGAAAGTTGGGCCCAGAGGCCTTCGACTTCTTGGTGGAGGCTGTTGATGGGGTCTGTGAGGAGCTGGCCGAACGCGCACTCGCCCATGGTCTCAATATCGACGATATCACCGGTGCGATGATGAGGTCGGCGATGAAGCTTGAGCGCGGTAATGTGAGTGCAGCGGCCCGTCGTCTTGGGGTAACACGTCGCGCGTTGGAATACCGAACGAACAGCGAAAAGGCGCCCATTGAGAGGCGCGGTGCTGCCAAAGAAGGAGAGGGGGTTTGAGACACGTCCGGCTCTTCTTTGCGCTCCTGTGGCTTAGCCTCTCCGGACTCCCCGTTTTTGGACAGGGAGTGGATGACGTTATGGATCAATTGTCCGCACACGATGCGGGAAGAGAGGCTCTCTCCGCAGAGGCGCGCATCGCTGCTGTGGTGCGGCTGGGCAATAAATCTCTCGGCCTTAGAAAGGCGGACGGGAGGGCTGAGGCGCTCGCGGATCGTGTGCGCTTTGACACCGATGCGCGTGTGCGCTCGGCAGCACTCGAAGCGCTTGGAGCGATGGAGGGCAAGCGTGCCCCTAGGCAGCTGGCCTGGTTAGTTGCGGAGCTCTCTGGTGCGGAGTCCGTCGAGGCCGCACAGCAGCTGGCGGAGTCACCATTGGGCGGGGAGTGGCTCGTAAATCTGCTTCGCTTCGCTCTTACGCCTACGGCCTCGAAAGTGGAGATTGAGGGTGGTTCGGACAGTATGCTGCTGCGGAACCTCGCAAGCGGGAGACTGGGGAACTCGGCGCTTGTCGCCCTTTTGAAGGGCTTGCCAAGGGCTCTTGTCTCCACTGGTTTGCGGGAAGCTGAGAGTGTCTTAGCGCTTGCCAAAAATCACCACTCCGAGGCCGTTCGCGATGCCGCCGGTGCTGCTCTGGATGGGGCTATTGCCCGTCTGGGGGCGCGTGCCCGTGACGTCGAGGTCCTCGCTCTTTTTGAGGGTCTAGGTGGTTCGGGGTGGGATCCCGAAGAGCTTCTCGTGCGACGTACTATTTATAAAATTGGACGTGGCATCGAGCTGAAGGACGCGCTCTCGACGGCGCAGCTTGTCACTAGACGGAACCGCGGAGGGGCCGAGTACGATTCGCGCCGATGGCACTTTTTCGGATGCTATTTAGAGGCTGCCGCACTGCTCGCTGACGGTCGTCCCGATGAGACTTTAGGCCCCCTGATGCGCGCCTCTTTTGCGCTCGACGGTCTCTCTATGGAGCGCCTTGATTTGGTGCCGGACTTGCGTCAGCCCTCTGTAGTTTCTGCTCGCCGCGGAGCGGAGATCCTCGAGCTTCGCGGGTTGGTTGATCTTATGGCGGCGACGTGTCTTCTCGCGCGCGGTCACTCACCTTTGGACCCCAAAGTGCTTAGCCATCTGCGCGCCGCCCATGAGTTTAGTTTGTGGGCACAGCTGCGCGAGTCGGCCGTGGATACGAACGCCTCCATCTCTGGGTTTGACGTTGTATTGGATAATGAGTTGGGGCCTCGTCGATTGGTTTTTTCCGCCCCCGAAAACGAGAACTGGTCAGGGCCGGGCAGGTCGCGTTCTCTCGATCTGCTCCTCGACTTAGGCCGCGCCTGTCGCGTGGTTGTGGGGAGCGAGTTGCCGGGCTTTCGGGCTCCAGAAAACGCGACTACCGAAGAGGGCCCGCGCGATGATCCTCGTCGTTTTCAGCTCCTCAAGAGTTTGCGAGTTGCCCAGCTGCGAGCCGTCCAGAGGGCATTGGAGAGCACTTGGGACCCCGCGGAAATGCAAATGCTCGAGATGCAGCGGCAAGCACTCTCCGCCGCTGTGGAACGCGAGCGAGAAGAGGGTTGGGAGAAATTGGACGGGCTGCGCCTCCCCTCGATCTTCGCCCTCCTGCTCGCAGGTGATCTACGGGCCGAGGATCGTGGTGATGACGCTGTTGTTCTGTGTGAGACACTACTGGAGGACCTGCAGAGTGGGGGCAGCCTAGAGCAGGGCGCCTGGGGAGCTTGGTTGTCCGCTCGGGTGCAGATCGCGCTCGGGGGCTCTTTGTCAGATGCTGGCCGTCCCAAGCAGGCATTGGGTGTTTTGGAGGAGGCGGTCCTTAGCTTGGAGGCAGTTGAGAATACGCTAGTGGAGCGGAGATCTGCTGAAACCGATGAGCGTATCCTCGCGATCCACGATGCCCAGATCAAGCAGACGCAAGACCTGCGCTCCGAGGCGCTGGTCGCATTAGCTGTTACAAGTAACGTGCGTCTCGGTGACCCCGAGACAGCACTCGCCTACTTCGAACGTGCCTACGCCTTACAGCAAACGGACTTTATGAAGGGGCTGCTCGCCTGCTATCGCGCTCGGTTTGGCGCTGTTGACGAGGCTAGGGCACTACTCCGCACCGTTGAGCCGGCCCCGGCTGTCTATTACAACCTCGCCTGCGCCTATGCGCTCCTAGGGGACCTAGACGAGGCTCTCGGTATGTTGCGACGTGAGCTCGAGGAGAATCACTTTTCTCCTGGTTCCCTCGCTAGGCAGAAGCGTTGGGCCCGGGGTGACCCAGACCTCTCAAGTCTGTGGGAAGACCCGCGCTTTTTGGCGCTTGTTGAAGAGTAGCGCCGTTAAACTCCCGCGCTCCACTTGGGACTGCCTGAGCGGCAAGAGCGAAAAGGCAATTTGGAAGCGATATGGGACAAGTACTACTATCCGCCCGCGGGCGGCGGCGACTACTCGAGGGACACCCCTGGATTTATCGTAGTGATCTAGGGAAAACAGAGGCCAGCCCAGGAGAGCTTGTACCCGTCAAAGCACAGGACGGGGGCGTGCTCGGTTGGGCGCTCTACAGCTGCTCTTCGAAGTTGGCTCTGAGGATGGTGACGCGCTCACCTGAACAGCCGAACAGGGCTTTCTGGGAGGCGCGCATCCAACGCTGCTTGGATGCGCGCGCCGGTGCGGGTCTCTTAGACCCTCAAAAGCCAGCGGGAGCATGCCGGCTTATCGGTGGGGATGCCGATGGTTTGCCAGGACTTGTTGTGGACCGCTACGCCGATCGACTCGTGCTCCAATGTGGAACCGAGGCGGCCGACAAAATGCGTGATTTCCTACTGGAGATCTTGTTAACTCAGCTCACCTCTCGAGGCTTCACCATTCAGGGCGTACTCGACCGATCAGACGCCACAGTGAGAAGGCACGAAGAGCTTGAATCTAGGGTTGAGTGGCTCATGGGCGAGGCATCCATGGGACAGCTCATGGTCGATGAGGGTGGCTTGCACTATGCCGTCGACCTGCTGGGCGGGCATAAAACGGGCCACTACCTCGACCAGCGGGATAATCGTCTGCGGGCGGCTCAGCTTGTGCGAGAGCTCGGGGAGCGCGGGTTTTGCCAGCCCCAAGAGGCGCGCGTTCTCGACGTGTTTTCCTATGACGGGCTGTTCGGACTACTCGCGGCAAAAGCGGGTGCAAAGGACGTTCTCTGTTTGGATCAATCGGCGAGTGCAGGAGAGCGCGTCCTTGCGAATGCAAAGACGAACGGTGTCGAGGACGTCGTTCGCTTTGAAAAGGTCAATGCGATGCGTGACCTCGGACGGCGTGTCGACGAAGGGGAGTCATGGGATATCGTGATTTTGGACCCGCCGGCGTTTGCTCGCTCTAAACAAGAGCTCGGTGGGGCGATGCGGGGCTACGGCGAGCTATTTCGGCGCGGTTTCCAGCTGCTCAACAAAGGGGGCTTCTTGGTCGCGGCCTCTTGTTCTTACAACATGAAGGTAGACGCCTTTCACGAGGTTCTTGTGAAGTCGGCGCGCGACGCACAGGCCACAGCTCACCTGCTTGATATACACGGAGCCTCTTCGGACCACCCGCGGCGATTGGACCTTCCCGAGACGGACTACCTCAAGTGCGCGTTCATTCGCGTTGAGCCCTCCACCGGGTTCGTTGGGAGATACGAGATACCTGCTACTAGCGAGGATTCTGAAGAATGAGACTAACTGTCAATGGCGTTGCTCAAGTCGCCAAGGAGGGCTCAACGGTGTCCCTACTCCTCGAGGCCTTGGGGTTGCGCCCAGAGATCGTTGCCGTCGAGGTCAACGGTGAGTTGGTACCCCGGTCGACCCATGCGGACAAGGCGCTGGTCGAAGGGGATCAAGTCGAGTTCGTAACTCTGGTTGGCGGCGGATAACTCACGTCTCCCTGCCGATTTCGAATGGCCTCCCGTTAGAATGCTCCCCATGAAGAACGATTACCTCGCCGACTCCATTTTGCAGGTCGGAAAGTACCAATTCCACTCACGCCTGCTTGTTGGTACCGGCAAGTACAAGGACTTTGCCGAGATGCGCGACGCCCTTGAGATTAGCGGAACCGACTGTGTGACGGTTGCGATTCGGCGAGTGGATTTGAAAGCTCCCAAGGGCGAGTCCATTTTTGATTTTATCGATCGTGACAAGTACACGATCCTTCCGAACACCGCATTTTGCTTCGATGCCGAGAGCGCCCTTCGCACGGCTCGACTGGCGCGCGAACTGCTCGGGACCGACCTCTGCAAGCTCGAAGTCCTTGGGGATACGAGGACTCTCTTACCCGACCCCGTCGCCACCCTCGAGGCTACACGGATCCTCGCCGCGGAGGGTTTTACGGTCATGGTCTACACATCGGACGACCCTCGTCAGGCCGTTCACCTCGCCGAGGCGGGGGCGGCTGCGATCATGCCGGCGGGATCACCCATCGGCTCGGGACAGGGCGTTCTCAACCCGAACGCGATCCGCATTATTCAAGAGTTGGTTGACGTCCCCGTTATTGTTGACGCGGGTGTTGGAACTGCGAGCGATGTCGCCCTTGCGATGGAGCTGGGTATTGACGGAGTTCTCTTAAATTCGGCCATTGCCCTCGCCCAACAGCCTTTGCGTATGGCTGCTGCGATGCGCGACGCCACAAGTGCGGGACGCAATGCGTTTTTGGCCGGGCGGATTCCACGGAAGCTGTACGCCAACGCGAGCTCGCCCGATAGTGGTCTCTTAGGCGGTCCAGGAGCGTCCGCCTCCTCGAAGTAGAGAGCAAGTTTGATTCCATTTTTTCTAGGGGAGCTCTCCGCGCAGGTGGCGGCGGATTCGGCGGAGTTTTTTGACCCTGCAAGCGCTGCTCTTGCAGGGCTTCCGCTTCTCATCTTTGGCTTCTGGATCCTGCGAGCCACACTACCTCGGATAGGGAGGGTGCTCTTAGAGCGAGGCGCACCAGCCGCTTCCATTTTTTGGACAGCCACTGAAATCGCATTCGCGGCTTGTGTGATTCTGCTGGGTATGGAGCTCTCGTTCTTCGGGCTGAGGCAGCTTGCAATGGAGTCCGTTCTCGACAGCTTGCTCGCAACGGACTTTGGATTGCTCCTTGGCTGTGTGGCAGCGTATGCAGGCGGAGTCCTTGCAACGCAAAGGCAGCGCCCGGGACTTAGTCGTAGCGACGCCTTGAGTCTTACGGCGAGTGGGATGGGCCTGGCGCCCGGAGTCTGCGGCGCTAGACTCTTGAAGTTGGCAGTCTATGGCGGGTTTGGAGTGTTTTTGGCAGTCCCCGTCATTTTGGGAGTCATGTCCGTCAACCCCTACCTGCTCGAGCTCATCGGCTACGAGTTCGCCACACAAGATGTGCTGGTCAGCCTGATCTCCATGAGTGGAGTCGGCTTGGTCGGCGGGCTCATGCTAGCTACATTTGTCGGGCCTATTTTGGAGGAGGTCTTGTTCCGGGGGTTTGTCCAACCCCTAGCGGTGCAAGGACTTGGCCCGTTGGCTGGCGTTGTGTTGACGTCCTTGCTGTTCGGATTAATTCACGGGACCGCCGCATTCCTCCCCGTTTTTACATTGAGCTTAGTGCTTGGCATTCTTCGCCAAAACTCTGGTCACTTGTTGCCAGCAATCGTCGCGCACTGCTTATGGAATGCAGGCACGATGGCTCTCTCTCTCTAGTTCAACTCTCCCCCCAAATCCCCTATGGCTACTTTCCCAACTAAAGGCTTATTCCGCCGCCTCGAAGGTGGAGCCGCAATCGCCGACAATGCGCGCATCACCGGTGAGGTCGAGATTGGCCAAGACTCGACCATCTGGTTTGGTGTCGTGATCCGAGGCGACGACGCCTTGGTGTCCATTGGAAGGCGGACGAACGTCCAGGACCTCTCGATGATCCACGCAGATCCCGGTGTCCCCAATGTGATTGGCAACGAGGTCACAATCGGGCACGGTTGCGTGCTTCACGGAATCCGAGTGGGGGACCGAAGCTTGATTGGAATGGGAGCCATCCTCTTGGCGGGCTCCGTGGTTGGCGAGGACTGTATCGTCGGCGCCGGCGCAGTCGTGAAGGAAAACTTCGAGGTGCCCGCAGGGCATTTGGTCGCCGGAGTGCCCGCTCGGATCATTCGTCCGATCACCGACGCGGAGCGTGAGCATCTGCGCCATGCCGCCGAGGGCTACGTTCAAAAGATCCCTGTCTACTTGTAGTCGTCGCCGGGGAGAAGTGGCGATTTCTTTGCTCGTCCGCTTCTAAATCCAATATTTCTAGTGAGTTTCTAGCAGGAAATGTTTTCCTATCCGCCTTGCTGAGCGACTTGAAAATCGGCGGTTAGGAGCTCAAGAGAAGGTGTCGGAGGCAAAGCAGGAACTTGGAGTTTAGATGTAAGCTGCTCAAACTTGCTTACTCCCTCGCCACTCCCCCTATAACTGGGGAATACTTGCCATGGAATGCGTCCCACTTCGCCCTTCGGGTGGGTGGATCCCAACTTCCACAGCCCGATTTTGGAATCGTCAATACACTAAAATCTAGGCCACCGGAGCGAAGCGCCCCGTGACTCTCATCTAAGTTGATAGAGTTGCCTGTGTCGCAGATCTTCGCAATTTGGCCGCCCCTTGGTTACAAGCGTCCTCGAATGGACTCTAGTCCCTGGAATCCCCATGAATCACTCGCCTAACGCACAGCGCCTCCCGATCCTACTTGCCACTGCCCTTGTAAGCACTCTAGCTGGGTGCTCTGGTGGAGGCGATTGCAGCACGATCTCTCCGATTCCACCTCCTCCCGGTACGGGCGGATTTGGAAGTTTCGCCTTTGAACTTCGCCAAGATGTCTCCTTGGGGGGCTTCCTGCTTACCGGCGCGGAGTTTGCGGACTTCAATGGCGACTCTTTGCGCGACATTGCTGAGATCGGCTCGCACACCAACGAGCTGTTCATCGGCATCGGGCTTCCTGATGGCACCTACCTATCGACGGAAATCCTGCCGACTCCGGAAGACCCCTGGTCCTTGGCCGTTGGCGACTACAACGGCGACGGATTGACGGACGTTGCTGTGGGGTGCCTTCAAGCGGCTGAGCCGTTGCTAACAGGCAGCTCGGGTGGACAGCTTGCGCTCTACCTACAGGACTCGTTGGGTGGCTTCGCGCTCACATCGGTAACCCCCTTGATTGGTGAGCCGCTCGACATTGCAATGCTTGAGCTTGGGGCCAGCGATCTTGACGCGGGGACCTCGGACGACCTTCTTGTTGGACTCGATGGAGCCGGCGTCGTACAACAGTTGCGTTTTGAATCCGGCAACTGGATCTTGATGAGCGAGTTGCGACCAACCTCGGGCGGTCTTGATGAAGCCACCCCCCTTAGCCTCGCGGTGCTTGACCTTGAGGGCGACGGCGACCTGGACATACTTGTTGGTGAGATTGAAGTTGCTAACGGTGGCCTCGACCGCATTGTCTCCTATACCAATGACGGACTCGGTGGATTCCTTCCCGCAGGAATGGTCTTCCCGACTGCTGCTGGTCCCGTGATTCAAAATGCCGGCGATGTAGACGGCGACGGCTTTGACGACCTCTCCGTGGCTCAGCTCTCGGGTACGAGCTCACTGCTTCTACGCGGCACACCAGGCGGCTTGCTGTTTATCGAAGAGGCTGAAATGGGAGGCCATCAGAGCTCGGCTGTTTGGCATGACTTTGACAAAGATGGACTTTTTGACGTCGCCGCTGCCATGATCGAGGATCAAGCAATCGCTGTGAGGTTCCAAGAGACCGCTAGCAGTGCGACTGGCGCCGCCACCTCGTACAGCCCGATAATCAATTACAACGTAGGCCTAGGCCCGCACGGCCTAGTCTCCGGCGACTTCCAAGGCGATGGGCTTGTAGATTTGGCTTGCATCAACTCGGGCGACATCTCGATCCTGTACAACTTGGATAACCGCAGCTTCCTTGGCGCACGTGGTTACTCGATTGGTGAGGCACCCCAAGGCGTCTTGGTCTCAGACCTTGACCAAGATGGGCATATGGATGTTGTGACGGTGGATACGTACCAAAAGCACGTGACCTTCTTGCAAGGCTCTGCCACCGGAACCTTTGAGATCGTCGCAACCGTCCCTTTGGCCCTAGCGGCCGAAGAGACTCCGGGTCACGCCGTGATCCGAGATTTTGACGAGGATGGCCTTGCCGACGTACTGGTCAGTGTCTACGAATCGGGAGAGGTTCAGCTTTTGCGCAACCCTGGCAGCTTGCTCTTCACCCTTCCGAGCCCGGCTGACCGCACGGTCGTTGGCGCGAAGCCCTTGGGGCTGGATGCCGCCGATTTTAACGGGGACGGACACTGGGATGTCCTGGTAGCCAACTCGGCCGACTCCTCGATTCAGGTCTTGATCGGCGATGGCACCGGCGCCTTCACCGTAGGTGCGCCGATTCCAATGGGTGGCAGAACGTTTGCTGCATTCGGAGGTGACCTCGATGATAACGGCGCTCCAGATGCTGTCATCACCATGACAGATCTCGATGGTCAAAATCCGCGCATCGCTCTCTTGGAAGGAGACGGACTCGGGGGCCTTACCTTCAAGGGAGGCTTTCCACTCGGAGGCGTCTCGGCAACGATTCAATCCGGAGACCTAAACCTCGACGGCTCTGTCGACCTCGTTTTTGGTCAGAGCACCCTCTTCACCGATGAGATCTCGATTCTCATAAACGATGGAGACTTCGCATTCTCTCTGAGCACCTTGGTGGTCGGGGCCAACCCGGGAAGTCTTTCGATTGCTGACGTCGATGCCGACGGCGATGCCGATATCGTGATCCCCGTCGGTTCCGGTGAGCTTAGGATTGCTTTGGGCGACGGGACCGGCGAGTTCCCAGTGATCGTGCCCCTTGAGTCTTCGGTCTTCGGAATGCCCGTTCCCTACGGAACGACTGCGTCAGCTTTTGCCGACTTGAATCACGATGGGCTTTTGGACCTCTTGATGGTCTCTCCTTACTCGGATTACCTTTGGGTTGCCCGCAACCTTGGAACGCCGCTGAACTAGGCGAGACGTTTTAGGGTCGCAGTACGGCGACCAAATACAGAGTGGGCCGTGTTTCTCTTGCGAGGGACACGGCCCATTCCATGGACTCCTATATCAAAAGCCGCCCGTAAATCTGAACAGCCGCCATCTGAAATCAAAGGCGCAATGACGCCCCCAATGTCCTCTTGCTTCGAGGCGGCCGAACCAGACTCCATGGCCGCGGTTTTCGATTCCTTGTCGGTTTCAAGGGGGGATCGACTAGCTCGGCCCCTTTTTCAAGGGGCTGCTAGGTTCATTTTGCGGCTAGGGGAGGTACTCTTGGCGTGCCATGACCACAACTAACAGCAGCCCATTCCAGGGTGTCATCCTTGCCGCTGGCAAAGGCACACGAATTCGCCCCTTCAGCGATCACTACCCCAAGCCGCTCTTGCCTGTTTTCGATCGCCCGCTCTTGCTGTGGCAGGTGGAGGCCATGCGCGAGCTCGGCATCTCCGACATTCTGATTGTTATCGGGCACCTTGGTCACCGCGTCGTGCAGTCGCTTGGCGACGGTTCGAAATGGGGGGTTCGTATTCGGTACGTGGAGCAGGAGGAGACCCTTGGAATCGCCCATGCCGTTGGTCAGTTGGAGCCCCATCTCGACCAGCCATTCTTGCTCTTTTTGGGCGACATCTTTTTTGAGACGAAGCAGCTTGGCTCGATGCTGGAGGCCTTTGGCCGAGAGGGCGTTGACGCTGTACTCGCTGTGAAGGTTGAAAATGATATGGCAGCCATGCGGCGTAACTTCTCTGTCGAGGTGGGGGAGAATGGATTTGTCAGCCACGTTGTTGAGAAGCCGCGCTATCCACGTACAAACCTAAAAGGATGCGGTCTGTACCTGTTTGACGTTTCGATTTTCGACGCAGTTCGGGCCACGCCTCGGACTGCTTTGCGTGACGAGTACGAGCTCACCACTACGATTGAACTCTTTGTTCAAAGCGGGCATGGCGTCGTTCCCGCCGAGGTCATCGAGGCGGACCTCAACCTCTCTGCACCACCCGACCTGCTCGACCTCAACCTACATGTGATGAGGCAGCGAGGGCTTTCGTGCCACATCGCTGAGGGGGCCCAAGTCGATCCCGCCGCGATTGTCGAGAATTGCGTCATCATGGAAGGCGCCCGCATCGAAGCCGGAGCACACCTGCAGGAGTGCCTTGTACTTCCTGGCGAGGTTGTGCGCGCTGTCAAGGCGCGCCGCTCCGTCTTTGCTTCCGGACAAGAAGTCTCCTGTCTCTAGGGCTTTGGCGCTGCGCTAGGGGAGGGGGGACTTCGGCCTTCGCGTCTCCCTCGTAAGATGTCTCTGTAGGTCAAATAGGGCTTCTTTCAGCCAGATTGGAGAAAGGGGGTTACATTTCAGGGTGATTTGCAAGATCCTTGAGCCCTCACGATGACTCCTCCGAAGCGACTTTTTCTCCCCTTGGGCTTTTGGGTCCTGGTACCGGTCTATGGGGCTCTTGTGCCTGCGGCACTTGGGTTTGCGCCTTTGCAGAAATTTGTTGAGCGCGCCGATGAGCTGGGGCTACAGCACTCGAGCCTTGCGGGGTTTGACGAGATGTTGCCGAAGGGCGGGATCTGGGATTGGGCGCAAACGGGGGTCGCGATTGGAGACCTCGATGGGGATGGTGATCCGGACGTCGTTTTTTGCGGAGGAATTGATAAGAACACGATTCTGCGCAACGACGGCCCAATGTTTACCGACATCACAAAGCCCTCGGGGATCGACCTACGCGAGTTCGATCGTGCAGTCGCATTGGGAGATTACGACAATGATGGCGACTTGGATCTCTACTTCGGCGCGTACTCGGTAAGCGACTCGGTAGGGCAAGGGAACAATCGGCTGTATCAGAATGACGGCAGCTCCGTATTTAGTGATGTAACCGATGTCGCTGGTGTGCGCGGCAGTGGGCGCACCCTGTTTGCGCAGTGGTTTGATTTGAATCGAGACGGGCTGCTCGACCTCCTCGTCTCCGAGTTTCAGGTCTCGCCAAACGAGTACTACCAGAACAACGGCGACGGCACTTTCACTGAGCTTGGCGCAGCACTTGGTCTTGATTGGGGAGGCTCGACGCATGTGACGGCGATACTTGACACCGATGAGGACGGTGGGCTCGACGTCTTTGTGGGCAACGATTGGCTCGCCACTTCCATCGTCGGTTTGCCCGGCAATCTCGGGGATGGCCAACTCGCGGGGTCACCTGTAGGTGGAACAAACTCTTTCAATGACGTGAGCCCATACTCTGGCTTGAACGTCCTGCGTGGCATCATGGGGTTTGCCTTTGGAGACCTTGACTACGACGGTGATTTTGATTTGTACAAAACGGACGTCGGCGAGAACTACTATTTTGAGAACAACGGTTGGCCCGCATCGGGGTTGGCTTGGAACGAACGGCAGCAGTTCTACAATATCGTGTCCGGCTACTCCCCGGATCCAGCGAAGCAGGGTGGGGACACTCTCAATAGCTCGTGGGGTGCGGTGTTCTTCAATGCCGACGCCGACCTGATGCAAGACTTCTTCGTGGTCAATGGTCACGTCGCTGGGATGGTTGCCGGTTTTAGCCACATCGGGCGCGACGAACCGAACGACCTGTATTGGGGGGTAGCCCCAAGCACGGCAATGGTTAAAGATGACGGCTCGGCGGGCCTTGCGGATCCTATCGACGATCGAGGGCTGTCCATCGGCGATATGGACATGGACGGCGACCTTGATATTTTCGTAACGGCAACAGCCGGTGCGGCGCGCTACTACGAGAACCAGCTCGATCGCAAAGGGCAGGGCTGGCTGCAAGTCGCCCTGGAGACTCACACGTCGGCTCCGGGCGGCATAGGCTCGCTCGTCTCGTGGACGGACTCCTTGGGACGCGTGCACAGACGGGCCATTGGAAGCGATGGGCCGACAGCCTCACAGCATCAGCCTCTTGCACACTTTGGGATGGGCATGGAGGCATCTGCAGATGTGTTTGTGAAGTTCCCATCCGGGATCGAGCTCGGACCTCTGCACACCCTTCCCAGTCGCTTACTTCACGTCGTTGAACCAGAGCTCTTCCGGTTGAATGCGCGGGTCTTGCCGATGGCCTCGCAAGCTCCGGGTGTTCCGGGTGGCGTTGATCGGCTGTCTGTCCGCGTGTTTGCACATGACAAACACGGCCAGAAGCTCGTTGGCACAGATACCGTTCAGATCGATGTTCCGGGGTTGACGCCGCTGGGAGCCGTCACGCACATCTCTGGTAACGAGTTCCTCCGCGAGTTCGCTCTGTCGCAGGTACCAGGAGCATTTGAGGTCGTCGTGACCATGGGCGGTTGGACTCCGGCGATTGTTCCTCGGGTTCATTTCCGAGGCACACCCGACGCGCTCGCAACGGACATCGCGATGCATCCACAGTCCATGCGAGCGAACCTCACGGATACCATTCGTATCGTCGTCTCGCCGAAAGACGCAGGTGGGCTTAGCCTTGGCACAGGACAAGCTGTGAGCATCCTTGTCCCCGGGTTTCCAGGTACGGGAGCGGTGCTCGACTTGGGCGATGGTCGCTACGAGACGACAGTCCAACCTTCAGGCAAAGCGGGGGGCCCGATCCCGGTCGTTGTAGTGAATGGCCATATCGTAAGTTCGAACACTCCCCTTGAGATCGCGGGTGCTGTCGACCAAAACAAGACAGAGATTCAAGTTGTTGTGCCGATGCCTTTTCACGCAGCGTCTCCCAATGAAATCCGGATTCGCGTCCGGCCTCGCGACTCCCAAGGCTGTCGCTTAGGGCCCAACACAAAGGTGGCCATGACCTTTACCGAGGACCAGGCTGCGGGGGTTCCTTTTGTTCCCAATAGGAAGTCACGCCCAGGTCAAGGATCAGCCGGTGTCGGGAGCCAGGGTGGCGCCGTACCAACCTGGAGTCGAGCTCCGATCACGCCCCCTCTTGCTCACCGCGTCTCGCAGCGCAAAGGTGTTTTCGAGGGCGGACAAGAGGACGGCGAGTTTTATTTCATCCTGGAGAAACCCGAAGACATGCCTGACTACACACCTTCGGGTTCGATCGTGATTTGGATTGATGGAGTCGCCCTACCGGCGGTTCCCTACGCGTTCTAGTACCAGCGGAGGCCGGTGTCGGTCAGAGCTGATTTCGCTCGGTTGCGGTTCTCGCTAACGATCTTCCACCAGCTGCCGTAAGCGACACGGGCGCTTTCTAACAACTTGCGTTGCTGTTCGTCTGAGAGTGCGTCCAGTGGGGCGAGGCCCGATCCTTCTTGCAGCAAGATGGGGTTCAGGGAAGGGAGATTCCCCCCCTCTAAAATCCCTTCGATCAACCAAAGTGCGATGACTCCCTCCCGGCAAGTTGTGATGGACTGCGAAGAGAGAGGGTTGGTGGGGAAGGTCTTTAGAAGCCGCGGCGACCAAGCCATCTCAAGCAGTGCGGGGATGTCTTCCCACTCGAGAGGCGGGAACCAGCGGTGCGAATAGGTTCCAACACGCATCTCATCAAAGAGGTTGGAGACGCGCTGATTAAGCGGTCCTTGCGTCTTGGGGAACTTGACTAGAATCGCAAAGTCGCGGTCCTTTGCAGGTGAAGCAGAAGAGATCAGGGCCGCACTTCCCTCGGTGAGGGCAAGGACAGAGTTCAGGCTGATCTTGTCGACAATGGGAAGGGAAATCTCGACCTCGGGGCCATCGCCAGATTGGATGCGCGTCTTGACCATGGGGATGGGGCGCTGCAACATGGAGTAGTTGATCTCGAGATCGAACTGAAACACGCCGCCCGGGACGGGTACAGCACGCACGTTGATGGCCACACCCTCTTCGACAACACCAATCACGGGATCGAGGATCTCCGTGTTGCCAGGTTCAACAATCTGCAGGATGTAGTCGGCGATATAGGAGACCTCGTTGGTCGTTGAGATGTAGGCCGTGCTTCTTGGTCGGAAGGAGACCGCGGGAGTGGACATGACGTCTACCTCTCCATCCGCACGAACGCGCTGAAGGAAGTCAGCGCACTCGACCTCTCCATTAAAGATTGCAGAGGACTCATTCAGCCCGAGCTTCTTGAGGTGTCCGGCCGGCATTTCAAGGAGTAGCATCGTGAGGGACACTCCCTTGGTCGACCTGCGTTGGGCGCTAAGGAAATCAACGACATACTCATGTGTCGCAGCCGCGCCCTTGACCTGAAATCGGCCATCCGGGAGGCCTTCCATCGAGACCAGGCCGCGCTTGGAGCCGTCGATGACACTGCGGAGAACATCGACAAATTCCTGTGTAGCAGCTAGGCGCTTGCTATTGAGATCCCCCGCGAGCCCATCAGTAAGTCGATCCTGAATGAGGTCCTGAATGTCGTAAAGTACGGTTTGGACGCCGTCCTTGGATACCTCGATCTGATCACTTGTATGGGCCGAAAGTTCTTGGGCTTGGGCTTGGGAGAGTGGAGCGAGCGAGAGGAGGGAGAGTGCAAGGTGGAGTAATTTCATAACTAGCGATAGGCGCGTGCGCTATTGGGCGCGGTACGTGTACGAGAGGCGGTGAGTGTGCGGATTGTCGCGCGCGGTGTGGAGGCGCGAGGAGTTGTGCTTGTGGACTCCGGGGCTCGGGTAGCTTGACTTCGTACGGTCAGCTCAAAGGAGTGAATCGTTGGTATGGGGCGCGATGGAGCGTTGATCTCGGCCGCGTTCTCTGAGCCCGCGACCACTTCGATGCGGCCCAGGGGGCTGTTCGTGGAGCTCGGAGAGAGTGGCTCTGAAGTGGGACCAAAAACGAATGGTGTTAGGGCGAGCAGCATGGCCGCCGCCAAGGATGCGGCTCGTCCTCGGCCAACCAAAAGCCGCCAAGGAGCGGCAGTCGATTTGCGATGCGCAAGTGAGAGGAGGTCGCGCTCAAGAACGAGCACCTCGTCAAGGGCTGGTGCGAGTTCGGGAGACTCGACCAACATGTCGAGGACGAGCGCGTCTTGACTTGCGAGCTCTCGCCTGTCGAGTGCGGCGTGTACATACTCCCAGAGCTGCACGCGCATTTCGTCTGTGGGATGATTCATGACAGGTCGGGGGAGGTGGAGTCTCGGGATGCTTTTTGGGCGAACTCGCGAAGCTTCAGCCGCCCGCGATGTAGGTGCGATTTCACGGTTCCGGCCGGGAGGCTAAGTGCATTTCCGATTTCGGCGATTGACAAGCCTTCGCGGTAGAAGCTATCGAGAATCCCGCGCTCCGGCTCCTCGAGTTGCGCGAGGAGGAACTCGGCCTCTTCCACATCTTCATGAAGCACTTGTGGAGTCGACTTACATTCTTCGCTCAGCTCCTCTGCGAGAGGTACGGGCTGTCCCGGTCGGAAGTAACTTGGCGAGGTGAGTACACGCTTGCGGTGGTCCAGGAATAGGCGCAGCAGCATGCGCTTGAGCCACGGGGCAAGCGGACGGTCCTCATCAAAGTTGGCTTGGAAAGTGAGTGCACGCGCCAAGCTATCCTGGACGAGATCCTCATGGTCTAGGTGGGGAATGGACGTCGGCCTCCCCGTTGGCATCAGGCGCTTCGCATAGACGAGGAGCTCGGGGCGCACCGCTTCTAGCCGAGCTTCGAAGGACTCTGTAGCTCTTCGAGAGTGGGCCGGAGGTTGTGGAGAGGTCGTCAAGATCGCGATCCCCGGATGGGGTAGGGCATGGTTCACACCCGCTTGTACTCTTCGGGCTTCTGCCGGGTTGCAACAACTTTCAGAAAGCGCTGCGCGCAATCCGGGCTAGCGCTGAAAAGCAGGTAAGAGACTGCCTGGAATCGCCAATACGAGGCAATTCATACTGGTGGCGTAAGCCTGGCCAAACATGGTGCCGGCCCAAGATCCGTCTTTGTCCTGGGACCGCATGAGCTTGGTGCGCTCGTCGGGAAACCAGCGCTTGAAGTGTGTCTCGTCGGACGCCTGCCAGAATGCCTGCGCCAAATAGAAGCGCTCGTAAAATGGAAAGCGACCAAGCTCTGGCTCGACTTCGCGTTGGCTAAGGCCGCGCCAAATTGAGTCCATTCCCTTTGAGATGATCTCGCCTGAGTACTTTCCCGTCGCGTTGAGCGCGGAGATTGCGGCGGCTGTCAGTGCAACGGATGTTCGCGGTGAACCGATCTGGTAGGCGAAACTGCCATCTTCGGATTGACTGCGCTCGAGGTAGCCATCAGCTTTTGCGATGACGAGGGGGTCGACAAACACACCAGCCTCGCGGGCGGCCCGCAGAGCTTGCACCATACATACAGTGAGTGAGCCTTCGTGTTCGCTCTGGCGTTCTGGTTTATAGAACCATGCTCCGGCGGTGCCTTGGGTACGCTCGATGAGGGTGACAGCCGCCTTCAGCGCCTTCTCGATACGCTCCCCTTTGGGGGACATGCCAAGCGCCTCGGCCAACGCCAAGGTCGCAAAGCCGTGCCCATGCATCAAGCTGGTCTCATCTCCGCCGGCGCTGATGAATCCGTGGTGTAACGAGGCGGGAGACAAATCGGTATGCACCAAGAGGTAATCAATGGCGCGCCCGACTTGGATGTGGTGGGGCCCTTGACTTGCAGACGATCCGCCCGCCATTAGCGCGAGTGCACCAAGCGCTGTGATCGCAACCGGCGCGTACTTCAGATCCTTTCCCTCGCCCCTTGGAAATGAGCCGTCGCCCGTCTTCTCTTGCTCTCTAGCGAGCCAGGCGAGACCGCGCTCTAATGCCAAAACTTCGGGCGCATTGGGGCCCGGCTGAAAGAGTTGTTCCCCGCTGCTTTGGCCTCGACGTACGAGCCCTTCGGCATTTGGAGAGCTCGACTTTGCGTCGAGTCCTAGCGCTCCCTGCGCCTTACCCGCGTCGTCTCTGGGAGCGGCAAAACTAAGGGCGGCAGTCCCCGGGAATACCGAGGTCAGCCCGAGGGCAAGTGCAAGCAGCGCCTTCAACGGGAGTCGCCTTGGTTGAGGTGGCGATAATAAGACTCGATCCAGTCGCGGTAGAAGAGGGGGAGGTCCTCTCCACCTTGTGTGCGGAAGGTCTCCCTCAGACGCTCGGGAAGCTCGCCCCAGCGCTCACTTCGGTTGGCCTTGCTGCCGGCTCCCAGTTGAGCGTCGCTTGAATCGCTACCGGGTGTGTTCAATCCCGGCTCGTCGCTCTCCTCCCCGGACTTTGGCTCGCCTTTTGGTTGCTCGTCCTTCTCGCCGCTAGGATCTTCGCCGTTTTTGTCCTCTTCACCACTTTGGGGCTCTTCCTTCTGAGGTGGACCGCCCTCTGGTTTTTCACCGTCACCTTCCGCCTTCTCGCCTTGCTTCTTCTCAGGCTGGCCCGATTGGCCTTGGCTTTTTGATTTGGACTGGCTCTGGGACTTGCTCATCTCCTCGGCGATCTTCAAGATCTTGTCGATATCGCGAACCACGTCATCACTTGCGCCTTTCGTCAGCTTCAACAGGTCGCCCAGCCCACTATCTTGTGGGGCGGCGAGAGGCGCCTCGCCCGCACCGATGTCGAAGAGCAGGTCGTCGATGGCCTTCATCTTTTCATTGACCTTCTTGAACAGCTCCACGATCTCTTCGGTGGAGTCCTTGGGCTTCTCGCCGAAGCCCTCGGGCAAAATAGGGACCTTCGGAACCTCACCCTCTTCCTGGGCTTTGGACTCTTCGGGCAGCTCCTCTTTGGGTCCCTCGATTACGGGGACGGGCGCTGGTTTGGGCTCGACCTCTTGCGCGAACGCAAGGTTGGGCGAGGCTAGCAACAAGGCAAGAACTGTGATCTTCTTCATGGATTGGCTCCTAAACAGTACCGCTAGTTTTCGCCCATGGGGACGCCGAGTTTTGTCGCGACTTCACCAAACAGCTCCGTAACGCGGGTATGACGCATAGCAAGGCGCATGATGTCTTCCAGGATTAGTGGATCTACGTCCTCTGGCGACATCTCTGCGAGCTCGGGCCAGGCATCCAGTGTTTGCTCCAAGCTGCGCGCAACGTCGATCTCCATACTGCGGAGAAGCTTCAGCTCTGCCTGACTCGGCACTAAGCGATTTTCCGGTTCAGGTGCTGGCTCGTCTTGGCCCTCTTCTTGGGGGTCGCTCTCTTTATCCTCTTGTTGCTCTTCGTCTTTGCGGCGCGCGTTCTCCTCCTGCAGCGCCTCTACGAGCCACATCAGAAGTCGCTCGGTGTCGGTCTGAATGCCTTGTACTCGCTCGCCACTGTCGTAGCCCTCCCCTGCGCCGATTTGACCCGGAGGGCCTAGTAGCAAGGCGATCCGCAACAAGTTGCCTTTGACCTCTGACATGATTGCCGAGAACACCGTGCTGCCCTCGGCTAGAATCGCAACTTCTAGCTCGCCAGCTTTTTCCGCTGCCGCCTCTTGCTCGCGAGCAATCCGCCGCAGGCGAAGCTTTTGGGCGCGACTCGGCTCTTCGCGCTCACCGCGGGCCGCATCGACTTCGAGAAGCTCGACCATCTGTTCCCGATGAGTGGTGAGCAGCGCCTCCAGCTCCTCTGTCATTTTCAAAAGTACCTCTTCTTGTCGAAGTTGCTGGTACTTCTCCTCCTCTTCTTGGAGGGCCTTCGTAGCCTTTTCGATCTCGCGTTGCACATCGCGCTCGTCCTCTTCGGCACTCGACAGGTCGCCGGATTGCATTGCTTCCGAGGCATCCTCAGCAGCCTCAGCGGCTTTACTCGCCGAGGATGAGGCATCCTTGCGCTCCTCTTTCTTCAGGCGCTCTGCTAGCTGGAGCAGGTCGTCTTCGATTTGCTTTTGTTTCTCCGCCAATGCCCGCGCTTCCGATAGCTCTTCAGGGGTGGTGGGGCGTAAACCGTCTTCGACTTCGCGTGCAGCTTCTTCCAAGGAGTCGATAGCTTCGCGCTGTTGTTTCGAGGCCTCGCCAGAGCGGCCTTCACTCAGTGCTTTCGAAGCGGATCTCATGGACTCCATCGCCTCTTTCATCGACTCGACAGCAGCCGATTGGGAGGGTTCGCTCAACTCTCCGGCGAGCGACTCCTCCGCAAGCTTCTCCGCGAGAGCCTGGGCTTGTTCTGCAAGTTCGGCTTGGGCTTCCGCCCTCTGCTCGGCCTGTTTGCCCGCCTCGCCAGAAAGAGTTTTCTCGCGCGCCTCGCCTAGGGCTTCCAGTGCTTCGGAGAGCGCTGCCTTCGCACTTTCAGCGGCTTCACTCGCAGTGGCTTTAGCCTCCGCGGCAGCGGCTTTGGATGCCGTTGCCTTTGCCGCATCGGTCGGGGCGGTCGCCTCACCTTGGTCTTGGAGTGACTTCGCCTCCCCCGTAGCTTTCGCCGAGGCCTTCATCGCCGCCGCCGCCCTCGAAAGGGAGGACTTCGCGCTTCGAGTTGCCTCTGTGTCTTCACCACTCTCTTCACCGGCAGCGGCGAGACGCTCAAGCGCTTCGGCAAGTGCAGATGCCATGGAGGAGAGCTCCTCCTGAGCACCAGCAATCGCCTCGGGCAAAAAGTTTCTGGTCTCCTCTTGGCTGCGTAGCTCTTCAATGGCAGGGGCCGCCCCTTCATCGAGTTTTTCCAATACTGCCTCGGCGGCAGCACTGGTGGGCTGATCCGCAGCTCCCGATTTCGCCTGCTCTTCCAGAGTGGCTTGGGCGGCATCCATCGACTCTTGGGCCGTGGCCTTTAGCTGTGCGGCTCTCTCTCGAAGCGCCTCGGCACGCTGCTTCAGGGCATCCTCAAGCGCGCTGCGACCGACGCTTGTGGCCGCGCTCCGCTCGGCGCGCAGGTCGGACTGCGAGTCGGCGATGGCCTCTTCGGCTGCTTTTACCGCAGCGGATTTCTCGGCGCCATTTGGTGTGCCCGACTGGCGCTTCGCACGCTTGACCTCTTCACCGGCTTCGCTGAGTGAGGCGAGGGACTCCTCAAGTGCCTGGTCTGCAGCAAGAGCCTCAGCCGTCTCCTGTAGTCGTGTAGCGGCGTTCTCCAAAAGCGCTGCGGCCTCCTGGGCATCGTTGGCAGCGAGCAGCTCGGGCAATGCCTTCTTCAAACCGGTCTCGTTGCTCGGGCTCCACCCCTTCAACAGCTCGGCGATCTCGTTCTCGCGATTGCTAAGTTGACTAAGCTCCTTTTCGATGCGCTCGCGTTCGAGCGCGCTCGAGCTGCGGCCCGCGGTTTCGCTCTCTTGGAGCTGGTCGCGCTCCGTTTGGACTAGCTCGGCGATCGCGCTCAAGTACTCCTCGACAGCGCCCTGCTTCAGCTGCTCTTGAAGTTCCCTTGTGTCCCGTTGCAGCTCATCTTGTTCCCGTGACAGCTTGTCTAAAACTTCCTTTGCCTCTGCGATTTGCTCAAGCTTCTGCTCGAGCTTGTCCATGTCTTGGCGATCCAAAAGGACTTCGAGTAGTGCCTCGAGATCCAAGATCACCGACTGCTGGCGCTCCAGCGACTGCATCCACTGCCCCCCCGAGAGTTCGTCTCGTGCGTGCCCCATGCGCTCGTTGAGTGTGAGGCCGTCGGCTCCCTCTTCGCGCTTGTCGATAATTTCGAGGCCGTCCCGAAGTAGCTGGACGGCGTGCGTTCGGCCTTCGGCTTCAAGTCGACCCACGAGTACCTCCATCGTTTGGCGTAACCTCTGGATCTGACGGGTCAGAAGCGCCTGCTCCCCTGCGAGACCGGCAATGGCTCTGCTATCCCCGTCTTGCGGAGTGGACCCTGGAACCTGCAGCGGTAGCGAGCTGGGGCTACCCGTTCCTGCGAAACCGGCGAGCACAATACAGAGCAAGACTTCTTTATAGAGGATATTCATAGGGAGTCGGGTCATTGGGTCGCCAAGTCACGGGTTTGCTCCATAACGCCCTTTTGGCGCTCGAGAACATCGCGGGCAAGCGAGAGGACGGATTGGAAGTTGTCCCACTCGGCCAGGCGCCCTAGAAGGTCTTCGATGGCGGCTAGGTTTTCAGCTTGCAACTCAACTGCGGAGACAAGGGCCGCCTGGAGGTCGCCTTCCCCTTCGGATTCTTCGGCGAGCGCAAGCGCTTCGGCCGCCGCGTGAGCCCGAACTTGATCGATCTCCAAAGCAAGTGCCGTCAGGTCGAGTAGGTGCCCTGCAAAACCCGCGCTTCCCAAGCGTCCCTTTTGGTGTTGCTCAATCAAGGCACTCCAAATCCCGGGGTCGAAGTTACGGCCCGATCCTTTCGCAAGTAGGAAGTCGAGCTGCTCTAATTGACGGCTCGCCTCGCTGTCGACACGCGCATGCAGCACGTCACTCGTTAGGCCGGAGAGCTCCCTGAGTAGGCTGGCAGCATCACCGGTGACCCGCCTTTGGCCCGATGCGGCAGATGCTAAGTCCATGCGGTCGCGCGCGCTAAAAGGCGTGTCGCTGGTGGCGTCGAGAAGCTCCTCGGTGCGGCGCAGTTTCTCGCGTTGGAGGTCGTAGAGCTCGGACGTTTTTCGACGCGCCATCGAGAGGCGATCCTGTATCTTCCGCATGTATTCATCGACGGAGAGAACACGGACCAAAATCGCAGGAGAGCGACCGATTCCCGCTACCGGAAGCCGCGAATCCTGGGCATTGATCTCAAGGCGAATGGTGTCTCCTGCAATTAGGTCGCGTCCGACGAGCTCGGTGAGGTCAAAACGTGCAAACCCGAAAACCGCGGGGTCGCCTTGAGAGCTGGACGCATCCTCTTGGAAAGGGGAGTTGTCGATGGGGAAGGTGCGCTTGGAGTCTTCCGCGCGCTCGTCCTCTGCCATGAGCACGATGCCGGAGATGCCGAAGTCGTCCGTGGCGATGGCGGCTAGGGAAAAGGCACCATTGGGAACGGTCTCAAGGGTGAGGCCGCGTGGGTGAAGAATCTCGATACGAGGCGCCCGGTCCTCCTTGACCTCGATGGCCCAAAGTCCGGGGTCGGGATTGGAAAGACCGTTGGAGTCGACCAGCTCATAGCGGAAGCGCAGTGAGTTTTCCGGTTCGATCTCAAACCTCAATGCAGGTGCGCCAGTACCCGGAAACTCGGCGTTGGACAAGGTGATGAGTCGATCCTCCGGGAGCAGGCGGACCTCTCCCGTAATCTGATTGCGAGAGCCATCGCCTTGGAGCACGCGGCCTTCGCACTCGGCAAAGACAGCGATGGTACTTCCCGCCAAGATGGTAGCGTCCGCGTTCTCAATCGTAAACGGGGTCAGGCCTGTATAGGTTGGCGGCGTTACCACGATCGCCATATTGGAGAGGTCGGGCGGCTCGAGGACCTCGACAAAGACACGCGGGATCCCGCGGCGATCGTCTCCGCCCTGGGCAAAGAAGTTGATGTCCGCCTGGACACCTCGCAACGTGGTGGCAAAAAGTGTGTCGCCGGTTCCACGTGCAATTGCGCGCAAGGTAAGGGAGGCGCCGTCGGAGAAGACAAGCTCGACCTCCTCGGGGATGCGACCAGATGCGCGAACGGAAATGGGCAGGTCTTCCCCACGGGCGATACGAACGTGGAGCTCACCCGACTCAACTTCGGGAGGGCCCTCGACACCCAGCTCAATCGTAAGGAAAGTCAACTGCGGCCAAATGTTGTCGCCGCCGGCCAAGCGATTGGCAAAGATGTTTGCGTAGGTCGGCCAGGTCAGGCCAGCACCGGCAAGGAGGGCTGTTGCCAACAGGCCAAGACCAAGTCTCTTGAGGGGGCCACGCGATGAGAAGACGGGTTGCTCTTTGGTGTTGATGTTCCAGGCGGCTTGATTGGCGCGAGCAAGAACCGTTTGGACAAGGGACTGGGCACTTTCCGAGCGCTCACCGCCCACAAGTTGAAAATCCGCCGCACTTACAAAGAGCTCGGAGTGACCCGGGTTGGCCCGCTCGAGTAGAACGGCCATGCCGCGTTGGTCTGGTATTTTTGCAAGGTGTCGAAGCCCGAAACGGAACAGGGCAAGCACGGGGAGCAGGGCGAGCAAGACCCCGTGGGCCATACGGATTCCACGCGGAACCCCGAGCGCAAAGTCGGCTACAAAGGCGAACGCACACCAGGCCGCAACGGTGATCAAGGCCGTGCCGAAGCCCTCGGCAAGGATGAGCAGACGCAGCTGCCCGCGAAGTTTCTTGAGCACGCTCTCAAGAGCGGGCGTTTGCTTCAGCGACCTGATCGTCGGATTGGATGGAGGTTGAGTAGGCATGGACTGCGCGGGTTACCTCTGAAAGATCGGGAGGAAGCGGTAGGGGATTTCAAGGATCAAAACAGCCATCGCTGTGCTGAAGGCCTCTCCCGGACCCACTCGGTTCGGAAAGGCACCGCTCGGTTGTTGCAGGGCAAGTAGGTCTCCACGAAGCTCTTCGAAGTAGGGAGTCCAATAGGGCTCGCCGGCCATGTACATAGCCTGCACGCCGTAGTAGTGCCCGTACCAGAAAAAGTAGTGGGCACCGCCGCGCGCACCGAACTCGTAGTTAAACGTGCCCATATTGCGCTGTAGATAGGAGAGCCCCTCGGCAATGCGATCGTCCGAATAGATTCCAAGTCCGTTGAGCGCCGTAACTCCGGCGGCTGTGAGCGGGAACGAGGAGCGAGTCGCCCCCTCTCTTTGATATTTAAACGATCCGGACAAGAAAGTTTCGCGGCCGCGATAACTACCCGCCCCGTTCGCGGAGTCTTTGACGTACTTTGAGGCGAGGTCGACGGTCTCCTTAGGAACTCGTATGCCTATGTTCCGAGCTGCGCGCAGGGCGATCACCTGGCAGACGACGATAGACATGTCGGACTGCGACTCGAGGGGGACGTAACGCCAGCCGCCCTCTTCGTTTTGACATGTAACGATGAAGTCGACGGCTTTTTGTAACTTGATTCGCACGTCCTCGCGGTGGGTCATCCCGAAAATTTCGGCGAGGAACAGCGTCGCGAAGGCGTGGCTGTACATCCTCGTCCCGTTCATCGTGATATAGCCGTCTTCTTGGCACGCGGAGAGAACAAAGTTCAATCCTGACTCGATAGCTTGACCGTAAGCGCCGCGTCCGGGTTGATGGCCGCCTGCGAGGAATGCGATGCAAGCAAGGGAAGAGACGCCGACGTGTCCCGTCTCCTTGGTGTAGTCGTATCCATCATTCAGCTTGCGTCCGATTTTTCCGGTCCAGCTGCCATCTTCGTTTTGCTCGCTGGCGAGCCACGCCAGGCCGCGCTCGACGGCGGCTTGATGTTTGGGTGTGATCACGGTTTCGGGGCCATCACCGGTGCCGGGCTGCTCTCGCTGGATGACCGGTGCTGGAGGGGGGGGACCCCCTAGCTTGGGCTCTTGCGAGAGCGCAATCGGCACGGCCACAAGGGCACTCGCGAGCCCGAAAAGGATTGCTGTTTTCATCGACTCCCTCCAAGAACTTCCAAGCGGCCACGCCCGGATCCTATCCCTCTACCAAACAGAAATAGGTCGCTTCCAATTCCGCGTAAGGACAACCCCTCGATTCGACCTAGCCGTGCCGTTAGGGCGCGATCGTCAAGAACGCGGCCGTCGTGGCGATCGATAAGCAAGAGTCGCGTACTGCGACCCGAGTCTTGGCCGCTCTTTGTGATTGCGTAGGTCATTGCTATGGTGTCTCGGGCTAGAACCATCGGGGGAAGGTCTCCATCGTAGAGTCCCTGGCCCAAAACGTCTGGTGGGGAAATGTTCAAGGTCCATAAGTGACCGCGCGGGATGCCAAAAGCGCGTAACGTCATGGGGCCCTGGTGGGCCGAACTCGGCGATACGGTGGGTTTCGAGGCGACCAACAGCAGGGGGCCGTCCAACGTAAGTGTCTCGCCAATCGGGAGCCCGACGATGCGGTCTGTGGGGCTTAGGTCGGCAAGGTCACGAGTCGCGCCGAGGTCGGTGTCGAACTCGATCAATTTCGCCTTCGCATGGAGCGTGCCACCCTCGCTGGTGGGGAGCAGCCAGAGGCAGCTTCGCTCTGCAAAGTGGGCAATGCCAACAAGCTCCAGTGTGTTCCCGAATTGAATGGTGTAGCTCAACTCGCCAGTTGCCATATCAATCGCATCGATCGAGTTAGGGCGGCCGTCGGTCCCCGCAAAGAAGTGGGGAAGAAAGAGTGTGTTCGCTCGGGCCCAAGCGGCGGAGCGATCGCGAATGGAGGCTTGCCCAACAAAACTTAGCTCGTTCAAAATCCCTCCGCGAATACCGTCGAGCAGGACTCCGCTGCTGTCGTTCTCACGGGAGAGCAAGGCGACCGATGCGCCCGAGACAAGAATCTTTGCCCCTGCAAATTCGTCGAGTAGATCACTTGGGATCTCGGTTTGCCACAAGCTGGCGCCACCGATAGCCTCCACACCTTGAACCCACAATTTTCCGTCGGAGGAGAGCCACTGAATGACAAGGAGCCCGCCATCGCCGCTGATCTCTACAGCACGTGCCCCCGACTTGTCTATGCTCCAAAGAAGCTCTCCGGTAAGGGGTGCAATACCGACAACTCCACCATTGGTGACGGCCGCGATCACTTCCGGTGCCTCATGGGGAAGAGCGCAGAGCAGTCGCGACCAGGGGGCACCGGCCCGTGTACCGACGGGGAAGATCCACAGGATCGAGTTTGTCGCAGCTTGCTCCAGAGAGACGTCTTGGGCGGCCTCGAATGCGTAGAGCTCGTCCCCCGCGCCGCTGAGTAAAATGCGCTTCGTCGCAGCTCCATCTCTCGCGACTTGGCCCTTGGGCAAAAGGGCGTTGATCAATTCAACTGGGTCAAACGGGCCGATGCGCACGCCTCCAATACTAGCGGACCCCGAGAGGGGAGGGGCCAGAGTGGTGAGGGAGTCGGCCGGCTGTTCGGCGATAGGTCTGCGGAGGTTTACGAGCAATTGGGAGGCCGTCTCCCCATTCGCAAAAGTGGCGGTCGCCTGCGGTGTGCGGGTGGCTACCTCTTTGAGAATGGTGTGCGCCAAGTGCGGATTTCCGGCTTCATTGGAAGCCCAGCCTAGGGCGAGCAGGGCGCGCTGGTTAAGCGCTTGGTCGGGGTCGTCGGAGAGCACCTCCGAAACGCGCTTCGCAAGTTTTTCGAACGAGGTGATGCCTCTGGAGAACTGCTCGATCTCGATGTCGAGTAGGTGTGTTCGCGCGTCGCGTGCAGCTTCGCTATGGGGCCAGCGGCGGGCAACACCGGAGAAGACGCTGGAGCGACGTTCGGGTGCATCGACTAATCGGGCGACTTCGATCTGGGCCCGCGCAGCGGCTTCGAAATTGGAGTAGGCGCCGGGGGGGGCCAGGTCGATCGCCACTTGAATCTGATTGGCGACCAGGTCTCCGATGGCGATGTCGTCGGTCACAGGAATGAGGCCGTACTCCCACAAGGCTTCATGCAGATGGGTGAGCTGACCCTCATGCTCCTCACTGCGCGCGTAGATCGCTGCGATGGCTAGGTGAGCGGTAAGCCCAACCGGCAAGCCCGCGCGGGCATAGGGTCCAGCAAGGGCGCTCACGGCGCTGAGGAAGTCGCCGAGGTCCCTGTCGAGCATTACGGCCGAATACTCGGTGGGGGTCACCTCACGGGGACAGGTCTTGATGAGCTCAGCAAGGGTCTCCAGGCGGGCCTGACGTACTTGCAGAGGAGGCGCTGTGGAGATCTCTAGGTAGCTCATCAGAGCGTGAAGGAGACGGCAGACGACCCGGGGGTCGGGCGCCCGCAGTACAGCTCTTTCGATGAGTGCCCGGGCCTCGGCGATGTCGCCGAACGCGCCCTGCCAGGCGGCTTCGCTCTCGAGGAGATGCAGGCGTGTCTCGCCAAGCTTGGCGAGTAGAAGTGCCTGTAGAGGATCCGACAGGCGTAACCCCGTGAAGTCGAATTTGCGGTCGCTCCCATCCTCGTGAGAGAGAAGAGCACGCACTCCTTGCAGCTCTCGCCATGCATCTGTGGGCGCTAAATCCTGAGACGTGGCGAGCTTCAAGCGCAACTGGGCCAACTCCAAAGCGAGGAGATCGGAGTCGAGAGCGCCCTCTAGTTTGGCTTTCGCGAGGCGCGCCTCTGCGTTCTCCACAAGAGTGCCCCAGTGCATCCAACCCGTAAGCCTCCACTCATCCGTGAGCAGAAGGACACCCTCCGAAACGCCTAGACTTCCGGGCGAATAGAATTGGCTGCCTTCGGCTCCAAAAGGTCCAAGAGGTGCGGCCTTACCGGTCTCCCGATCCACTTGAAGTACCCCCCAATCGGTGGGGACTAGAATCGTTCCCACCGTGGCCTCGCCTAGGGGGCGTGGCGAGATCGGGCCATTGGTTAGGAGTCCACTCGGCGTTTTGATCGCTGGAAAGCGCGTTCGCGTGGGGCCTTTTACGCTCAGATCGTCCAGGTCGTTGGTCCAGGCCACGAGGTGATCGCCACCGAGCCAAATCGTCTTGCCGTCCGCAGCGATAAGATGGTCCACTTCGCCGCGGGAGTTGTTTGCTACGCGGCTATTGGGTGACGCGAGTCCCCAGCGCCCATTGATCTCGCCACTCACCGTGCCAAATCCAGAACCGCGCAAATCAAGGGCGGAGGCAGACCACAGGGGGGCGCCACTCGCAAGCCCGAAAGCGATTAGGTTGGGACAGTCCACCGGGGTGGCGAATACGATTCCGTCCGCGACTTTGGGCGCGGAGGCCTGCCAAACCCGGGCGCGGGTTGGGGCGTAATACCCATTGGCGCGTGGCAGCTCAAACTGTTCGTAGCTGGCCTCCCAAAGCGGCTCTCCCGTTTCCAAATCAAGAGCCGCGAGGACACCCAGCTGCGAGAGTACGATCAACTTGTTGTCGATCGCCGTGAGCGGTGCGGCATTGAACTCCGATTCGTGCTCACCAAAAAGATTGACGCGCTGCTGTCCACCAACAACCCGAGTGCGCCAGACGAGCTCTCCGGTGAAGAGATCGTAGGCAGCGACAAACATAGTGATCCGACCAGCGAGCTCGTAGCAGGGCACCAGGACTAAGTTGCTCTCGATCAATGGTGGCGCCGCGATACGCATGCGCTCCTCAAAGGTGTCGGCACCTAGCAAGGAGAGCTGGTTCCCCAGGCGAGGAGCATGATCCCAAAGCGGTGCTCCACTCTGGGAGTCAAAGGCGAACAACCTGCGCTCGGGTAAGCTGACGGTGATCTGAATGCTGCCGAAGTTGTTGTTGTCGGCATCGGAGAGCGGCAGCTGCAGCGCTCCGACCAGAATCCCGGAGGTCTTATCTACTGCAACGGTGGAGATGAGCGTGTCGCGGGCGACGCCCAACACGAGCTCTTTGCGCGCCCAGGCGGAGAGCTGATCCCAACCTTGGACTTCCCCAGAGTCCCAGATCGTCACACCCGAAAACAAGTCGACTGCAAGGATGCGCAAGCCGGTGTTGAGCCAGACGATCCCGTCTGCGATCACGGGCCGTAAGTTTGCGAAGTCGCTGAAGCCCTCCCGTGGTGCTGGGGGTAAATCCAAGGTCCACGCACTGTCGAGTCGGGGGGGGAGCTGCTCTGTCGTTGCAAGGGTGTCGACGTCCGTAACGGTGGAGGACAGCGGTATGGCTAAGCGTGCCGCAAGTGCGCTGGAGAGGTCGGCATCGGGAGGTACAGCCAAATCGAGAGCTCGTCTGGACTCCTCCCAAGAGCGTGCTGCAAGCTGGCCATGTCCCGCCTCAAAGGCGAGGTCACCTCGTGTGATCAATGCGCGAACGGCGATCTGTGTCGCCGGGTAGCGCCTTGCTATTTTTAGGAGCTCACTTGAAGAGCGAGCTTGGGTTGCGCGGTTCAAAACGCGCTCCGCGCCTCGAGCAACCCGCTCTCCATAACCCTGACGATCTTTGGCGCTAAGTGACTCGATTTGCTGGCGAGCCCAGCCCGCGGCGCCAATCCATTCGGGTAGCGGGACCTGCGAACCCTCTTGCGCATTCAAAAAATCGGCCCCAACTAGAAGTCCCTCACGGCCGTCTTCGAGCAAATACTGGAGCGAGTCAAGCCCCTCGAGGAGACGGCCCGCAGCGAGGTGTTCCAGGCTGGCGTTGGCCGCGTCGCGAACGTCGCGTGAGGCCTGCACGACAAAATTACTTTGTGCAGAGACCTGAGTCTCGACGACTCCAAAGGCAAAGCACGCGGCTAGAGCAAGGGAGATCGGCGCACGTCTCACGGAAGGTCCATCCGCTTGCGAAGGAGCCACTCTGCCGAGAGCAGGAGGAGAATGACCAGCAAGGTCTCCCAGCGATCCCAAGCATCATCAAATCGCGCTGAGATCGGCTCGCGCTGCTCTTCGTCACCGGGGAACTGATCCAGCAGCGATTCGATTTCGGCCAGGGTTAGATGTGCACCACCGGTCGCAACGCTCAGCTCTACCAAGGCCCCGGGGTCGGGGGAGGGGTCGGCGCTCTCGCGGGAGGGTAGGGTGATCTCAAATCCCGAGCTAGCACGCTCGGCGCCGTCCTCTTCAATCCAAACGCGGTGGTGGCCTGGGCGCTCGACGTCCAATGCTCCACGGAAGGTACCGGGCCGGCCAGGCACGAGGGCGAGGGAGTCCGTTTTGATTTCACCATCGGGACCACTCCAGCGGACCTCAACCGAGTCCTCTTCCGAGGGCTGCCAGTCTTGATTCAACACACGCGCTTCCATCGCGACGCGCTCGTCGAGACCATAGCTCGTGCGGCCCGCTTCCAACCGGAAGCGGCGGTCGCCACTTTTGAGGCGGCCGAGGGAGAGCCAGCGGATCGCACTCTTCCAAAACTGATTTCGCCACTTTGGACCAAAGCGCCAGTTCCAGCGCCAGGTGGAATCCATGGCCAAAAACATCGTGCGGCCGGAGGGGTAGTAGCCCGTCACTAGAAGCGGGCGCTTGCCGTGGCGGTTCTCTTCAAAGGGATGACTTAGAAGCACATCCGTTCCAGCTTTCGCACGCTCGACGGGGAAAAACCAGTAGAAACCCGCAAGACCCTCTTCGTCCTCCCAGAGCTTGCGGTTGTCCTCAAGGTCAGGGGTGAGCTGGGTGATCTCGTGGGGATTCGTAGGGTTTTCGAGAAGCGGATGGAAGGCGGTTTCGGCGGCTACAAATCCCGCGCGACCGGCGGGGTCCAACTTGACGGGCAATAGGGCTTCGAGGGGAGTGCCACTGAAAGAGCGAGGGTTGTCGAACTCGCCCGCTTGAAACAGAACGCCACCGCCCGCGACAATGAAGTCCCCGAGAGCGGCAACAAATGCGTCGCTCTCCTCGACGGAGCGACCCATTCGGTAGGGGTTGACATCGCCTAGGATCACAACGTCAAAATTGTCGAGCAGCTCTTCGCGCGAAGTGGGAAGTTTCGTAAGGGAGTCGAGCCCCGGGCTGGACTCTTGGGGGAAGTCTACGGTCGCCGAATTGAGGTAACACTGGACCGTGATGTTCTCGTCACTACGCTTCAGGAACTCCTTGAGGAAACGATACTCCCAGCGTGGATAGCCATCGACATAGAGCACACGAATCGTCTGATTCGTGACGGTTACTGTGAGCCGAACGACATTGTCGTCGAGGCGCGTCTCGCCTTCGAGTGGAGGGGTCCGAACCAAGAAGAAGCGCCGCTTGGACTCGCCTGGCGCGAGCTGTGAAGTCTCAAGTCGCGGGGCGACCAAAGTCAATCGCGCGCCGTCATCGGAGAGTCGCATGGACTCGTCGTCCAGCACCCGGCCGCTTTCCGCATTTGCACTTTCAAGCTCTTCGAGGCGCACCTCGATCCGCAGGTCCTCCTCGCCTTGGCCCGACAGTCGCAGGTGGATGGCGATCTCGTCATCGTCCATCGCTGTGGTCGGCGCGTCGACCAACTCAAGGGAGACGCCGCTTTCGGGGCGTGCATCACCAACCAGGAGCGTGTGTACGGGAACACCCGCAGCGCTCGCGCGACGCGCGGCGTCCACAAGCGGTGTTCCCCCCGTCGCCCGGCCATCACTCAAGATGACGACATCGGTGAGATGACGTGCGGCATTTGCGCCAAGTGAGCCAAGGATCGCATCCCCAAGGTGTGTGGCTGAACCGCTGGACATTGGGACGAACGTTGCGGGGTCGGCAACGGTCCAGCCCTCCGCGAACGAGTACAAGTGGGGCACATAACCCCGTTCGATCAAGACGGGCAATAGGTGTCTACCCAGGGCCTCCTTGGCGAGCTCTCCACGGGAGGACGAGGCGGGATCCAAACCGGTAAGCGCGGCAAGCGCAGCGTGCGCTTGACTGTCACCCGCCCACGAGTCGGCGCCTGCCATGGAGGCCGAATCGTCAAACAGCAGGACCACTTCTGCGGGTCGAATCTCTTGTCGCTCCTCGACGAGAGCGGGGCGGGCAAGCAGGAAGAGAACCGCCAAGATGGAAAGGGCCCGCAGGATTCCGAGCACGCGATAACCGTTGGAGTCGAGCAGCCTGCGCCCGTAACTCGCCCACACGATAAGCGCTACAAGCGGAAGAATAACAAGGACGACAACCCAAGCGTTGGGTGCTTCGAGTAGCTCAAAGCTAGAGGCCAAGCCCTGGGGAATGGCCACCTCTTGAGAAGCGGCGTCCGGGAGTTGAGTGGGCATCATGCCGCACCTCCGGGCGCGCGCTTTTTTAGGTGGCCAGCCCAAAGGGCTTCACCGACCAAGCAGGCGAGAACGAGAAGCAAAAAGCCTCTCCAAAGTTCGCCGCCAGTCTCATCTCCGGTGTTTGCTGAGTCCTCGGAGTCTCGGGCGGCGACAAGCGCAGGGTGAAGCCCCATAAGCTCGTTTGAGGCGATGCGCTCGAGGTTTCCCTCTTCGGCGTTCATGGATACGGCGAAGGGATCGTCCGTACCGGAGCTGGTGC
Source organism: uncultured bacterium (assembly GCA_937896235.1). Taxonomy (GTDB): domain Bacteria; phylum Planctomycetota; class UBA1135; order UBA1135; genus CALBMX01. The sequence goes on from CALBMX010000067.1 coordinate 47,387, forward strand.
GCAGGCGCCAAATGCCAGGTGTGCCGAGTATAGCCATGTGATCAAGCAGCCAAGAGCCGGGACCGAACCTGGAGTCGCTGGACTCTTCCGCATCGGTGGCGATACCGAGCGAAGAGCCATCGGGGCGAACGAGCAGTGGCGCCTCTGGAAAGAACGGCAATTCGGCGGAGAGACTATCTCCAACCGCTAGGTTCCGGGAGGGACCCGCCGGCTTTGCAGCACCGAAACAGATCTCATGTGTGAGGGGGATTAAGCTGACCGGCGACTCGGCGAATAGGTTCCAGTCGGCGTCAATCGAGGAGGTCCAAATGACGGTGCGGCCATCGCCGTAGTCACGTTCGACAAACAGCGGGCTTCCCGGCCGGCCGGGTCCCTGATCGTTCAAGGTTGCAAGGACTCGAGCACCTTCGCGGGGGACCGAGCCGAAGAGCTCAAAGAAAGGCACCTCCGTGAAAAACATTTCAAAGCGCTCATCCGAGAAAAAAGAGAGTGCCGGGTGCTCGGGAGCTTCAATGCGTGGTTTCCAAAACGCATCTCTTCGCGAGGCGACGGCAAGGCGCTCTTCAAGACGGACGGGGAGCAAGCCCGCGCCGAGCCGCTCGTTATAACGCGCGGCTGTGACCCGGTCGCCGAGCGAAAGGACGAGGGTCCCGCCGGTGGCAATGTGATCTTCGAGTTTTGAGACCCAGCCTGGCGCGGGATTTTCTACGTTCGCAAGCCAAACCACAGGATACCTACTGAGATCGATCGTTCCCGCCGAGACACCAATCGCGAATGCGTCCGCGGAATAAGTGGTGAGGTGGAAGGGCGCGCCGCCGGCTTGCGTTTTCAGGCTATCGCCCATGGGGGTAAGACCCGCGATCAAGTAGCCGACCTCGTCGTCTGCAAGTTCTGGCCGCGGATCTCCATTAACGACTAAGACTTCAATCGTCCCGGGAGAGAAGACAACCAGAGAGCGGCGGTCGTCGATGGGCAGGTTGTCGCTCTCGAGAACCGCCTCGACCGAATGAAAGACACCCCCTTCGACAGCGGCAGAGCCCGCAAGAGCGGAGCTCCCGTTGGCGCTCGAGAGGTTGATGTCAAGGCGGACTTCGAGCTCGCCTAACGCTGGAACCTCAATGCGTTTTGCCGTTTTGCGCTCGCCGTCGACTTCCAAAGCGACCCGAACACTGCGCCGCTCGGCGCCCGAGTTGCGAACAGTGACGAGGAACCCTGCGTCTCCACCGGCGCGCAAAGTGGGGGCCGCACCGGCCGTGCGAATCCGCGACTCGAAGGGGTCGAGGGCTGAGAGAGAGCTGAGGGTCAAGTTTGACGGATTCGCGGAGAAGCGGCCCGTAGCGCGAGTCGGAATGTCCTCGACGCGCAATGTGAGCTGGCGCTCGACAAGTAAGTCGAGCGCGCTCTTAGCAGCAGCTCCTTCATTCGACAGGAAATTGGAGCGCTGACCGTCCGAGAGCAAGACCAGCTCATTGACAGCGCTGGGGTCGATGAGACGGCGCTCGTCAAGATCCGCGATTACACGTTGCAGGGCGACTTCGAGGTTAAAGCGCTCCGCGATAGGGCTTTCAAGTGTGGAGAGGAGTGCGGCAGCCTCTTCGGGAGTTCGATCACTCAGCAGGCGCGGAGACTCTCCGCAGAGATAGAGGTGCACCCGATCTCCAGAGCTACCATCGAGCTCGTCGATGAGCTCGCGCGCACGGTCGCGCGTCTCCTCCCAAACGCTTGAGAGGGCTAGGCGGTAATCCATGGATGCCGAACCGTCGATCAAGAGGACAAGATCGCGGTGGTTTTCCGTGAGTGAGGCCAGCGGGCCGCCACCTGACGCAAAGGGCCTGGCAAGTGCAAGTGCCAGAAGTGCGATGGCGGCCATCCGAAGGAGCAAGAGCAGGAGGTTTTCGAAGCGGGTGCGCCTTCGAATCTTTTTCCAAGCTGCGCGGGCAAAACGCATTGCGGCCCAATCAAGCGGGGCATGTCTGCGCCGGTTGAGAAGGTGAATAATCAGGGGGACCGAGGCGAGCGCCGCACCTGCCGCGAGAGCCGGGTTGACGAGTCCCTCTATGCCGAAGAGTGCGATCATCGCCGAAGTCCCCCGGCATGCCGCGCGAGCCGGGCCGAGCGCACGGCTAAGTAGCGTGAGAGGGCAACATCAACACCCGCGTCCGTTTGCATCGGGACGAAGTCCACGGCGTATGCGGCCGCACGTTTTTGCAGTTCGCTCTGGTGCGCCTCAACTTCTGCAAGGTACGCCTCGCGGAGCACCCGGGCATCGACCTTGAGTTCACCCGAACCCTCGAGATCTTGGAGCCGCAGGTAGCCGTCAAAGTCGAAATCCAATTCACGTGGATGCAGCACTTGGATGAGTACGGGCTCATGCCCTTGGGCGATCAGGGCTTCGACACCTTTGAAGATCGCGGGGACTTCACCTAGGAAGTCGGAGATTACAAGCGCGATCCCGCGGCCGGGCATGTGGCGAACAACTTGGGTCAAGCAGGCCCCCTCTTCCGTCTCACCCCCAGGCTCGGCGGCCTCCAACTGTTTGAGCAGTGCAGCACGTTGAGGCGCGCCCCCTGCCGGCGGGAGCAGCTGGTGGCTCTCTGTATCAAAAAGAATCAGCCCGACGACATCTCGCTGGCCAAGAATGAGCTGTCCTAAAGCGGCTGCGACCCAGCGCGCATAGTCGAGCTTGCTCCAAGTGGGCTCGCCATCGCGACCGTTGCCGGCGAAGGCCATAGACCCCGAGGTGTCGAGCACGATGTTCGCGATGAAGTTGGACTCCTCGATGTACTCTTTGACAACAAGCCGCTCGCTCCGCGCAAAAATGCGCCAGTCAATGTGGCGTAGATCGTCGCCAGGAGCGTACTCGCGGTGCTGGGCGAACTCTGCGGAAGAGCCGTGCCGGGGCGAGCGATGCTCTCCGGCTAAGAAACCCTCGACAACGGTACGCGCAACAAAATCGAGCCCGGAAAGGGCATCGAGGATGGCGGGGTCGAAGGGGCTCCGACTGGACTGATTTCCCAAAACGGTAAAGCCTGCGGGGGGTTAGGCTTTTGCGACGCCGGGCAGACCTGCACCAACGGCAGCTGCAGGGTCAACTTCGCGGAGAAGGCGGTCGATGAGGTCGTCTGTGGTGAAACCCTCGGCAGAAGCGGAGAAGTTCATCACGATGCGGTGTCGCAACACGGGGTGCGCAACCGCCTTGATATCCTCGATCGCAACGTGGTCGCGACCTTGGAGAGCGGCGCGCGCTTTGCCCGCCACAATCAGCGCCTGGCTTGCGCGAGGGCCCGCACCCCAGTTCACGTATTGCGTGATGAAGGGAAGTTGGGTTCCACCTCGCACGCGCGTTCCACGCGTGAGCGCAAGGGCGTAATCCAAAATGGAGTCCGCCACGGGGACAGACCGAACGGCATCTTGAATCTGCTTGAGCTCTTCGCCTGTGAGAACCTTGTTGATTTTTGCTTCGACCTGTCCAGTGGTGCGGCGCAGGATCTCGCGCTCCTCGTCAATGTCGGGATACCCAACATGAATCATAAACAGGAAGCGGTCGAGCTGCGCTTCGGGGAGTGGGTAGGTGCCCTCCTGTTCGATCGGGTTTTGGGTCGCCAAGACAAAGAAGGGATCGGGAAGCGGGTGGCGTTTGCCAGCAGCAGAGACCTGCTTCTCAACCATGGACTCCAGCAGGGCGGCCTGGGTTTTTGGAGGTGTACGGTTGATCTCATCCGCTAGGAGGACGTTGGTGAAGACCGGTCCGGGTGCAAAGCGGAATTTTCGTTCACCCGTCTCGGGGTCGATTGCGAGGAGCTCGGTTCCCGTGATGTCGGAAGGCATCAGATCGGGCGTGAACTGGATGCGGTTGAAGTCGAGCTCTAGCGCCTCCGAAAGGCTTGAGATAAGTAGCGTCTTGGCAAGGCCAGGCACGCCGACCAATAAGCAGTGGCCGCGTGCGAGGATGGCGAGCAGGAGCTGCTCAATTACCTCGTCTTGACCGACGATTACTTTGGCGAGCTCAGCTTTGAGTCGGCCGTGCGCGGCGCGGAGATTTTCGAGGGACTTTTCGACTTCACTGGGCATGGACTATGGGCTCCGGGACACGTGCGCTAGCGAACCGCGCATGGGAAATGGACAGCAGGGGGACGAGCTCTGGCTGAATAGCTCAGAGCGGACTGCAAGGATACGCGCCAAAGACCAAAACCGATGGCGTGATGGGCACTTTTCAGTGCCCACTCGTGGGCTTTTGACACGGCCGAGACGTAGAGCCGGACAAAAGACCAAGTGGTCCTAGTCCAAACGCTCGAAGTCGACTTCCAGAACAGCAAATCCGCTAAGCTCAAAGTGCTCGACCATAAACTGCCAAGTCGAAGGTTTGGCAACTGTGAAGGTCTTCGTGATGGTCGTAGGGGAGTGGTGCGTCCAGTCTTCGATCCATGTTTGCGGCCATGGACTTGGCGGTGCCTCCAAACTCGTGTCGAGGTGTTCATCCAGATTCCATACGCGCACGCGAATCCCGTCGTCCGACGTGGTGGTCATCCGCCATGTCCCGGCTGGAATCTGAATGGCGGCCTCGGCGAAGGTGCCAAAGTAGTCGGGGGTCTCCTGTCCGGCATTGCCATACGTCGCGGGGCCACCGTCACCATAGGCAAGGCTCAACTTGCCCAAGTGTAAAGTCGTTGGAGCGCGCTCACTGCCGGCACGCCACTGCTCGAGATCTTCGCGCGGGTCACACGGATTTTGAAACTGGCGCAAACTCCAGAAAAAATCGCTCAGGACTCCCTTGATCAAAAGTGGGGTTCCGCCCTTCGCGTCGGTTAGGGAGAAGTTGTAGGACAAAAGGCCCTTCACACTCGAGTCCGGGTTGCGGGATTCGACACGGAAGCGATGCACTCCAACCGGTAGGGGTGTTCCGTCTTCCGCTGTACCAAACCAGCGAACGCGGTAGTCAACACGGCCGGGAAGGGCAACTTCGGGTCTCTCTTCCGAACCGAGGACGCGCCAAATGTCACCGCGCGAATCGACTGCTTCCAACATGGCAATCGCCGTGTTTCCATCCCACGGACCCCACTCGGTCATGCGGATCGTCTGGAGGCCCGAAGAGGGCTCTCGCACATCGGAGTCACTCAGGTTCGCGGCCCCCTCTAGGCGTAACTCTTCTCCCACTTCCAAGTAGTTGTTGAGGCTCGCAGCAAGCTGCACTTCACCCCGCAGGTGTACCGCGACTTCATCTCCATAAAACGTGTTGTCCTCCAGGGTGTTCCCGGTCGCACTGAGACCGTTGGCAAGTCCCCAAGGCGACTCAGCGAAGCCGCTCTCTAGACTCCAAAGATGAACACCGCACGCATTCTCCCCGAAGCGATTCCCCGCGATGCGGATGTTGCGCGCATGGTCGATATTGATACCCCCGCGCTCGACGCCGTAGCCTAGGGAGCCGTTCTTTACAAAGAGGTTGTCCTCGATCGTAGTTGCCTGCGAATAGCCCCCCCAGATGCCGCAGATCGCATTTCCGCGAAATACGTTTCTCCGAATTATGTTGCCGAAACTAAACGTCAACTCGAGACCGTGAGCTGCCGCGTACGAGAAGTCGTTCCCCTCGAACACGTTGTTGTTGTTTCCCCGTTTTTCGTACCAATCGAAGTCGTGGGAGACGCCCGTACGCTCCCCGAGCGCCTCTTTACCGGCAAAGCCAAAAAATCCATCTCCACAATGGGTTGCCGAGTTACCGATGAAGCGGTTTCTCGAGCACTGCTCGAATGCGAGAATCCCTGCTGAGTCCTGGCCGCGGTTGTAGACGCCATGACTGTATCCGCGGACGCAATAGTCGAAGTTGTTGGCGAGGACGAGGTTGTCCGAGGAGCGCCACATCGCGAGTCCCCAACCCGACAAGTAGGAGGCATCACAATCGAGCACCTCCGAGTCGTTAACCTCGCTAAGAATAATCCCGTTTTGGGAGTGGCGGACCGTCACATCCTCGACTCCGACATGGGACGAGTTTTCGATCGCTACGCCGGCACCGTAGTTCTGAATCCACTCGCCTTTATCGTTGTCGTGGGGCCACAGCCAGTCCGTATTGTCCTCGGCTTCTATCGTGGAGCTAAGGCGCATCGCGGAGAGCTGCTCAAAGTTGGAGCCCGTCAGTTTCATCCACTCCGCGTCCGTCGCGTGGAGTCCGACGTGGAACCCCCGGATATCTAAACCTTGGAACAGGACGTATTTATGACCATCGAGCCGAATGCCCGTGCCGTGAAGTTGGTCGAGTGGAGTCTCTGGGGAGGCTCCTCGCAAGACGGAACCCTGTGCGAAAACAACCGCGATTTTGTCGGAGGCGATGTGAAGGACACCGTCGCCATTTTTGTCCTCGATCACTAGCCCCTCGGGGATGACAACCAGCGTCGAGCGGTCGATAACGGTGTCATCGTGTTCGAGGATGAGTACCGGTAAATCCGTCAAATCCAGCGCGGCAAGGGCCGTGCTGGGAGGAGTCGGATTCTCTCGCATTTTAGCGGGGGCGAGAGTGCAGGAGACGAGTAGGAGCGAGCAGAGAGAGAGTGGTTTCAACATGGAATTGACGATTTGAGGAGAGCACTCATTCTCGCCCAATTCGGCCACGTCTTCAATGCTCGTCCAAGATCCAAAGGGTACCGGGGCCTAGGATGACCACTCGCTCACCGACGGCATACGCGGCACCGCCAGCAAAGGGGTCACTGTCGCGAGTTGGTAGCGGAGTGAAATCGAGTAGTTGTAGGTCCCTGGTGCGATCGAAGAGGAAGAGGCCGCGGTTACTCGAGGCGAGAACAAGGCTCTTTGAGGACAGAGCCTGGCCGACAAAGGCCTCGCTTTGGCGTAGGTAGATCGAGTCGATTCGCTGCCCCGTTCCCATCCGAGTTTCCGCTAGGGTTTGATTCGCGCCCGCCCTCGAATACGTGAGAATTCGGTCGCCATCTCCCGCCAAAAGGTCGGTGGCCTCTCCAATCGGGGTGGGGGGACTTGTGGTGGGGCCGAGCTCTTGGAAGGTGTCCGGGGGTAACGCTCCAGCGCGGAGCGTGTAAAGGTAGTCAGAGTCCGCCGGCGCCCATAATAGACCGTGGAGACCTCCACTGGCCATCGAGGGTGGTAGGACAATCGGGGCAGCCCCCCCCCAACCAGGTTCGGAGCTCTTGCGGCGCTTGTTTTTGTAGGACCACAAGAGCCGCCCATCGGTGGCGTCGAGCAAAGCGCCTATGCCCAAATGTGTCCCCACAAAGAGCATTCCATCCAGCGCGACCAATGCTTGCGCCGCGCCGATCGGAAGCGAGCCTTGGGTGAATCTACCGGCGCCCCCTTCGAGGTCGCTTCCTTTGGCGAGGAGGCGCTTCCAGAGAGGTGTGCCCGAAGCCAGATCGAGAGCTAGCAACCACGAGCGCACCTCGCCGTCCAGGGTGCGAACCGACACAAAGAGACGATCGCCAACGGTCGCGGTTCCCGGCTGGATCTCACACTCGCCGAGTTCTTGCAGAATGGGGTTTACAATCAGGTTCCCGTGGGACCAGAGTCGATTTCCAGAGAGTATCCAGCGCGTTTGAACCGGCGCTTCGGAGGCGTCGGCCAGGTCTAAGTCTTCGCCGCCCGCCTCGCCGGATTTCTCGCCTTTTGGTAGGTCTACGCAAAGGATTGCATTCGGTCCGCGAAGGGGGTCGTGGCGGCCAGTGACCAGAACTAGGCCGTCTCCGCCAGGCAGCAAGCTCGGGACCGTAAGGGGGAGGTGCGGCCAACCCGGTGCTCCACCTTTGCGAGCTGCGCGCGGACGCCCGACGCGTCCCAAAACTTTCTCCACGAGCTCCGCGGGATCAAACACAGCCTGCCGCCTCGAAGCGGCGAGATCGATCAGATGCACACCGCTTCCGGTTTGAATCGCAATGCGACTTTCGTCGAGCACAGCCAGGCCCGGCCGAACGCCAAGTCCCGGACCCCGCTCGCTTGACCGAGGACGCGAAGTCCCTGAAAGACCGCTGAGAAACGGGTCCTCTTCCGGCATCAGGTACTCGAATGGAATGGCAAGCGGCGTCGGGATCGAGGTCGCGTCCACCCAACTCGTGGGCAACTCGAGGGCTGAAGCCCCGAAGGAAGCCGTCGCTTTCCGTTGAGCCCTATCGGCAACCAGTTGCCGTGCCTTCATCGCGGTAAGGGCAGCATCGTGGTCCGTCCAGGTGTCCAGGAAGGCGAGGTGGCGAGCGGCGCGAAGACACCACATTTGGGCATCCTCCGGTCGGCCGACTTCGAGGGCCTCATCGGCCAACCGCAATGCTGCGCGCACCGCGCTAGGCGTCCCCGGGAAATTCCGCTCGCAAGCGCGCAGGTCTCCACGGCCAAATGCAGCTGCGCTCAAATCGGCAAACCGCCGATCCCAAGCCACCTGCTCATCCTCACTTAGCAAGTGCAGAGCCATCCATACGCGCTCTTCGATGCCAACAAGGAGCCGGCCCGACATGGGGGAGGCGGCATCTTCAGCAATGCGAACCCCCTCGCCGGTGGTCGAACGGGCAATCGCCTCTCGAATCAATTCAAAGCTGCGCCCTAGAAGCCCAGTGTCGGAAGTGGCGCGAGCGCGCTCTAAGAGATCCGCGCCATTTTGGAACGACAGCTCGGCGTCCGCTTGAAAGGGTTGGAACGAGTCATTGCCCAAATCGCCCTCGCCTTGGGCGAATGCGGTCCCCATGGTTAGCGAAGCTGTTGCGAGACAGAGGACGGCAGCGGCCCTAGCCGAGGAAGCGAGCTTCGCCATCCTTACTGTGTGAATCCGTCAGAGCTGGAATAGCCGTCAATATGACTCAGAAGCCGATTCACGGTACTCGCTTTGGGAGCTTCGCTCGTGCGGACAAATCGGATCCGTCGCAGGCGTTCGCGGTAGATCGGGTCGCTTTGGGCCTTGATTTGGTGTTCGAGGCTGGCCTCTTCCATAACCAGCTCTTCGCTAACCAAGCTCATTTCCGCCGTTTTTTCGTCTAAGCGGCGCTGCTCTTCAAGTGCGGGCTTCAAACCTTTGAACGCGATTAGGGCGAAGAAGCCGGTTGCGAGCACAACGGGAGCCCAAAATGCTAGCCCGGAGATTGACTTGGCCAAGAGTAGCCCCGGAAGGGCTAAGAGTTTTGCTCTATGAAGATTGGCGGGGGACGACATCGATAGAATCAAGATAGCCACCAAGAGGGTGGGCTTCCAAGCTTCGCCTCGGGCAAAAATCAAAATCCTTCCCAAAAAAACAGCGCCCGCACTCCGGAGGTCCGAAGCGGGGGCGCTGGTTGAACTTTGGAAGTCCTTTTTGTTAGCGGATGAGGCTCGCGCCGTAAACCGCCGCGCCGCCCAGCTCCTCTTCGATTCTGAGCAGGCGGTTGTATTTGGCGACTCGGTCCGAGCGGCAAGGGGCGCCCGTCTTGATTTGGCCGCAGTTCGTGGCGACGGCCAGGTCGGCAATGGTCGTATCCTCGGTCTCACCGGAACGGTGGCTCATCACACAGGTGTAATTGTTCTTGTGAGCCATGGAGATGGCATCCAAGGTCTCCGTCAGCGTGCCGATCTGGTTGACTTTGATTAGGATCGAATTCGCAACACCCTGTTCAATACCCATGGCGAGGCGGATCGGGTTCGTGACAAACAGGTCGTCTCCGACCAGCTGCACGCGGTCGCCCAAGACCTCCGTCTGGTGCTTCCAACCAGCCCATTCATCTTGATCGAGACCATCCTCGATCGAGAAGATCGGGTACTTGTCGCATAGATCTTTATAAAACGCAGTCAGCTCATCGTGGCGCAGTCCTTTGCCGTCGAGATAGTACAAACCATCTTCTCTCAGCATCTCTGAACTGGCGACATCGAGCGCGATTCGCACGTCCTCATTTGGCTTGAACCCGGCCTTTTCGACCGCGGTAAGGATCAGCTGAATGGCCTCTTCATCACTGCCGAGGTTGGGTGCGAAGCCGCCCTCGTCACCAACTGCCGTGGCGAGACCGCGCTGGCTCAAAGTGGACTTGAGGGCATGGAATATCTCCGTACCCATGCGCAGGCCTTCCGCGAAGCTAGAGGCCCCAAACGGCATGACCATGAACTCCTGGATATCGACGTTGTTATCCGCGTGTTCACCGCCGTTGAGGATGTTCATCATCGGCACGGGTAGCACGTTGGCGGCAATGCCACCGACGTATCGATAGAGGGGCAAGCCGCATTCGTCCGCTGCTGCCTTGGCGACGGCCAAAGAGATACCGAGAATGGCGTTTGCCCCTAGGCGGCTCTTGTTGGGGGTGCCGTCGAGCTGGCACATGGCCAAATCGAGCGCAGCCTGATCGAGGGCCTCATCGCCAACCAAGTTCATCGCGAGCTCGCCGTTGACGGCTTCGACGGCCTTCCGAACCCCCTTTCCGCCGTAGCGACTCTCTCCGTCGCGCAGCTCACAGGCCTCGTGAATGCCTGTACTGGCGCCCGAAGGCACCGCCGCACGCCCAAAAGCGCCAGAGTCCAAGGTGACATCCACTTCGATCGTGGGGTTCCCGCGGGAGTCCAAAATTTCCCGCCCGATAATTTCGATGATATCGCTCATAGTGGCGCAGAGGATATCGCGGGAGAGGGAACTCCGGACAGCCGGTACCCAAAAACGAGCCGGTGGTGGCTATACTTCCGCCATGGCGCTCAAAAATATCGCGATCCTGCCCAACTTGATCACACTGGCTAACGCTTTCTGCGGCCTCCTCGCCCTCTCCAAGGCGATCGATGCCTTGGCCTATGCAGGGGATGATGACGGATCCATTTTCTACGAGAAGATGGAGACGGCGTGCTTCCTTGTGTTCCTAGGCATGGTGTTCGACGCGGCCGACGGTTGGGTTGCTCGCATCACGCGAACGTCCAGCGAGTTTGGTGCGATGCTGGACTCCTTTTCCGACCTGCTCACTTTTGGCGTCGTTCCCGCCATGCTCGCCAAGGTCATGATCGAACACGAGAGTGCCGTTGTCGGCTACGAGGGCAACCCGCGCATGCACTTTCTGGCTGCGGCGACCTTTGCGATTTTCGCATTGTTGAGGCTCTGCCGGTTCACCTTAGAGACCGAGCCAGAGCTCGACGACCACAAGAGTTTTAGTGGCTTGCCTTCGCCCGCTGGTGCGGGCGCAGTGACCTCGTGGATTTGGATGTACCTGATTCTGCAGGCGCCTCAACTTGAGACCGCCGAAAACACCAAGACGCCGGTGGGTGTGGTGATGGGGTGGATCCAAGGGTTTGAATGGTCACCCTTTCTCACCTGGGCGCCTCTGCTGCTCACGTTGTGGTTGCCGATTCTTGGTTTGTTGATGATTTCAAGAATCCGCTACTCCCATGGGGCAAACATTTTTACGCAGCGCTCGAGCCCATTCTCCGCGCTAATCGTAGTGGTCGGGATCTTCTTTCTGCTGTTCCTCGCACCCGTGCCGGTTCTCTTTCTCGTCTTCAACGGCTTCGTGATTTTTGGAGCCGTACGCGGTATAGCCGAGCGCCGAGCGAAGCGGGTCGCGTAAGAAGATTCCGTGAAGACGAACGGGCAAGCGCGAACGCTCACGCATCTCTCAAGTGGGCAGGCCTTAGTCGCATTTGGGGCGAATCTAGGTGAGCGTAAAGTCGCGATCCAAACGGCCATCAGCACGCTGGAAGCCCATCCACTCTGCCGGGTCCTCGAGGTCTCACCAATCTTCAAAACGGCGCCTGTGGACGCGCCTGTGGGGTCAGGAGAATTCCTAAATGGAGTTCTCTTGCTACATACAGAGCTCAATTCGGCCGAGTTACTCGAGCTACTCCATAAGATTGAGAGCGACTGTGGTCGGACGCGAAGCGAGGGGAATGCACCTCGTACGCTGGACCTCGATCTACTGGTTTATGGCCGGGAATACAGTGAGGCCAAGAACCTCTCTCTTCCACACCCGCGTATGCACGAGCGGCTCTTTGTCCTGGACCCACTTGCGCAGCTGTGTCCGGAATTGCAGCTGGCGCGCGCAGACCACATTTCGGTCCGCGCGCGCCAGCTCGAGCTGCGCTTGGCTCTCAGTTGATTTTGTAAATGTCGCCGCTGCCGGACGTGCTTTTCGTGACTCTCGGAGAGCCCGTGTAGCCGATCTCACCGCTACCCGAGAGCGTCGCGGATATGGTCTCCTTCGCATGGACGCGGACGTCTCCACTTCCCGCGAGGACAACGCGGACCACGTCGGCATGCAGGTTGACAAGCTCGATGTCGCCAGACCCCGAGAGTGTGACCGAGAGACTTTGGGTGTTCCCCGTTGCGGCGATATCGCCGGAACCTGACAGGCTGACTCCAAAGCTCGCATCGGCAATGCCGACGATATGGATATCGCCTGAACCCTCAAGTGCAACGTGGTTCAAGTTTGGAGTTTGGATCGTGACAACCAACGGCTTGCGGAAGCTGTAGCTACCCGACTTCATCCCGATGGCAAGGTTGCCTTGACTCACCTCCGTAAGGACGTGGGCGAGGAGGTTGCTGTCGCCGGAAACGAGGACTCGATTCTCGGGTCCGACCTCAATTCGCACGTCGAGTGCACCCCGCAGTGTGACGGAGTTGAAGCTGTCCATATGGCGCTTCTCTTCAGCTAATTTACCTGAGCCTTCAATCGTGTTTTCCGAGGAGAAGTGGGAACCGAAGCCCCTCCATTCTGCGCCGGATTCATTGACTGCGATGACACAAGAGCTGATGAAAACAGTGGCGGCCATGGCGGCGAGCAGGGGATAGGATCTCTTCAATGGACTTGGGTGGTGTGCTGAGGCCTAGTTGGAGCAGGCTATGTTTTAGAAGCAAGGTCGTAGGCCCGCGACCGAGTTGGTCTTAGCGCAAACGTCCTTGCGATCCCTTATTGGGATTGGGAACCCGGTTATTTCCAACCGTCCGTGAAGTTTCGAGCCATTTTGGAGTGCTATGGTGGTGGCTCGGCTCCCTTCTCATTCGATAAGGACCCTCCCATGAACGACGAACCAAGCAAGGATGCCCTCCATAAAGAGCTGCAAGCCTATATTCGCGACCTTCCGGTCTTGCCTACTTTAGTGGGCCGCCTTGTGACCCTCGATATGAATGCAGAGGGATCTTTTGACGAAGTTGTCGAGATTGCCGAGGAAGAGCCCGTCTTCGCAATGCGCATCTTGGCATTGGCGAATTCGAGCATTTTTGCACCTACGCAGGAGGTCGTCAGCATTCGTCAGGCCGTATCTCGTGTCGGGGCGTGGCGTATCGCAGAGCTCTGCTCGTCGATCGCTCTGCTCCGCGTGTTTTCACCTAAGAGTGAAGAGGAGCGCAGTCTTTGGCGGCACTCCATTCAAACGGCAGTGGCCGCGCGAAGAATCGCAGGGGCAGCAAAGGGCTGCTCTGCAGAACCGCAAGATGCCTATCTACTTGGTCTCCTTCACGACTTCGGCCGGTTTGTTTTAGCTGAGGTCGCGCCTAAAGAGCTGCAGCAGATCGACGAAGTCGGGCTGATTCATCCCGAGCTTCTTGTCACCCTAGAGGAGAGGATCCTCGGCTTGGATCACTCGGAAGTCGGTGCCCTCACGATCGAACATTGGGGGCTTCCCCTTTCGATTGCCGCCTATATCCGCGCGCACCATGTTTATGGCGATGTGGAGGCTTTGCGCAGTCGGGTCAAAGATCCTGTCTTGCTTCAAGTTGTTCAGCTCGCAGACTACCTAAGCGTGCAGATGTTGCTCGCCCCCGAAACCTCTCCCAACGGTGAGTCGCCTGGGGCCGAGGAGCAAAGCAAGTGGCTACTTGCAGTGACTTCAACACCCCCGATAGATGTCGCTACGCTCATCGCCCTCACTCCCGCGATCCGCGAGGAGTCCGACGCACTTATTGCTGGCCTCGGCATTTAGTCCCGACTCTGACCACCATGTCTCTCTTTGCACTCCCTAACCCGTCCCGCTCAACCGCCATCTTTGCCTTCGCGCTTTCGCTTTCTCTGGTTAGCTGCGGCGAAGACACCTCTCCAGATGAAAGGCTGACTTTGGAGGCAGGTGGCCGTCAGGGCCTCTTGGTGACCCCTTTTAGCGCTCCAGCCCAGCGCCTGCTCCCCAGTTTTCTAGGTCTTGCCGAGGCGCGGAGCCAAGTTGTTTACGAAGTCGACTTGTCGGAGTTCCAGGTGGCGGGCATCCCCAAGGGCTGGCATCGCTTCGAGCGTCCCGAAATCGGTGGCTTCAGTCTCGTACGTATCGTGGATGGCGGCCCGGGTGACCTAGAGGTCGGCGTCTCCGCTCTCGAGGGACCCTCCCATATCAGCGTGGCTCGGCTGCCCGTTTCATCTGGAGAGGTCCCCGTCCAAGCGCTAGAGGCTCGTGAGTGGATTCGCAATCAGCTCGACAAGGGGGACCAGCGCGAAGTCGGAATCCAAGCGGAAGACGCAGGAGGAGACGAGCTGGTGGCCAGCCTCGCCATCTCAGATCGGTTTACCGAGCCGCATTCGAGCCTTGTGCTGATCAGCTTGGATTACAAGCCTGACGTCTCTCGATTTGGCAGGGTGCAATTGCGGCGGGTGCCCGCATTTGAAATCCAGTACCAGAGTGCGGTTTACAGTACGCCCGATTACTCGGCAGGGCCGACTCGGGGCCGGGTGAATCTCGGGGGCGACCATCGCGACTCCCTAGTGCTTCCCGTCGGCCAAAGCGGTAGCGTCAGCGTTCGAACACACGAGGGTGCGGACGTCCTCGAATTCGGACTGGGAGCTCTTTCCGGAGTGGACCCCCTTGAGCTTCATAGGCTAGAGCTTGACGTCTCCATTCAGGTTGCTGGTGGTCGCGTGCATGCCTTCCCTCCATTTAAATTGGATCCAAAGCAACAGGATGGAGATCGGATTTGGCGCGAGGTTTCGCTGCCTCTGACCGACCTACTTCCCCATGGTGAGGCGTCGGGAGTTCGAGTGACCTTTACGGCTACCGACCCAGGTGAAACGGGGCGGGCCCTTGCGGTGGCGATTGCACATCCGCGCATTGTCGGTGGTTCAAGTGGCTTTCCGCGACCCAATCTCATTCTCGTCTCCTTGGATACGCTAAGGGCTGATCGGGTCGGCGTTATTCGGACGGATGGGGAGCCGAGTTTGACGCCGAATCTCGACGCGTTTTCCAAAGGGGCGACGCTGTTCTCAGCAGCGGAGTCGACGGCTCCTTTCACCTTGCCGTCACATGGATCCGTGTTTTCCGGCAACATGCCTTCGATCCACGGAGGGATAGATATGCAGACCCCGCTGCGATCGGATGCGCCTCTACTCACAGAGTTGCTCGCACTTGCTGGTTGGAGCACTACAGCGTTTACCGGTGGCGGCTTTCTGTCACCAGACTTTGGGTTTTCGCGCGGTTTTGATCGCTATACCGTCCATGATCCTCTGATCACGAGTGAGACTCTTCCCAAGTTATTGGACTCTGAAAGAGACAGATTACCCGAGTCGATGTCGGGCAGGGAATACGAGGACTATCTAAGGCTCTCCGCGGCCTGGCGTCTCAAAAAAGAGGCCGTGCTCACGTACCTAGCAAGTGCCTCCAGGAGCCCCTATTTCCTATTCCTGCACACCTACGCAGCACATCAATACCATCCACCCGCCGCGATCTACAAGGTAGACCTCGCGGGGTCTGAGAGCTCGCTTACCTTTGGGAAGGGCCTCGGTCCGATCTCCCCGGAGCGCTGGCGGACCTCACCACCGAGTGAAGCGGACACTCTCCATATGCGGCAGCTCTACGATGCCTGCGTGCGCCACGCGGACGAGGAATTTGGTGCGGTGATGGAGTCCCTCAAGGAGTCCGGAGGCCTGAAGAACACTTATGTCGTCGTGTTCTCGGATCATGGGGAGGAACTATTTGAGCACGGTGAGCTTGGCCATTCCGATTCCCTTCGGGAGTCTCTCCTGCACGTACCACTGCTCATCTCGGGCCCTGGAATCTCCCCAAGTCGCGTCACGGATCCGGTGTCTCTTTTAGACCTAGCACCGACACTCTTTGAGCTCATGGGGTTGCCTACAACCGAGCTGTTCGAAGGAACCTCGCTCCTCGAGTTTGACGGCTCTCATTTTTCGCCAAGAGCGGACTCCGCCCCGGTGTTTAGCGAGGTCTCGCATCACTCATTTTTCTTTGACTCCCTGCGCGCCGGCGATTGGAAGGTCGTTCGCGAATACGGCGCGGCCGGTCGTGGCGTGGGGACGCCTGTCGATCGACTCTACAATTTGGCCCAAGATGGCGCTGAGTTTACGGACCTGTCCGGTGAGGAGTCACGCTTGTTGGAGCGCCTTGGGCGGCGCCTTACCGAGAACCGAGAGCGGCTAGATGCTGAGGCCGAGGGGCGTACCGATAGTGCTGCTGAGCTCAGTGCGGGTACGATGGACGCGCTTGGCGATTTGGGCTACTTATAGAGGCCGACATGGGCGACGAGCTCTTTCATTGCGCCTTCATAAATCGCGCCGGTAGCTAGGCAAAACGCAAAGGCGACAAGGAGCGAAGAGGCCAAAGCCGCGGGCGGTCCGTTTCGAGCGGGTGTCCCTAGGGGACGCAGTTTCGCAAATGCGACGGCGAGGGCGGCCCCGAGAATATAAGCGCAAACGTCACTCCAATCCGCGGTTCCTGGTATCCAGTTAAGAGCTTGGAAGGCCTCGCTACCGACACAAATCGTGAGGAGGCTGGCTATCCAAAGGGCGAGAGACTTTCGACCCGAGGCTAGATTGCTATCCCAAGAGAGCGTAAGGAAGCTGACGACTCCAAACATCCAAAGTCCGCTGGCCAAGCTGAAGCGCACCCATTCGGGAGGGGTGGAGAGCCCTCTCGCCCAACCGCGCAGGGCCCCGATTTGAACCTCGCCACCTGTCCACTCGACCCAACGAAAACACCACAAGCTCCAATCGCGGTAGGCAAGGTAGAGCAGCGCGTTGAGCACAAGGGGGAGTGCGACGACAAGGAAAACCCTTTGCCGATATCGAGCCACGCGGGGGATCCTGTCGCTCTTTGGGGAACAAGTCATAGCCTTACAAGTTATCTTAATAGCCTATGTCTAGGACGATCGAACAACTCCAAAGCCCAGCGCAAGCTCGACTTTGGTGCGCCGCCGCACGAGAAGCGGGCAAGACCATCGGATTTGTGCCCACGATGGGCGCGCTTCACGAGGGCCACCTTGGACTCGTTCGAAGGGCGCGCCTGGAAAATGACGTTGTCGTGGTCAGTATCTTTGTGAATCCACTGCAGTTCGGGGAGCGGGCTGATCTCGAGGCCTATCCGCGTCAGTTTGAAGACGATTCAGATCTACTGCGGGATTCCGGTTGTGACATGGTCTTCACCGGCTCCCTCTTGGGCAAGTACGGTTTCTTTTCCGAGGTGAGCTCCCAAGAAGAGATCGCGGTGGAGGAGCCCGGTCCATGCGCTCTTGGATTGGAGGGTGAGTTTCGGAAGGGCCATTTTGACGGCGTTGCGACCATCGTGCGGCGCCTCTTTGAGGTGACCGTCTCGACGACGGCTTACTTCGGGGAAAAAGACTATCAGCAGACACTGGTCGTTCGCGATTTGGCAAAGAGGATGGGCCTCTCGGGTCCGCGTATAGTTGTTTGTCCAATCGGGCGCGAGCGGTCAGGGCTCGCTCGCTCCTCGCGCAACTCACGCCTCAGCGAAGCCGGTCGTAAATCGGCTGCACACCTAAGCCGAGCCTTGGCGGAAGGTGCGCGGTGCTGGCGCGAAGAGGGTGAGCGCTCCTCGCAGGCGCTTGAGAGAGTCCTCGCAGCTGAAGCTCAGCAACCGGGAATCCGCCTGGAGTACGCCGCCGTCCGCGATCCCAGAGAGTGGACAACCTCGAGTCCCGGCCTTTTGGGCGACCAGGCGATTGCCCTTGTTGCGGCCGAGATTGACGGGGTTCGCCTGATCGACAATTTGCGCCTAGATGTCGTGCCGCCATCGACCCCATTTCAAGTGAGTCCGCGGCCAAGTGAGGCGGCGGTTGTCCTTGCGGAGGCACCGGCAAAAATCAACCCTTGGCTCGAAGTCACCCAAAGGCGATCGGATGGGTTCCACGAGGTTGACTTGACGATGTTGTGCATTGATCTAGTGGATCACCTTCGCGTTTCTTGGGTCGAATCCGAGTCGAGCACTCAGCCGATCGAGCTGGAGGTCTCTGGTCCCGCTGCGACTGAGGATATCCCTCACGATGCCAAAAATCTCGTTTGGCAAGCGGCCCAGCTGGCACTGGATGCCTACGCGGGGCAGTTGCCTGGTGGGCACCTTCGTATCGAACTCTACAAACGTATTCCCAGTCGAGCTGGCCTAGGTGGTGGCAGCAGTGATGCTGCGGCTGCACTCGCTTCGAGCGTGCGCTTGCTCGAGCTCGTTTGCGGTGCGAAGTGCGGGCTTGCTTCCATAGAGGAGCAGGGGAGGGCGATTGCAGCCATCGGCTCCGACTGCGCTTTTTTTCTTGCCGCAAGGAGCACGGGCTTCGGGCGCTGCACGGGGCGTGGGGAGCGCGTCGAACCCATTGCTGGCGGGGCCCACAATGGGCGCAGCTTCGAGCTCTTTGTTCCCGAGATCGAGTGTGGAACGGCAGCTGTGTACGGGGCCCTCCATTTGGATGGTACCTCAAAAGCATTCGACGCGAGTGACGTGCAGTTCTCCTATAATCGGCTGCTGGAACCCGCCCTCGCGACCTTTCCTGCGCTCGCCCAAATCCGCGCGGCTCTAGCCAGTGATCACAAGGGGCAGTGGTGTTTGTCCGGTAGTGGCTCGGCACTGTTTCGGGATCTGCGTTCGCCCCCTTGGCAGGACCTCAACTCCATGGAGAACCTGGCTCGAGAGACGGGCGAAATGCGACCTCGCTACGTAGGCAACCACAGGCCACTTGGTTTTGGAGTTAGGCTCCTTGGGGAGTGCAGCTCACGACAGTCCCCAACCCCCCACGAGGTGGAGAGTTCTCTATGAGTTCACGAGATGAAATCCTGCTTGTCGGCGCTGGAGCTGTCGCCACCGCCCTGGCGTGCGCGTTGTCTTCAAGTGCCGAATTCGAAGGTCAAATCAACATTTGGGCGAGGGACCCTGCCCAAGCCCAGCACTTAGCGGCGCAGTGCAGCCGTAAATCTGTTGCGGCCCAAGCTTCGCTCGCCCAGGCGCTATCGAGTGCGAGGACGATTCTGATTTGCGTATCCGACAGCTCTATCGAGGCTGTGGTCAGCAATCTCTTGGACCAGGGTGCAGTCGCGCCACCGGGTGCTGTCGTGCTCCACACCTGCGGTTACCTCGGCGCGGAAGTTCTGGCCCCTTTGCACGAGTTCGGTTATGAAACGGGTGCGCTGCATCCTGTAGTTGCTATCACTCGCAATAGTGCGGCGCAGTCGTTCGAAGGGATCCTGTTTGGCGTCTCGGGCTCCGAACCAGCCCGTATTCGAGCAGAGTCCATAAGTCACATTCTTGGGGGCAACTCCGTTTTGGTAAAGGAGCAAAGCCGCGGTCTGTATCACGGCGCCGCCGCGCTCCTGTCCGGTGGGATGGTTGCCCTTTTTGCCGAGGCGGAGAGCTGCCTTGCCGAAGCACTTGAGGACGTGGATGAGCAGACGGATGCGCGCCTTGCGGCCCGGCAAATTTTGCGGAAGTTGCTGGAGAGCACGACCAACAACCTTATTGAGAAAGCGCCAATGGATGCTCTGACCGGGCCTGTCTCACGGGGCGAGAGTGAAGTTGTAAAAGGTCACGGCCGATCCTTTGAGAAGGGGCGTTTTGACCGCGCAGGAAGACTGTACGAGCTCCTAACAGAGACGATGAAGGAGCTTGTACGGCTTAGGGATCAAGGTCCGAAATGAGCTTGATCGCGACAGTCTTAGGATCAGGTGCGGGAGTTGTTGAAGGCGAGAGAGGTCCGGGGACAGCTACAGCCGACTTCGCAGCGATTGCGGGCGCAACTAGCGGGGATTGGATCGAACTCCGCCTCGACATGTGGGTGCAAGCGGCTGGACTTAATCCAACCGCCAAGGATGTCGAAGAGCTTATTGGGGCCGTTCGGCAATCTACGGACAAGCCGCTGCTGGCCTCTTGTCCTTCGATTGATTCCGAGGCGACCCGAGGTGCAGACGCATCCTTTGAGGGGCTGGCGGAAGAGCGATTTGCGTTGCTCTTCGCGGCGTCTCGAGCGGGTGTGGATTGGATTGATATTGACGTGGCTTCGATTGAGGTGGGCCGGGAGTATTTAGGTGACGACGAGATCGGCAGTGCGCGTGTACTGCTCTCGAACCACTTTGAAGTCGGCGGCCCCTGTGATCCTGATGCGCTCGGAACGATGCTTGATGCGCGCCTCGATGAGCTGCTTGAGAAGCAATCGAAGTGGGAGGCGATCTGCGGGATCAAGCTTGTCTCTCACCACGCGGGTGGAGGGGGAGATGCAGCTCAAAACCATGGATTCGAGGTCCTTCAGTGGCTTCGTTGCTCGCGGGAGCGCTGGCGAGAGCGGGGTTTGACTGGTATCGTTTTTGCCGGTGGTGCACGGGGACAATTCACACGAACATTGGCCCCGGTCCTCGGCAGTGATCACGTCTTCGCCGCAGCGGACGGAGGCCTCCGCGTGACCGGTCAACCCACAGCTGTGGAGCTCGGCGCCACTTGGCCCGCCGGGTATCCTTCGGACAAGGCGCGCATTTTCGGAATCTTGGGGACTCCGGTCTCGTCCTCGCTCTCCCCACAGATCTTTACCGCCCTCTTTCGCGAACATGGAATCGACGCAGTTTTTGGGCGTCTCGATGTGCGCGACCCCAACCTGGCATTCGCGTTGGCCGAGCTGCAGGAGGTTGCAGGCTTCTCGGTAACTGCTCCGCACAAAGCACACGCCCGCAAATTTGCATTCGCAGGATTAGATGAGTACTCGAGGCGTAGCGGAGCGACGAACACCCTCTTCCGGCGCCGGCCCGATTGGGGAGGAACCTTGGACTTGCAGTTGGGAACAAAGACCAGGGACTGGTGCGGTGCCAATACGGATGTCATCGGTGTGCGCGTGGCTTTAGGGTTAGGTGAGGCGGGACTTCCCCTCGACCAACAAGCGGTTGTGATTGGTGCCGGCGGTGCAGCCAGGGCAGCGCTCGGAGCTCTGTGTGGGCCTCAAAGTGGGCGCGTAACGGTCTTGGCCCGACGACCGGAGAGGGCCTTGGCGCTAGCGCGGGAATTCGGGGCTAGTGTCGGGACTCTGGCAGACCTCGATGGGCTCGTTCCCGACTTTCTGATCCACACCACTCCCGCGGGCTCAAGCGCGCAACCCGGTGCACTTTGCTTGGAAGAGGAGCAGCTCGTTGGGCTTGCGAGGCGCGCGCCCGACTGTGTCGTACTCGATGCGACTTACCGGCCGAGTCCAACGCCCCTGACCATGATCGCGAGCCGGCTGGGTTTGGACGCGCGTGATGGTTTGGAGTGGTTCCTCGCGCAAGGGCGCGCGCAGTTCGAGCTGTTTGTGGGCCAGGAGGCGAATGCGGACGTTGCTCGAAGAGTGGCTCAACGGTGTCTCCTCCGGCCTTGGGTGACTTTGATTGGGCTCCGGGCGACAGGCAAAAGCACGGTGGGGCGGCTCTTGGCTGAGCGCATGGAGCTGCCGTTTCTGGACTTAGACGAGGAGCTCGCCAGACGTGTTGGTGCCGAATCCGCCGGTGCCCACCTACTCGCCGTGGGGGAGCGGCGCTTTCGAGTTGACGAGTTCGAGGCACTACGCGAGCTCCTAGAACGACCGATTCCTGGCGTTCTCGCTACTGGTGGTGGCGTTGTCGAGCATCCTGGGTCGCGCAGCTTGCTCGCCGGGGATCGGGCCCATTGCATCTTGCTTCAAGCCACGCCCGCCGTGTCAGGCCAGCGAATGCGCGAGGACTCCACCTTGCGCCCGCGCCTCTCCGCACGCTCTCCCGAAGCTGAGGCCAGCGCGCTCGGGATCCGCAGAACCCCGCTATTGCGTGCCCTTGGCGAGGCCATTTTTAACACGGACGAGGAGCCTCCGACCCAGCTCGCGACGCGGATTGCCGAACACCTCACCAAACCTGCGTTGAAGTGACGGGAAGCGCTTAACTCCGGCAAACAATCGCCCGAAGTTAACATTGTTCCCTTATTGGTAATGTTGGCGACGGTTTCCCTTGTCCGGCATGCTGAAAATGGCATTCCCTCCGTATCATTGAACTAACCATGGTAGATCCTCGCTTCTCGACCCCCAAAGCGCCTTTTCGCGGGTGGGTGTTTAGCTTGAGGGCTGCTAGCTGCGTGCTGGTCCTAACGGGGGTGAGTAGCGGCATCGGCGGGGGGTCGATTCAGGCCGAAGGGGACTCGGACAAAGGGCAATCCAAGCCTGTTGGTTCGCTGACTTTAGATGTCAGCTCCGAGCGACCAAGCTGGTCAAAGTGGACTGGAGTGCCCATGGAGCCCATTTTTGCAGTGGACCTGTTCGTCGATCGTCGCCGTGTGGTCGAGGGTACCCCAGAGCCCGAACTCCAAGCTAGCGCGCCTGGAGGCGCCGCGATTCCCGACGAAGTCGCGCCCACCGAGTCCGCCGAAAAGGATCCCATGGAACCCGGAGTTGACGTTGGGCTAAAGGACCAACAACCAACTCCCGACACGTCTCCAGATGCTGGGACGACTCCGGCATCGTCACCCAAAATGGCCAAAGGTCCATGGGCCGCTCTTGACCTTGATCTGTTTCGCCGCGCCATAGCGCCGGTTCCCGCTGGAATCCCTGTGGCGAGAGCGACCGAACGCCGAGTGGAAAGGGTAGCCCACATCGCGGAGTTTGGCACAGAGCTCACCGGGCCCAACGGAGACCTTTGGATGAGGTACCTCGGCGATGCGCTTCGCTATGGGCAGTCGGATCCAGTGGAGTGGGCCAGTATTGCTTGGCTTGTGGCGGAGCTTGAACTGTTTCCCCTGGCACCCGCTGTTGTTGCTGGCTTGGAGCTCGGAAAGGGATCCTTTGTCTACCAGGCCGCTTGGTCCTCCCTGGCCAAGCTCTATGGCCAGCGCTTTGACAGTGTCGAGGAGTGGCAGAGTTTTGTTGGCGATGCCGAGTACAACCCGCTTGCCAAGCGGGTGATTTCCGAGCTGAGGGAGCGCTCCAATTTGGCTCGCGTGCAGCAGCTTGAGTTGTTGGTCTATCACCTGGATCGGGCCGCCATCTGTTTGGTGGACTCGGATCCGCTCGTGAGGCTAGGAGCTGCAGACGTGCTGGGGAAAGCACTTCGCGAAAATACAATCGATCGAGAGATCACCCTTGATCAGCTACTTGAGCATCTCCATGTTGAGCGGCAGCCGGACGTGATCAACTCTATGTTAGAGGCTCTCTTCACCGTGCTTGAAAACAGGCCCTCTGGAGATTTACGAGTCGAGCGCCTTCGCAAAATCTTAGCCGAGTCCGCACTCTCTCAATCGCCCAGTGCAGAGCTCTTGATTGCTAGGGCGCTCGCGCGCTTGCCGTGGGCAGGCAAGGAAGCTATAGCTGCGGACTCCCTAGAGACCGGAGTGGGGTACATGGCAGCCATTTTGAGGAGAGTCGGTGGTGTCAAGTCCATTGTCGAGGTCGAGGTGTTTGAAGGCGCAGATGGCGGAAAGAAGTCCGAACAGGACGCTGACGTCCTTGTGGGAATTCTCAAAGCTCTGGACAAATTGTGCCTTGGAGTTGGTGGCGATTCCGTGACATCTGCTCGACTCGCTGCAAACGTCGACCGAAGCCCGCTACTCAGCCTGGTGCTTAGCGATGAGGTCGATCTGATTGTGCGTGAAATCGCGGCGGGCACCTTGCCACGTGTTGCGCCTCCAGAAGATGTCGCCGTACTGATCGAGGTCCTGTGCTCCGGCGATGAGGACATAGCGAGTGAACTTCGCTACCCCCTGATGGGAGCGATGCAGCGCTTTGTCGAGCGCGACGATGTCTCTACAGAGCAGATCGTACCGGTGGTGAACTGCCTACTCGACCATACGGGACGTCCTGAAGAGCAGCTGCGCGAGCGTGCACTAAAGCTATTGCTCAGCGAAGCCCTCACCGCGCAGATCACCAGCGAGCACGCACAGCTTTTCATCGAGCGGCTTGCCGCCGAGGCCGCGCCGAGCCTCCAGGACAAGCTCCTACTTCTCATCGAGCGGTATGGGGATCAATCGATGCTGGACAGCATCCTCGGGCTCCCCAACTTCGATTCGCTTGTCGGGCGAGGTGCGGCGGCAGAGAAGAATATGATCGACCTTGTGGTGAAGCTTGCAGGTAGCGATCCGGATGCCCGGTATTCGGCCGCCAAGAGGCTCTACCCGCGCGTAGATCAAACGAAGCGAATCAGCCTAGGGGAGCGCGCCCTCGCCTTGATTGCAGAGCTTCCCCCTGAGTCTGCTGCGAACTACTCCATGGTCGCCCATCGCGATATTGTGAAGTGGGCGTTCGAGCTTCGCGTCTATGGGACGGATTTGGCGAAGCGCATGCCCAATGGTGTTGAGTTTCTCCAACGGCTGGTAGATGTGCATGTCCCCAAGTCAGGTGGGGGCGAGGCGTATAGCGCGCCAGAAAAAGCTCTTATGCAAGCGCTCTTTCTCTCGGATGTCGCCAAGGCGAAGGGCAATGGTCAGGCGGCCGCACTTCGCGGTGAGATCCTGGCCAAGTTTGCCGACGCGGAAGAGAAAGCTGCTGATCATACGGCCGCAAACTTCGACAAGGTTATTCGACGCGCGCGCGCCCGCTTCTTTTGCGGATCGGGAGAGATTGAGCGAGCCTTCAAAGACTTCTTGTTTGTGTTCGAATCCGATGAGTCCTTTTTGCTCGAGCCCGGTGACTTGCGATTTTCTGTTCAGGCGAGCATAGCGCAGGCCAAACTCCGCTCGGCCGAAGCGGCGGCCTCTGCGGGAGCTTCGGCGCCCCTTGGAGAGGCGATCCCGAGCCCAGCGGACTTCCTAGCTGCCTATCGGTTTGGGTACGCGCTTGTGACTCACCCCTCTTGGAAAAAAGAGCCCGAGCCCGTCCGCTACGACGACCTCCGGGGCCTCCTCGTTCACACCCAGTCCAGCTTGGACCTAGCTGCGATTGTTCAAGTCGACACACTTCTCTCAGAGCTCCCTGAGCAGGTGAGCGAAGAGCCACACCTCGGAAGTGTCACCGGAGAAGATGCTCCTGCCCCGGTCTGGTTTGAACTCGATCGGAATGTCGAGCAGCTTGCCGAGCTCAACCTCTTGAGGGCTGGCTTCCGGATGGAGCGGAGTCGTCTTGAAGCGGAGAGTGCAGGTGAGACTCAAGTTGAGATTAGCTCCGAGGCGGATACGGTTGAGCTTCTCAATCCCGACCGTCTTGAGCTTCCCGACTCCAACAAGACTCCGCTCGAAGAGCCGCCCTCTCGCGTCGACAGGGATTAGGCCAAGAGATAGTGGGGACCGCCCAAGTCGGGGGCGATCACTTCGGGGCATCGTGGGCGTTTGGATACGGAGTCTTCATTTGCGGCCGGCATGAGCTCCGCCATTCCCGACGAATAGATCGCAGTTGCGGGGCCATCTTTGGAGCGCCGTGGGTACTCTGCTCGGCTTCGCTCCACGCCTCCGATCCAAAATATACTGTGTTTGAACTCAAAAGTAGCCCTACTGCCCAAATCAAGGCCGACATTCTGTCGGGGGTGACCGTGGCTCTGGCTCTCGTTCCCGAGGCCGTCGCATTTGCATTTGTAGCTGGAGTGCCCCCGGTGGTTGGCTTGCACGCAGCCTTCATCCTCGGGATGATTACCGCATTGCTCGGTGGAAGACCCGGCATGATTTCGGGGGCAACCGGCGCTATCGCGGTGGTGCTTGTCGCGCTGGTTTCGAGCCGTGGAATCGAGTACATGTTCGCCGCGATCGTACTGATGGGAGTCCTACAGGTTTTGGCTGGTATTCTCCGACTTGGAAAGTTCATTCGGATGGTTCCCCACCCGGTGATGCTCGGGTTTGTGAACGGCCTCGCCATCGTGATTTTCCTTGCGCAGCTCGGTCAGTTCAAGGTGAAGAACTCGGCGGGTGAGATGGAGTGGATGGTTGGATCTAAGCTCTACCTGATGCTGGGGTTGATTGCGGCGACCATGGCCGTGATTCACTATCTTCCCCGCTTGACGAAGTCATTCCCCGCATCGCTCGCCGCTATTATCGGAGTGACTCTTCTGGTCATGGGCCTTGACCTGGACACGCCCACCATCGTGGACTATTTGCGTACGATGACGGGAAACGCAGACGCGACCCTGAAGGGTGGGCTGCCTGCCTTTAGCATTCCAAGTGTGCCCTTCAACTTGGAGACCCTCCGTATTGTGTTCCCCTACGCCATCGTTCTAGCGGCTGTCGGTTTGATCGAATCTCTACTGACGCTCACCCTTGTGGACGAGCTGACGGACACGCGTGGCCGTGGCAATAAAGAGTGCGTCGCACAAGGTGTCGCTAATGTGACCTGCGGCTTTTTCGGCGGAATGGGGGGGTGTGCAATGATTGGTCAGAGCATGATCAACATCAACTCAGGCGGTCGTGGCCGGCTATCGGGTGTGACCGCGGCGGGCGTCTTACTCGCAATCGTTTTGGTCGCCTCACCGCTGATTGAGGTGGTGCCCGTTGCCGCCCTTGTCGGCGTGATGTTTATGGTCGTTCTGGGTACTTTTGAGTGGTCGAGCTTCCGAGTGATGCGGAAGATTCCCTTCTCCGATGCGTTTGTCATTGTGCTTGTGTCGAGCGTGACTGTTTACGAGGATTTGGCCGCGGCTGTTCTCGTCGGCGTGATCGTCTCTGCGCTTGTCTTCGCTTGGAAACACGCGCAGGTCTCCCATGCCATTTGCGCTACGAGTGACGAAGGCACCAAAATTTACCTAGTTCAGGGCCCCCTCTTCTTTGGCTCGACGACCAGCTTCCTCGACCTATTTGATCCCGTAAATGATCCGGACGATGTGGTCGTCGACTTCGCTCAAGCGCGCGTGTCAGACCACTCTGCTATCGAGGCGATTGAGACACTTGCCGACCGCTATATCTCTCAACACAAGACACTTCACCTGCGGCACCTAAGTCCCGAGTGCACAAAGCTGCTGCGCAAGGCGGGTAAGCTGGTGGAGAGCAACGCCTTTGAGGACCCGTCCTACCACGTCGCTACGGACGCGCTGGGCTAGTCTCCTCCGGGTCCGGCCTATGGGGCCGTTTATGCGACTCGGGGTCCGGGGTTTCGGGTGTGATTCTTCTTGCGGGGGGCGAGGAATAGCTAGAGATTGAGACGACTTTATCTTTAGAATCGTTGCCTTGAAGAACGCGGCTCTTGGCCGCCCGAAACTCGTGCCACCAGGGGCACACCTATGAGCAAGTCACCCGCGATCATTTACACCAAAACCGACGAGGCGCCGGCACTGGCCACGCGCTCTCTTTTACCTATTCTGCGCGCTTTCGCCGCTCCTGCCGACGTCAAAATCGAGCTGCGGGACATCTCGCTCGCAGCGCGGATCCTGGCCCTATTTCCGGAGCGGCTCACCGAGCAACAGCGCTGCTCGGATGACCTCGCGGAGTTAGGGGCTCTAGTGCAGACCCCCGTGGCCAACATCATCAAGCTGCCGAATGTCAGCGCCTCGGTCCCACAACTGCAAGATGCCATCGCTGAGCTGCAGGCCAAGGGATACGCTCTCCCCGGCTATCCCGAGGAGCCCGCGAATGACGAAGAGCGTGCAATCAAGAAAACTTACGACAGCGCAAAGGGAAGTGCAGTCAATCCGGTTCTGCGCGAGGGCAATTCCGACCGCAGAGCACCGAACGCTGTAAAGGAGTTTGCGAAGATGAATCCGCCTCCGATGAAGGCGTGGCCACAAGACTCCAAGACTCACGTTGCGACGATGCAGGGTGGCGACTTCTTTGCAAATGAGAAGTCGACGACTCTGGGGGCCGAGACCGTTGCTCGTATTGAGTTTGTCGGGAGAGGCGGAGAGGTGAGTGTGCTGAAAAACTCGCTTCCTCTAATCGCCGGTGAGATTCTCGACGCGACCTTCATGAGTAAAAAGGCGCTGGTCGCCTTCTACGAGCGAGAGATTGCCGACGCCAAGAAGAAGGGAGTGCTGTTCTCGTTGCACTTGAAAGCGACGATGATGAAGGTTTCGGATCCCATCATGTTTGGCCACGCGGTACGCGTTTTCTTTAAGAATGTATTCGCGAACCACGGTGCTGTTCTCAGTGAGCTGGGGGTTGACGTGAACAATGGGTTTGGTGACCTGCTGAACAAGATCGCCGACCTGCCCGATGCACAGCGCAAAGCAATTGAGGCGGATATCGAAGCCGCCTATGCCGATGGTCCCGACCTCGCGATGGTTAACTCGGCCAAAGGTATCACCAACCTGAACGTTCCAAGCGATGTGATTATCGATGCGTCCATGCCGCCCATGGTGAGGGACGGTGGTGCGATGTGGAACAAGGACAATAAGCTGCAGGACTGCAAAGCAACGATTCCTGACAGCAGCTATGCGCCTCTCTATCAAGCGATGGTGGATTCGTGCCAAGAGGACGGCGCACTCGATCCGGCGATTATGGGCACAGTGCCCAACGTCGGGTTGATGGCGCAGAAGGCTGAGGAATATGGTTCCCACGACAAGACCTTTGAGTCGCCAGGTGACGGCGTGATTCGGATCGTCGATGGATCGGGAGCCACCCTGCTTGAGCACACCGTGGAACAGGGCGACATCTGGCGCGCCTGCCAGGCGAAGCTGATCCCGATCAAGGACTGGGTCAAACTCGCGGTGACCCGTGCCCGTGCGACGGGGTGGCCTACGGTGTTTTGGCTAGACGAAAAGAGGGCACACGACGCTGAGCTGCTGAAGCAGGTCGTTCCGTTCCTTGCGGAGCACGATACTGCGGGACTGGATATTCGGATTATGGCGGTAGCGGAAGCTGCTCGCTTTTCGATTGATCGCATTCGCCGCGGAGAGAACACCGTCTCGGTTACGGGTAACGTGCTGCGTGACTTCTTGACGGACTTGTTCCCGATTCTTGAGGTGGGGACGAGCGCAAAGATGCTCTCGATCGTCCCTCTCATAAACGGTGGGGGATTGTTCGAGACTGGCGCCGGTGGCTCTGCACCTAAACACGTGGAGCAGTTCTTGCGAGAGGGGCACTTACGGTGGGATTCGCTTGGCGAGTTCATGGCGCTAACCGCCTCGTTTGAGCACCTCAGCGAAAATTACGGCAATGCTGCGGCCAAGATTCTTGGCGAGACCTTGGATCTGGCTGTAGGCAAGGTCTTGATGGGTGGGAAGTCACCCTCAAGGAGTGTTGGCGAGCTCGACAACCGCGGCAGTCACTTCTACCTGGCTCTCTACTGGGCTGAGGCGTTGGCCGCGCAGACGGCGGATACCGAACTCGCCCAATTGTATGCCCCGACTGCAGAAGCGCTGGCGAGAAGCGAGGAGAGGATCGTTAGCGACTTGAGCCAAGCGCAGGGAGCTGCGGTTGATCTCGGTGGCTATTACATGATGAACGACGACCTGGCGGATAAGGCCATGCGCCCTTCTCCGACGTTCAACGAGATTGTGCAGAGCATGCACGGCATCGCGGCTCTGTAGGAAGTACACGGGCCAGTAGCTGTCGCTTTGAGGCAGCTACCGGCAGTTCTTTTTCTAAGGCCTCAAGATTTCTTGGGCAATGCCTTGCGTTCCTCGAAACTCAACCTATACTCCTCATCCAACGGTCGCGGGGTGGAGCAGTCTGGAAGCTCGTCGGGCTCATAACCCGGAGGTCGTAGGTTCGAATCCTGCCCCCGCTACCAACTTTCAAAAGAGAACCGGACCCGTGCAAAACGGGTTCGGTTCTCTTTTTTCGTAGCCCGAATGTGAGTGGAAGTACTCGCCCTTCGCGCTTGAAGGTATCTTCGCCAGATGGGGTCGTTGCGAAGCGGATGGCGAGAGGTGTCAACACGCATTCTTGTCTAGCCCTGTGGCCGTGGGATAGAATCGCTAGGAGCATTGTGTTTCCCGCTCTATCTATCTGACGCGCTTTCATCAGGACCCTCCCATGAATCGACTTCGCTGTGGCTTTGCTGCAATCCTTGTCTCACTCGCAATTCAGGGCCTTGCCTACGGGCAGCTGATGCATG
>CALBMX010000068.1 GCA_937896235.1 uncultured bacterium
GCCGCCGAAGCTAAAGCCGCCGCCGAAGCTAAAGCTGCTGCCGAAACTAAAGCTGCTGCCGAAGCTGCTGCCGAAGCCAAGCCTAGCCTCGAAACCTCCCCGGAGCAGGACTTTGTCCTTCCCTCCAAGAAGGCCGCGATCGCTGAGGAGGTGCCCGCTGCCACCAAGGAAGTTCTCAATAGCGAGCCGAAGGTTGAACTCTCCCACGAGGAGAAGATCTACCGTTGTGGAGCTCACTTCTTAGACCAGGGCCGCGTCGCCGTGTCGATGTTGCAGCGTAAATTCGACATGGACTTCCAAGAGGCCACCTCTATTTTGGACGAACTACAAGCTATGGGGCTTATCGGCCCCTACCTCGGCGGTACGCGTCGGGACATTTTGATGACCCCTAAAGAG
Organism: uncultured bacterium; assembly: GCA_937896235.1. Classification (GTDB taxonomy): domain Bacteria; phylum Planctomycetota; class UBA1135; order UBA1135; genus CALBMX01. The sequence goes on from CALBMX010000068.1 coordinate 397, forward strand.
TGGGAGGCGCTTGGCGCCACACGATAAGTCATGGTTAACACTTCTACGGTTTCGCTTGTGCACCTAGGTTGCGCGCGCAACCTAATTGATTCCGAGCTCATGCTGGCGCGTTTTGCAGAGGCGGGCCTGCTCATCAGTGGTGATGACAGGGGCGTCGACGCCGTCGTCCTAAATACGTGCTCATTTATTGGCCCCGCTCGCGAGGAATCCGAGAACGCCATGCGCGACTTGATCGCACGCAAGGAGAGTGGCGAGATCCGCGCCGTTGTCGTCGCGGGTTGTATGGTGCAACGCTACGCGCGCGAGCTCGAAGAGCGGTTTCCCGCTATCGACCTCTTCTCCGAGATTTCGGATTACTCGGTACTTGCGACCTCTCTCTCCACTCTGTTGAAAGGCGGTAAGGTCGAGAGCTACATCGCATCGGATCGCCCAGGCGCCGAGCGCGAGGGCTCTCGAATGCTCGCCACACCTCAGTCGTACGCGTACCTGCGCATCTCTCATGGCTGTGATCACGTCTGTAGTTTCTGTGCGATCCCCGGTATCCGTGGGCCCCACCGCTCGAAAGGGCTAGAGGGAGTTGTAGCCGAGGCGCGCGATCTGATTCGCGGCGGCGTTGGCGAGCTGCTCCTGGTCGCGGAAGATTCGACAGCATGGGGGCGCGAGCACGGTGACGATCTGTCGTCCCTGGTTCGAGCCCTCGCGGAGATCAAGTTGACGAATAAAGAGCTCGACGCAGGCGCGGATCCAGACTTTGCTTTGAGGATCATGTACGCCTACCCGAACAACTTCCCCAGTGGGGTTCTGGATTTGATGCGCGATCACCCGCGTGTACTCCCCTATTTAGACATCCCTGTGCAGCACATTGCCTCGGGCGTCCTCAAGTCGATGAAGCGCGCCGGTAATGGAGGCGTTGTTCGGAGAACGCTGGACCGCATCCGCGAGGCTGTGCCAAACGTGACTCTGCGCTCCACCTTGCTTGTCGGGTTTCCGGGGGAAACAGAAGCCGACGCGGCAGAGCTCGTGGACTTTGTGCACGAGTATCGCTTGGGGCGCATGGGCGTATTCACGTATTCTCCCGAAGAGGGCACGACGGGCTTTGATCTACCGGGTCGCGTGCCAGCCCCCGAGGCAGAGCGTCGTCGCCGTGCAATCCTTCAAGCTAGAGACGAGGTTTTGCGCGCAGACCAAGCCCTCTTTATCGGCAAAGAGCTTGAGGTTCTTGTCGACGAGGTGCACGAGACGAGAGTGGTAGGCCATACCATGATGGATGCACCCGAGGTCGACCCTTTGGCGATCATTGAAGGAGTTCAGGTAGCTGCGGGCTCTCGATTGTCAATGCAGGTATCTTCCGTTGATGATGAGTTCAACCTCATCGGTACTTGCCACCAACTCCAAACATGACCCAAGGCGTATTCAAACATTGGCCCAACCGAATCACAGCAGTCCGTTTTGTTGGAGCCATCGTCCTGTTCGCAATTTTTGCGAGTTGGGGTGCTCCTGAGGAACCGGATGTCTCGCGCACGATCTCAACTCAGGTGGCCTTCTGGCTGTTTGTAGTCACTGCGCTTACCGATTATTTAGATGGGTACCTCGCTCGGCGGGACAATCTTGTGAGCGCTTTCGGCCGCATCGCGGATCCATTTGTAGACAAGGTCTTAGTCTTGGGCTCGATGATCTTCCTTGCGGTTATGCCGTGGTCACAGCAGTGGTTTCCAGCTTGGATTGTCGTCGTTGTCTTGGCACGCGAGTTTCTTGTGACGGGGATTCGAAGCTACGTTGAGAGCCAGGGTGGCTCGTTCGCCGCCGACATGTTCGGGAAGATCAAGATGGTCGTGCAGTGCTTGGCGATTGGCTTTGCACTCGGCCGAATCTCATTCAATTGGGAGGCCCTCGGCATTCACTTGGAGTGGCTCTCCTGGTGTACTCATGTTTTGGTGTGGGCGACTCTTGTGACTTCGATCGGGTCCGGACTCTCCTACATCGTTAAAGCTCGCATCCACTTCTCAGGCGATGAGTAGCTTTCCCCTCTCCATTTTGAACCGCCTCAAACTCGCGATCGTCTCCTGCGGATTCCTGGGCTGCGCGCCCGTGATGCCGGGAACCGTCGGCACCCTGGGGGGAGTCCTATTCGCCTATCTACTACGCGGCACAGATCCTTTTTGGGCCTGGTGCTTAGGTCTCGCCTTGGTGATTTATCTTGTGACGAGGACGATGGGAGAGTGGGCGGAGCAATACGCCGGCAAGAAAGACCCAGGGATCTTTGTGCAAGATGAAGTGGTCGGCTATTTGATCACCGTTGCCTGGATTGGTGAGCCGACCTTGCTCTCACTCGCCTGCGCGTTTTTTGCCTTTCGCCTGTTCGACATTTGGAAACCCTTTCCATGCCGCCTACTTGAGAAAGTTGGCAAGGCCGAGGGGAGCCGAGCGCGACCGGGTGACGGGATCCTCTTGGACGACGTTATGGCCGGCGTCTACGGCTTGATTGTGATGGCACTCTTGCGCACGTATATGCTCGAGCCGTCCTCTTGGGTCGTGCCAAGCTAACCCAGGACATCCCAATGAGTCGCAGTAGTGATTTACGAGTGAAGGGCCTGGGGTTGAGCGCGCGCTTTGCCCTGGCGATGACGGTTGCACTAAGTGTGGTGATGGCGGCCGCCGGCTATTGGATTCACTCGAGCGCGAGTAACTTGGCCTCGAAAGGACAGGAGAGCGCAATCGCTGGTGGTCTCGAGTTGACCCTCAATTCCCCCTCGTACGTTCAGGAGAAAACCGGCTGGACCGCGTCGGGTTTTCCGGGGGTGAGGGTGTTTAGCGTCACCTACGGACAGGGGCAACAGGCGCTTCTCTACCGTAGCGAGCGAGACGGAAAAAAAGAGTCCTGGCTTGTACCGGTTGCACGGGACAGCTTGGGTGCACAGCTCGCTCGGGTGATCGGCATGATCATCTTGTTGGTTATCTTGGCGGGCGCAGGAGTCTCTCTTTGGGTCGGCAGGCAGGTGACCGGTCCCTTGCGGCGAATCATTGATGACATTCGCCAGATTGCGCGCGGAAATCTCGGACACCGCACTCGTGCGAAGGGTGGAGGGGAGATCGAGCTGCTTGCAAGAGCGATTGACCGTATGAGCGCGGATCTAGAAGGCGCGCGCGAGTCTGAACTTGAGCTTTCGATGCGCGAGCGCGAGCTGGAACTCGCTTCAGGTGTTCGCGAGGCTTTGATGCCATTCGGGACTCCAAAGGTCGCTGGATACGACGTTCGCTCGAGTCACCTGCCCTCGGGAGAGCTGCTTGGTGACTTCTACGACTTCGTTGAAATCGGAGATGGGCGCATCGGTATCTTGGTGTGCGACGTGAGTGGGTCCGGCGTTCCCGCGGCACTCATTGGCGCTACAGCTCGGGCCTATCTTGCGAGTGAGCTAGCACGCGGCGAAGATGTCGCCGAGTCCTTCAAGCGAGTCAACCGCGCCCTACAACAAGACGTCCGGCGCGGCATGTATGTGACGGCATTCTATCTTCTCGTCGATCCGCAAGAGGGCACGGCGAAGGTCGTTTGCGCCGGGCACAAAGTGCCTCTGCTGCACTACTCCGCAGCAGAAAAAAAACTGCACAAGATTCATCCCGGTGGCATTGCCCTCGGATTCGATCGAGGTCCTGTCTTCGAGCGTGGGCTCGAGGTCATGGAGATTCAGATCAAGCCCGGCGACCGCTTGATGCTGTCGAATCAAGGACCGGTGCAAGTTCCCAACCAAGATGGGGGGGAGCTTGGTGAAGAGGCTTGGTTCCGGGCATTCGGTCGCGCAGCTGCCCTCCCGACACCTAAATTCTTCCGGGCCCTTAGGGAGTGCATCGACAACTTTGCCGATGGGGAACCAATCCCGTTTGACATCTCACTCCTCACCGTTCTACGGGAAAACTAACCTATGCAAATCGCCCAGTTTCAAAAGCTCATCGAAGACATCTACTTTGAGCGTGACAGCAGCCGCGGCCTCCACGCAACCCATATGTGGTTTGCCGAGGAAGTAGGAGAGTTGACACGTGCGCTTCGCCGAGGACAAACAGAAGAGCTTGAAGGCGAGTTCGCCGATGTGTTCGCGTGGATGGCCACCCTTGCCTCGATGGCTGGCATCGATTTGACGGCGGCTGTAGAAAAGAAATACGGCAAGGGGTGCCCGCGTTGCGAAGCGACGCCGTGCGCGTGTCCTCACGCTTAGAGCGTTGTGTCTGAATCTGACCCTAACGAAAGCTACAAGCCCGGTAGCTTGTTTCCGGATGCCTTTGAAGAGCGGCCCGCCAAGGCTGCGAAGAAGGAAAAACCCAAGCGACCAGCGAAGGAGTATCCGCTGTATTGCAGCGTTGCGCTCAACAGGCCGGTCCACACGGAATTCACCTACGGAGTTCCCGATGAGCTCGCCGAGCATATCCAAGTTGGGATGCGCGTTTCGGTTGGTTTCGGAGGGCGAGGTGCCGCCAAGCGAGAAGTGGGCGTTGTGGTCTCCGTCTCTAAGCACTGCCTGATCGACCTTCGCAAGCTGCGTCCCATTACCAACGTTCTCGACAGGGCGCCTCTTGTTGATACCGAGCTGCTTGGACTGACTGCATGGATGGCGGAGACCTACGCGTGCGCGTGGGGAGAGGCGCTAGCGATCTTGTTGCCCGCACCTCTAAAGCGTGAAGCCACACGGAGGCGCGTTCGCTTCCTCGTTATACATCCAGATTTCGCAGAGCAAGTGCCGGCGGACGTGTTCCATGAGCTGGAGTCCAAACAGCCGAAGCAGCACCGACTGCTGCGAATGTTGCTCGAGGTCGGTGGGCGCATGGAGCTCGTCGAGCTATTGCGCAAGACAAACCTATCAGACGCTCCCGCCAAGTCGCTCGCCAAGCGTGGGCTTGTCAAAATCGAATACGTAGAGCAGACCGGGGCTCCCCTCTGGGTGGACGAGGCAGCCGCGCGCCCAACGCATGAGACCTTGTCAGAGGATCAAGCTGCCGCAGTTCAGCGTATTGCAGAAGTGCAGGCTGGTGAGGCCGGCCACACCTTCTTGCTGCACGGCGTGACCGGAAGTGGCAAAACCGAAGTGTACCTGCGGACGATTCAAGAGGCGCTTGACCGGGGCAAGGGGGCCATCTTGCTGGTGCCCGAGATCGTGCTTACACCTCAGACCGTGGCTTGGTTCCGGGCGCGCTTTGGCGAGGTTGCCGTCTTGCACAGTCGCATGACCGACGTGCAGCGGCTTGGCATGTGGATGCGAGTGAAAAGTGGAGAGGCTCGAGTCGTCGTGGGCGCACGCTCGGCTCTGTTTGCCCCAGTCGAAAATCTAGGCGTGATCATCTTGGACGAAGAGCACGAGCCCTCGTTCAAACAGGATTCTAGCCCGCGCTACCACGCCCGCGAAGTCGCAGTCGAGAGGGCTCGCAGGACAGGCGCAGTTTGTCTGTTGGGATCGGCGACGCCGTCCTTGGAGTCTTGGGATCGAGCGCGGCGTGGGGAGTACGAGCGACTCTTGCTGAGGACCCGAGTGGGGGGAGGGGAGATGCCGCGCGTCGACATCGTTGACATGAAGTTGGAGAAGCCGGGCCCCGGGGAGTCCCGCTTGTTCTCACGGCATCTCGTTCAGGAGTTGAACGCAGCACTTGGCCGCAAAGAGCAAGGCATTCTGTTTCTAAACCGTCGAGGCTTCTCGCCTGTGATGTGGTGCCCTAACTGCAAAGAGACGATTTCCTGCGCCCATTGTGATGTGAGCCTAACCTGGCACCGCCGTGTGAATCGTTTGATTTGCCACTCGTGCTGTGAAGAGCAAGTTGCACCGAAGGCTTGCCCGGCGTGTACTGCGCCGGGAATGCGCATGCTCGGAGTTGGATCGGAGCAGGTGGAGTCCGCGCTTCGCAGCGAGTTTCCAGACGCTCGTATCCAGCGCATGGATTCGGACACGATGCACCGCCGGGAAGATTATGAGAATTGTCTCGAGGCATTTGGCCGTGGCGAGCTGGACTTGCTCGTCGGAACCCAGATGATTGCCAAAGGTCTGGACTTTCCGAGGGTCACGGTTGTTGGAATCGTCTCCGCCGACACTTCGCTGCACCTGCCGGATTTCCGCGCATCGGAGCGCACCTATCAGCTGGTCTCCCAGGTCGCGGGCCGCGCGGGTCGAGGAGAGCTCAAAGGTCGTATCTTTGTACAGACCAACTCTCCCGAACATCCCTCACTCCAGTTCGCCGCCAAGCATGACTTCGAAGGGTTTGCGAAGGTAGAGTGCGAGCTGCGAGCAGAGCTGGGTTATCCGCCCACCGGTAGATTGCTGCGCGCGATTTTTGAGGATGAGGACGCAGACCGCGTCGATCTGGTTGCTGCGCAATGCGCGGAATGGATGGGCAAAGCGCTCGAAGGTTTTCATACACCCGTATTGGGCCCAGCGCCCGCCCCGATGTCCCTTTTGCGTGGGCGCCACCGCAGGCACATCCTTATAAAGGCTTCCCTTAGATCGGAGAGGGGACCGGAGGCATTTGCGCTTGCGAGACGCGCCCTGGTGGCGTTCGCGCTCGAAAACCGGAGCACGCGTGTGATCATCGACGTCGATCCGGCCTCCCTTTTCTAGCGGATCGGGAAAGAAAAGGAGAACCTCTGATCTTCCCTAAGTACCTTGTTGCAAATGGTTAACGACCTATTTTGAACGACCTGGGTGTTTCCCTAGGGAAACACCCGCGCCCAATTGCTATGGAGTCGTATAGTGTTCCTAGACAAAAGGCGCTCTCCTCGCCTTCAAACAATCAACTCTCCTGTCTCCAGCCCTCAACTTTTGGCTATGAAGAATCTCATTTCAACTCTGACTCTCACTGCAGGCGCCTTCACTCTGGCGACCGCATCGGCATCCGCTCAGGCCCAGGTCTGGAGTCTGCCGACCGGCTTTACTGCGCACAACCTCTCCCCTGACGGCATCTGGGTCTCCGGTAACGACGCCGTGGGGTCACAAATGTGGAACCCTTCCGGGATGCTTGCCATCCCCGGCTCTACGGACTCTTGGGGAGGCGAGATCTCCATCGGCGGTCAACGCTTCGTCGGTCGGTTCCCCGATCCTGTGACAGTGGTCGACGGCCCCGGCTTTTTCGATCAAGGCGTTGGCGTGACCTCCCTTGGTTGGCCTTCGGCATTGTTTGGTGATCTTTGCTTCACCTCCACCGTAGAGTCCCTCAACTACGATGGGTCGATCATGAGTGGTGTTGCCGAGAATGGCTGCAACTACTTCCCCTTCCGCTGGACACAGACGGGTGGATACCAGCTTCTAGACACCACTTCGCTGATCGTGCCGACGGCTAAGCCCAGCGCCCGCGCTCTCGCCACCTCTGGTGACGGCGCCTTCAGCGCAGGTTGGATCCAGACATCGGCCCGCTCGGGCTCCGTCTGGGACGCCGCTGGTGTTCTCTCTTTCCCGATGATCACCCCCGGCAACCCCGAGGGAAATGGCGAGATTTACGGCCTTGACGGTGATGGCGACGTCGTTGTTGGTTCAAGCTATTCCGACGGCCCTGTCGTCATTGATAGCACCGGAATTCACTCGCCCGCCGTCGAGGCTGGTTACGGAAACTCCGGCGGGGGTATGTTGGGTCTTAACGCAGGAGGCACCGTCGCCGTTGGCAACGGTGGCGGCGCTCCGGGTCCCTTTGGCACCCCGGACTTCCCCCTCATCTGGACAGCTTGGGGCGGCGGTCAAGACATGAACGCCTTCTTCAACGGCTACGGCATCACGCTACCTACCGGCAACCCGATTCATCGCGCCGTCGACATCTCTGCGGATGGCCTCACGTTCCTTGTGCAGCAAGCCCCCCCGTTCTTCGGCTACGGCGACGCCTTCATGATCCAGCTTCCGAACAGCTGGTCTAATCTTGGAGGCGCATCTGCCGGCTCGAATGGAATGCCCTTCCTCGAAGGCGCAGGCTACCTCACTCCGGGCGCACCCGCTCGCATTGCAATCGCAGATGCAGCTTCAAGCAGCATTTCCTTCGTCGCGGTCGCTGGCACCAGCAACCCGTTCCCGGTCTGGGGTGGTGTTCTTCACACTTTGAGCTACTCCCTCCTACTTCCCATCCCGACGGATGCTGCTGGATCTGCAAAGATGGACGTCACTTGGCCTGTAGGCTTCGCTCCTGGCGCAACGCTTTACATCCAGGCAGTCAACCTCGACGCTGGCGTCGTTGACGGACTTACGTTGACCAACGCCATCTCGGCAACGGGCTTCTAGTCACGAATGCATCCTGCGACACCGGTCGGAGTCGCGGGATGTGGGTACCGAGCTTCTTAGAGGGGGCTCGATTAGGTCGCTCGGCTTTCAAGGGGACGAGCGATTTATAAGTCGGGCCTCACTACCGTTGGTAGTGAGGCCCGCATTTTTTTGTCTCGGTCGCAAAGAGAGCGGCGCGACTTAGAGCAGATTCCGGAATCGGGTGAAGAGGTGCGTCGAATCCAAAGGGCCCGGGGCCGCTTCCGGATGGTACTGGACGCTAAAGACTTTTTCCGTCGTGTGGCGCATTCCCTCGATCGTGCCATCATTCAGGTTGATGTGCGTCGTCTCTAGGTGGGCTGGTAGGGTGTCCGAGTCCACGGCGAACGAGTGGTTCTGCGAGGTGATCTCAACGCGGCCGGTCGCGATGTCGCGAACGGGGTGATTCGCTCCGTGGTGACCAAAGGGCATTTTGTAAGTTTTTGCACCAAGCACGATGGAGAGGATCTGGTGCCCAAGGCAGATACCGAAGATCGGCTTTTTGCCGATGAGGTTCGCGATCGCGTCGATAGCTGGTGTCACGGCGGCGGGATCGCCTGGACCGTTCGACAAGAAGATGCCATCGGGGTCCATGGCGAGCACTTCATCGGCAGGCGTTCCCGCGGGGACCACGGTGACGTCAAATCCTGCGTGCACCAAGCTGCGCAGAATGTTGCGCTTTGCGCCAAAATCGTAGGCAACACAGCGCTTCCGCGCGACGGTCGCAGCCGAAGTTAGAAAGGGATAAGAGTCGTGATAGCCCTCCTCCCAGGTATACGGTTCGCGGCAAGAGACAACCTCGGCCAAGTTGCATCCATCCGTACTGATAGCACCCTTGGCTTTGGCCAGCATGGAGACGGGGTTGCTGTCTTCTGTTGAGATGACGCAGCGTAGTGAGCCCGCCTCACGAACAATCCTAGTGAGCTTCCGCGTGTCGATCCCCTCGATGGCGACGATGCCCTCGCGCTGCAGCCACGAGGGTAGTGAGAGATCGGATCGGTGGCTGCTCGGAACCTTGCACATCTCCTTGCAGATGAATCCCTCGGCCCAAGCGCCGGCGCTCTCAGCGTCTTCTTCGGCAACTCCGTAGTTCCCGATCAGTGGATACGTCATCAACACGACCTGGCCTGAGTAGGACGGATCTGTGAGGATCTCGTGGTAGCCGCTCATGGCCGTATTGAAGACCAGATCCCCGCTCTTCTCGCCGGTCGCACCAACAGCGCGGCCTTCCATAAATTCGCCGGACTCGAGTGCCAGCCACGCTTTTTGTTGTGTGCTCATAACGGGTGCGAATTGGAAAGCAAATGAATGCCAAAGGCTAGCTGAAGCTTGGCATTTTCTTGGGGGAGTTCGAGACTTTCGCACAAGGCGCCAAGCCTCGGCCCTAAGTCCTTATCGGGGAGAGGCATCAAGGGTCAAGTCGGACGTCGCGCCCGCCTCGTACAGTGGCCACCCGAGCCCCGCGATCATCGCGGCGTTGTCCGAGCAATAGGCTGGCGAGGGGAAGATCGCAGTCTTCCCTGCTGCGATTGCAGCGGCGGTCATCTTTTCACGCAGGCGTTTGTTGCAGGCAACTCCACCCGCGACAAAGATGCGGTCCAACCCCTCTCGGCTAGCGGCTTCCACGGCTTGGTTGACTAGAGCGTCGACAACGGCCTCTTGAAACGATGCCGCGACGTCCGCTCTGCGGGGAATGTCACTCGGCGCAGGCGTGTCGGCCAGGGCATCCTGGCCGCGGACGTGGTAGAGAACCGACGTTTTGAGACCCGAGAAGCTGAAGCCAAGTGGCCGCTCTAGCCCGAGCTCTTTTGAGTTTGGTAGGGCCTTGGGGCGATAGCGAGGAAAGCGGAAGGCTGAGGGGTCGCCCTCCTCAGCAAGTTTGGAGATGGATGGGCCACCGGGGTAGGCGAGCCCCAAAATCCAAGCGACCTTGTCAAACGCCTCGCCAGCAGCATCGTCAAGGGTTTGCGCGAGAGGCGTGAATTCGCGTGGACTCTCCGCGCGGTAGAGGGCGGTATGTCCGCCAGAGACAACCAAAGCGATGGCCGGAAAAGCTTCGGTCGTCAGCTCCATGGTCGCCGCCCAGACATGGGCGTGAATGTGATGGACGGGAATCAGGGGCAGCCGGTGGCGCAGCGCAAAACCTTTGGCGGCCGATAAGCCGACGAGCAAGGAGCCAATCAGACCGGGGCGGACCGTTACAGCTACACCCGCAAGTTCGGCGGGTGAAACCTTGGCCTCCCGGAGGGCCTCGCGGATGACGCGGTGGACCTCTCGCAAGTGTGAGCGACCGGCTATCTCCGGGACGACACCTCCAAACTGAGCATGCTCTTCGGCCTGGCTGTGGATGATCGAGGAGAGGATCTCCGTTCCGCCTCGCACAACCGAAGCAGCTGTTTCGTCACAGGAGCTCTCGATTCCGAGGATGAGTTTGCCTTGGGCGGTATCGGTAATCACGGAGTGCTCAATGGTCATTGCTTTTGGGTTTGCCTTGTCCGCGGATGAGTTCAAGTGCAGCTGAGAGCTGGCGGTCGTTTGAGAGGAGATCCATGGGCTCGCCGCTTGTGCTAATCAGGAGGGCTTGGACCTCCTCCCTATAAAGACGCGGCGGGGAATACGTGGAGAGTCGCGCGTGAAGTTGACGCTTGTCCTCTGGCTCAAGCTGCACAAGCAAGTCCGGTGTGATCGCCGCATCCTGGTTGCCGCTGTATTGCCGATCGATTTGGCGCCCCGAGGGAGTCGTATAGAAAGCTGTAGTCACTTTGAGAATACTGCGAGGTGACTCAAGCGTTGTGAGAGTCTGTACTGTGCCTTTTCCATAGGACGGCGTTCCGACAACAACTGCAGCGCGATGGTCTTGCAGGGTGCCAGCCAAGACCTCGCTTGAGCTTGCCGAGTCGCTATCGATAAGCACGACTAGGGGAAGGCCTAGGTAGAGGGCCTCGTCACTGTCTGCCATTTTCTCCTCGCGACCGGCCCGAGAGTCGGTAAACAACAGCGGGCCCTCGGCGACGAATCGGTTCGCGATACCAAGGGCGACGCGTAGAACGCCTCCGGGGTTGTTGCGCAGGTCGATGATGAGCCGCGCCATGCCCTCTTGTTTCAGTTGGACGATCTCAGCGTCAAACTCTTCCAAGGTGCGGCGGCTGAAGGATGTGATAGCCAGGTAGCCCACGGTGGGATCCAACATCAAACCGTGACGAACAGTCGGGTCTGCGATACTTTCGGGAACGGCCGTCACGAGGCGCTCCTCGCCCCCGATCGATGCAACTACCAGGGTGACCGGTGCCTCGGTAAGATGTCCCAGGGCTGCCGCGAACTCATCGTCGCCCATGTCGGACAGCGATTTGCCATCGATCGTCAGAATCCGCTCCCCAACAAGGAGCCCCGACCGCTGCGCCGGAGAGTCGGGCATGGGAAACAATATTCGTCCATCTCTGGTCGGTGGTGCGAAAACCGCACCGAGTCCCAAGAACGTTCCGGATGTAGCGCGCTCGATGCGAGCGAGCTCCTCCCCGGAATAGAATCTCGAATAGACGTCGAGGTCGGCGACGATGCCCTCGATTGCAGAGACGAGCAGCTGTTCGTCAGTGCGCTCTTGAACGAACTCACTTTCCACGAGCTCGCGAACTTCACGGTAGAAGGCCAGGTCGCTATCGAGGTTGCGGTCCACCTGGCCCAGACTCGCGATGCCGAAGATTCCCGCTCCGACGATTCCACCGAGCGCAAAGGCGATGGGGCCGCGTGCGTTGGGGGGGGGAGTGTTTGGGGAATCAGCGGGCATGGACGGGGATTGTAACGAGCACTTCCCGCCGGGGCTCTTCCGAGTCAGGCAAGGTATGAGAACTGTCGTACCCGGCAGGGGAAGGGGCCGTCTTGTCTCCGTTGTGGACAGGGGGTGTCCCGTGGAAGGGACGCAGTTCGCCGGGAGGTCTGGGCGAGTCCCGGTGCGACACGAATGCCGCAAGCCCCTTATTTACAGTCTATTAGAGGTGAATCGTGGGCTTGCAGGTGTACTTGGCACAGTTGTCGCAAAGTGCTAGCGTCGCTTCAATTCGGAGCACCCTTTCCTGATGAGAAACACTATGAAGAAAACGACACGGATCACCTTACTTGTTGCTGCCCTGCTCTCCACGACGGCCTCTGCCCAAGAGTTTGCTGGCGACCGGGTACTGACTCATGCCGATGCGACCGCACACTTCCGCAAGGGCGACAGCGACTCCAACGGAACGATTAGCAGAGCGGAGGCGAGGGGCTTGGGCATTACTGCGGAGCAGGCTGCCAAGTACGACTACAACAACGATAGTCAGATCGATCCGACTGAGTTCGCAGTGGCCTATCACGCTATGGCCTTAGCGGGTGGGGCGAAGGTTGGCGACGACCTAGGGAAGCAGGTGCAGCGCGAGCTGGACAAGCGTCGCCTAGCCGAAAAGAAGGCCGCCGATGCAGCGCAGGCAAAAGAGAATCGCGAAGCCATTCAGAAGCGCATCGACGAATCCGATCGCGCGAAAGCCAAGAACCGGCAGGACGCGCAAGACTCGAAAGATGCCAAGGAAATCGAGGAGGCTCGGAGGGCGGGCGAGAAACGCAAGGACGGGACCGAGCGCGCCGAAGCTAAGAAGATTGCCGAGGCGCGGGCCGCCGCAGCGAAGCGAAAGGCCGCCGTTGAGGCAGCCAGGAAGCGCGCAGATGCTGAGCGCCGCAAGAAGAAGGATCAGGAGCGTCGCAAGAAGGACCTTCCGAACGGCCAGTAGAAGTCACTGAGATTGGGTCACCGTGTCCCAGTCGAGAGGCCTTGCTCGGGGGGAGTAAGGCCTCTCTTTTTTTGCCTCCATTCCATCCTCCATCGGCTCGTGGAGATGATGTGAGAGATGGTCCGGCATGCGGAGCCAATGCCGCGTGAGTTTAAGTTAGCTCAGCTTCCCGTGGTGTAGGTCTTGTTTGGTGGTGTCGTTACGGTTCGGTAGGTGTCCCCCCTAGGGGGGACGAAAATCACGCGGCCAGCGCGGGCTGGTTGCCCAGCCATACTTGCCACGGAGTCGTGTAGTCCAGCGCCTGGTGAAGGCGCCCATGGTTGTAGAAGTTCAGCCACTTCCCGATGCCGGCTTCCAGCTCGACGAGGTCTTGGTACTCACGCAGGTAGATGTCCTCGTATTTCAGACTGCGCCACAGGCGCTCGATGAAAACGTTGTCCACCCAACAGCCCTTGCCATCCATGCTGATCTTCACACCGGCATCCTTGAGAGCGTCAGTCCAAGCCTTGCTCGTGTACTGGCAGCCTTGGTCCGAGTTCATGATCTCTGGCCAGCAGCCAGCGGTCCGGTGGGCCATCTCAAGCGCTTCCAAACACGGGGCCGTATCGAGGGTGTTGCTGAGGCTCCAGCCGAGCACCGCTCGGCTCTTCCAATCCATCACTGCGGTCAGGTAAGCAAAGCCGCGCCCCATCGGAATGTAGGTGATGTCCGTGCACCAAACCTGGTTCGGTTCGGTGATCTCCAGGTCACGTAGCAAGTACGGATGGACCTTGTGAGAGAGGTCCCTGATCGTGGTTCGCGGCTTTGTGTAGATTGCCACGAGCCCCATTCTTCGCATGAGTCTGCGGACTCGGCCGCGACCAACTTCGAAGTCCATGGCCTGCAGGTACTTCGCCAT
>CALBMX010000069.1 GCA_937896235.1 uncultured bacterium
CGCCTTACGGCGCTTCACTCTCGTTCGCAACCAAGACACACCTATGGCTTCCTCCGGACAATCCCTTACGGGGTCTAGCTTGGGCGGCTGGAAGTGCATCCGAAGGAGCACTGTCATTTCCTACGCGCACCAGCCAGGCACGCCGGTTACTTCCGGGTTATGCCCTTGCCACATCGGTGTCGGGTTCCCCTTGTCAGGGCCCCGGGGTAGGATTAGTCATATGTCATGGGTTCACCTCCAGTTTTCGTGCCATGCTTGGCACACGCAACGGATCGGGCTACGCCCGACCGCTGATCGCACCAACCGTTGTGCATCCAACCGACTCCTATAGCGGCTAGTCCCGACTCGCCTTGTCGTTCCGATCTAGCTCCTGACCGGGCTCTCCGCCCGTGTCCGTCTCCTCCGTCGTCGGCAGCTTCGCGATGAAACCCGCCAGCGCGAGACCAACGAAGACAAGCAGCGCTCGCAGGCCCGTGCTGTCCACAACCCAGACCGAGTAGCTGAAGGCCAGCAGGCTCATGCCGTAGGCCTTGCGCTTGGCGTGGGCCGGAACCGAGTGGTCGTGTTCCCACTGCTCGACGTAGATGCCAAAGATGGGCGTGCGCTTGAGGCGTGTGTGGAAGCGTGGTGACGAGCGCGCGAAACAAGCGCCGGCCAGCAGGAGGAATGGCGTCGTTGGCAACACCGGCAGGAAGGCCCCGATCGCTGCGATGACAGAGAGCAGTACGCCCAAGCCGACCAGCAGCCAGCGCAGGGGGCCGTGGGCCCTCGCGTACGGCCGTGGACCTCGAGACTTTGGGGGTGCACTCAAGGCTTGGCGCTTCTTCTACGATCGTCGCGACCGTGCTCTGCGTTGCACGCAGCATGGCTGTCAGGCCACTCGCTCGCGTACTTACTGTGCCCGCACTCGGGGGCGCGGACGCGCCAAACCTCGAAACGCTCGGCCACCCGCTCGGCGTCCGTTTGCTCGAACCCGAAAACGGCCGATGTCGTACCGTACGCGAGCAGTGCGTCGGGGCTCTCTCCAAGTAAGGGCAGCCCCTCGGCATAACTTCCCTGGGCAGCGCTCGACAAAGCTTGGCCTTGTAGCTCCGAGGACTCGGGCAGGACCACGTTGGTCCGTGGTGGTGAGTGGGGTTGCATGGCCCCCAGCCTACGCATACGAGGTAGCGATCGCAATCGACTTAGGCAGACAGGGAGCACATGACCATTCATCGTGACAACGACTTCCTCGTCGATACAGATCTTGCAGGCCGCCTGTCGGTGGGAATCGAGTCAGGCCGCATCGAGGAGTGTGTCGCCGAGTTTGCTGCACGCGGTGCGTCGGGAGTATTCGGCGCCCCATGTTTTGGATTCACTGGCGACGACCTGGACTTCCTTCATCTCATACCCGATCTGGAAAAGATCTGGTTCTGGGATGTCAGTCTGCGGGATGTGGCAGGCGTTTACGCTTTGACGAACCTTCGCCACTTCGGCGTTCATCCCAGGCGGCCAGCTATCGATTTCAATCGCCTTCGCAGTCTTGAGGAGATGGTCTGGCACTACACTGCCAAGGACACCAATCTCGACGCGCTGAAAGCCCTGCAACTGCTGCACGTATGGCATTTCAATCCCAAGCAGCGCTCGTTCGAAGGTCTCGCACTACCGTCGCACTTGACGGAGTTGCAGATCAACTGGGCCAATCCACGCTCGCTGGAAGGCTTGCCCGAACTCCCCGCGTTGAAGAGACTGGAGATCCATCGTTGCCGCAACCTAGAATCGATCAGCGAACTCGCCAGGATCGCTCCAAATGTGGAACACTTAGTCGTCAGTGCGTGCGGGCGCGTTTCCGACGGGCCTGAAGTTGTGAAGCACCTACCTCACCTACGCCATGCATTTGTCTGCGATCAGGTTCTCGTGTGCGCATGAGACTCGCGCAGCCTAACACGGTGACGCAACGGATCGGGCTACGCCCCGCCGCTGAGCGCCCCAACCGTTAGGCGGATCTAGGACAAATACACAGGCCCCAGGAAGGTCGACATTGGCTACTTACGCAGTAGAGCGCCGAAGCGGGAGAAGAGGTGCGTCGAGTCCAGGGGGCCAGGTGCCGCCTCGGGGTGGTACTGGATACTGAAGATCGGCTCCGTGCGGTGCTTCAATCCCTCGACCGTCCCGTCATTGAGGTTGACGTGGGTCATCTCCAAGTGAGCGGGCAGGGTGTCCGTGTCCACGGCGAAGGAGTGGTTCTGTGAGGTGATCTCGACCTTGCCCGTCAGGATGTCGCGCACGGGATGGTTCGCGCCGTGGTGGCCAAAGGGCATCTTGTAGGTCTTCGCGCCCAGCACGATGGAGAGGATCTGGTGGCCGAGGCAGATGCCAAAGATGGGCTTCTTTCCAATCAGGTTCGCGACGGCATCAATGGCAGGTGTGACCGCGGAGGGGTCGCCCGGTCCGTTCGACAGGAAGATGCCATCGGGATCCATGGCGAGCACCTCGTCGGCGGGAGTTCCAGCGGGCACAACGGTGACATCGAAGCCAGCGTGCACCAGGCTGCGCAAGATGTTGCGCTTGGCTCCAAAGTCATAGGCGACGCAGCGCAGACGCTTGGAGGTAGCCGCGGGCGCAAGGAAGGGATACGAGTCCTGGTAGCCCTCCTCCCAGGTGTACGGCTCCTTGCAGCTGACGGCTTCCGATGCGTTCGAACGGTGTCGGTCCCCTAACGTTCTGGCCGCCCTCTGGGCTAATCTCGCGAACGCTGATCACTGCCCCATCCACTTAGGTCTCGACCCGATCTTCCCGTCCAAATGATTTATTCATTCTCCGTTGGTTTCGACATCACCAGCGCATCCGAATATAGCTCCCTCTCCGCCGCCAATCGACAGCAAACGAGGAACGACCTGTTCACTCTGGTGCAGTCCGTAGTCGACGAAATGGGGAGCGCGACTTCGAGCGACCCGAACGCTGACCTGGACAGCCGACTCAGCACCGCATCCAGTAGTGGGCAAACCTGGACACGGGGGGCCAAACTTGATCGCGGCTTTGTTTATGAAGTTCACGAACCCAGCGGCGAGGTCATCTGCACGACTAGGTTCGCACTGGAGAGCAACGGTCTACCCTACCAAGCTCTGGTTGCGGTCTCGGGAGTTCAGCTCGCCGCGAAGTTCATCGTGAGCTACTCCGCAGAGAACGGTACCCTCTAGCTCGGTCCGCGCAGGCACTCCCTAGCTACCTTGCAAATCGGATGCGAAGCAGCTCGGCATTCGGGGTCGGAAACTCTTTGACTTGAATCCCGGGTTGTTTGAGCAGGCCCCGCAGCTGGTCGCGCCAGTCCTCACTGGCGGAACCCAAGCCACGCTTGAAGAGGTCCATGTCGAGCCACATGGATTTACCAGCGCCCTCGGGTACAACCAGAGGTCTGATGGCTTGACCAACCTCTTCGATGAGTAGCTCCGAGCGCCCGCGTGCGGGAACGGAGTCCATGCGTCTCTTGAGATCGGTTCGGGTGAGGTCGGGCCGCTCATACTCCAGCGCATTCATGCGCGCCAAGGTCGACGTGATCACGGAATCCCCCGGACCGATCTGCTCGTTGATGGCGGCCATCCAAGCCCGTGCATCGATACGCTCATTGCGGTAAGCGGAGCGACTGTCCAAGGCCAGCCAGAGCTGGGGCGCGGCGAGTACAACAGCCAGTGCCGTCCAAGCGGTCGGCTTGAGCTTCGCCCCAAGAGTCCGATCGAGAGCCCAGGCAATGCTAAGAGCGAAGGCCGGGTAGTAGGTCAGGAAGTAAGCGCCGTGCTCCCATATACCGCCCTGGGGGAAGATGAAGAGCGCCGGTAGAATCATCGGAAAAGCGCGCGCCACAAACTCGCCCGCCTCGGTCTCATAAGTCCTGCGAGCTAAGAGTCTAGCCCAGGCAAAAGCGCCAATGAAGAGGCCGGCAAGCAGCAGCGCAGACTGGGCCACGAGCTCGATATTGAGATACTCACGCATTTCAAAGAATTCGTACAAGCCTCGCTCAAGAGCGGACTCCACGAAGTTCTTGATGAAGATCACCAGAGCGCTAACCCAGAGGATCTCGTTCTGCCAGATCCACTCGGAGAGCTCTAGGGTAGAGAGGTAGCCGACAATCGCCGCGATGATGAGGCTGCCGCCGGCAATCCAAGGCAGACCGCGCTTGGAGACATGGCAACCATGGGACACTTTAGCATCAGCTGGATCGAGAGCGGAGCTGCGCCGCGCAAGCAGCCAGAGTCCGGGCAGAATGATCGCGTGGGAGAGGTGCGCCAGATAGGCAACGACGAAGGCGAGGGCGAGCAGTCGCCAGGCGGCGGCACCCTGCTTTTCGCGGGCCGACCAGGCTAGATTGAGGGCCCAGGCCGCGCCGGCGAACTGCATCGCGTGGACCTCAACCGTGGAGCCAAAGAAGAGCGCGCCGGGGCTGCACAGGAGCAAAAGCCCGGCAACCACAAGGGGCCATGTGCGAAGCCCAAGGCGCAAGCCGAGGCGTAGGGTGCCCCAAACTCCGAGCGCCATGAGCACCGCGGAGAACAGTGTCAGCGCAGTGTCTACCGACCAACCAACCAGCGGCTCGAGCAGTCTGTACAGGACGAAGCCCGAGGGTACGTAGGCCACGTTGTAGTAGGGCGCCGGTCCGGCCTCGACCAACCGAATCAGGAAGAGCCCATCGGAGAAGATGCGCTCCATGGGCATGCTCGCGAAGAGCACTAGTGCTAGCAGGGTCAGACCCCACTTTGTCCGAGCGCCCTTTGCCTGAAGGCCGCCGTCCCTAATAGCCGCCGCTTCCCTGGCCGCCGCTGACGATTGCGATCGACGCCGATGCGCCAACGCGCGTTGCGCCCGCCTCGACCATCATCTTGAGATCGCCTGCGTCGCGAACACCGCCGGACGCCTTGACGCCCATGGTCGGGCCAACCGCGCGCCGCATGAGCTCTACATCCGCGACCGTTGCGCCACCCGATGAGAAGCCCGTGGATGTCTTGACGAAGTCGGCCCCAGCCTCCTTGCAGAGCTCACAGGCACGACGCTTCTCAGCGTCAGTCAAGAGACACGTCTCTAGGATCACCTTGAGCTTGGCACCCATGCGGTGGCACAGCTGCGCGAGGCCCGCGATGTCCCGGCGAACGAAGTCGTCGTCGCCGGACTTGAGAGCGCCAATGTTCATGACCATGTCAATCTCGTGGGCGCCGTCTTCGATGGCGCGCCGCGTTTCGTACAGCTTGACCTCGGGCGCGACGGCACCAAGGGGGAATCCAACTACCGTGCAGACCTTGACCGTGGAGCCGCTGAGGATCTCGGCGCAGCGCCGCACGTGGATCCCGTTGATGCAGACGGAGGCGAAGCTGTACTCGAGGGCATCCGCACAGAGGGCGTCAATGTCGGAAAGGGTCGCATCGGGCTTGAGCAGGGTGTGGTCGATGAAGCCCGCCACGTTCGAAAGGCTGGCACCGGCGCTACTGGGCACCGCCAAGCGGCAGGCCCCCGCGTCGATGACCGCGTTGACACGGTCCGGGCAGATCTCCACCGAGATCGTGCTGCAGCCCCACTGGCCAAAGGAGCCGGAGCCGACCCCTTGGTCGAGCATCTGGCGCGCGATCTCGGTCAGCACGTCTTCGATTTCCTGGGTTGCCTGGTCGTTCGTTGCCATGTTGCTCAAGTCCGTGCGTGTCGTTGTTCGATGCGCGTGATCTTCTCCACGCGGCGCCCGTGACGCTCGGCGCCCCAGGGAGTTGTCAGGAATGCCCTCGCCGGCGGCGAACCGCTCCACTGGACCGCAGTCATCAGTGGGGTGAAACCGTCCCCATCGCGGGCCCCCACTCTCGCTCCGCCCTTCAGCAAGGCATGGATCCGATCGAGCTGGCCGCTTCGACTAGCGGCAAGATGCAGCGCCGTGCGCCCGTTTTTCCCCTCTGCGTTGACGTCGGCACCAGCCTCGAGAAGCTGGGTGACGGTTGCGTGCGGTGCTTCGTACTCGATGGCCACGAGGAGGGACGTCAGGCCCGTTGTGGTCCGATGCTCCAGTTTGGCGCCGGCCTCGAGCAGGGCTGCGATGGTACCCGAGCTGTCCATCACCTTCCTGCTGGCGTACTGCAAGGCTGTCTGACCATCGATGCCCTCAGCCTCCAACTTGGCGCCCGCAGCGAGCAGGACTCGAACCATGCTTTCATTGCCGAAGAAGGCGGCCTGGATCAGTGGAGTACTTCCATCCTTGGAAGCGAGCTCGAGGTTCGCACCAGCATGGACGAGGGCTTCCAATACGGCGGTGCTCTGGATCGTCCATGAACTCGCCGCACTCCAGAGCGCCGTCTCCCCATGCTCGTTCACCGCATCTCGCTCGGCTCCCGAGGCCAGGAGCTCCGCAATCAGATCCGCGTGCGCCGTATTCTTCGCCACCAGGTGCAAGCAGGTCTCGCCCCCTTCCATCGTGAGGGTGAGGTCTGCGCCTGCGCGGATCAGTACCTTCGCCACGGCTGGATCGGAGTTCTCCAAGCAGGCCCGAATCAGCGGGGTGCTACCATCGGTGGGGTTGCGCTTGTCGATGTCGGCCCCGGCGCCGATCAACGCCGACATGACCTCGGGATGGGATTCGTACTGAGCCGCGACGTCGATGGCAGAGCTCCCGTCCTTGTGCGCGCGCCAGACTTCGGCGCCACCCTCGAGCAAGAGCTTCACGATCTGCAAGTCGGCATCCTTCGCAAGTACGTACATCAGCGGTGTGGCGCCTTGAACGTCCGCCAGGTTCACGTCGACCCCGGCGGCAAGTAACGCCACGAAGATGTCCGCGTGCAGGTTGTAACTGGCAGCGTAGGTCAAGGCGCTCTCGCCCGACGTGGTCTGCGCGTTCGCGTTCGCCCCTGCCTGAGCAAGAGCCGCTATGACTTCGGGACTCGCACTCGAAGCGGCGGCGGACATGAAGGCCGTCGCGCCGTTGGGCAAGAGGGCCTCCAACTCGGCGCCGGCTGCGAGCAGCACCTCGATCACCTCGGGGCGCTTGTTCTCCGCCGCGGCCACCATCAAGACCGTCATGCCGTTCGCGTCGCGCGCATTCGGGTTGGCGCCCTCCTCGAGCAGCTTCCGGACGCGCAGGCGCGTACTGCGCTGCGCCGCGCGCAGCAGCTTCTCGTCCAGCACTTGATCGAGACCGGCGGTTGTCGGCGTGGGCACGCGGGCGACCGCATCCTGGGCACCAAGGGTGCAGGCCAACAATCCTACGGCCAGCGAGAGAAGCTTGCGCCTGGAAGCCCCGAGGGGTCGATGGCGTAGGTTGAGTCCAGGTTGCTGCATCAGAGGTCCAGAGTTAGGGGGGGGTGTGGGTTCGATGCGGCCAGACAGCTACTTCGGGGCAGGCTGCTCGCCACCCCGCCGCGCCTTAGGCCTTGGGGGGACTTTTTTGGGAGCAAGCCCCTACCAGTCGTTGTCGACTTCCGTGATTACATAATACTCGACGGCAACACCTGCCCCAAACTCCTTGGGGACTTTTTTGGGAGCAAGCCCCTACCAGTCGTTGTCGACTTCCGTGATTACATAATACTCGACGGCAACACCTGCCCCAAACTCCTTGGCGAGGGCCTCGTCGAGCGGAACCTTGCCGGGGAAGTGCCGTGCAAATTCGTCCGCACCCAGAGCATCCCGAAGCGTGGCACGGACTGCCGCACGGACCTCGGCACCTTGAGTGGGCTCGAAGCGCACCTCGAGCCCGATCGGCTCCCAGTTATTGTAGGGCCCTGGGTAGGTGTACCCCACGCGCGCGCCACGGGGCAGCGCGGCGGCTTGCAGCAGGCGCAGCAACCGATCCCCCTCGAGGTCGGCCGGCGAGAGATCGAAGTGCGCGTAGTCGTTCGGCGCCAGCCGCTGGAGCGGCAGCGCATAGCGCGCCTCGTCCCGGTGGGCGAGTAGGAAGGCCAACAGGCGCGAGTCTCGCCGGAGGCGGAACGAGAGCCGGTAGTGCGCCTCGATCAGCTCGGAGACGTCGCGCTCACTGTAGAGCTCCTCCAAGAACGCGAGCGCACTCCAACCGCCAAAGGGGCTCTCCCCCATGAGGCCGAGCATCGCCCGAGCGAGGGTCTGATCTCCCGCGCTCGCCGCGAGCGCCGTTTGCATCAGGTACCAGGCATCCGGCGCCGCGAGGCTCGGCAGCCAGCGCAGAATGGCCTCCTTGCGTGCGACGCTGGCGCCCTCGTCCGCGAGGACTCGCCAGAACTCGTGCAGCACGGTCCAGACTTGCACGCACTGCAGCGGCTCCTGGCTCGAGTCCGCCTTGCCGTAGTAGCTCCGGTAGCTATGGCAGAGGAACTCCCAGCGGGGTGCGCTCCTCCGGGTGAGCGCCAGCAGCGCACCGTAACGGTCGCCGGCCTGAACCATGAGGGGCAGCCCGTCCAGCTCGAGCTCGTCGTAGCCGTCGTTGTCAAACAGGTCCGCGCTGGAGTGGGAGCCGTATTGATCCCCGAAGTGCTTGCCCAAGAAGTCCGTGAAGTTGGCTGCCACGTCCGAGGTCGTCTCCAGGAGTTCCGCCGCATCCAGCAACCCAGCAACCTCCAAAGCCGGAAGCGGAGGCAGGGAGGCCCTCGCCGCTTGCTGGCGCTCGAGCAGCTCGCGGGCCCAGGCTCGCGGCTCGAGCGTTCCTTGACGAGCTGCAAGCACGAGGTATCTCGAGCGCGCCCAGAAGAGCTCGCCCTGCGCCTGCTCCTGAAGCGCGCTACACAGCTGGATCGCTTGCCTCCAGAGGTCTTTTTGGCCCACGTCCTCCAGGCTGCGGGCCATGGAACTCAGCTCCTGGTCATCGCTCTCCCCGCGGAAGTGACGTGCGAAGGCGCGGTACCACTCCGCGTCCTCGGTGATGGCGTCGAGCGGCTCGGTAGCCCCACCGAGCGCGCCCAGCCACAAGGCCGGCCAGCCGGACTGGGGCGCAAGCTCCAAGCAGCGGGACAGGCTGGCGCGGGCCAGCTCCAGCGAGCCATCGGCGACCTGAGCGCGCGCCAGCTCGAAGAGCAGCGTGGGGTCCTCGAGTTCGACGATCGGAAGCTCGTCCGCCTCTTCCGTCCGGACTTCGCTTCCAGGGGCGCGCAGGAGCTCGAGCTGGATGACGGCGGCATCGAGCGACCGAACGCGCAGAAGCGCGGCCACGTCGGACTCGTCGTCGGACGAGAGGTCACTCTTCTGCGTGCGAACGGCCAGGACCATGCCGGGGACGGCCTCGACATCCAGGGGCGACCAGTAGTCGCGGAAGTCTTCCGGAAGAGCGACCCCCGCGGTCCGTGCGGCATCCTCCAAGCCCCGATGCCCCCAAGGCGCCAGCGCATTCCCGAGGCGCCGGAACTCCGCGGTCCCAGCATGGCCCACCAGGATCAGGTTGCGGCCCCAGCTGCTTTTGAGCCAGTAGCGCCCGGCAAACTTGCTCCCATCCACGACTACGTCGAAGGACCCATCGGGATCCTCCGAGCCGTGTACGTGGAGGTCTCTCACCGAGAGCGTCCTTACGCGCTCGGTCGGCACCGCGAAGTCGATCCCGACATCGACCCGCTCCGGCACCGGAGTGAGGACGCAGGCGGACAGAGCTGCGCCAAGGAGGAGAGCGAGCCGGCGACTTGCCCGTGGGGCGGGGCGGCGGGTCAGCGGCGAGACGGGACTCTCTAGGCGGTGGAGCATGGCTGGGAGGTGGCTGGCGGGGAGGAAGAGGCGCTCGAGTGTAAGAGATCCAAAGAGCCGCCGCCAGCCCCATAAGCATCCAGGCACCCGGCACCCCCAGACCCCGCCGTTTCGGGGCGCCGGGTGGCCCGCCAAAGAACCTTCGCACGGTTGCGGCGACCATGCAACTCGTGCTCAACAATACGCACCAACGCCC
>CALBMX010000070.1 GCA_937896235.1 uncultured bacterium
TTTGACCTCACGAGTTCAGTCGGGCTGTGCCAGGCGCGGCCTGACTGAACTCCCTAGCTATCAGAATCTCTTCCACACTCTAGATGAAGTCATTACCTCTGTTCGTGTTGCTTCTCTGCCTTGCTTTGGGGTGGTTGGCGTTCTCCCAAGGGGGGGGCGTGCCAGCTCTCGCTAGCTTGGAACTAGAGGCTCGCGACGGCGTGAAAATTGACAAATCGGGCCCTCTGGATCTGGGTACAAGCCCGCCTTCGGATGCAAGCAGAACTCCGGCTGCCCCCCGTAGTGACCAAGCTGAGATTCGGCTGACCCAGGGCGTTAGGATTGACCTGCTTGGCGAACCAGTGGCCAAGGTAATTGACGATCAAACCGGGGAATCATGGCGACTGCGATTTGGTCAAGGGGTGACATTCCCAAAGGGGGTCAGTCGTAAGTTGCGACTCGAGATGGAGACTCCAGGGTGGCAGCTATCTCATGAGCAGGTAGAGATTGGAGCGGACTCTGCGAACTCCATCGATGTCTTGGCTGTCTCCAAGAACATGGTTGCCCTTGGTGTGCGTGATGAAGCAACGGACTCGCCTATTGAAGATTTCATGCTTAGGGTCATCTGGGAGGACTCAAAGGGTGGGATGAGCAGCGAAACGTCCATGCTTCCCACCTCCGCCCCCGGCGGCGAGTTTCTTATTGAGGGCGTGCCACTCGATGAAGGCAGGTTTCGGGTTGAGGTCTCGACCGCTAAACATCTGGTTGCGAGAAGTAGCTGGTTCGAGGCGAGATCCATTTACATCCATTCCATGGACGCGATACTAAGGACGCGCGAGGGGGACACATCTTGGGTTACCGTGTCGGTTCTTGAGAAAGGCACTGGGGCCCCGATAGTTGGTACTCCTGTACAACTGTTTGAAGAGCTTCCGGGGGCCGGCGTGTCTTCAATCGTTTTATCGAGCGGTGGTTTTGTAGCTCAGCGGCCATCGCTTGAGGGCGTTGGATCTATGCAAATAATCCCGCTCAAGAAAACAGATCACTTAGGAGTAGCTACCTTCGAAGTCCAGGCGCCCAATACCTACAGAGCGGTCACAGGATCAGACCACTTCCCTGTCGCTTTGAGTGAGTCGTTTACGACCTCGCCATCTAACTATACCGACATTCAAATCGTCATCGATACTCCCGCATCGCTGATAGGCAAGCTGCAATGGCCCGTGTCGCAAGGAGGGACAGTGGAGGCACTCGAGTCGAGCTCCGTCTGGCTAAGTAGTGGAGAGACCCTATTGTCGGCAACCTTCTCCAGTGAGGGGTTGTACGCATTCCCCTCTGTAGCACCGGGTGAATACCTCTTATCCGTAGAGCGGTCCTTCGAACTTGCGGATGGCCAACAACTCTCCTCGAAAGTGCTCAGCAGAACTGTAGTTCTCGAACCGGGGTACACCACCACGCTCGACCTTGTTCTCTACGATTTGGCAGCACCTGGGCTTGTTGTGGGCAGCCTTGCAAATCCCCTTTTACCAGCGAAAAGCGTTCAGCTCATAGCAATCTCCAAGGCTGCCGCAGGAGTGGCCTCACAAGCTCTAATGGTGACTGAAGCGGACAGTGAAGGGGCATTTGAATTCTTTGGTGTGCCCCCAGGCAGTTGGACCGTTGTGGCGATGGGACAGTCCGCCGACCAACATTCAATCAGCCTCCTCTTTGGTGACGTGGAGATTGATGGCGACGGCAATCAAGTTGGCGCACTAGTGCTCGAACTAAGGGGACTGCCCTTGCGTGTCACTGTCGAGTTGGCTTCTCCTGAAGAGCACCTTTCTTCTTTGGTTGTAAGTGCGACTGAGATGGATGATCTGTATCTGAATCTGATCGGCGAGCTGCCTGCATTATCTGTCAGCACCGGTAGAACCAGCGTCATCTATGGCTTACCCGAAGGTAATCTCTTCGCGACCCACGGTGGGGAAACGAAAGCCATCAATCCAGCCAGGACCGTGAAGCTTCCGTTCACGTCGACGCAAAGGGAAGAGTAGAGCTCGCCGCGATCTGGCGAGAGAGAGCGCCGCGATTACGATTTACTCTAAAGGCCCTCGGATGGCTTTGTAGCAATCCCCTTTGTGCCGTCGCTCTCAGCGAGCGCCATCAAAGCGAACGCAGTCGCGGCACGACTAATGTAGTGTTTGCGGTCTCGCCTTGGAGAGCGTGTGAACCAGTCGCCACCCTCGCGCTGATGCTCTCTCAGCCAGCGAAGACCCCCCTCGAGAACAGTATTGTCTGGTGCTAATCCAGTATTCATAAGTACGTAAATGGCAAAGGCTGTGGGATATGCTTCGCTCGTAGTTGTCTGTCCTTCTCCGCCATCCCGCTTCCAGGCAGGACCGGAGAGTGACGCCATAGACCACCCGCCGTCCGTAGCCTGGGCATCAGTAAGTTCCAGCAACCATGTTTTTTGATCTTTGCTGCGAATGAGCTCTGGCCAAGAGCTCGCCGCCCACAGTCGCATGGCCTTGGCGTGCAGGCTCAAGGGGGGGCTATCCCGCAGATAAGCGCTGAGCTTCCCAGCTGCCTGTACATCTTGATCTTCAAGATCAGCCACCTCGCGCAGCTCTCCAAGTGCAACCAGCATGAGCGTAGGACCAAACTCTGCGTCTGACTCAAACGGGGGCCAGTTGCACTGCAGCCAATCTTCCCAGGTTCCGCTTTCAGCAAGTGATTCCCAAGCGTAGTCAAGCCCTTGACGCGTCGCTTTGTGTATTGCGTTTCCGGTTCGGGCATCGCTCATGGCGAGGAAGGCTGAAGTCGCAACCATACCCTCGATGCTCCCATACTGCCCGTGAGCCTTTACATCTCCATCGAGATGCGTCGTTAGGTATTTTTGAGCAAATGCTCGTCCTTCAGCGACCTCCTCGGAACCTGAATCGATCGCCGGCTGAGCCGCGAGTCCCCAGCCGGTCGTATGACAACTGATGCACTTGCGCTCCTCTCTCCATGATTGTTTTGCCTCTACTAACGAGGCAACGCCATCAGCGAATGAATAACGATTTAGTGGCCGATAGTCATCAACAAGAAGAGTGCTCTTGAGCTCTCCTGCGGACTGCTTGTCGACTTGCTCCCGATCATTTTCCACTGGCTCCAGGCCTTGAAGACTCTCGGAGGGGATCGCCAAAAATACAAGTATGGCGCAGGCGATACGTAGCCCATCCAGAATGTATCGATGGCATCTACAGGCCATGTTTGCATTTCGCATCATTGCTCTACCCTAGCGGAAACGGAGATATGGTCAATAGTTGTGGATGAGATCCGAGCTAAATCACGCGGCGACCTT
>CALBMX010000071.1 GCA_937896235.1 uncultured bacterium
GGGGGGGGCATTGTGTTGGCAGATCATGCTCTCCTCCTTCTTTGTCTTTGGGGCAGTTCATGGGAATCATTGCGTGTTGAAATATGAAGAACAAACCGACGCTTGCGGTATCGCTTGCAATCCTCGCCGTTGTTATCGGGGTGTTTGCCTGGCGGAATGCTCCGAAGGGGGAAGTGGATGGCGGATCGCTTTCTCTGCCCCCGGTGGCGGGAGATGACAGGGTTGATCGTCCCTTGGTTCTTAGGGATGTGGTAAATTCCGTAGCTCCCGACGGAGCTAGTCGTGTGGCAGCAAAGTCTGATGTAAAATTCCACTTCATAGAGGAGCCTGGTGATGAAAAGGTGGAGGCTGAGGGGTTTTCCGGTTCTTGCGTAATATTAATATTGAGAGATACTAGGTGGAGGCGGGTCGAGCTGCCCGTCGAAATGGGGGTGAGCGTCCTATCTACATTGGATGAGGGACTAGGGGGATTCTCCAGGGGCCTCGTGATGTCGGCGAATTTCGATACTCGTAACTCGGCCGTCTATTTTGAACCAGTGGAATTCTCGGCTAGTGCCGATGACGTATTCGTCGCAGTCGGCCGGGTAGGAAAACGGCTAATTGATGTTGTTGACGCAAATACAGGCGAGCGTATTCATTCAGTTTCGACCGTTATATACAATCGTAAAGATTGGGTGCCCATCCATGCGATTGTTCCACCAATGATTGGGGACGTCGAGGTCAGTTCCGTGCCCATCGAGATTGACAACCCCATCACAGGTAAAACGCTTTGGATCGGATCTCCAGGGTATGCATGGTTTCCAATGGATGTTCATCCGTCCCAATTAGGGGTTCAGGTTGTTGAGCTCCAACAATCTTCCACGCTATTACTTCGGTGCGTAGGCAACCTGTCGGCCACGGTTTTTTTGGATCGGGTTCTTCCTATCACTGGTCGAGGTCATGTAGGCGCTTTCGTGGTTGAAGGAGGAGTAGATTTGCCCTTGGGGGAGGTTCCTGCCGGCAACTACAGACTCTTCGCAGTAGACGCCGCCGGGCGGAGGTGCTTGTCGGAGAGAGAAGTCCTGGTTGAGGCTGGCACTACTCACGTTGTTGTAATTACCACTGACCCTGTCCGTTTGGACAGGCACGTTTTCATCAAGGGCGAGGGAGCCGCGGGGCTTGTCGGACTACCTGTCTCTGTCTGTGGCGGAAAGACCGCACTTATCGAGTACCTTGAGTCCGGCGTTGGGTTTACACTTACGAATGGGGCTGCCTACGATTCGTCTAGGGTCTCTTTTATGGTGTCTGGGATGACCGCAGTGCTGTCTGCCACTCAATCTGATTCGGGGAGTGATTTTACTTGCACGCTTCCACAGCTGGTGCATGTTGGGATTCATAACTCGCTTGATGATGGGAGAACCCTAGATTCTATGCAGGTGACTGCAATGCAGGCCAAGGGCCAGGAGCTTGGTGACATTGTTTCTTGCTTAGGAAAATCTATGGTCTCACTTGACCTAGCTAATCTTGCCGCGCTGATTGAGGCCCCTCTCGGTGGAGACTTGTTTATTCTCGGTAAGGTCGATGGCGTGTTTGTTTCAGAGAGAGTCGCGATTGAGAGTGAATATCAGGAGATACCCTTCCCCTCGCAAGTGCATTCAAGTGTTCTAATTTCTAATAGGGAGGGGGAACCGCACTTTTCGAAGGGCTGGCTATCTGGGGTCCAGGTAGAAACAGATGAGGGAGTTCTGGGTCCCTTTGACATAGTTGTCTCCCCACTTGGTACGTCAACATTGGTTTCCTTTTTCGGTGCGTTGAAGGCTATCTACATTCCCGATCTGGGAACTGGAGGGGGGAATAGATGGTTCTCTAGTGAACCCAGTGATGGCTCAGGGACGCGATTCTCAATCGCCCTTCCTGACGGGGATCTGGAAACTTTGCACAAGTGAGGGGCGTTGTTGCTGGAAGTTAATTGGCCCTTACGGCGCGGCCTTCCCATGCACCCATATTGGCACGACGACTTGGACCGCGTCGTCGATACCGTGCGTTTTGGAACCTATGGTGAAATCGATTTCAGTCGCCAAAATATGAGCGCACCGGGTCGGAGCGACACGGCTCTTCGAACGACTCGTTCGTACGCAGACGATGGCCATGTGGATCAAGTTACGGATGCGCTTGGGATCGTCTCTTGTTGCGTTCCGCAATTAACTGGCACTCGCGCAATGTCATAGCGCGACATCCATCCGCGATAGGCTTTTGTCGGCTTTAGTAGGCTTGACTAGACGTGACTAAAACGCAACAGGGGCTTTCGCCAAGTGCTTGCCCCTCTGGTCCAGTCACTCCTCCGTTGGACGCCTTGGCACTTCCCGAATCGGGGGCGCCGCCAGCGTGTCTCCCGAGGGACTCGCCAGTGCTCTTTCGAGCCCGGTGAACAGGTCCAATATACGGCTGGCCTCGAAGACGCGATCTCGCTTGCGGCCCTTGTTGCTTTGCTTCAGCACTCCGGCTTTGACGAGTGAGTTGATCGCATCCGTGGTTCGCGCCTTGGACCTTCCGATGAGCGCACTTGCGGATTCGGCGGTCACGATCGGCGCTCCTGGCAGAATCTGCAACAGCAGGTCTGTGCTGGACTTTGCCCTAACGCTGCCGATGGCCTTGCGCCACTCCGCGTTGGTCTTGGCGATCTCTTCGCTGTAGTGACCGGCGTCAATGCACGAGCGGCGTGCTGCCGCCGCAAACGTCCGCAGCCACAATGCAGCAGCGGCAGAGCGCTCCTCGCTATCGCGCTCACCGAGATGGCGG
The DNA here is from genome assembly GCA_937896235.1 of uncultured bacterium. GTDB lineage: Bacteria > Planctomycetota > UBA1135 > UBA1135 > CALBMX01. The sequence goes on from CALBMX010000071.1 coordinate 2,779, forward strand.
AAGTTCGTCAGTCCAGTCACGTAGTCGTCCGACCATGTCGCCAGAATCAAGCTGATGGGGGGGACGAACTTTGGGGCTAAGCCTCTGCGCCTCAGCACGATATGGATTAACGCGCGCCCAGTGCGCCCGTTGCCGTCAGCGAATGGGTGGAGCGTCTCGAACTGCGCGTGGGCAACGGCCGCCTGGACCAAGGGCGAATGCGCATCGCCGTTGATGTACTCGATCAAGTCGGCCAATAGCTTTTCAAGGTATTCATGCGGAGGCGGAATGAAAGCCGCCGAACACGGGTTGTAAGAGCTGCCGCCGATCCAGTTTTGCTCCTGCCTGAGCTTGCCACCAAACTCGGCGTTCGATGAGCGGTCCATCAAGGTGCGGTGGATGGAGAGCAGGTCTTCCATACAGAACTCGCTCGCCTCACTCGCCATATCAATGGCAGACTCCATGGCCGCAATGTTGCCAAGGATCTCGACGGCGATGCGGTCGGCGGGATCACCTCCGAGGGCGAGGGCAACTTCAGCTTTCGCGAGCCTGCGGCTTGCGGCCGACAGTCCTTCGATCTTGGACGAGCCAACTGATTCAGCTCGCAGCAGGAACCTTGCGAGACCCTCCAAACTGACGTGCTGCGTGCCCGCATCATTGAGAGACTTGATCGCCGATTCCGCATCGGCGATGTCGGCAGCAATGTCGGCCGGGATGGCCATGTTCCAACCGCCCAGAGGATCTGGGAGATAGGCGTTATACGCGCAGCCCGCGCGGTCGAGGCGGCTCATGCCCTGGTGGCGAGCCTCCCATTGAAGATGTAAGTGTGAAGCCATAGCGTTAGTTAGTAACGGTTAGGCGGTAAGTGTAACTAACTGGCGGCCAGGATGCCTAGATGTGATGCGGAGCATCCTGGAAAACGCGCTGTTCCTCGCACCCAGAGCATGAGTGGATAGATATGTATGCACTTGTCATCTTTTGAGTGCACTTCTATCCAGTTCGGCCAAACGCAACGACAGCTTTCCGGGGCTCTACCCACAATGCAGCCTGGTGCGGTGATTAGCCGTTCAATCACCGCAATTTTTGCGGAGATTGGCTAGATGAACGCCTTGAAGGTAGGCACAATCGACGCAGGAAACGCGGCGATTATGACTTACATTCATCAAGATCCCAAATGGCCCCAGTTCACCTGGGATAGCGACGTTCTGGCCTCTGCTCTCTCTGCGGTGCGGCACAAGCAGGGCAAGCACCTGGGCAGGATGGAGAGCATCGGATTCCCATTGCGCTCCGAGGCAAGCCTCGAGATCTTGACTGCAGATGTCGTCAAGTCCTGGGCGATCGAAGGTGATGAGCTGAATCCCGGCGAGGTCCGCTCTTCGATCGCCCGGCGGCTGGGCCTAGATCATGCGGGGCTTCCCACAGCGAGCCGGGCCGTAGATGGGGTGGTCGAGATGATGCTTGACGCAACCCAGAACGCGAAGACACCGCTCACGACCGAGCGGCTGTTCGGATGGCATGCGGCGCTGTTCCAGACGGGGCACAGTGGTATCCATCCGATCACGGTGGGCGCTTGGCGGCCCGCAGAGGCTGGACGAATGCAGGTTGTCTCGGGAATCATCGGCCGGGAGAAAGTGCATTTCGAGGCTCCCGAGGCCAGTCGACTTGACTCGGAGATGCAGAGCTTCCTAGCTTGGTTTCACTCGACCGGTGACCTCGATCCTGTTCTGAAGGCAGGCATTGCCCATCTGTGGTTCGTGACCATCCACCCTTTCGAAGACGGCAACGGACGAATTGCTCGTGCCATCGGCGACATGGCCCTGGCCCTCGCGGATGGAACCCACGAGCGGTTCTACAGCCTGTCTTCGCAGATCGAAGCGGAGCGCAAGCGGTACTACGATGAGCTTGAGTCCGCACAGCGCGGTGGTCTTGACATTACTGCTTGGCTGCAGTGGTTTCTAGCTTGCCTCGACCGCGCGCTCGATGGGGCCGAGGAGAGTCTCGCGGCGGTTCTATTCAAGGCTCGTGTCTGGGGCAAAGTGAACCAACGTCCAACAGGCGAGCGTCAGCGCAAGGTTCTCAACCGCCTCCTCAATGGCTTTGTTGGCAAGCTGACCACGTCGAAGTACGCGAAACTTGCGAAGTGCTCGACGGACACCGCGTTGCGGGACATCGGCGATCTCGTAGAGCGTGGCGTCCTAATCAAGAGCCAAGGCGGGGGGCGCAGCACGAGTTACTCGCTCCGCGAGCCGGGCTCTGTGAGTGGCTAGGGTGCGCTCAAGGCCCGAGAGGAGGGCGAGGCGGGCATCATCGCGTTGTTTCGGCAGGCGGTGGAGCGTCGGTTCCGCCTCGTCCGATGTGAGTGAGGCTTCAGGAGATCCTCAGCCTTGACCGATGTTACCAATATCTGGTAACGTCTGTCGTCTCGGCCAACCAGCAAGGAGCAACAATCATGGGCAAGAACACAAGCGTCTCTCTCGGCGAACACTTCGAGGGCTTCATCGGCTCGCAGATCGCCACGGGTCGGTTTAGCACAAGGAGCGAGGTCGTCCGCTCTGCACTTCGAGTTATGGAGGAGCAGGAACTCAAGATCGAGGCGGTGCGCCAAGCCTTGATCGAAGGCGAGAAGAGCGGGCCTCACACCTCGCTCGATATGGATGAGATCATCGCCTCTGCCCGTCAAAAGTCAGGCTTGGATGCGTGAAGTTGTTACGCGCCCTCTGGCAATAGCCGATCTAGAGGGCATTTGGCTCTATACCTACGAGCATTGGGGCGAGCAGCAAGCGACCCGATACTTGCAGCGGCTGAATGAGCGAATCGTCGAGTTGGCTCGCGAGCCAGAGCGCGGCAGGTCAATGGAGGCGATTCGCGCTGGTTATCGCTCCGCTCGAGTTGGACGCCATGTGCTCTTCTATACGTTCACGGACCAGGTGATTGGCATTGAGCGCGTACTCCACGATCAAATGGATGTCGCACGGCATTTGTAGATTTACCTGGCCCCACGGCCCTATCAACGCGCTTTTTTTAACCGCAGCCTGCCAGAACAACGCGTTGTTTTGGCAGGCTGCGTGCTAGAACCGCGACGTGGAGGACCTTCAGCGGAAAGGCAAATCGTCCCCCTCCACCCCCGGCACTCCCCCCAATCGCCGGCACCCCCTCTCACAGGCTGGAAACGGGGGGGGGGGCAAGCGCATGGCGGATAGCTCGTTGGCTGTTGCTGGCCTATGGCTAAGCCGTTTCGAGTCAAGAGGTTGGACGCGAAACTCACGGGGCCAATTCCGACCATCTTTTCGATCCCAAAATGACGCCCATATCCCGTAGACGGATCCAGCCATCCGCGCTCTGCTGTCGGGCCATGAAAAGCCCAAAGCTCAAATCCAACTGCCCCAATCCCACTTGCTCCACGCCCGCGCAAGACGCCAAGTCCGCAGTCACTAAGCATTCGTTCCTCATGACCAAGTCCGGCCAGCGTCGCCGCTATGCCTGCGCATCCTGTGGCAAGACTTTCGCCGCCACGACGGGCACGGCTTACGAGCGCATGCGCAAGTCGAAGTCCGATTTCGATCGCGCTACGCAGATGCAATCCGAGGGCATGACCAAGGCCGCTATCGCCCGCGTCCTGCGCGTCTCTCCAAGCACGATCACGCGCTGGCTCGCGAAAGCCGGAGACCACGCCGCGGAGTTCCACAAAAAGAACGCGCGCTTGCCAGAGGCCATTGAGGTCCAGCTAGACGAACTCAGCTGCAAAGGAACGGGCGAGGCCAAGAACGCATGGGCCTACAGCGGCGTCGAGGTCTGGTCTCGCTTTTGGGCGACACTAAAAGTCGGGAGGCGAACCCTCGGCAACACCTACATCTTCGCCAGGCAGCTGCGGGCGGTACTTATTGGCGAATCCAAGGACTTCCTCGTTACATCCGATTGCTTCAAGTACTACGAGCCGGTGATGCGCAGCGTGTTTGGCAAAACGCCCCTGGTCTATGTCCAAGTGAAGAACCACTACTACCGCAAGGGCATCCGCAAGAGCGAAAAGACGTTGGTCCTGGGGACACCCGATCGGCTTGAAGATGCGATGGCCAGAAGCGAGGATTCGAGGAAGCCGAACACGGCCTACATCGAGCGACTGAATTTGCACAAGCGCATGTGCTGCTCGATGTTGAGGCGGCGAACACCAGCGCCGGGCCGAAGCTGCGCGCGCTTCAAAGAGGCGTTGGACCTAGTCCGAGTCTTCTACAATTTCGTGACCCCACACGGCTCTCTGAAGTTCGGCAAGGTGAAGCGAACCCCAGCAATGCAGGCAGGCATCTTCGACAGGCCACTGACGTTCCGAGAGATCTTCAGCTGGGTGCCACCAGCGAAGCCGAAGTGGGGCGCAAAAAGCTGTGGCGACAATGGCATCCGAATACTAAGGTGAAGATGGAGACGAGGAATGCTCAACCGACATCGACAAGGAATTCGCCATGCTCTGCAACAGTCAACGCAACACCGGCACGAAGTTGAAAAGAATCATTTCCGGTAGTTGTATCCCTGAATTTACCCCGATTTGTGGAGTCTCTACTGAATTTCATCCATTTTATAATGGTAAACTGGCCACCGATCCTGCAGTCCGGAGAAGGTGGCATGTTGGGGGCGGATCGGGATGGGAAACCTCGCAGCCGGTTCAGACTCCCGGAGGGATTAAGTCATCCGGAAATGGGTCAGAAGCCAAAATTACATTCTTCGGAGACTGCGGAATCACGGCCACTTCAACTTCATTTACGATTACCTTCCATCCAGGAAAGGGATCCACAGAGAGCGCCAAATCCGCAGTTATTAGGTTCTTCTGTGAGTGTGGGCACATTCCAGATACGAGAAAGCAACCACACAAATGACCTGATATTTGGCGGTTCGACCATTTTGTAAGTGCACGCTTTACCACCGAGCAAGGAGTTTTTATGCCGATGCTTAGCCCGAAACTAGTTATTACGTTGCTGTTCGTTACTTCCTGCAGGTTGACGCAAGAGTCGCTCAGCTTTTCCCCTTATCGTGGCCAAGTCGTACAAAACATGTCCGAGAGCTGGGATTGGGGGTGGCTTGACTGGACTAGTGATATTGACGGCGATGACACTGGCGACATACTCATCTACGACGCGCCAAAGGCCAGACTGACTGTTCTTTCAGGAGCAAGTGGAACACCCATTGCCGATTTTTCGACTCATGACACCATCCTTGAGAGAAAGAGATTACTGAGGGGGGGCAGGACCAAATCTCAGGACCAGTTCACAGGGGACTATACCCTCATTTGGGAACAGGATGGCAAGGTTGGGCTAGCCACGCTTGATCTAAATCATGGGACTCTCCGGATGGGATTGTCCAGCATTGATACCCGAGAAGTGCATGGACTAGACGGTGACTTGTGGGGTACTAGACTAATGGTCGGGAACTCCCAGAACTCAGCAAACGAACGCGATTGGTTGCTCTTGGAAAGCGTGGTTGGCCCGACTACATTCGTGAGTTGTGCAGATGGCAATGGGCGTCTTGCTTCCCCGATAGCCTTGCCTATTTGGGAGGGCATGAGGCAGTATGACATCGCTAGGATAGAGGACGTCAACGGTGACGCCATTGACGACGCCATCCTCAGCCAATACCGCATTGAAGAGGACGACGATATGCGGGATAAAAATCGGCTCGCCGAGGCTCTCATCGTCAGTGGAGCTGATGGGACGGTTATTTCCTCAATTCGCCCCGCGGGAATTGGATCGGCTGTGTTTGAAGTCGATCGGCGATTTGTCGCTGGGAACGAGTTCATAATGCTCGCAGTAAGGACGGGACCCGATCCACCCTTTGATGCTGGCGAAGATGCCGAATCATTACTTTATGAAGTGCGTGTGTATTCCCGTCGCAATGGGGAAGGGGGGGACATCTGTTTTGACTTGCTCTGGAGTGTTGTGAATCCGAATCCTGCACTCTTGGACTACTTTTGTGGCGACCCTCAACTAATTAGTGTTGGTGGGAGCTTGTGCGTTCTTGCGTACCACAGGTCGGATGACTTCGTATACGCGGTCAACTGCGAATCGGGCGAGCTCATGTGGACGCTCCGTGGGAGCGAACAGTCGACTCGTTGGGATACGGATTTTGGTGAGTTCATTCTGCCTGAAGAAAAGGACGGGGGGCAAAATCCGAGAGCGCTTATTTGGGGAGTCGAACCCAACCCCGAAGAAGGCGGGAGGCCTACTGTCGATGTTGTGAATCTTACGACGGGTGAGGTGCAGTTCAGTATTGATTTAGAGGAGTCGCCGCCCACCTCTTTTCCTCCTCAAGCTAGGTGACAAGGTCGTTGGCGGTCGCTGGTGTACTGCGTGGCCAGGCATGCTGGTCGTAACCGTCGCGTGACGCGGCGTTGGTGCACTATTCACCCACGTTCAACGGTTCTTGCGGGTCGTTTTCTCAG
>CALBMX010000072.1 GCA_937896235.1 uncultured bacterium
AGCGCTCCAAAGCGTGGGTTCTCCGCAAGCTGGACCATCACATCCGGGTCCTCCGGTTGCAGCTCCATTTCCATATCAAGCGGCCCCGAATCTGGCCAACGGAGCCGAACAATAGAGCCCTCCCCAACCATCCGGACTTCACAAATTGGTAGGTGAAGACAGGAGAGGCGAGGGACGTTCGAGGCTAGGTTTGTCGGCCATTAGAAGACGACCCAAAGCGGACTAAGGTTGCTTGAAAACCTCGCTTCGGTGCCAGCGAATGAATGCCAAAGCGGGTTGGAACGACTCTCTTTGCGGAGGCGCAAGTGGCTGGCCGTGAAATTGGTGTAACCAATCCGTAGGCCCACTCCTAACGTTCACATCGCCTGAAATGACTACTCTCAACTCGTCATCGATGCCAAGACCTCCCAAGTCCAGGACCTTGTGATGGAAGGTACACAGAGAGAGGCCATTCTCGATTTCATCGGGGCCACCAGCGGCATGCCATTTTATGTGAGCGGCCTCGAGTCCCATACTTTTCTCGCCTAGTCTCCCGTCATAACCGCAAATCGCGCAACTGTAGTTGTATGCGCGTAGAACGCTGCCCCTGAACTTGGGATCGCGGATGCGCCGTGGAGCCTCTTCCACAACCCAGGGCATCCCGATCATGTTCAGAATGTCTTCGTGATAGGAGGGAGGGAAGTTGTCGTGTAACAAGCCGGTTGCGATCGTATTTACAACTGATGGATGTGCGCGTAAGTGCGCGTCGATCTCGGTTGGAAAGCCGCCATGTGCATCGCCACTGATGAGCCGGGCGTTAGAGACATCTCCTCCATTCTCCAAGGGAAGAAGTCGTTCGCGCTCAGGGACTTCCCAAATCGCGCTTGAGTCATTTTGAAGGCGCCAGAATGGATGATGGGGATGGGCCAATCCAGTCCGGTTATAGAGAGCTAGTAGCTCGGCAAGTAATGGCGCCATCTCAGAGTACGCGCCGTATTGAGGTTCGCCTCGCTGAAGCCGAGCGAGAGCAATCAGGAGCAAGAGGGGCTTGTGGGGGGCCCGGTGGCCACCACGCTGGAACTGAGTGATTGATGCGAAGCGCTCTGCGATTGAGGGAGTCATGGGGAAAGGTAGACGCTAACGAGGCCGTTTGCCGGAGTCCATGGTTTGACAAAGGATACGCGTTGGAATGCGCTTGCAGTGCAACTCACGACGTGACGCCTGTGGGGATTCCAAAACGGGAAAATAGAGAAAGGCATCTGTCGGATGTAGGAATGGAACCTGCGGGAGGAGTTGAGGGCTTTTCGTTCGGCCACCAGCTCGTTGAGAGGGTCACGGGTCGCATTTCGTAGGGGGCGGCAGTTCAAAAAGGCTACTTGCAATAGCGGCAAGGCCTACAGGTGGATCCATATTGAAGTCCGAATGAAAAGTACTTGCAGGAATAAGCAAGTTCACCTTACGGTGTGCACACGGCGCTGGAACGCCGTACTGTTTTCGCTTCCCCCCAAAGAGAACTCGTTTCCCATGGCTGACTCGCCCCCCGAATCAGACGACCCGGCTTTTGAAAAGGCCTCGCAAGCTGGCTGGAGCCCGGAAGGTTTTGGCTTCATTCAGGCCGAGGCCGCGCTCAATTGGAAGCCGAAAGCTAACAACCCCGAGGTCGGCGAAGAGCCATTGCGTGGAGCCGCGATTTTGGGTGGCGAGAGTCCAGCTCGCATCGTCGAGCGACTTCAGGATGGCGACCCCTTGAGCCTTGGATTGCGATGCGCGGAACGCATCGACTTCCGGGCAATGTTGATGGATGTCGAGCGACTTGTTGCAAGAGCGGAAGCCTACGTCGCCTACATCGCCGTCAGGCAGCAATACACAGGGACGCCGCCGCTTGACGCCTTTATCGAAAGGCAAATCGATGAGTCCATCGATTCTATATTGGAAGAGGACTGGTCTTCTGAGCACAAGCGGGAGCCCGTCGAACCCGATGACCCCCGTTATCGGATGATCGCTCGCGAAGCTGGTATCGAGCCTGCTCAGGCGCGGCGCGCATCACTCGCACTGAACACGGAACCCCTGCGCACGAGACGTCTGTTCTACGGTGTGTTCATCAAAAACCGAAAGCTTGCGGATGTTGCGCGTGAGAATGCACTCGGTATCGCAGAGGCTAAAGAAATGGTGAAGCAGACCCTAAAGAAGGTTCTTGGTACGGCGACTTGGGGGCAAGGCTCATGAGTTTCCCCCCAAGCCTCGACCCGAATCTGGAAGAGGTCCTACGCGACGTCGCTAACGACCCCGATTCCAAGTTGTTTCCAGGTGTTCACCTGGACCGCTTGCAGTCGAGCTTCCGAGCTCCAGTGGATACGATCACACACGCGGGAGCAGGCTTTTCATCCGCCGAAAAAGAGCTGTTGTTTATGCATCGACGGGCCCTAGGGCAAGTGCTAGAGGATGCATTTGTTGTTGGTTATCTCGCGGACAAGGAGCGCGCTAAGTGGGTGCGCCCGATCGGTAAGGTCGTGAGCCTCGCGGATGTACAAAATAGTGCAGTTGTGGCCCGTGACCTCGCTCCGGCCCTTGCGTTCCGTCATGGGACTGCGCGGCAGATTAGCCTCCTTCTAGATGGCCTGGTTCCCACATCCCCAGGCGAGTTGCGACAACTCGCAGCCACGGCGTTGCGAGTTGGTGGAACTCCGAAGGCTCGCTATTATTACGCGCTCTCTTGTGAGCACTATGGGGATTTTGAGTCGGGCTTAACTGAGTCGAGAAATGTCAGTGCGACCTCAGATCCAAATGTCGCATTGCGCGGAATGGCGCTAATGCGGAGAGTGCAAATCAGACAAAACTGCTGGAAGGAAGCCGATAAAACTTCGCTCCTCACCTTGGAAAGGTGCGCGTTATACGGAGAAAAGGAAGTCTTCGGCATAGAGATAGCCCATCAAGTCGTTCAACGACTCCTTCGAAGGGATAGGAAAGCCCTTGAGGAAATCGCAGGTCTCGCGAAGGCCCATGGAGAGTCATTGGTCAACATCGTCGGTAGATCGGCAGGCAAACTTTCTCGAGTTCTTCCAGGAAGGGAGTGGACTGAAGAGGGAATCCGTTTCATCCTTGAGAGACCTGGAGATCTTTCATGAACAAGAAAATTCATACTACCCTTGTGGCATTGATTCTGTGGACATTCTCAGCGGTTGGTTTCGCCGACCCACCGCCTCTGTTGACCGGAGTCGAAGGCCCGGAAGCCGGAGATGGTGGAGTTGTTCCACTAAACCCTGGGACTCCAGCGGGTTCAGGCGTTGAGACGGTCCGTGCATCTGAACGGGTCCAGATCAAGAATCGCCGGGGTTAGCAAACGGCATAAAATTGATCCCCGGAGTTAGCGGCATGAGCAAGCAGATTCTTCTAGTAGTCGTCGCCGCTATTCTTGCGACCATTGGTGTGGTGGTTTTGTATTCAGAGATACGAACGGCTCCAAATGGGGTCGAATCGTCGGAAACGGAAACAGAGACCCCCCAAGCCACGGAACCTGAAGGTGAAAGCCAAGCCGCGTCAAGCGAGCCCAGGGTTGCGAGCCGTCGAGGTGGGGTTGACTCCCGAGCCGCTGCCCAAGAACTTACCGTACAGCTAGCGTGTGAAGTTCGTTCAAGTTCTGGGGACCCACTCGAAGGCGCTCTGGTGTCTTGGTGCCCGCTGGATTTTTACCAGGCGTCCATGTCCGTCAGTCCGATTGATTGGGTCGTTCTGGAGGCGTCTACAAGCTATTCCCATTCTGATGATATGGGAATAGCTCAGCTGTCCTCGGATAGCCTTGACCGTAAGGGCGCACTATGGGTGACATTGCCAGGATATGAGCCCAAAGGAGCCGTGATTAACGGTTCAGGGTCCCGGCAAATAGCGTTTAAAGATCGTGTGGTTCATCTCACCCTCACCCCTAGCGATCAACTCTCGGTAGTCGTTGGCCGAGGGAATGACACAACTGTCGCAAGTGCGACGGTTGTGCAGAGGTATGCCCTAAGTCACGCGCCTGGAGGTGAGACGGAGGCTCTCTATTCCTTGTTTGTTCGGTCGAAACTGTACGTGGCTCCAGGAGCCGTGCTCCTGGCTGCGGAAAGAGATGTTTTTGTCTATCAAGCTCAATCCGAAGTACAGGTCTCAGAACGCACCTCGCATGTGGGCGGAGGTGTTCTTAGCTTGCAGCTTGGCAACACCTTCAATCTCGATGTTCGGACAGAGGGTCCATTGCCGATCGGTTCGGATTGCAAGGTCGCAATTCATCACCTAGCCTCCGATGGGATTCTAGATTCAATCCTGATCTTGACATCGGAGGTTGATGGCGATTTTGGCAGCGCAATGATCCCTTCGTACCCAGATGGTCCTTACCGTATTGTTTTGGATGGCCACGGGATCATGACTCAGGAACACGTGATTTCGGCTCCACCAGCCTCCGGACGAGAGCGCATCGTCTTTCCCATTAAGGCCAGCAAGACGGTCAAGCTATACATTCATGATCGGGAGGGTTCCCCAATCCTGAATGCTTCTGTTCGTCCCCAATGGTCAGGAATCGACTCAGGCCAGGGGATTGGCTTGCCAAGAACCCTATCTGATTCAAAGGGGGATGCGGTTGTCTCTAGCTTACCTGACGGAGTTGTAAGCCTTGAACTCAACCACCCTGACTATCTTCCCATGTCCATCGGACCCTTCCTTGCGGACAGCTTGGTCGATGAGGTCATCGATGTGACGCTCATTCAGCCGGCTACGCTTCGCGGCACGGTCACCTTTCAAGGCAAGCCCGTCGAGAACTTCCATGTCTCTTGCTGGATTGGGGACTGGGTTGGCTGGACATCGATAGACGTTACAGAGTCTGCTGATGGGGCGTTCATCATTGATTCGGCGCCTATGGGTGAGGTCTCCGTAGTGGCGAGCGCTCTGGGCTACGGGCAGAGTCGAGTAGCCATCGTGACGGTGACCGCTGACCAGGGAGGCGACGTAACTCTCGAGCTCACTGAATCCGTAGTCGGCCGTGGGTTTGTTCTCGATGACGACACCGGTGAACCGATAGCTGGCGCCCAAGTGGTGCTCTGGACGTTGCACTCAACGGATCCGATTGAGACCACTGGGGAACAGGCACTTACCGCAGCCGACGGGAGCTTCCAACTCGATGGATTCGCTCCCGGTGCGGCGAGTGCATCCGTATACGCAGATGGGTATGTATCGAGCGCGATGACTGCCACCGGTAGCGCCTCGAAAGGACCGGACTTTGGAACGATTCGCCTGCTGCCTTCGCAGCCGTTAGTTGTGCAATTCCGAAGTCCCGGAATCACCGATTGGTCGGTGTATATGGTCGAGGCCAGCGGCGTCGGATACATGTTGCCCGAAGGGCTCGCGGCAGACGGCGTTGTCACCTTGCCCGGTGGGCGACGCGGTGAGTATAAGTTTGTAGTTACGGCTCCCGACGGCACGGAGATGTGGGAGCGCTTCATGGTTTGGGGCCCGGGTCCATGGGTGAAGCAAGTCGACTTTGGCGTGCAGGCAACTTACAACGTGCGACTGCTCGGAACGAAGGAACAGCTAACGGGCGTCGGCGGAGTCATGGTCAGTGAATCCCGTGCTTTCCGGGAGGCGAGTGGGGGGTTCAAGCCTCTGGAGTCGGGGACTCGAGAGTTCAGCATAACGGCTTTCGGGGAGGGCCCACACCTTGTGACGGTCACATCGAAAACTGGTGGCACATGGAACCGTCTAATGATTCCCGCAGGTAGCGCATCGGGCACAACTTTTGAGCTTAACTTGGAGGATAGAAAGGACGCAGTTGTTCGGGTTGTGAATGGCGGCGGAGAGCCGCTTCAAGGGCTGTACGTCTCGTTTCGTAGCAAGTTGAATCCGGCCAGTTTCGTCGACTCTGCGACTACCGATTCCGAGGGTCTTGCCTACATCAATCGACTCGACGAATGGGAAGGCGAACTTGTCATTCGGGATCAAGCTCGCGTGGGGATGTTCGGGTTGGCCGTCGAGTTTCCAACGGATGGCTCACCACTTGAGGTCGTGTGGAATGTCGTGACTGACCTTAGGCTGAATGTTCACGATGGTGGAGTCGCTTTGGAGGGACTTGACGTGTGGATTCACACGCCGGGCGGGGTGTCGAGCATCGACCTCATGAATGTCACAAAAGAGGGGGTCGTATTCCATCAGGGGCTAGCCCCAGGCGAGTATCTTTTGCAGCCGGGTGGCAACTGGGTGTGGCCGGATGGGAAGTCGATCCATGTCACCGAGGACGGATTCTCGCCAAGCTCCATCGAGTTCCTTCGGCGCGGCGACTTGCTGATCACAGTTCGCGACGAGTTTGGGAACCCGCTCTCGGGCATTCCTCTCAGTCTGTCCCACGAGGGCTTCGAGGAGAGCGTTGCGGACTGGGTTGACGACGGGCTCGTTACAGCTCCGGGGGGGCTAACTACGGACAAGAACGGTACCGTGCTGTTGTTAGGACTACCACACGGGCAGGTTTTGTGCACCCTTCCTGGAGGAAGCACAAAGACGCTAACGGTGCCTGCCTCGGCAATGGGCGAAGAGATGATCTCGCAGTAGAGGATGGCGTTCTGGTGGGCCTCATTTCACTCCCCTCCTCGCCCCGAAAAAGGCCGGCGCCGGCGAAAGAGTCTGCTCTGAAAATCAGCGGACTCATCTTCAAGATAGGGCCAATACGGGGGTGATCAGTAGGGTCCTCCTACGCACCGTCGAGTCCAACCTGACAAACCCGGCTCACTCCTAGGTTCCTTCCGTAGTCTGAGGGTGCGTGCTTCGTTGAGGGTGTTGCACACTTGATTCGATCGGGTGGACCTCTGGTATTTGGTGCCCCTCAGCGTTTGCCGGTCTCCTGTCTCTACCCATCTAC
>CALBMX010000073.1 GCA_937896235.1 uncultured bacterium
CACTCCCTTCAGGTCTTCGGGCAGGGCAACTCTACTTCTTGCGAGGCCTTTCGCGCGAGTTCAACCTGTTCGAAGGCATGAGGGTCGAAGTGCTCCGAGGGCTCGACGCCACCCGCCGGGTGCTGGTGACCTCCTGCGAACCTCCCGACTCAAACTTCCCCTACCTACAGGGCGCAGAGACCAACCTTCGGTCGAAAAACACCATCCTCATGGAAGTCCATGTACGGCACCTCACCGATCTCCATTCGGACCACGTACCGGCCCCCCCCGCATTCCCCGTGGGGGCGCAAGTCCTCATCACGGGCTCGCTCGGATGCAACTGTGACGACGACTCCTGCACTTGTGATATTCCCGGCTGTGGCAAGCCAACCTGCGAGCTCTGCAGCCAAGGCACAGTCGGCTTCGAGGGCACGATCCAAGACATAGACACCGGCCCAACACACTCTGCCGTGAGCGTCTACCTGGGCTGCGTAAGTAAGCAAGGGCCCGATGACGACAAACGCAGACGCTTCATCGTCCCCAATGATTCTCTTCGACGAACCGACCTGCCCGTCAACGACGACCTCGTGGGCTGCCACAAGGAAATGTACTTGATGCGGTACTCTTTCGCGTTGTTGGCTTCGCCACTGACCTACCTGCAGCGCGTCCTCCGCTGCCTGGTCAACCAGTACGCCCAGTTCAACCCCGGGCTGACAACGGGGCACTGGCTGCGACCCATACATCTCTTCGGCATCGGCTGTGCCGAGGACCCTCGCTCAGTGCTCACCAACACAACGCGCCCTGCAGGGTACTCGGTGGACTCTCCAAACCTGCATCCCGGGAACAGGTCCACAGTCGGGCACCTCGCCAGGGGTGAGACCCTCATCTCCTGGATCTTCTGCACCGACAACACCTCCTTCGCCGCCCTCCTGGGCCTGGGCTTGCTGCTCTCTCCCGGCAACGAGAACCCCTTGGAGCTTATGCAAGACCCGGCTGACAGAGCAGTGAAACAAGCTATTATCAACGATTGGCACACGAACGATCCCGATATGCCGGCAAGGCGGTGGCTTAACGCAGCCCTCCTAAGAAGAGCTCGTAGTGCCAACCTTGGTGCTCCTGACGTGCTATCGGTGCTGTGGACCACCACGGCCTGCCGGGCAAGACAGCAGGGCATAGTGGCACATGAAGCTGCAACTGCCACGCTCGTCGTCGAGCCGGTCCGCGGTTGGAGAATGCCCCCCCCTCCATTCCGGTTGCTCTCCTTTGGAAAAAGAGACTGGCGACAGGCATGGCGGGCGGCGACAGACTTCGGCCTGCTGACACCGGGAGTACCAGTCTGGGTGCATGTTTCAATGCTCCCGGCGTCACATCCAGGTCGCTGGACGACGCAGTCTGCGTCAGAACCGGCCCCCGACCGCGAAGCAAGGAGCCAGATACAAGAGTACTCTCACGCTTCAGGATCGCATTGGCTGCTCGCCACGGTAGTGACCGTCAATGCCGCCTCGTCCGGTTTCACTACACAACTAGAAGCTCCGATGTGCGTGGCTCTCCTTCAGCGGCGCTTCTACGGCAGGGAGCCGTCCCGGCCCAACAAAGGCCAGAACGCCTACTGGCGCGGCTACGTAGTCCTCACCCCAGCCTCGAGTTGCTTGTGGCCCCTCCGGCTCGAGTAGCGACACCGACACATAGTCACGAGGCGGCGGCACCCAGGCCTCCCTCTGGCGCTGGCATCGCCAGCCAGACAACAACACGGTAGCACGCCCTCCCCGGCCCCCAAACGGCCCGGAGGTACAGCTGACCTACGCGAATCTTTATTCGCCTCTCGAGATCGAGTGACCAGACTCGGCCACAAAATGTACATAGAGCCCCCTTTCTTTCCGATACCTGCACGTGGTAGGGGGTGCACACTTGATCTCTACCTTATATACGCTTCTACAGCCGCCTACATGGAGGCTGTGAACAAAGCGCTCGCTGACGCGTTCGGCGGGCCCTCTTACGACATAGGCCGAGGGGCACCTCAAACCCCTCCGGCCCCAAACCGGACCCCCAGGATGTGGGGCTTCCGGTCCAACCAATCCGCCCCGGTGCGCTGGGTGCCGTCGCCCCACGTGGCCCCGCGCCACAGTGTGCCCCCGGCGACAATTAGAGCAGGTCCCCATGATGGCCCAGCAAGCGGGACCTCCAAGCTGGACCAGGTGCTGCACGCCCTCAGCGGCATCCCGGCAGCCCTGCCAATGCCGCCCGCCCTGGCCCACACGAGCAAGCACCCCCTGCGCTCCGACCGCCCGAGGCCGTCGCCGAGAGCCCACAAGCGCTCCTGCCAAGAACGGCTACAGGACGCTATCGCCCCTTTTAGGCCCGACCTCTCCTCCGATGACGACTCCGACCTCAGCGCTGACGACATCAGCGCCGTGCGACAAGTGGTCTATGAAGGCATCCCCGACGGCACGGCCAAGACCGAGATCTCCGCGTGGAAGTCCTGGTGCGCGGCGGCAACCAAGCTCGGACTCAACCCCTGGCGGGGCCTAAAGAACAGCCCCAAGGAGCACTTGAAAGTGGGCCGAATCGTGCTGACTGTGTATGAAAACATGAAGCCACGTCGGAAAGCCGACCCCGCCCCCAAGCCAGCGTCGGCATTTGCCGTCTACCTGGCAGTGGCAAGATTATTAAAGCGCGAAGGCTACTGCTTCCCCAAGGTTTCGCTCGTCAAGAGCATCATCAAAGGCCTGGTGGCCTCCTACATCAGGAAGTTCGGATTCCGCACCCTTGTACCGAAACGCGCCGAGCCCTTCACCGTCGCACAAGCCAAGGCCCTCAGAGCGCTCCCCATGGGTTCAAAGATAGGCAACTGGCGGCTGCAGGAACACTCCCTCGCGACGGCCTCGTGGCGAGCCCTCAACAGCACACTGTTCAACACAGGCATGCGCTCAGATGAGGTCTGCACCTCTACAGTGAGCAAGGGGCTCTCGAAGCGAATGCTGACCCGGGCCTCCCTCGTGTACCGCATTGCGGGCGAAAATCATGCGGATCCATCAGCAAACCAGTTGCTTTCAATGACCGCAGGAGACGGCTTGCATGTCAACGTCAGGCCCTCCAAAACAGACTCGGACGGCTCCTTCTGGTGCGATAAGCCTATCTGGCTCCCCTTCGGCCAGTCAGACTCCAACGCCTGTGGGGACTTCGTCCGCATGGAGCTCGACCACCCTTGCCATGGACTACTTCGAACGACTATCGCGCTCTTTGCGAATGACGACGGTTCCCCATTCACCAAGAACCAGATGGTCCGGGCGCTAGACGACGCCCTGGCGCTCGTCGGGCTAGCTGCTCGCAAAGACGAGTACTCCTGGCACAGCTTTCGAGTCACCTTGGCCTGCCTCTTGGATGCAGCCAAGTGCCCTCCAGCAACCATCAAGAGGATGTGCCGCTGGATCTCAGATGAGTCGCTTCACACGTACATACGACCGAACGATCGGAACGTCGCTTTCTGGCTCGACAAAATACTATCTTGCGAAGTGCGGTCGTCCCAAGCTCGGAACCTCCCGCACGTCGAAGAGCTCCTCAGAGCGCAACAGCGGTCGCGCTTCCTCGCCGATATGGAGCTGATGGCTGCCTACGACGTTCCTATCATCCATGACTAGGCTACCCGGTTAGCGATGATGGTACTTCTAGGCCCCCGGCGGGACCTAGAGGGGGGTTTTACTTCTTTCTCTTTGTTCAGGCACCATCCACGCAAAGGCAATCTAGGGAGGGGTAGAAGAGGTGAGTCCCTAGGACGAACCTCTCCTAGACTGAGCCGAAAGACCTTCAAAGTCTCGAAGCCAGTCGCCCCAGCTAGACATGCCAGCGCGTGCCTGGAAGCCGGTTTAAGTTAAAGAACGAAATCCCTTAGAAGCTAGAGAGAAGGTTGCTCAGGAGAATCGGTTGATCACTGCAGGCACGGAAGTGATCTTGAGTTTCTCAGGAGTGAGATTAGCAAAGGCTTCGACAACTGCGAGGGAGTTCCTGGTAACACTTAGTGTCTTCTCGAGAAGAAGTCGCGGCGCGACTTTCTCTGGTAACTCTTCTCAGTCTTCGCGAGCTTTGCGCAAGCTTTTCCTCTCTCTCAAGCCTGTAAGAGGGTTTGTGTGTTGTCAAAAAGAATGGTTATGATTACTCTAAAAGCTGGTTCAAATCTTGAGGACCCCGCGGCTGCGGCGCCCGCGCAGTGGAGCATCGTCTTGCCTCGAGAGCTCTTCAACGATGCCGTTCTCCCACCGCTCGCTCCCGATCCCGCCCGCTGGGACCTGGTCGAGCAGGGCATCGCCGAAATCGATCGGCACGCACGCTTGCA
>CALBMX010000074.1 GCA_937896235.1 uncultured bacterium
CGTATGGGGCTCGTATGGGGCTCGTGTGAGGGGAGCAAATCAACAGTTTGCTTGGAGGCACTCGCCACTTGCCGTCTTGCAAGCTGGTTGGCGTCAAGGAATCTAAAAACAGCTGTTTCTCAACTGCCCATAAAGGCACGCCGTTGAAAGGCGTCCGACTTGACCTACTCCTTCCAAACGAGGAGAGGTAGGACTGCACCCTTGGGTTAGCCTCTCCTCAGAGGAGGCTTTCCGGAGAGGTTGATGATTACTCGCGCCCCGCCAAGACCGCAGCACGCATGACGCTTTGGAGTCTGGATTCTCCTGCGGACTCGGGCTGGAGGGCTTCTTGTTGCGCTCGACGTGGAGTAAGGTCTACTGGACTATATGCGCATACGAACAAAGAGTTCAGTGGTGACCCACCTCCTAATTTTCCTCGGTAGCCTCTCCGCTTGCGGCGGGAGTGCAGCCTCCGTGCACCAACCAAATATCGTGATGGTGCTTGTTGATGATCTAGGAACCGAAGGTGTCGGAAGTTACGGTGGACTGAGTATCCACACGCCGAGGATCGACTCGCTTAGTGCCGATGGAATGCGCTTCACCCAAGCGCACACGACTCCACTTTGCACACCTACAAGGGTTCGTTTGATGACGGGCAGGGGCGGGCTTCGCAACTATGTTGACTTTGCCACGTTACATCCGGAGGAGGTGACGTTCGCGGCACAGCTTCGGGACGCTGGTTACGAGACCGGTGTCGCTGGTAAATGGCAGCTGCTTGGCGGGGTCGAGCCCGGCACAGAGAGCTCCCCCAAGTGGAGCGGGAGCAGTCCTTCCCACGCGGGGTTCGACCACTGGTGTTTGTGGCAGACCCAGGGGCGAGGCTCACGTTATTTCGACCCGACGTTGGACATCGACGGTGAGACGAACATCTATAAGGGTAAATACGGACCTGAGATGTTTGTGGATTGGGCAGAGGCCTTTATGTCCCAAGAACGCGAGGCTCCCTTTCTTCTGTACTACCCAATGGCGCTACCGCATGACCCGTTTGTCGGGACACCTCTTTCGCGACCGGACTCCGATCCTGAGTTTGCTAACGAGACAGTGGCGGAGCGGGATCAGCGCCACTTTGAAGACATGGTCGCTGAAGTCGACGTCCTTGTGGGAAGGCTGCTAGACAAGATCGAAGAGCTCGGGATTGCCGACGATACGCTATTTGTGTTTGCGACGGACAACAGCCACTCTAGGCAAGTCACTCTGACCACGGAGGGGCGGGAGTACTCGGGCCGCAAGTACATCACGAGCGATTTGGGAACTCGGGTACCTTTGATCGTGCGCTGGCCAGGGAAGATCGATTCGGGCCAAGAGTCCGGGGCGCTTGTGGATTTGATGGATTTGATGCCGACATTTATCGAGGCCGGCCACGCCGAGCTGCCAGGCGGCGTCACTCTCGACGGCAAAAGCCTTCTTCCCTTACTCGTAAAGGGAGAGCCCTTTGAGCGCGACGCGTTGACGTTTTGGTATCACCCCAGACCGCACGATCAGAATACGCAAGAGTGTCGCTGGGCTCGGGGCCCCCAATATAAGCTCTACGGAGATGGGAACCTCTTTGACCTAGACGAGGATCCGCGGGAGCTACGCCCCCTTGCGATAGAGTCGGACTCGGAGGCGGAGTCGGCGGCCCGCACCGTGCTGCAAGATCACCTCAATCGGATGCCATCTAAACCAGCACGCGTGACTCCAAACTGACGCTGTAGGCGCGCTGGCTTTTCTGTTCCGATTCGCCCGTGCATTTGGAGAGCCCTTTTGGGCTCTCTCTTCGCTGTTCCCTCTTATCCATCTGAGAATCATGGGCATGTATTCCTCCTCTTTCGCACTTGGCGTAACTCTGCTTTCCCTTTCGTCTTGCAGAGGCTCTGAACAGGTCTCTCCTGCGGAAGAGTTGCCACGCGGTGGAAACGTCCTTCTTATCAGTATCGACACCTTGCGGGCCGACGCGCTTTCCTGCTACGGGAACTCCCAGTTGACCTCACCGGTCCTCGACGCGATGGCCGCGGACGGAGTCCGCTTTCGAGAGGTCCTCTCGCAAGCGGCGAATACGGCGACAAGCCACGCGACTTTGTTTACAGGCACCTACCCATGGACACATCGCGTTAGCAATGTCAGCGAAGGGGACGAGAGCTTTTACAGCTTGGCTCCGGATTTCCTCACGCTGGCCGAAACGTTCACGGCAAAGGGATACGCGACAGCTGCCTTTACCGATGGCGGGCCGTTCTCACCCAAGTGGAATCTGATGCAGGGGTTCGAGCACCACCAAAATATGCTCGAGGGAGTCACGGCCAAGGTCGATCAGCTCTTCGAATACCTGGATTCAACACCCGAGGAGGAGCGCTCGCGGTTCCTCTTTCTTCACACCTACGAGGTGCACCAACCCTACCTGCCACCAGAGGAGTGGACCGAGCGATTTCGTTCGAACCCCGACTACGCCGGACCGCTTGTCGAGGCCGAGCGCAAGGCGCGCGATTACATAAATAAGCGTGGTCGGAAATCCTTGCGGGGACGT
Organism: uncultured bacterium; assembly: GCA_937896235.1. Classification (GTDB taxonomy): domain Bacteria; phylum Planctomycetota; class UBA1135; order UBA1135; genus CALBMX01. Next base: position 2,540 of record CALBMX010000074.1, read on the forward strand.
GAGCTCGTGGAGGGGAATCGCACGTTTACTGAATCCGATATCCGGTACCTCTGGGACATGTATCTCGCAGCCGTGGCTTACACGGACTATCAAATGGGACTGCTTTTTGAGGGGTTGCGCGAGCGCGGTCTCTATGACGAAACATTGATTATCGTCACAAGTGATCACGGAGAGGAATTCGGAGAGCACGGCTATTTCGGTCACTCCCAGGTTTACCACGAAACGTTGAGTGTCCCGTTGATCGTCAAACTACCCAAGGGCGCTCCTCAAGATTGGCGGGGCACCGTAGTCTCCGAGCGGATCAGCCAAGTGGATGTTCATGCCAGCCTGATGGATTTTGCAGACACCCCTTCGCCGAATGAGGCGGGCTTCTCTTTGTTCGAAGGGTTGCGAAGCGGCGAGTTTCCCACACGGACATCCTTTGCCGAGACAACCGAGGGCTTCAATTCGGAGGAGACGATTGGGTACACGCGCCTAGATCGAGCAGCCCATGCGGGCGATCGGGCGGTCATGATGCAACAGGGTCGCGAGGGTGACTTCCACCGCCTCATCGATTTGACCCAATCGCCAGGGATTGGGCGGCGCGCAGGGGAGCCCTTGGCGACGGAGGTCCTCATGGAGACCGGGGAATCCGACCTAAGGGGAGACTTGTCGCTTCAGGGGGAGCTCGCAGCCTTAGTCGAAGAGGTGACGGTGCACTTGTATACGGCAACGGAGGCACGGAAGAATATCGTGAAGGATCTGAGCTTGTTGCGAAGCAGCTCCATCGACGAAGAAACACGGGCTGAAATGGAAGCTCTTGGGTATCTCGACTCGGAAGCCGAGTAGTCGGGCGAACTTTGTCGGGTGACGAGCATTCTGCGAGTGGGAGTTTGGACTAGAAGTTTTTGGTGGGTGAGGTGTAACGACGAGAGATGGTGAACGTCTTCCTTGCGTTACCTATTCGCCCAACTAACGCGCACATCGCAGATGAAAACTTCTCTACACCCCGACCCGTTATCCCTCGTCGCCGAACTCCACTGTCAAATCGCCAAGGGAGTCATCGCAATCGACCCGTCCCCGGTCTATTGGGAAAGTGGTGTGTATTCCATTGTCGATTGCGTCTTTAGCTCGCAGACAAGGCACGAGGCGGTAGTCCTGCCTATGTTGCGGGAGCGTTTGGCAGCACGCTCTCAAATGGAGGATCACGTGTCTCTCCGTTGCAGCGATTTTTTGGCCGACATCGACTCGATTGAACTCAACCGAGAGGACAACCGGTTTGACGCCTATGGTAAGGCTGTCCTCAACTTGCAAGTACTTGGGGGGCGCCGCAAGGTTGAAGTCTGTTATGAAATAGCCTCGTTTTTTGCTGACCGGAGTTTAGAGACCATGACTGACATGCAGCGCCTAGGAGAGCGCGAACTGCTCAGTTTGATCCTAGGTCCTTTGCAGAAAAAGGTCAGGGGGATTGGCCCTGCGCTGGCACGCTATCTCGCGATTCTCTTAGGTGTCGAGTCCGAAACGCAACCCGATGTTATGGTGCTGCGCGTGATTCGGGGCCTTTCCGATTGGCAACCACGCCTTACGGAAAAGAGGGACATGGAGATGGTCAAAGCGGTGCTTGAGCATGTTGCGATGGATAGGGACACGACTCCAGCGCGACTCGAAAACGCACTCTGGCGACACGCAAGCCAAGTGTAATCTCGGATGGCGTGGACCCAGACACGGCAGGGATGCGTTAGGCTGAGCTCGACACATTCGTTGGTTCAACTCTTCCCCTAGCTCCCCAAGATGAAACTTCAAGCTACTGCCATCCTCTTTGCACTTCCCATCTTCGCTTGTGCCGAGATCCCCGTGGCCTCAGACTCTGGCCAGGAGCTTAGTCCTCCAGGTCATCATGTCGAGATCGGGGCTACCCCCCGCCAGGCTTGGTCGGAGAGTGCGACCTCCATTTTTAGCAAAGGGGAGGGCAGCTCCTTGGTAGTTGAGATCTTTGAGCTCGGCGAGGGTGAAGCTGTAGAAAATGGCGATCACGTCCTTGTTCATTACCGCGGGTGGGTGCTTGGTAGCGAAGTCCAGTTTGACTCGTCTTTCGATCGCGATGAGCCCTTCGATTTCGGCGTAGGTGCCGGCAGGGTGATCAAGGGCTGGGACCTTGGCCTGGAAGGCCTCACCGTTGGGACGCGCGCAAGGTTGCATATCGCTCCAGAGTACGGATACGGCTCTAGGGATTTGTCCCCGGACATCCCCGCGAACTCATCCCTGGTCTTCGATGTAGAAGTCCTTGGTATCAGAGTAGAGTAAGTCCCTCATTCGGATTCATGACGAATCCCCAATCCCCCATTCTCTCAGTTCAGCGCACTCTGAACGCTGGCACCGCCCGGGTGTTTGCGGCTTGGGCCCAAGCCGAGTAAGTCCAGAGGTGGTGGGGAGGCTGGGAGGACGGGACAGAGCCCGAGATAGAAATCCGACCCGAGGTAGTCTCCATCTATCGCTTTGCCATGCCATTCGAAAAGGGCACCCCGTGGGTTTTAGGTGGAGTTCTGGCGATCGACGCCCCTCGTCACCTGGAGCTCACTTTTCGATGGGGGGGCGCCGACCCGCAGGTGACGCCTGTTGTTATTGACCTCGTCGAGGGCCCAGACGGGACTTGCGAGCTGAGCCTGGTCCACAATCCAACCGAAGGTGGTCATGCTTGTGAAGAGGGATGGGAGTGGCCCTTGAGTTGCTTGGCGGAGTCCCTAGAAGATCGTGATTAGATCGAGCGGGCGCGAAGGGTTTGCCTCATCCAAAGGAAGCTGACGACCGCCACGACGCCAGAGCCGAGTGCGCCTCCCAGCAGGAGACCTTCGATGGGATCGAGACCAATCGCGGTCGCTCGGTGGTAGCCGAGAAGGCCAAGGGGCACGACCAGGGCGAATGTGCGGAGCGCGCTTAGGATGAGACCGGGGCGCGCGAGTTGAAGGCCTTCAAAAACAGGACGCGAAAGGAATAGGGGCCCCCCGAGAATCATGCCCAGGGGAAGCCAAAACATGCCGAGGGAGGCAAGCCGGGCCGCTTCTTGCGATTCCGTGAGCTCCCGGGCCACCAGGGGGCCGACGAAGATGGCAAAGGGAGCGACAAACAAGAGGACGAAGGCGTACATGGCGAGGAACCCCACTCGGAGCTCCTTGCCGATTCGCTTGTAGTCGCCAGCTCCAGAGAGGCGCGCAACGAGTGGAAGCGCGGCGACGCCCATAGCGATAATGGGCATGATCAGAAAGCGGCCCATACGGTCGAGGATGGACCACGCAGCCAAATAGTCGGTAGCATTTTCTGCTCGAGACAAGAGCCCATTGAAGGTGAAGCCCTCAAATGCCATGAACACAAAAGCCATGCTCGCAGGAAGTGCCAAAGTGAGCAGCGCGCGCAGGGGGCTTTCGAATAAGCCAGGCTCGTCAAAGGAGGCTCCGGCAGTTCGGGCGCGCTCGAGTGCATTTGCTCGAATCGTCGCATAAGCAAGGCCACCAAAACGGCCGAGTACGGTCGCCAAGCCGATACCAAAAATCCCCCAATGGAAAACAAACAGGAACAGGGCATTCAGAACAAGGTTTAGCGAAGTCGACGCGATACCAGACCACATCGTTGTTTTCATGTCGTGGTGGGCTTTGACAATCGAGTCGGGCAGGATCGACCAAAAGGTAGCCAGGCTAGAACCGGCTAGCAGGATCGTTCCGTAGGCTCGGAACTGCTGTGCAACGAGGGGGTCAGGCGCAATGGCATCGGCGAAGGAATACACTCCGGCCGCAACGACTAGGAAGAGTCCGCCTAGCATGAATACGATCCTGCGCGCGCTTTGAAGGAGTTGCGCGATCTTTGCGCCTTGACGAGCCCCCATCGCCGCGGACAGTCTGCTGGTGAGTGCATTTGAAGTTCCCACCCAGCAAGCGATCATCATGAACTCGAACGGTAGCGCTAAGCCTATTGCTGCTACAGAAGCATCGCCAAGTCCATCGATGGTTGCAGCAAAAGCTGTATCCACCCAGGCAAAAAGCGAGCGGAACCAGAACGATAGAATCAGTGGGGCGGCTAACGGAAGGAGTCCCTTTGTGACAGGAGCTTTGTTGGAGTCGGGCATGCGTGGATCCGGTGCAGGGCTCGTTTGGTTTGCGCCTCTTCGAGATGCGAGGTGGACTTGTTGTTGCGACTAAAAAAGCCTTAGCTGCTGAGCTAAGTCAGCAGCTAAGGCTAGTTGTGCAGACGTTGGGTTACGTCCTATGCCTCGATCGCTAGTGGGATGTTCGTCGCTCGGGGGGAGCGGCGATCCAGTACATCCTGATTCAAAAGCTAAAGGCAATCCAAGAGACTGACAAGCGTAGCAGTAGAGGCTACGGGGAAGCCAGAGAGGGGACACCAATGTAATGCTCGCGACCGCATTGTCGCAAGGACATTCTCTTCCCCCAGCCTCGAGAGGCTCTAGCACCCCTGTGATTTTGGACTTTCTGGCTTCTTCACGTTCGGGCGCGAATACGGGGACCAGTATCCCTAGCGCGTAGGTGCATGGGTGGCTGCCTCTAGAGGTTCTTCTTGATAGCGAGCTGAATAGCTTCGTCGCACTTATTTTCCGCTAGGGTGCCGGCCTCCTTACACATGGTGACGGCCGCAAAGTTGCGCCTCGGAGCAATCCAGAGAACGGTGTGAAACATCGTATTGGAGCCAGCTTGCTGCCAGGCTTCACCGCCGGCCCAGTCGCGCTCCACGACGTTCCATCCCATTGCATAAGACGCCTCTCCTTTTGTGAGGTGCAGGAGGTCGACGGTCTCTTCGGTAAGCAGGCCCCCCCCCGAGTCCGCAAGTGAAACTGAGCGTATTTAGCGAGATCCAAGGCGCTGCAATGGACGGCCCCCGCCGGAGCGATTCCAGTAGGATTCTCTCCACCTGGTTCAGGTTCCGTTGGCACGGGGAGTCCTGCTTGCCGGACGTGGCCATAGGGCTGATCTACCTCACCGGTTGCCGCTGGGGCTCGGAATCCAGCCGACTCCATCGTCAAGGGCGCGAAGTGTCGAGTGGCCAGCAGCTCCTCGTAGGGGGCGCCAGAGACCCGCTCAAGCATAGCCCGTATGAAGTGCTTATCGCGTGGCATGCCGGAATTTGCCAAGTCGGATTGCGCCCCGGATCCTTGTGATCGAGCAGTCTTGTGGGAGGTGGTGCGGCGTAGCCGTAGTCCCCACCTCTATCTTGCCAAAGGTCGAATCGATGCCAATAGCTATAGAATCCTGGATTCAGAACCAACTCAACTCTCCGTTAGCCCGCGCCTGCAAAGGCCTTGCGGAATACCTCAACGGCAGTACGCACTCTATTGAGGGAATCCTCACTCCCAACTGCACCCACTCATCGCAAACGTGGAGTGGTGTATGTGTTGGTCACGAGGGGATCGAGGCTCATTTCTCGCAATGGTTAGGCCACTCGATCCCGAAGGTTTTCGCCGAGCTCGCAACGGATCCCGTTCGCAGTGAGCCGTGTGTGCTGATTCGCGTGCGTGACCATTCTTGTGGAGCGCCGGGGCTGGGCGAGATACGCTCGTACTTAGGTCTCCGCGTTGACCCTGCGGGGCTTATTGAGGAGGTCTTCGCGACGTCCTTTGGGCCGCTCCCCAGGGACTGCAGGGGAAGTGGAATGTTCCCTGGAATTCCACCAGATCGCCTCCACGAAGAGCGCAATCGAGTGGGGGAGCGCATCAGTCGGTCTAGCGAGATCGAGCTTGAACTCACCTTTCGGCAACAGTTTCGTGAAGAAGCGCTAGAGCTTACGAGTGGACTCCTCGCCATTGCGCGCGATCTTCAACTGCCCGAGCCGGCCGTGCTTTTTGTTGACAGGACGGAATACGACCGAGCTGGTCCAGCGAGAGAGGCTCACCCGACCTTAACCGTGACTCGGGATGGGGAGTTGATACGACATTTCGAGGACTGGAGCGAAGACGAGGAGCTAAGAGAACACCTCACTGCCCTGTTTGTCGATCTAGAAGACCCCGGGGAGTTGGAAGCTGTGGAGGACAGGCGAGTTGGTGGCATTGGGCCAGCCACAAGCGCTGACTACTTCCATTCTGCGCCGTCTGAGAACGAGGCGATCCTCCGTCGCATCAAGGGGGATTTCAGGCGCCAGTTCGTCCGCAAGGCAATGGAGGAGGGCAGCATGGACTCCTTGCCGGATGGCTGGTTGGCCCACGATCTCTCTCTAGAAATGCGAGACTTCCTAGGTAGCCAAGATCCAAGCTGCCGAGGCGGGGAGGACCTACCCGACTTCAAAGTGGGCCAGGTGGAAGTCGCCCGTCTAAGGCAAAACAGTATCCACCGCGAGGTCACGAGTTTGCGTGCCAGTCCCCTTGGCGGGGGACGCATTGCCCTCGAGATGGTCGATGAGTACGGAACGAGGATCGAACTTCCGACTCCAGAGATGGGGCGCCCCCTCTTCCCTGAAGAGGTCTTTCAGGCCTTCGTTGACGCGGTCCCGAGTCCGACCGATGGCGAGGCTGGATTCCGAATCGACTCGATGCTGTATTCGGATTTGGACCGAATCTCACCGTTTATTCGCTGCTCTTAGCACGCTCGGAACCCCACCGAGCAACAGCTTGTCCGAGTCGGAGGGCATCCGCCTCGGACAAGCTGTCTAGGGGGGTGATCCCGCCCTTAGGTGAGAGTAGAACAACGGTTGAACCCATCTCAAATCGGGCCAACTCCTCGCCTCTGGTGAAGTGCCGGTCCAGCTTGGTATCTACCCCCGGTTCGACCCCAAGGACTCGAATGCGCGCAACATTGAGGGCTCCAACCATAACGAGGAAAAGCGGTCCGCGACTGGTCTCTAACCGTAGGACCGCCCGCTCATTTCCCGCGATGACGCCATTGCGCTTACGAAGCACTTTAGGCGCGACGGAGTAGAAGCTGCCTGGAACCCACCGCACTTCGGTCAGTGTGGCGTCTTCTGGACTGTGTACCCGGTGGTAGTCGCTCGGAGAGAGGTAGAGGATCCAGGCGTGCCCTCCTTCGAAATCGATGTCCTCTCCAACGCCTGCAAGAATGTCACGGACGGAGTAGGGGCTCCCCTTTGCCTGAAGGACAGTGTCCGACTGGATTGTGGAGATGTTCTGGATCCGACTATCGCAAGGCGAGGGCAACAAGCGAGGGTCTTGCTCGATGGTCCGTGCGCCCTGAGCAAGGCGCCGAACAAAAAAAGCGCCCAGGCTGGGGTAGCCGTCAATGGGCGGGCGCGCCTCGTCAATCGCTGCACCCGTGAAGCGGCAATAGCCGCGGTAGATAGGCTCGCGCAGGGGCCTGGGAATTCGGCGATCGGCAATCCATCCGACCGTTTTGGACATAGCTTTGAGAAAGGGGGTATTCACGGGAGCAGTATAGCGAGATTGCGACTGAGTCCCCCTCCAGGCGGGCCCATAAAACGTGTGGCCCCCAAGCGTGCCCCGAGTCTAAGCCAAGCTGCTCAGCACCCCAATAGGGCAACCGCCCCAGGAAACGGCCTTTTGGGGAACTCCTTCCTCTCGTAGCCAGCTCAAGTGATTGTTGATCTAACCTCAAAAGTCAGGAGGTACCTGTCGATCCAAGCAGTCGTACCCGGGGAGGACGGATCACCCGAATGCACTGCTTAGAGGTGGTCTGTGGGGGACTCGGGGCTTGGCTGTAGCCTTCAAGCAGGCCCGTAAAGCTGGAAGCTGCTGAGATTCACTCCAGGGGTCATCGATGGCACTCGCCGTAGATGGGCCGAGTCCCCATGCCCTTGTGCGGCGGCATCGGCTCGAACGATTGTGATTAAATGGACAGGGGCCCGCCTCGGCAAATGCCGAGGCGGGCCCCGTCTTTTGGTCTACCCTACAAGTAGGGTTACCTCACACCTTACTGAAAGGTGATGGTAAGACCGTTTGCAACCTCAGTAAGGTTGACCGTAACACCGCTGGGGCCGCCGAGGACGACCTGGATGCCGATAGCGGCAACGCCAAGGTTAAGACCACCGAGGGTGGGGTCTGCTGCTGCAGCCACCGGGAACGGAAGGCCACCTGCGAGCGAAAGCTTAGAAAGACCAGACTCGACGAGGTCGAACATGCCTTCCCAGATAGCTTGGAGGCCGGCAGTACCAGCGTCGTACCAGATCGACTCAGCATTGGTGAACTTGGTACCAGTCGAAAGAGCGGAAATGCCGATCATTGTTTGGGTGAGCGGGTCAAGGTTGACCGGGAGGGTCTGGTTGCCTTCACGCGTGGTGTTCGTGCTCAAGAAGTACGAACCAGCTTGTGCCGGAGCACCGCCGAACAGGTCATCCCAGCTCATCGGAAGCTGCTGCATGGAGATTGCCGGAGTGGCACTCCACAGGAAGTAGCCGTAGTTGAAGAGCATCGTCGGGTCGTAGATAGCAGAGGGGCCACCGCCGCCGCCGCCTTTCCACAGGGTGTCAGCGGTACCGTTAGCACCACTCTGCATGTCCTTCAGCCAAACCTGAACCGATGACGGGGTACCAGAAGCAATGTTCCAGTCCGGGCCACCAGCACCAATGCTGCCGTTGTTTTCGGCCCAGAGGAACGGGGTCGAGAAAGCAACGAAGTTGTTGACTTCGGCAGCACCAGGAGTCAAGCCCCAGAATGCGGTACCAGCCGTAAGGCCGCCACCAACAGGGTCAAAGCCAAAGATACGAGTGTGGCTGATTGCACCAGATGCGTCAGCAGTCACACCGAAGAGGCTAGAGCCCCAAGCGCTGTTACCGTTGGTCACACCACCAGTTCCGCGACCTGCAAATGCAGAAGCGGCGCCGGTGCCGGTGTTCTCGTCAGTAGTACCGAGGTAGTACTGGTTGTTGCCTGAGCCAGCGTTAAGCGGGCCTTGAACTTCGTAGATGAAGTTAGCAAGCAACGGAGCGCCGAATGGGTTGCTCGGGTCGGTACCGATGGTGTTTGCACCACCGACGCCAGAAGCCGTGCCGGCCCACTGGAAGACGCTTTGCCAAACACTGGGGAAAGCAAAACCCGCAGTACCACCCTGGAGGCCCAGGATAAGTGCGCCACCAACAGCATGGCCACCGGTGTTACCAGCAGATGAGAAGAACGGGCTCAGGCAGGCGTCGCCGCCAAGATCTGAGTCCGAAGCTGACTGCAAGCTGAGAAGGCCGATGTCGACACCTGCAATGGGGTTCGATGCTGCGTAACCCTGGGAGAAGGTGAACCAGCTGGTCTCATATTGACCTGAAGACTGGTTCTTACCACCCTGGGTGACGTCAACACTGTAGCAGCGACGGATTGCATCGCCCGGGCCCGGGAAGTGAACCGGAGTGGCACCGCCGAAGCTGAAGAGGAAGGGAGCCGAAAGGCCGACCTGGACGTAGTTGGCCAAAGGGGCCCACTGGAAGTCGTAGTCGGTCTCGAAGGTTTGAGCCGAAGTCAGCCCAGAGAAAACGAAGGTTGCAGCACCAATGGCTGCGATAGAAGAGAGCTTGCGCATTACCCTAAAAACTCCTGAGAGGGGGTCTTGTCATGAAACCCTTTGCACTTTGTGTCGGAGTGAAGCCGAAGCTTCGAAATCCTGGCCGGTGGATTGCACCGTCACAATGAGAAGGGGATGAGTTTTGAAAAGTTCCCGGTGTCAGCGATCTACCTGATTGCCGCGGGGAGAGGAAGTGTCGAGGTTCAGCCAAAAGGCCAAGGTCCTGTTCACATCCTCGGACGGAGCAAGTCTAGCCCAGGTTCCGCGAATCGGTCAAGTTGCTATTTACTAAGAATGCTTGCAAATGTGACAATCCACCGAAGGATTTGCGCGGGGTCAAATAACCCGCGCGGCGTTCCTTGGATACTTCAAGGGCCCCATGACGCTTGTTAACCGGCCTAGTGGGGTGTAGAATCCACGGGGAATCGGTCGTCGAGGGCCCGTAAAGGTTGGGCTAGGTCTAGTTCCGTGTGTCTAACTATAGTTATTGAATGAGGTTACGTTGATGAATAGCAGCAAAGTTGGCCTGGTGGTAATCATGGCTGCTGGACGTGGCACCCGCATGGCAAGTCCCGGACCTAAGGTGCTCCAGGAGCTTTGCGGGCGCCCTATGCTTGGTTATGTCGTCGATCAGGCGCTTACTCTTGAGCCAAGTCGCATACTTGTTGTCGTCGGTCATGGAGCTGAGGCCGTTGAGGCGTATTTGGGCTCAGAAAAATTTGGAATTAGCTCGGATTTGGAGATTAGGTGCGTCCTCCAAGCGGAGCAGAAGGGGACCGGGCACGCTGTTTTGGTGTGCCTCGAGGAGCTCGAGAGGGCCAAATCCGACGGAATCGTCGGTCCTGTCGTCATTTTATCCGGCGACATGCCTCTCTACCGGGCCTCCACCTTGTCCGCCCTCGTGTCGGAATGGGCCGCAAAGTCCAGCGATGGGGGAGCTGCGATTCTGACCTCCGAACCGCCAGATGCCCGCGGATTCGGTCGAGTCCTCCGCGCAAAAGACGGGTCCGTCCAAGCGGTCGTCGAGGAAAAAGATGCCACCACCGCCGAACGGGCCATTCGCGAGGTCAACGTCGGGGTCTATGCATTCGCCCTGTCCGCCTTGGTGGACGGCTTGCCTCGTCTGGGCTGCGATAATGCCCAGGGGGAGTACTACTTGACAGACATGGTGGGCCAACTTGTTGGCGATGGCCGCTCGGTGCGCGCGGTTTTGGCCGCCGATTACAATGAGGTCATTGGCGTAAACACCTTGAAACATCTCTCCGAGGCACGCGCTGAGATTCAGCTACGGATTCTAGAGGCGCACCTCTCCAATGGTGTCCGGATCGAGGATCCCGCGACTACCTATATCGATTACGGAGTCGAGATCGGCGCCAGAACTCGGGTCCTGCCCTGCACGGTTATTCGCAGTGGAGTGATTATCGGCGAGGATTGCGAGGTGGGGCCATTTACCCATCTTCGGGTGGGGACCATCTTGAAGGACGGAGCCGAGGTCGGGAATTTTACAGAGTGCAAGAAGAGCACTGTAGGTGAGGGTACGAAGGCGAAGCACCTGTCCTATCTCGGTGACGTTTCCATCGGCGCGGGGGCGAACATCGGCGCTGGTACGATTATCGCCAACTACGACGGCACCCATAAGCACAAGACTACAATCGGGGACCGTGCCTTTATAGGAAGCGGATCCATCCTCATTGCACCGAGCCAAATCGGCGAGGGTGCGCTAACCGGCGCAGGAGCCGTCCTTCGCAAGAACACGGTCGTTGCCCCTGGTGAGTCTTGGGTCGGCGTCCCCGCCCGCCCTCTGCCTCCCAAATCCGACTGACCTTTACCACCCCCTACTCTCTCCCCCCCCATAAGTTATGGCAGCCGTTACCTCCGACCAGATCAGCCTAATCGCCGGTCGCGCCCATCCCGAATTCGCCAAAGCCGTTGCAGAACACGTTGGAATCCCACTTCTAAACGCTCGTGTCGCCAACTTTCCAGATCGTGAGATCGACATAAAAATCCATGACGACGTTCGTGGATCAGACTGCTATGTCATCCAACCGACCTGTCCGCCTGTGAACGATAACTGGATCGAACTCCTTCTCTTAGCCGATACCCTTCGTCGTGCGAGCGCAGGTCGGATCACTGCCGTCATGCCGTACTACGGCTACGCGCGCAAAGACCGCAAAGATGAGGGGCGAGTCCCGATCAGCGCCAAGGTCGTCGCAAATACACTCGTGGCAAGTGGCGTTGACCGCGTTTTGACAGTGGACATGCACGCCGCCCAGATTCAAGGCTTCTACGATATTCCAGTAGATCACCTGTACGCAAAGCCAGCCTTGCTAGCTCGACTTCAAGAGTTGAAAATCGAGAACCCGGTAGTGGTCACACCCGATGCTGGCGGCGTCAAAATGGCACGGGCATACGCGAAAGTCTTGGGAGCAGACCTCGCCATCGTGGACAAGCGGAGGATCTCTGGTTCCGAGATCGCCGTCGAGCACGTTATCGGTGATGTTGCGGGGCGCAATGTCATCATCGTTGACGACATGATTTCCACCGCCGGTTCCATCACGGAGGCGGCCCGTGTACTTGTCGAAAACGGGGCAAAGGAGATCACGATCTGCGTGACCCACGGTGTGTTTTGCGGTCCGGCAGTCGAGCGCCTCAACGCTTGCCCCGCCGCACGGATCCTAGTAACGGACACCAACCCCTTCGGCGGGAACACCCCCGATCGCTTGGAGGTCGTCTCCCTCGCGCCAATGGTTGCCCAGGCTATTCAGAATATCCACGACGCCAAGTCCGTCAGCTCCCTCTTCGGAGGCTATTAGGCCGCTTTTTGAGTTGAGGCCTCCCGGGTCGCCCGCCCTCCTTTTTCGATGCCGCCGTCGGATGGGATGGGCGGGCGACTCGCTTTTGGGCACTTTTGAGTGATTTGAGGGACAACGATGTCCAGTAACTCACGAGGCGCGCTAGACTCCCGCTCCGTTTTTCCTGTGCCCGGGACTCCTTTTGCCAGGAGCCCCAGGACGAACCATCCGAAAGCCGCGCTACGCGACTTCCGTGCCTTACCCATCCAGGTGAAATCTAATGGCTATTACTCTCAATGCTGAACTTCGTGAGCGCGTCGGCTCTCGCGCTTCCCGCAAACTCCGCGCAAACGGCGGTATCCCCTGCAGCCTTCAAGACCCGAAGGCAGCCGTGATCACATTTAGCATCCAGGAAGACAAGTTCCTCGCTGCACGCCGCGCGCACGAGCACCTCTTCGACATCTCGATTGATGGCGTGAATCACCCCGCCGTGGTGCGCGAACTCCAGTGGGATTACCTCACGGACCGCATCAATCACGTCGAGTTCCAAGCCGTGGTGCGTGGCGTCAAGGTCGAGAGCCAGGTTTCGCTGACCTTTATCGGTCGCCCATCGAGCGGTGTCTTGAACACCCTCGTGGACCAAGTCCTGATCTCGTCACTCCCGTCATTGATCCCAGATACGATCGAGGTTATGGCAAGTGCTCTCGGGGAAGGCGAGCAGCTGGATGCATCCGCTCTTAAGCTGCCTGAGGGCTGTACGCTGGTCACCGCAGGTGAAACCACTATCGCGACGGTTTCTGGAGCTGACGCAGCTGAGGAGACGGAATCAGCTGAAGGCGAAGGCGGTGCCGAAGGCGAGACCCCTTCTGCATAGAAGGTCTCCTATGGGCTGCCCCTTGCGTTTCGCGGGGGCGGCCCTACAATATTCGCCCCTCTTCTTGAGAAGATGACCTCGACCAAACTAATTGTCGGTCTTGGCAATCCCGGCCTTCCATACGCCGGGACACGCCATAACGTCGGCTTTGAAGTTGTCGAGCATCTCGCTCTGCATGAGGGACTGCTCTTTTTTCCTAGTGACCGTCTCGACGGCTACGGTGGACCCAACAACTTCCTTTTTGCGCGAAGCCATGTCCCTGATGTGCTCTTTGTGCAGCCTTTGACTTGGATGAACAAGTCGGGGGAAGCTGTAGCTCCTCTAGTCGAATGGACGGGCGGAGACATTTCGAATCTCTTTGTTGTCTACGACGACTTAGATCTAGAACCCGGCAAGCTGCGCATTCGAGCGCGGGGCGGTCATGGGGGACAGAACGGGATGCGCTCCATTATCAACCATCTCAGTAGCGACTGTTTTTCACGCTTGCGCGTGGGGATCGGTCGGCCTGAAACCGACGCGGCGCGCCATGTGCTGAGTCCGTTTGAAGGTGCAGAGCGAACAGCGATCGACAACGCCGTGGCAAAAGCCTCGGAAGCAGTCCTTCACTGGCTTGGCACCGGAGACATTGACTCGACCATGTCGCGGTTTCATAGCCGCTGGAATCTGAACGTGTAGTGCGTTCGCAACACAAATTGTGAGGTGCCATCTTGGCCCAAATTTACGAAGGAATGTTTGTCCTGGACAACGAGAATGTCCGGGCAGGTTGGAGCGGCGCAAAAGCGATCGTTATCGACCTTCTAACTAAGCACGGCGGCACTGTCACAACGGCACGTCACTGGGGCGAGCGCAATCTCGCTTACCCGATCCAAGGGAAGTCCCGCGCGACATATATGCTGGCCTATTACGAACTCCCGAACGAGGGCCTCTCCGGCTTCGTGCGAGACCTCGATTTGTCGGTTCCTATTCTGCGTTACCTGCTTCTCGCCGTGGACGCGATCCCCGAAGGCGAAGTGGCCGAAGCAGAGAAAGAGGTCGCAACCGACTTCGCACTCCCAGAGCCTCCGCGCGACGATGTCGGCGAGTACCGCTTGTGGGAAGAGACTGATGAAGACCGTCCTCGCGGACCGCGCCGCGAGGGTTTCGAGGAGTCTTACGATTTTGACGATGCTGATCTGGCCGGACCGGTTTCAGCTTCATCCGCTAATAGGGAGGATAAGTAATCATGGCTGCCAGTAAGAAACGTAGCGGCCGCAACACCCGTAAGGTGATCGTTGCGAAGTCCCAGAAACTTGTTGCTCCCGCTGACTACAAGGACACCGAGAGCCTTAAAAAGTTCCTCGGCCCCCAAGGTCAAATCCAAGGCCGCTCCCGCACGGGATTCGGCGCACAGGATCAGAAGAGTATTAAGCGCGCCATCAAGCGTGCGCGTCACTTGGCTCTTCTCCCCTTTGTGGGCTAGACCTGGAGGTCACAACTCATGGCTAAAACTATGGAAGTCCTCCTACGCGAGGACATTGAAAAATTGGGTAACTGTGGTGACGTTGTCGTCGTTACCGCCGGTTACGCACGCAACTATCTTCTGCCCCGTCGCTTTGCTGAAACGGCATCGGCCGAGAACATCAAGATGATCGCTCGTCGCCGTACTCGCTTTGATGCGATTCGCGCTGAGCTCATGAAGGAGTTCGAAGCAAAGGTGAATGCTCTAGAGGGCGTCAGCCTGAAGACCGAAGAGCGCGCCGACCGGAACGGTCACCTTTACGGGTCCGTAAGTGCTGGTACGATCGTCAAGCTTCTTGCTGAGGCCGGCCACACAGTCGAGGAGCGTCAAGTGCTTCTCAGTGGGCCGATCAAGAGCGTGGGTGCGACGGAAGTTACCATCCGCATTCACGGCGACATGATGGTCACCATCGATCTTATGGTTGAGCCCGAAGGTGGCTTCCCCGAGCCCGAACCGGAGCCCGAAGCCCCAGAAGAAGACGAAGAGCAAATCGAGATGCCCGAGGGCAGCCTCAACGAGTAGTTCTCCCGAATCGATTGGCTGCATCTGATCTTGATGCCTCCATGAAGTAAGGCCGCGAAGCGCAAACGTGCTTGGCGGCCTTACTTTGTTACCGAGCGCATACCGCTGATCCTTTTTAGTTGGGTTCTCACCCCAGATCGGGCGTATTTCGGGAGTCGCTCTCTCCCCCCCCCCGATTGCGAACTCCCGGTTGAAAACGCTGTTCAACTCGCTCGGTTTTAGGGCCCGAGCCAGGCTTGCTGGCCGCGGCAGAGGGAGATATGAAGTTGGAATGGCAAAAGCTCAGCATTCGAGCCGGGCGTTCTGGCTCCAAGCTCCCAGTCTCGTTATTCTTATCAGCCGAATCCTTCATGAGTGCAAACCAATTTAGCGGTCGTATCCCGCCGCATAACCTCGACGCTGAGCGAGCCGTTCTCGGCGCGCTTTTGCTCTCAGGTGAACGCATTCCCGATGCACTTGAGATCGTTGGCGCAGACGATTTTTTTGACCCTAGGCACGAAGTGTTATTCGGCTGCCTAGCGTCGATGAGCGAGGCGGGCATCCCCATCGAGCCCGTCAGCGTGATCCAGGCCCTCGCCGCTAAGGATGAGAAGGGGATCGTCGGCGGAGCTGGTTACGTTGGCGAGCTGCTCGCGGCGGTGACTTCTTCCGCGCACATTACTCACCACGCCGGAATCGTCACTCATTGCTCGACGTTGCGCCGGCTGATTGCCAAGGCAACCGAGATCATTCAGTCAGCTCAAGGGACAGCTGTAGACGAGGACGCGGTGAAGCTCCTCCTAGATAAGAGTGAACAGGGAATCTTTGAGGTCTCTGCGGGCCGCGACAAGAGCGACGCCACATCGGTCGACGACGCCATTAGCGAGGCGTTCAAAGCGCTCGAAGCGCGGAGCGGTTCCGATGGGTTGCCTGGGCTGACGACGGGGTTTTACGATCTCGATCGGTTGCTTGCGGGTTTGAACGGTGGCGACCTCGTGATTCTCGCCGCACGTCCGTCCATGGGTAAAACCGCATTCGCGCTAAACTTGATTGAGAACGCGGTGATGTCGAAACCCGCTTGGCTTGGTGGCGAGTCTCCAACCGCGCTGATGTTTAGCTTGGAGATGGGAAGTGTTCAGCTAGTCAACCGCCTGTTGTGCTCGCGCGCCCAAGTGGACGCGCATAAGTTGAGAACTGGCGACATCGACCATGACGATCGCTTGGATCTAAACAACGCTGCCGATGATTATCGCGGCGCGAAACTCTTCATCGACGACAACGAGAGCTTGACGATTATGGGCCTTCGAAGTCGGGCGCGCAGAATCCGATCGCTCCACGGTTTGCACCTGATCGTAGTGGACTATCTGCAGCTGCTGAAGGCGCCCAATGCCGAGAACCGCCTGCAAGAGATCAGTACGATTAGTCGTTCCCTCAAGGCGCTTGCTCGCGAGCTGGATGTTCCGGTGATCGCTCTCGCACAGCTCAGCCGCCAAGTGGAGCAGCGCGATCCGCCTCGGCCTCAGCTCTCCGACCTTCGCGAGTCTGGCTCGATCGAGCAGGACGCCGACGTTGTGATGATGCTCTATCGCGCCGAGTACTATTCCAAATACAGAACCGACGAGAGCATTGGTAAGGCGGAGATCATCATCGCCAAGCACCGAAATGGCCCAACGGGTGACGTAAAACTGGGTTTCCGGCCTGAGTTTATGCGCTTCACCAACCTGACCTACACCGAGGTCGAGACGATCCCGACTTGACCCCAGAAGTATTCGCACCCATGTCATCGTTCCCCAAGCCAGCTGCGCGCCTCGCGCTCTTCACCTTTGCTTGCCTTGCTTGCGCAAGCCCGCTCGCGCTCGCAACTAGCTTCGTCTCGGGCTGGACCCCGATCCCAGTGGTCGCGACGCAGGACGAAGATAAACCAGCGTTGCGCGTCCTTAAGGTCCTCGTCGAAGGCAACAAGCGCTTCACGGAATCGCAGCTTGTCGCAGCTCTCGGTCAACCTATTGGCGAGGACATCGACCCCGAGCGTATCTCTACGGGTATCGAAAACCTGTGGCGCAGTTTTCACGTGCGCACCATCGTCGAGCAGCGAGCCGTTTTAGGTGGCTTAGAGTTGCGCTTGATTGTTGAGGAGATGCCGGTCGACCTTGAGCCTCGTTTTGTAGGCAATGTCGGAATCGACAGCGATGAGCTGCGCCAGTGGTCGGGTGTTCCGGTCGGCGGCGAGCTCTTTTTGCACGAGGCACCCCTCGTGACCCAGCGGCTAATCGACGCTTATCGCCGCGCAGGCTATCACTTTGTCGAAGTCGATTATGTGAGGCCAGATGCTCCTGAAGTCGGTGCGGCTAACCCGGAGGATAATGATGTCATCTTCCAGATCCGCGAGGGCCCTCGCGTCAAGGTTCGGGAGATGGTTATCGAAGGGGCTGACTCGTTTCCCGATACCGGATTTTGGTTTTGGAGTTCGTCCTTTACGGACGTTGCAGATGTTGAGCTTGATGGCTCGACGCTCTTTTGGTTCCTGCGTGATGTTTTTGTGCAGCGGACCCTTGATGCCGACCTGATCGCAATGCGCCAGGTGTATCGCGATAACGGTTGGTTTGATGCTGTCGTTGAAGTCGACGAGCTTGAATTTAACGCCGAGCGCGACCGCGTTTCGATCCATATTCGAGTGGACGAGGGGGCGCGCTACACGATTGGCGAGTTGAATTTCGAAGGCGTCGAAATCGTGGATGGGGAAGAGCGGCCGGCGGACCTCTACTACAGCGTCGAAGAGCTGACGGAGATTTGTGATCTTCGCCCCGGTCAAGACTACACCCGTGTTAATGTGACGCACGACCAACGCGCCCTGACGACTCGATACGGCGAAGACGGCTATATTGCGCACTCGACTCTGGGACCATCCGCGAGCTTTCGTTTCCTTACGCCACGTCTGGTGTACGACGTCGATCTGCACAAGGTCCATGTGACCTATCGGTTGGGCCAAGGACAGCAGCAGTTTATTCGAGAGATCAAGCTCAAGGGGAATATCCACACCCAAGACCGTGTCCTGCGGCGACTGCTGACAGTTGATCCGGGGGATGTCGCGGACCTGGAAGAGATTAACTCTTCACTTCGGCGCCTGCGGGGCACGGGATTCTTTACGGACCCGATGAATCGGGGTGGCCATATGGACCCCGTCTTCCGCTTTTTGGAGACGGAGAATGGGGACCCCCACACGAAGGATCTCGAGTTTGAAGTCGAAGAGGGGAACGACCTCCAATTCACCTTTACGGGTAACTTCAGCTTCGATGCCGGTGTCTATGGAGGAGTGCAGATCACGAAAAACAACTTCGCGATCGGCTCACTCCCAGAGTCTCCGTGGACGATGTTCGGCGACATTCAAGACAAGCGCGCGTTCCATGGCGCGGGGGAGACCCTGCGACTGGACATTCAGCCGGGCACGGAGTTTTCTCAGTACAGCTTGCATTGGGATGACCCCGACATTTTTCGTCGTCAGCGCGATCGACTTGGCCTTGCCGGCGACTTCTTGCGTAGCTTCCGCTTTTACGAGCCCTATGACGAGCGTCGCACCAGTGCCAGCACTCGCATAACTCGCCAACTGGGTCCAGATTCGGCAGCTTGGGGGTCTTTCAGCGTGGGGACGGTACGAGTCTCGGACTTGGTCCAGACAGGCGCGCCGTCGCTTTTCTCGCCACTCGATGTGCCGGTACTGCTCGCCGAGCAAGAGGGTATCAGCGATCTTGGCTTCCTCGAATTCGGATATCGGAAGCGCACCTTGGACTCCCGGTACGTGCCACGTGAAGGGTTCGAAGTTACGGCGACCACCAGCATCTTCAACCAGCTGCTCACTAGCGATTTCGATTTCTACAAGATGGATTTCCGAGCTACGCGCTATGGGCAGTTTGGGGATGAGTTCGATGCCATTCGCCACGGCTGGCGATTGTCTGGTGGGTTGGGTGTCGCGCAGGCCTATGGCGATACGAACAGCGTTCCGTACACCGAACGCTACTTTCTTGGTGGTACAGGTAGCGGCATGGGGATCCGCGGGTTCAAAGTTCGCGGAGTCGGGCCGAACGAGGAGGGCTATTCACAAGGTGGCGAGACGTTCCTACGCGCGAGCGCGGGCTATCGCTTCCCCTTGATTACGTCCCGGGCTTCCGGTTCGGTAGAGCCCTTCGAAGTCATGCGCGGTGAAATCTTCTTGGATGCAGGCCTGCTCGATCCCGATGCCTTCGCACTCGACTTCAACGAGGTTCGCGCCTCTACGGGCCTCTCACTTAGCTTGATGATCTTCCCCCAGGTGCCGATCACGTTCAGCTTTGGCTTCCCACTTCTCGACGGACCAGACGACGACAAGCGAGTATTCAACTTCTCCATCGGCTTCAACTAACCCCCCTTACCGGACCTTTCCGCCGCCATCTTGAAAGCGTGGGTTGACAGTTTCGCAGCCCGAGGATTCACTATTGGGCCCCTTTTTCTCCGCGTAGCCGCACAGTAGGCTTAGCAAGGCTCCTCAGTTGGAGCATTCTGATATGACTTCAATCACACTTAGTGAGCTCGCAGCGAGAATTGACGCAGAGCTAGATGGCGACCCAGACTTGGTTGTGACCGGCCCTGCCTCCCTCGTGGAAGCTGGCCCAGGGGAGATTACTTTCTTGGCGCAGCCGCGTTACGCTTCTCTCTTGGCAGAGACTCGGGCGTCGGCCGTAGTACTCGGGATAGAGGTCGAGGTCGACCGCAAGGACATCGCGCTCTTGCGCTGTAAAGATCCGAACCGGGCGTTCACTAAAGTGGTTCAGGCTTTCGTTCCGGATACAGCTAAGCCCGCACCGCTTGTGCATCCCACGGCGTTTGTGGACGTGACGGCTAGGATCTCACCCTCTGCCTATATCGGGCCACTTTGCTCAATCGCCGCAGGGGCGACAATCGAGGCCGGGGCCCGGCTGCATGCTAACATCGCCATCGGTACAGGTGTCGTCGTCGGGGCGAATACCGAGATCCATCCCGGAGTCGTGATCTACCACAACGTGCAGGTCGGAGAACGTTGCCTTCTACACGCCGGCACCGTTCTCGGGTCGGACGGATTCGGCTTCGAACCTACGACCGACGGTTGGTTCAAAGTTCCGCAATGCGGAACCGTCATCCTAGAAGATGATGTTGAGCTCGGGGCAAATGTCACGATCGATCGAGCCCGCTTCGGCGCAACGCGCATTGGAAGGGGGGTCAAGATCGACAACCTCGTCCATATCGCACACAACGTCGTGGTCGGTGCACATGCCTTGATCGTCGCTCAAGTGGGGGTTTCAGGCTCCACGGAGATCGGGTCCTGGGCGATTTTGGGGGGTCAGGTCGGAGTTGCCGGTCACCTTCACGTTGGGCAAGGCGCGCGAATCGCGGGGGGCAGTGATGTCTTCACCGATGTGCCACCGGGCGTAGACTTTCTCGGGTCGCCCGCCCGTCCTCGGATGGAGACGCTTCGCGCGCAAGCTTCTGCGCGCAGGATTCCCAAGGTTATTGAAGAGGCGCGTCGCTTGCGGTTGCGCCTTGACGAACTCGACGCCAAAGCGGCCGTCACCAAAGAAGGAGGTGCGTCTTGACACGCTCCCAACGAACACTAAAAACGGTCATCGAATATTCGGGCCCCGGGCTGCATAGCGGCGAAGAAGTCAAGGTACGGATTCTGCCCGCGCCTCCGGAGACTGGAGTCGTGTTTACTCGCACGGACCTACCGGACTCACTGCCCATTCCCGCAAGCATTGCCTACCACTCAGCCCGTGATCGACGTACACGGCTCGAACGCGAAGAGGCAGAGGTCAACACGATTGAGCACTTGCTCGCCGTATGCGCCGGGCTGCAAGTGGACAATTTGCACGTCGAAGTCTCGGGAGCAGAGCTGCCCGGAATGGACGGCTCTTCCCTGGAGATCATGCGCTTGTTTCAGCAGGCAGGCATCGTCGAGCAGCGGTCAGAGGCGCGCCTTTTCAACCTAAAGGAGCCCGTTTACGTTCGCAATGGTAAGGCTACGCTGGTCGCCCTCCCTGTGGACGAGCCGGGCCTAACCCTGCAATACATCGCCTCCTTTGATGATCCGGATGTCGAGGGTGGTTCCTTCCAAGTGAAGATTACGCCGGAGTCGTTCGAGAAAGAGATCGCCCCTGCCAGGACGTTCTGCCTCAAGTCCGAAGTCGCGATGCTCCAGGCCGCTGGATTGGGTAAGGGTGCAACTAGGGAGAACACGCTGGTCCTTGGGGACCCGGAGTCCATAGAGCGCATCCCCTCCGAACCGGTCCGGCACAAGGTCCTCGATCTGCTTGGCGATCTTCGCCTGCTCGGTGCCGATCTGAACGCCCATATCATCGCAACATGCTCCGGTCACGCAACCAACGCAGAGCTCGTGCGGCGTTTTGTCGATCTCATGCAAGAGCAGGAGACGGGCGGATTGATCACGCGTGAAACCGGCCTCGACATTCGTGAAGTCATGCGGCTACTGCCACATCGCTACCCGTTTCTGATGATCGACCGCGTGATTGAGATCGATGGCTACCACCGTGCCGTGGGGCTAAAAAATGTCACGATCAACGAGCCTTTCTTTGTGGGGCACTTCCCACAGAAGCCGCTGATGCCGGGCGTCCTACAGCTTGAGGCCTTGGCCCAGTTAGCGGGTGTTTTGCTACTTCGGAAACTCGAGCATACGGGGAAACTCGCGGTGCTGATGGGAATAGACAAGGTCAAGTTGCGCGCTCCGGTTTCGCCGGGAGACCAGCTGCGGCTTGAGGTTGAGACACTGCGCATGCGCGGCGGGATAGGTAAGGTGCGCGGCGTAGGTTCGGTCGCGGGCAAAATCGTTTGTGAGGCCGAACTCACCTTTGCACTTACGGACGTTTAGGAGATAAGAATGGCTACCAAAATTCATCCAACTGCTGTTGTTGCTCAGGGTGCTCAATTGGGCCTTGACGTCGAGATCGGCCCCCATTGCGTAATTTCAGAGCATGCGGTCATCGGGGACGGCACGCGAATCGGCCCCCAAGTCGTGATCAGTGGGCGCACCACGATTGGCAAGGAGAACGTGATCCACGGTCTTACGAGCTTGGGTGGCGCGCCTCAGGATTTCTCGTATCGTGGCGAAGAGACGCGGCTTGAAATCGGGGACCGCAACAACATCCGCGAGTTTGTCACGATAAACCGGGGCACCGTAAAGGGGGGGGGAGTTACACGTATCGCGGACGACTGCCTCTTGATGGCTTGCTGCCATGTCGCTCACGATTGCGAGATCGAAAGCGGTGTGATCCTCTCCAATAATGTGCTCCTCGCAGGGCACGTACGTGTTTGCGAGCGCGCCAACATTAGCGGCTCTTCGGCCGCGCAGCACTTTGTGACAATCGGCAAATTCGCGTATGTCGGCGGTTTGACACGGATGGCGCAGGACGTCCCTCCCTACATGATCCTTGAGGGACACCCGAGTCGCGTTCGAGGTGTGAATGTGATCGGTATGCGGAGGGGGGAGATCCAAGAGGATGAGATCGCGACCCTCCGAGATGCCTACAAAGCCATCTGGCGAAGTGAGGGGCTGCGGCGCGAGATCTTTGCAGAGCTCGAAGGCAAATATCCAGAGTCCAAAGCACTCGCGGAGCTGCTGTCTGACATGCGGGCAACCGAGGCTGGCGGCAAGGGAAGGTACCGTGAGAGCATGCGCGAGGATTTCATGCGCATCGGGCGCGAGTTCATTCTTGGCGAGCAGGACTCCGCCCCCCCCGCCTAAAAGGGACGCCGCGCTGTGCCTCCTACAGGGGCACGCCGTTGTGCGCAGAGGTCTTCGTTGTGCGCTTCTAGTTATCGTGGTAATCTGCGCGTCTGGGAGTCTTCCTGGAAGCACAGGTTAGCAAGGGTCATACACCCCTGAGCCGAATGAGCATTATCGGTCCCTGTTCGACGTTTTGTGGCATGCCCGCAGCGTGTTGGGGCCACCTGAACCTATCGGTTCAGGGTCAGATCCGCGACGGTGCTTTTGGTGGACGCCCTTCTTTTACTTTTTGGGCCTCTGCGACAGCGTTGGGGCAGATAGGGGAGGCACTCGACCGCCTCTCCTGACCCGAGTCTTGGCGGTCTTTACATGCGCGCGTTTGTTCTCCTCTTTCTTGGTGGTGGCCTGATATGGGCCTTCTTGGCACTGTCCCCGAATACGACGAAGGCCGGCGACGGCAAAGTTCCGGGGGGCTCCGCAGAGGATCGTCAGGGCGAGGCAGGGCCTGACCCGTCCACCGAAACGATGTCCGCAGGCGTCACTTCAGATAGTGAAATCGAGGCGCCTCCCGCCGTTGTGGTCGAAAGCCCCAATCCGGCAATAGACGCCGCCGATGGCACTGGCCTCCCAATTGGGAGAGCTGACCTCGTCGAGATTGGATCCGTGATGTTGCATCAACCCAGCCTCGCGGTTGAAGATTGGATTGTTGCTTCTGACGGCTTGCTCGGGCCTGATCTCGAGAATGCAGTCCTGGCCATAAGCCTAGCTATCGAGGGCGATCGGAGTGGGGCGCGAGCGCATTGGAAGCAGATCGAAAGTTCGGATGGCCTGAGTGGTCGCGTGCGTTGGATCTTGACACGTGCCCTTTCCGGAGACGCGATAGCTGCTTGGCCAGCTCAGATGGCGGGGGGGGATCCCCTGGAGTTTGGAATGGGCCTTGCTTTGATGGCTCACGAGGCCGACTCCCTGCTGCGCGCCCAGGAAGCTGCCCGCGCAGCGTCCTTGATCTCGAGCGTCTTGATAGCAGAATTGGATGCTCCATGGCCGGCTGATATGGCTTCCATGGAGCGTTGGAGCGAGCTGGTCCGAAAGGCCCAATCCCGGAATAGATGGCATCCAAAGGCAGTATGGCCCTCTATCGACGTTGAGGTTCAGCCCGGTGACAGCCTCACTCTCGTTCGCCAGCGCTTTGTGCGTGAGCACCCCGAGATACAAGTGAGTACAGGCCTCATCCAGAAAGCGAATGGGTTGTCGACCGATGTGATTCACCCCGGGCAGGTACTGCGTATACCGTCACAGCCTGTAACGCAGCTGGTAGACCTCGGTGACCACTGGCTGCTCTACATGATTGGCGGAGAGGTGGTGGAGTCCTGGCCCGTGGGCGTTGGCCGTGAGGGCGATGAGACGATTACCGGCGATTTTGTGGTCGGGGACAAGCAATTTGAGCCAACCTGGTGGCCCAAGGGGCGCGACCCTATCTATTACGGGGATCCTGAGAATCCGCTCGGTACACGCTATATCGTGTGGTTTCAGGACGGTGTAAAGACCTCTTACGGCTTTCACGGGACCTGGTCGCCGGAAAGCATTGGTAAAAACGAGAGCGACGGCTGTATCCGCATGGAGAATAAGGCGGTTGAGGAGCTGTTTCGCATCCTTCCTGTCGGCTCTGCATTCCACGTACGCTTTTAGAAGAAAAGATTCGGCTGTTCGAGGGCATCTGCGTGCTACCTAAGTGCTTTGCTAACAAGGTCTTACGACATACAGCGGTGAACCTTTGCTCTTTTGCGCGTCGCCTGTTGACGCAGCACTGAGAATCCCTATGATTCTCCTCCCTGACGCGCTTCCAAGCGAGGCGCTTCGAGGACCAAACACAGCGCGGTAAGCGCCCCCTCGGGGGCT
>CALBMX010000075.1 GCA_937896235.1 uncultured bacterium
CCAAGCTGCCGAGTGCGACCAAGCTGCCGAGTGCGACCAAGCTGCCGAGTGCGACCAAGCTGCCGAGTGCGACTTTGTCGTCGAGCTAGAGTCTGGCGGCTCCAACTGGGTCACCGAATCCAACATCGACACTGAAATCGAGCTTCTCATCCAAGAGCTGAGTTCCAATGGCGAATCTCATGTTTACCATGCTAGCCCGTCGAGCGAACTCGATGAAATCGAGGCTCTCATTGCCGAGATCGAGGCCAGTGTTAATGAGGAAGCTATTGAGATCGTCCTTCACGAAACCGAAGGCGCACATGGCGCCAGCCAACTCTCTGCCCTCGAGGCGAAAGTCGCCGAGCTAGAAGCGGTAATTGCCTCACTCGTCAAGGAACTTAACAAGCGCTAGTCCCTGACAGAGGGACCTTCGCAGCGGCCCCTGCTCCCCAGTGGAGCAGGGGCCGCTTGCTTTTGATCGGCGCTCGACAGAACTTGGGGATTTTGCCGCAGTTGGTGCGTATCCTAACCTTGTGTTCAGTACCCCACTTGGCCTGACGGCTCTCCTCGGCGTCCCCCTCGTCGTCTATCTCCATCTCTACCAAAGGCGCTTCCGACCTCACCAGGTCAGCGCACTCTTTTTGTGGGGAAACACCGAGACCCACTCGCCATCGGGCAGGACGCGGCAGAGGCTGCTCCGCTCGCCCTCCTTCTGGCTGGAAGTCCTCGCCGCACTCCTGCTTGGCCTCGCGCTCGGAGGACCCCTTGCTTGCGGTGCGGGCCAGGCCGAGCACTTTGTTGTCGTCCTCGACTCTTCCGCTTCGATGGGAGCTGTTCCCCCCGGCGCCCTTGCAGTTGATACCAGCGCGAGGGAACTCCTCTTCGACAAGATCTCCGACCTACCCTCAAACTCGCGAGTCACACTCATCCGAAGTGGCGCCCGCCCCAGCTTGATCGCCGGCCCCGCAGTCCTCCCCGGCGAGGCGCGAGAAGCCCTCAAAAACTGGCGTCCCGGCCACGGACGCCACGACCTAGGACCAGCCATCGCCATGGGGCGAGAATTCGCTGGGGAGGGAACCGTCCTTCTCGTCACCGATCATTTGGAAGAGGGACGTTGGCCGCAAACCGTTGAAGTCCATGCCCTCGGAACCGCATGTGGCAACTTGGCGATCACGCGCGCAACACGTTCGAGGGGGCGAGGCGAAAACGGTAACCCTCAAGAGCAGCTCGCCATCACGATCGCCAATCCCTCCCAGGAAGCTCGCATCGCAAAGCTCGAGTTCTCTGCGGTGGACACACCCTCGGATCAAGAGTCCGCTGCCCCTTTCGGTCGGGTGACGCTCCAAATCCCCGCCGGCCAAAATCGTACCCACAAGCTTGATCTACCCAAGGGAGCTCCCAGCATTGTCGCGCGACTAGACGATGACGAGCTCGCCCTCGACAACTCAGCCTATCTCGCCCCGCTCCCCGACCGAACGCTCGCTCTCTTCTCGCCGCTTGGCGCAGACCTACGCATAGGCCTTGGACTCGCCACCGGCCGCGAGGGGGCCCAAGAGATCGATCGCCTGCTCGGGCTCATCGAAGATTCCGTCATGGTGTCCGATGCAAACGACGCGCACTTGGCGATTGCAGGAGCTGCTGTGGGCTCCACCTCAACATGGACTCTAGCAATCGAAGCACCCGGCGACGCGCGTGAGATCCTTATAGGTCCTTTCCTTAAGGATTTGCGAGACCCCGTACTAAAGGGCGCCACTCTGGACGGAATCGTATGGGGTCACGCCGCGGGCTTCGTGCCCCCGGGGGTCCCATTGATTTCCGCGGGCGGTGCGATCCTCGCCTCCCGTGAAGAAGACGCTAACCAGCGCATCTACCACTTCAGCCTAGATCCCAGGCGATCGACACTCCAGACCTCACCCGATTGGCCGATTCTCCTCTCGAATCTCGCGGAAGAGCGCCGGGCCTATTTGCCAGGCCCCGGACGCACAACGCTCCGCACTGCCGAGACCCTCCAGTTTCGCGCCAACAAGCCCGCGACCTATTCCCTCACGGGCCCCCAGAACTTCGAGTTGGTGCTCGCTGGAAATCGCGAACTACTGATCGAGATGCCCTCGATTCCTGGCTTCTACCAGCTTCATCGGCTTCCCCCTGAACCTGGGAAAAGTGAGTCGGACTCAACCGAAGGGCTGATAGACACCGAGATCGAACAGACCATCGGGCCAGCTTTGGTGGCGATCATTGCTGTCAACTTGGCGGATGCAGCCGAGTCCGATTTACGGGACCTATCCTCTGGAGTTATCGAGTCCACCTCAAAAAACGCCGGCACGCGAACACGCGCAAACTGGTTAGAGGCGCTACTCGCCCTCACCGCGCTCGTGTGCCTTCTTGCAGACGGATTTGTGCTAGGTGGTCATCGCCTGCGCCCGATTCCCAACCTCTCCACCGAGGAGTTCGCACTGTGATCAACTTCCTCGTACCTGCATTTCTTGTACTGATCCTTCCGGCTGGCTGGCTGCTCTGGCGTTTTCCTGGGCCGAGTCGTTTTAGCGATGCCCTCCGTGGATTGGCGGCCCTAGCGCTAATCCTCGTTCTGGCCCAGCCCTACTTGAACCTCTCCGACGAAGGGCGAAGTTTGATCGTCTTGGTGGATCGCTCCCTTTCGATGCCCCCCGAAACGGAGCGTGAAGCCCTCGATGCGATTCGCCTTGTGGAAGGCGCCCGCCTAGCTGGTGATTTGATCGGGGTCATCGGGTTCGGCGGCCGCAGTGAGATCGAGAGCCTACCCAACGAAGACCAACCCTTCCTCGGATTCGAACGCGACCCCAGTCGCAACGCTTCGGACCTTGCGACGGCCATCGAAACGGCCCTCAACCAGATTCCCGAGGGTGCGCCGGGCAGCATCCTGATTCTCTCTGATGGTGAATCGAACGGGCGCGACCCCTTGGGCGAGGCACACCGCGCTCTCGCCCGTGGCATTCGCATCGACGTCCTTCCGCTGGCGCGTCCAGCCGGTAGTGATGTGGCCGTGGAGCGGCTAGAGCTACCGCCAAGCGTCGCGACAAACGAACCCTTTCAGTTCAGCGCCTGGATTCGAGCGGACATCCCCGAGACGCGCGCAGTCACGCTTCTGCGCGGCGGCCGCATTTTGACGACCGGTAATCGCGAACTTGCTGCTGGTCTCAACCGCATCGTTTTTCGTGACTTGGTTCCAACCGTTGGAGTCGCCGAGTACGAGGTGCGCGTCACGCCACTCCAATCCAAAAGCAAAGATCGCATCCCCGAGAATGATCGCGGGCTAGCCGCAGTTCGCGTTTCAGGTGCCCCGCGCGTTCTTGTGCTCAACCACGACGGCGCCTCCGACACGCTAGTGGGCGTACTAGAGGCCGCAGGCATTCCCGTTACGGTTAGCACGCCCGAAGGAGCCCGACTGGACCGAATCGGACTCACTCCCTACCGCGCGGTTGTCCTCGAAAACGTCAGTGCTGGACGAATCGGCTACCAAGGCATGAAGGACCTCGTGGACTTCGTTGATGAGCGCGGTGGCGGTCTCATGATGACGGGCGGCACCGCTTCCTTTGGTGTCGGGGGGTACTACCTCTCCCCTCTCGATCCGCTACTTCCCGTGTCCCTAGAAATGCGCCAGGAGCACCGCAAGATGGGCGTGGCCATGGCGATGGTGCTCGACAGATCGGGCTCCATGGGGGCCGAGGTTCAACCGGGCGTGACCAAGATGGACCTGGCGAATGCGGGCACCGCCTCGGCGATCGAGCTGCTCTCAGGAATCGATGCCGTAACGGTGATTGCCGTGGATACAACACCCCACGAGATCGTCCCTCTAATCCCCGTGGACGACCCTACGCCGATCGTAAACAAGGTCCGGCGCATCCAATCTACCGGTGGCGGTATCTATACCTACACGGGATTGCTGGCGGCTGGCTTAGCCTTGGAAGAAGCCGAACAACAGAATCGGCATATCATTTTGTTTGCGGATGCGGCGGATGCCGAAGAGCACGAGGGCGTTCCCGAGCTGCTTCAGCGATTTAGCGACATAGGGATTACGGTTTCGGTAATCGCACTTGGTACAGACAAGGATTCCGATGCCCAGTTTCTGTTCGAAACGGCAGAGGCGGGTGGAGGTGATGTTTACTTCACGACAGAGCCCGAGGAGCTCCCGCGCCTCTTCACACAGGACACG
The DNA here is from genome assembly GCA_937896235.1 of uncultured bacterium. Lineage (GTDB taxonomy): Bacteria > Planctomycetota > UBA1135 > UBA1135 > CALBMX01. The sequence continues at coordinate 4,172 of CALBMX010000075.1, forward strand.
ATGACCGTTGCCCGGTCGACCTTCATCGAGGAGCCAACGGCGACCGAGGGGCGCGGGGGCTTGTTCGCGATGGGTGACTTTGGGGACGGCGTCGACTTCCCGGAGATCGCAGGCTACAACCTCACCTACATGCGCCCCTCCTCCACCGTTGGCGCGGTCACGATGGATGAGTTTGGTGCGCCGATTTTCTCCTTCACCCATCGCGGTGTTGGGCGAACGGCCGCGCTCACCGCACGTATCGGCGGCGCCGAAAGTGGACTTGTCACCTGGCCAGACTTCCCCGACTTTTTAGTCACCACCACACGTTGGCTTCTAGGTGAGGATGAGCCCGTTGACTTCTATGTCGACATGCGACTCGAAGGGTCCGAAGCTATCGTTCACTTGGAAGTGGATCTCTCGGGAGGCCTCATGGAGGTACCTCCCGACACCTCAAAACTCGAACTCCATCTCACCCGCGGCGATGGCAGCAAAACGGTACGGCCACTTGAACCCATTAACGAAGACACTTACGAACTTCGAGTACCTTTAACAGAGGTGGGAATCGCACTTGGAACGATCCACTTAGAGGGCGGGCGCACGCTTAGCCTACCGCCCATAGCTCTACCCTACTCCCCGGAATACAGCCCGCAGAGGACTAGAGGCACGGCCGCACCAGGCGTGCGACTACTGGAGGATCTCGCGCGAGAGACCGGCGGCTCGCACCTTACGAATCTTGCCCTTGCAATCGCTGGCCCCCGCGAAACGGAACGTTGGCGGGTACTGGGGATGGAGCTTCTGTGGCTCTCCATCGGTCTGTTTCTGTTTGAGATCTTGGCGCGCAGGTTGGAGCTCTTTGGTGTGATCGCGGACTTCGGAAGAGCAGTGCTCCAAGCCACGAGACGCCTGCTCCCCAAGGGGGCCGCAACCGCCCCCAAGGAGGCTCTCCCTCCAGACGCGGCGCGCGTAACTTCCGTTGAGACCCGTGCGCCGGAGCCCTTCGGCAGAGGGCTAGGCACCACCCCAAAGTCAACGCAGTCCGAGTACCAAAAGCCGACCTCAAAGCCGGGGCCCGCTTCGCTTGAGGATGCGATGAAGCTAGCTCGCAAGAAGGCTGGAAAACGATTCGATCGTTAGCCTGCTCAGCCTTTGATGTAGTGAGTGAGCTCCTCGATCGTACTGCGCTGGCGAATCATGATCGCTTTCACGAGATCACCCATCGACACAACGCCAGTCACTTTACCTGCCTTGAGAACCGGAAGGTGCCGAATGTAATGTTCCGTCATCAGCTCCATACATCCGTCCAGTGTCGCGCCGGCGGTAGTTGAAATGAGCTCCGTGCTCATGATCTCTTCAACAAGGGTGTTGTCCGAGCGTCGACCTTTTAGAATGACCCGCCGGGCGTAATCGCGCTCCGAGACGATTCCGAGAAGTTCATCCTCCTCAATGACCAAGAGGGCTCCAATAGAGCGATGATTCATCTCTCGAATGGCGTCTAGTACACTAGAACGAGGGTGTACGGCGAAAACACGGCGGCCCTTCTGGGCCAGAATTTCGGTGACATAGTGCATAGGAACTCCTTGAGGGGAAAAGGCAGATGATTCTCTTGAGCCATTCAGACGCAAAATTCAAGGGGCATAGCTTGACCGATTACCCCGCCGGAAGAGAGCTCTATGCGGGTTCGACGAACCCAGCGGCAATCAAGTCCGTTCTCGCAGACTCTTCCAAAGGAGTTCCTGCATTCAGGCGCAGATAACGCATCCCAAGGCGCCGAGCCTCATCCGACAAGTCATCGCTGAGGCGCTCTAGTCGCTTCCGATAGGCGCTCACGACACCAGCATCCAGGAGTAGATCACGCTTGCCACGACCTTCGATGTCCTCGAGTCGGAGTGAGCTCCCGACGGGAGGGTCGCTCTCCCAGGGTCCCAGGATTTGCAATAGCGAGGCCGAGCCGCGCCTAGATGCAAGGTTTTTTAGGTTCGTTCCGTGCTCAGAGAGAAAGTCCGAGATGCAAAGCCATAGGCCACCTGGAACGAGGAGATGACGCGCCGCTGCGATAGCTTCACCAAGGGGAATCGACTCGTCAAACTCAACACCTGTACGTTCGAAATCAAGGGCTGACATCACACGAGGGCGAGCACCTAGGCGGAGGAGGCGCACCTCGAAACCCGCGCAGGATCCCGCCCGTAGAAAGAACCCGGCGACGTCTACGGCTGCGGCCTCCTTCTCTGGCTCTGAGGCCATAGACAGCGAAGCGTCAAGTAAGACATCGAGACGCGGTTGCACCTCTTCCCGATGCACGCGGACCATGAGGTCCCCGGTGCGCGCAAGAGCGCTCCAATCAACATGGCGCACGTCATCTCCCGGCGAATAACTTCGCCGATCCTCGAACTCAAGAGAAGCCCCAATACCGGGGCCCAGCCGATCGCCACTGCGCCCACTCGGCTTGAACCCGAGCACAGGTACGAAGCGCTCGGCCAGTGCGAGAATGTCGTCCGACGGTCTAGGCATCGCTGTCTACTTCTTCAAGTGGATCGGAGACGCGCCCCGATGCAACGCCAGTCCCAAGAGTAGCCAAACCGCCAGCGTGCGGAGCCCTTACGACTTCGCGAATGGCGCGAACAACGCGAGGGATTTGCAGAATCAATCCCAAAACCCCGAGTGCAAGAATGAGCTCGAACTCACCCTCCCCATCGTAGATGCGACTGACTTGAATAAACGGATTCCCTAGGTGATCAGCGCGCACCAGGTCCCGACTTCCAAAAATGAAGCCGAGCATCGTCGGGAAAAGGAGTCCGCCGAGGAGCAGGGCCGGCACCATGACCCTCGCGAGTGTCGAACGCTGCAACCGCTTGGTCTTGTTGGTAAACAAAGCGGAAGGAACAAAAAGGTAGAACACACCGTAGCTAACCAAGGCGAGGATGACGCGGGGATTGGCTTGCACCGAAGCACTGCGGAAGCCCGGAAAAGCCGAGGACTGAATCATGGTCCACGAGAAAAGGGAGGTTATCCCAAGGGTGAGCAGTACCCATACCGCCCCGCGCGCTCCGCCTGGCAGCCAAGGGAACGCAAAGGCGCGCAATAGGGGGTTGTTTGGCAGGTGATTCTTGACGCGCAGCCCAAGTGCTTCCCGCTCCGTCGCGAAGAAAAGCCCTAGGACCATCACACCAATAATGATCAATGAGGTCATGAACGCGACGAACTCGGGCTGGCGAATATAGGAGTTGGCCCACCAGACCCACGCCAGGCAGGTCATTGCCAAAACGAAGGTCAGCACGCGCAATCCAGTACTTCGGTTTTCCTCCGGGTGGGAGAGTCTTGCTACGGCGATGGCCACCGCGAATCCGCCAACGATCAACGCGAGAAGTAGGATCGCCGTAATCCCGAACTGAACCTCATCACTGGAAAAATCGAGGCCAAGCTCTAACGTCGCCAACATCATGGAGATCGCCGCGGAACACGCCCCGACAAGAGCTGCAGAGAGCAAGACCATAAGGAAAACGCGGCCCATTCTCTTGTCGGTCAAGCTGGAGAGACCGGCCGCAAGCGCAGAGAGCGCAAGTGAAATCACGGCTAACATCGGCAGAGTCACCATCACCAACTTGAGGTCCACGCCACCAAGAAGAAATGTGAAAACGATGTAGGGGCTGAAAACCGAAAAATACAAGAGCGCTTGGGCGCCTGCTCCAAGCAACTTGCCAATCACGATGTGCCGGGGCCGCAGATGAGACAGGATCAGTAGGTCGTAGGTGTTCTCCTCCCACTCCGCGCCCATCGCCGTAAACGCCGACATGGGAACAAAGCCGATGACCGCAATGGTCAAGCAGATGAAGATCCCCTGAAAGAACGAAGGGCCGATCGGATTCCACTCCGCGCGCCCCGAGTTGAGCAGAACGATAGCCACGGCGACAATCAAGCTCATGATCACGGTGTATAGAAATGCAGAGCGAAACTGCTTTCCTCGAAGCGACTGCCGGACCTCTTTCACGAGGACAGGGTTCAGCCGGTCGTCGACCCAGGCAGTGGCTTGTGCCCACTTGCTCTCTCGCTTGCCGACAGGGCCTCCTAGATCGAGGTCAAAACTTGCGTCACTCATGACATCACTCCTTCGGTAAGGCTAAGGAAGACGTCTTCTAGGTCGACGCTTTGGGGAGCAAACTCGATGGGGCCGAGTCCAATGGTGACAAAGTGGGCGACCAACTCCGCGAGGGCGCGCTGGTCTCCGTCAAAATCAAATGCCAAGCCGTTGCGCTCTGAGTGAACGCTGGTCACGTTAGGTCTTTCGAGAAGGGCGCGCTCGACCGTTTCGTTGTCGGCGATGCACCGAAGGAAGACGCGCATGTGGGGCCGCAATTTTTTGAGGATCTCATCAACTGTCCCCGCACCTTGAATGCGACCGCTCTCAATCACAGCAATGCTGTCAACTAAGTTGGACAGCTCGCTCAAGATGTGGGAAGAGATCAGGACACCTTTCCCCATGTCGGCTAGCGCGCGCACCAGCTCCCGCAGCTCAACACGAGCGCGTGGGTCGAGACCGGCTGCCGGCTCGTCAAGGATCAGGAAGCCGGGATCGTGCAGCAGAGTTTTTGCAAGGCAGAGGCGCTGCTTCATCCCCTTGGACAAGGCGTCGATCTGTTTCCCCGCAAGTCGGTCCAGGCCTGTAAAGTCGGAGACGTAGTTCAGTGCATTTCGCCGTCCACGCCCGCGCAATCCGTAAGCACGGGCGAAGAAATCGAGATACTCCTCAACCGTTGTTGAGGGATAGGCCCCGTACGAGTCGGGCATGAATCCCAACTGTTTGCGGACCAGTCGGGGCTCTAAGAGTACCGAAGCACCGTAGACCGAGACGTCTCCCTCGTCGGGAAGATCCAGCGTCGCCGCGATCCGCATCGTCGTTGTCTTACCCGCGCCATTCGGTCCGATAAAGCCACAAATCTGGCCGGGATAGACCGAGAAGCTCACCCGATCCACCGCCAAAAAATCATCGAATCGTTTGGTGATCGAGCTCACGGTAAGCGCAGTGGTGCTCATCGGGTCGCCCCCATCACGCCAAGCAAACCATGGCTACCACTGAACTCTTCGACTTCGACTCCACAGTCGTCAACAAAGGGATCGGAAACAAGGAGTGCGGAATAGGAGCCGCGCGGGAGTTCTGGCATATCGAGGGGATGAAAGGTCCAGAAATCATCGTCGCCGCGCTCAGTCCACACATCACGAGTCTTTGCGGGAGCGCTGGCCAGTGCGGTCAGGCGAGCTTCGCCACCGACTTCGATCTCACTATGATCTAAGGAATACCAATCGCCATCCTCGGTGTGCACAAGCAGTCCTCTAACCCCGACATCCAGGGCATTTCGCACAATCAACCCACCACCGGATGCATCAAAATCGAGTCGCAAGTGACTGGTACGAGCAGACAGGATCGCTTGGTGGACCTGAACGCGTGAAGGAAGGTAGCCAGCTCCGAATGAGGTGCCCTCACCATGCTCAATACTGAAAATGGCGCCACTTCGGTTGACGAGGTCTTCGCCCAAAGGGAAAACGCCCGTGCCCTGACCAGGCACCAACCCACGTCCTGGCGCAAGGCCAGCAAAGAGGGCTCGGGTGTTTGCTGTCGAGACCAAACCCGTGCGTTGATCGAGCAAGGAGACCGTCTTCGAGTCCGTGCGAATGGAGACCCCTTGCCAAAAGAACCCGTAGAGTAAAATCGCAACCGAAGACGCCGCTGCCAATAGCGGAATCGAAAGCACTAGTTTTATCGGAGTCCCCTTCTTTCGCATGTACCAAAAGTTGATAGGCCCAACCAAGAAGGCAAAGATGACCATCAGGGCAACAAAGGCCCGATAGGGCAAAATGCCTACACCCGGAATGTTCGGTGCAAGCCCGGATCCCGCCCCTCGACTTCCACGAGGCGAAGGCGTGAACTCCGTGCGAATCTGGCTGCGGAGATTCCCGAGGACCGCTTTCTGCGCCTGGTCCCCATCCAACAGATCCGCGCCCGTGTACACCAGAATACGTCCGAAACCGCACTGATAAGTGCGGATCCCGCTTGGAGCGCGCGACGCCTTGTCCAGCAGGAAACGCTCTTCAACCCAGTCCCTTGCGTCATCAAGACCCGACAAGGCTTGGTCGACATTTTGGCCACTCCATAGGACAACGCCCCCCATCCGAACCCAAGTCAAAAGCGCACCTGATTGAGTTGCCGTAGGGAGTCCGGCGCTAGTGTCCACGACGACAAGGTCCAAACTCGAATAGGCCAACCAGTTGGAAGACATCGATTCGAAGGCGATCTCCGTGACGTTGACCGACCCAGAGTTTTTCCACTGCGAGTCGTTGGAGAGACCCAAGTTACGCCAAGGTATTGTGGTTCCAGATCCGTAGTAAGTGCGTGGCGAGCTCGGGCTTGTCGCTGCGGAAGCCGGAGTGAGCGCAGTGCTCCACTTTTGATCTCTTCCTGTGCCGGGGACGACCCGTGAAAAGACGGCGACCGAATGCGCTCCGTTGCCGGTAAATCCAGTCGAGCCAAGCCCCGAAACCCGCTCCTTCGAGACGCCGCTGGTTAACTCAATCTGATAGGTATTCGAATTTTTAACAAATGCGGGCAACAAGAGCTCGATCTCGCGGCTCTCACCGGTCCGTAGAAATACGGAGCGGTTTGCGCGAACGCTGTCGTCATAACCTCCCGTAATTTGCAAGCTCACGTCCGACTCGTGACCATTCCGATTCTCGAACAAGACGCGCATCGGCTGGTAGCCTTTATTTGCGCTGTCCGGCCACGGAGTCCTCATCACCACGTTAACGCCACCTACGGAGGTGGACTGCTCGTTCTGACCCAGGCCAGTAAGGGATCCAACGAAGAGGCAAAGAAACAGAAGCGTGAGCTTCCTCAGCTGCTGAGCCATCAAGCTCGCTTCTCCGGCAAATCAACGTCCACTTCGGGCACGCTGGCGAGTAGCTCACGAATCAAATCAGCACCTCCGCGACCATCGAGTCGCGCGCGGTAATCTAGGACGATACGGTGTCCCATCGCGGGGATAGCAACAGCTCGAGCATCGTCAAATCCAACGTTCGGTTTTCCAGAGAGTAGTGCGTGGGCGCGCGCGGAGTTCGCAATCGCGATTGCCGCTCGGGGAGAAGCTCCATGGCGCACGTACTCCGTAATCGCCTTTGGCGCAGCGGGTCCACCGGGATGGCTGGCCGCAACAAGTCGCGCAATGTAGCCCGCAACAGCGGGAGGTAGATAGATGGAATCAACCACGTCAAACATACTCTTCAGGCCTTCGGCGTCGGTCACTGGGGACAGCGCCGGAGTTTGGCCGCTATCGCGCTCGAGCAAAATGCGCGTCATCACACTGCTATCCACACCGTGTACATCGAGCTTAAAGAGGAAGCGGTCGAGCTGCGCTTCGGGAAGCGGATACGTCCCCTCGAGTTCAATCGGGTTTTGCGTCGCCAAGACATAAAACGGAAAGGGCAGCTCCCGAGTTTCGCCCAGTACGGTAACCCGGCGCTCTTGCATCGCCTCGAGTAGGGCCGATTGGGTTTTGGGGGAGGCCCGGTTGATCTCGTCGGCGAGCAAGAAGTTCGTGAACACGGGCCCGGGGTGAAAGACAAGCTTATGGCCGTGCTCCGTAGCTTCGAGCATGTGCCCACCGGTCACGTCTCCCGGAAGCAGGTCCGGGGTGAATTGCAGCCTGCGGTTTTCGATGCCAAGAAGGGAGGCGAGCCCCTTGACGAGCTCGGTTTTCCCAAGCCCAGGAAGACCCTCCAGTAGAACGTGACCGCGGGAGAGGCAGGCCACCACGGTCAACCGAATCAGCTCCTCCTGACCAAACAGGACCTTTTCGAGGCCCTTTAGGATCTCGTCAGCATGGGACTTGGCGCGTTCGATTTCCTCGGGTGAGGGCAGAGATTTACTTGTCACTTGGAGTAGACGGAGAGGGAGCTTCAGGAGAGACAAAGAAGCGCCGAACTGCGGCGCGTTGATTGGGGGAGAGTCGCCGCTGCCAAGCGGCGTGGCCCGAAGAGGCCTTCAAGTTGACACGCTCGGAGGCTTCTCCAAGCGGAGAGACCTCAGGGGAGACGAAGCCGAGGCCAAGTAGGTCGGAGTGCGCTGGATCCGCGAAGGATGCACCGCCGAGCACCTCGGCTTCAAATGCATCGGACTGCAAGCCCGTTTCATCACCAAAGCTCATCTCGGCGGCGCCAGGACCACGGGAAACACCACCCTCCCCCTGCACCATCGCCATACCAACTCCAGAGCACCCGGCTCCGGTAGATCCGCCGTCTCACAAGCCGCCCGCTTTGGAGGCGCAATCCTCGGCGTGCTTGAACTTAAAGTCCTTGAGATTGCCAAGCTTTCCGCGCCGAGCGAGTGCGCTCGCGAGACCCGCTTGATCTAAGAAGCCGGCCTGCGCCATCTCTGAGAGTTTCGCGGCAAGCTCCGCGGAAAGCGCACCGGGCATTTCGCCAAACTTGGACAAATCCATGCCTCTGAGCGCGCTCATATCCATACCAGCAAGGTCCATCCCCTCGAGGCCCTTCATCAATGCCTCGGCCTTCTCGGCAGCCTCGGCTGCAAGAGGTGAACCCGCAAAAGACTTCGCCATTTCCTGCAGTGCCTCGGCGAGGGCCGCTAGATCTTCCGAGGGAATGGACTCGATCTTCTCGCGCGCGGTCGCCAGCATTTCGGCGATACGGCTCGACTCCTCGGAGAGGTTTTTGGAGAAGCGATCCATGGACTCGAGGGCCTGCTCCAGGTTGCCATCGGCTAATCGCAACTCGATGTTGGAGAGACGCTCAGCAAGCTCCTCGACGCGCTCGTCGTCCATGAGACCGAGGTCCTCTAGATCGTTGAGCCGTTCCGTCATCCCCGACAGCATCGACTCAAAGAGCGCGACAGGGGGGAAAGCGCTGGCCTCAAGAGGCTGAAACCAAAGCGCCGCACAAGCAAAAAGTCCCGCCGGCAAGCTTCGCCATGCCAGCGGACTGAAATCTGGGGTTTGAGGCTTCGCCCGCGCGCTCATGCGCTTGAAATCCGAAGCCGCAGCCTCGGACCAGCGCTCGTCCTGCACATCAAAGTGAGTTAGCACTCGTCCGGTACCGCCCGAACGGCGATCGAGCCATGCGATTAGGTAGGGGCGAGCGGGGATGCGCCCGCGCGCCACTAGCCAGGCCGTAAAGGGCGTAATCACAACAACAAGCAGCGCAAGAGCCGCCTGTTGCCGGGACAGATCGGCAACGAAACGCAACACCAGCACCGCCGTGCCTGAGACGAGCAAAGCGATCGGGACGTGGGCGCCAAGGCTGCGCGCCCACAGCACGCGAAGAGCACCACCGCGAAGTTGCGTCAGTGCGGTCTCCAAAGTGCCTGTTCCGTCTGTATTGTTGGGGCGGATTGCCATCAAATCATCCTACGCTCTGGATGCTCGAACATCGCAATAACAATCATGCCGATTGCGGAGCCTCAAGGAAGTGCCTCTCCCCCCTCACCAACATGAAAGACCACCTTCTAGCCCTGACCTTCACCACGCTGGCCATTGGGGGCTGCGCTACGCCCTCTAACTCCGGAAAACACCTCGTGCCGAAAACAACATCCCTAGAGATTGCAGCTGTCCTAGACAGTTTTCACGACGCTGCGGCGACCGCTGACGAAACCCGCTATTTCGGCCACTTCGCCGCGGATGGCGTCTTCCTTGGCACCGACGCCACAGAATACTGGCCCGTGGCTGACTTCCGGGCCTTTGCGCAGCCCTATTTTGGGGGAGAGTCCGCCTGGGTCTACGTCCCTCAGGAGCGTCACATCTACCTCGCTCCCGGTGGCGCGGTCGCCTGGTTTTACGAGAAGCTCCTAAGTGACTCCTACGGGGAAACCCGCGGCTCCGGGATCTTGGTTTGGGAGCGAGGGGGCTGGCGCATCTCCCAATACGTACTTTCGTTCCCTGTGCCCAACCATGTTGCTGGAGCCGTCGTCGAGCTCATCAAGGGGAGCGCTAGCGAATAGCAACAAGCGCCAGAATCTCAATCGACGAGCCGACCAAGATTCCGACGCCCTTTACAGCGGCCCGGCCCACCGGACTCTCAAGCAACGTTCCGCGCCAGCTAGGGTGCGACTGCGGTCAGGCCAGCCGTAGCGGTAAACCCTTGGGGGCCCGTTGGGTCGAACACCCAAGTCTGCCAAAAAGTAGGGGCTCCAGAAGGGACTCCAGCGGGCCAGGTAAGGCCGAGTGTCGCTTCCCCTTTTCCGTCGGTGACCAGTGCCGGAAAAATGAACTCGGGTGTCGGCGTCAGAATGCCGCCCAGCAAGGGAAGGTTGAGCTGAGTGCTGCCGGCAACAACAAACGCTGATGCCGAGACGGGAGCATTCGAGAGCTGCAGTTCGACCGAGGAGCCACTCTCCAATGTTCCGAATCCACGCAGAACGGGTGCTCCCAAGGATCCGGGGAGAGCGGGGCCAACACTTTTCCACTCGGGCATTGGTGTCAACAAGAACGCGTGAAACAGGCCACCAACGAGAGCTGTTCCAACAATGTCACCATTCTCGTTAATCTCCCTGGCCTCGTAGAGCTCTGCGCCAGTACCAGCGGGCAAGAAGTCGTTTAGATCGCGAAGGACCTTGCCATCAAAGCTGGTAGCCCGGCTAGTGAAGGGCGGGAAATCAATATAGGAAGAGCCGACCGCGATGCCCGATTCGTTGACATCGTAAAGCTCGCCAACAGTCATTCCAGGGAGCAGTCCTGCATCCGTGGCGCCGTTCGCACCAGGCTCCCAATAAGCGCCATGCCACGATCCAGAGGGGAAGGCCTGGTATCCAACACGGTGGCCGGCGTTGTTTATGTCCATCGCCTCGGCGTTTTGCCAAGGGGAATCCGTGCCGCCGATAACACTCCACTTGGAGTCGTACTGAATCGCATCGTTCGGTTGGAACAGGTTCCAAGCAAACCCGACAACAAAGCCAGCATCGTTGATGCCGTAACCGCGATTGTAGCTGTGCCCCTGAGTCGCCCCAATGTCGCTAATCGCGCCGCCACTCCAGATCACGGCGTGATCCTTTATCGATGTCGAGGAGACGCTGTGGCCGGCTATCTGCCCCACCTCATTCACATCGTGTGCGAAGCTTGTCCCCATTCCCAGGTCGGGAAGCTGCGATAGAACTCCACCCATCCAACTGACACCGTGAAAGGTACCCGATCCAAATAGAATGTCCGATTCGGAAGTACCCACGATCTGGCCCGCATTGTTGATTGCGCGTGCGAAGCTCTCCTCGTCTGCAGGCAGCTTGCCGAGGTCGGTCATGACACCGTTCTGCCACATGTAGGCGCGTCTACACGGGGCGCCATTAGCCGTCATGCAACCGGGAATCGTTGACCAGCCCACCACTTGGCGCTGGTCGTTCATCCCATAGGCAACGGACTCTCCGCCGCCGAGGTCGCCAAGGTCAGTGAACTCGTAGGGCTGATCGCCCGCGGCAAGAGCCGCGGATGGAAGGAAAGCAGCGCTAAGGAACAGGAAGGGAAGGGATTTCATGGAAAGAGGGCTCAATACAGAGCGGTAATGGATTGATTTTGGAGTCGAGCCCCACCTAGGACTAGGCGAGAACGAAGTTAGACACTGTTGTCTAGGCAGGTGGGATACGCGAGGTTATGCTATTTATAGCATAACTTGTGATTTTAATTCTCGGCCCGCTCTATCGTTGAGGCGCGAGCCATCCTCCAAAGGGATATCAAACCGAGTCCTAGGAATGCGGAGTGCCCTTTTGCGTGCCCATTCACCTCCCGTCGCCTTTTGAAAACATTTACGGCCCTCGGCCGAAATGGAAGGGATTGACCTCCGAGTCGAAGGGCGGCATCCCCCCATCGCTTGCGATTGCTACCCTACCCCCCCCATGAGTGAATCGCCCCAAGCTGAGACGAAGCCCGTCTCCCATTCCAATCGTCTGCAAGAGCGACTAGAGCGAGTAGGCACCGACCTCGCCACAAGCTTCCGAGGCCTCCTCGACCTCATCCCGGGCACTCCCCACCGCCCCAATCGATTGGCGAAACTTTTCGAGGTCAATCGCGCCGTGACGAGTAGGTTGCTAACCGCAACCTCCAAAGAAAACCCACTTGAGGTTTTGCACTTAATTCCGGGTCCGGAACCTCTTCGCAAAGTCACCGCCAGGCTTGCCGAACTCAAATTCGAAGGAGCACTCTTGGCAGTTGCGAATTCCGCGATCGATGCTTTTGACAGCCTCATCGCAGAGGAGGCCGGCACCCGACCAGCGCTCGATGCCTTGATCTCTCCTCAGCTACTTGGTGCGGCTGAGAGACTAGAGCTCACAAGTCGCTATGCAATCTTCAAAGGCATCAGCCAACTCAAGGGAGTTCAGGGCGATCTATGGCTAGGGGTCGCCGTAGTTGCTCCGAGCAAGACGGACTCCGATCGGTTCGACCTTACGTGGATCAACGGCGCTGTCGCAATGCAGCGCTTGAGGCCAGGTGTCGATGTTCGGTTTAGCTTCCGCATACCGAAAGAGGACGAGCTAGGAGAAGACGAAAAGCACAACGAAGACACGCCCTCCCCCGCGAGCATCATTCCTCTTGAGGAGTACTGTGTGAACCCGCCGGCGAAGCTAGAGACAAAGCGAGTCGGCGAAGCTATTCACTTTCACCTGCCAGCAGACATCTTGGGGCCCAAAGACAAGGTCGACATGTTTGTGGTCGACCATCACCCGTCCTCGATGCGCCGCTATGCCGACCCGGAAGCCCACCGACAAAACCGCGCTAAGACCTCTCTCTTCGTCGAGATCGCAGTGCCCGTCGCAAACCTGGTTTTTGATGTCATTCTCCACGAGGACGCTTTCCCCGGTTCCACGCCCGAGCTCTTTCTCTATGACACGGGTTACTATGGCGTCGCCAATGTGAACGACCCAGAGCGCGACCACGATCGCGTCGCGCAGGTTGTCCCCCTACAAGAGTTAGGTTCGGACATGACGCAATTCTCCTCGGATGAGTTAGCAAGCTATTCCCCCATGCTTCTACATCTCGCAGCTCGCTTCGGTTGGGATCCGAAGCGATTCCGAGGTTATCGCCTCAACATGCAATACCCAGTTTTCGGATGGCAAGTGTCCATGGCCTTTCAGCAACCGCTCAAGTCCGACTGATCCGAATCACTCTGCAAGTGGAGAGCAAGTCCGCGAGCAAGAGCGCTCTTTAGAGGGTTGCCCCAACACATTCGCTGGCGAGCACTTCCCCACTTCGCAGACTTCTCCAAGGGCTCACTGGACCGCCAGAGCGGCCTGGACGCGAAGGGGAGCCGGAAGCACAGCAGAGTCACCTAAGCCGGAGAGGACAGCTCCAACTGGTGGGAGAGTCGAGATGAGGGACATGCTCCCTGCCGATGGCAAGCGGCGGGAGCCACGACTTGTCACCAGCCCCAAAGTCTATAGAGTTAGGGCTGGGAGGGAGGCTCTTCGGGGAGCGAAGCGGGTGGCTCAAATAGTCCTCGCTCCCGGAATACATTTCGAGCGGCCAGCACTCTGCTCGCGTAGGTCAACGTGCTCGATTTACCAGCGGCCAGCCTGCCTTCACGCCACGCTTCGTAGCTGCCGGCCTCCTCAATCCAGCCCCGCAACCTTCCACGGCCCGCGTTGTAGGCGACTAGGGAGCGCTCAACCTCTTGCCCTTCATGTTTCAGAACCCAAGCGAAGTAGTTCGACCCCAGCCGAATGTTCAACTCGGGATTTGTGAGTAGATCGGATTTGCTTGGACTGTTGAGTCCCAACTTCAGAGCCTGCTCCACCGCTGTCGGCATCATCAGCTGCATCAACCCCATCGCTTTTGCATCCGACTGTGCGTTCACGCGACCACTGCTCTCTGCGAAGACAATCCCAGCCAGAAGGTACGGATCGACGCCACTCTCCACAGACGCGGAAGCGATGGCATCTCGATGACCGGACACGCGCTCGTACCCTCCGCGATTCCGAACCGTCTCCATGAGCGGATCCAGGACTGCGCGCTCGGCAAAGGTCCACAGCAAGAAGAGGCTGCCCAAGAGGATGGCAAAGCGCACAACCATTCGGCGCCCCTTAGGAGTGTCCGAAAGGTTCACTCCGGACCCAACGCCGAGCTCACTCACCGCCGCGTTAGAAGTCAAAAAATGATCGAAGGTCCTATCTTGCAAGCTCACCTTTTGGCCTCGAGGTTTCACTCGGTGCTCGATGGCTTGCCGTTTAGAAGGGGCTCGGAGGGCTCCAACTCTTTGGCAGCGCTCGCCTCTTGCGCCTCAAGGAGGAAGTGTTTCTCGAGGCGCACCTCAAGGTCATCGCACCATAAGGTTAGCCGTGTACCAGCCGGGGGAATCTTTCCGATGTCCACCCCAAGCATACGCTGCAACTCACGCCGGGCTCTCTCGACTAGAAAAGGTAAAGCGCTTGTCTCCCCACGAAGTATCGATAGAAGTCCAAGGCCTCCCTCAACCGTGCCGCCGCCCAGAAGCGTCTCATTGGAGCCGTACATTGAAAGATCGGCGGCTCGCAGCGCGTCGCTGAACCATATGGTTGGATTGTCGGACACCTTGCGATCCCACCATCCCCAGTAGGCGCCGGCGGGGTTGGGCTCGGCGGAGTAGTCAACGCAAGTTAGTACGGCGAGCTCGTTGGCGAGCACGGAATCGGAGGGGTTGTCCGTCATCATCGTCAAGAGAATCGGTGTCACCTCAAAAACGGCCTGCGCTGAGAGAATAAGTGCTGCCTCGCGGTTGCAATTATTGGTGTGGGAGCGGGCCAGGCCGAGTAGATCGTTCCAAGCCGGCTCACCGATCCGCGACAGCCCTAGGCTGCCAGCTTTGAAGAGCGGGCCCTCCGGTCCTGCGGCGAACATCGAAGCTAGAAGCGTGGTACTGCGGGGGTCGGCAAGTGCGGCTAACGAGTCAGCAGCGACTTGGCGAAAACGGGGATCTTGCTCCAAGAGTGCAAGGCGAAGTACCTCGAAGGACTCATCGCTTTTGATACCTGCCAAACCACGCAAAGCGGAGAGGCGTACAATGGGGTCGCCCACTCGCGCTCTCAGTAGGACCTCACTCTCAAACTCGGAGAGTCCCGCATTTACGACCGCTCGCACGGTCGCCGCCTCGACGGTGAGCTCGGGATCTGACAAGAGCTGACGCAAAAGCTGAATCGACTTTTCGTCTTGGTTCCTAGCTAGGATGGGAGCGGCAACGGCCCTAATACCGGGGCGCGGGTCCTGTGCAGCGGACCACTGGAAATCGAGACTGGACGACTGCAAAACCATGGAGAGAGGCTCCATCCGCATCAAGTCCGAACCAACAACAAGGACGTCGAGGAGCTCACCCGCTAAATCGGTGACCAAGGGCAAGACCTCTCCCGACTCCAGCACAACGGTCCGGCCCGACCGCAGGGCAAGCGTGAGGATCCCGCGCGCTCGCTCTCCGAAAAAGGCCTCGTCGCGCAAGAGATTGACTAGAAGAGGGAAGTCCACTTCGCTAGGGACTCCCGGCTTACCATAGATGCGCAAGGCCTCCGCAATCGCCCCATCCCGCTGTTCGACATCAACCATCGACACGTTGTCTAACATCAAGTTGACCAATCTGCGGTCGCGCTCGAGTTCGGTATGCTCGGTGTTCCAGAAGGCCGACTCGGCCTGAAAGAATGCGTTGCGCCCCTCATTCGTAAGCCCGTATTGCACGCCGGGGAACAGCTGCCATAGAGACTCGTCACGGAAAGCACGCAGACTGGCCAAGACCGGTTTCATCCAATCCGCATTGGCATTCGAACCCAAACGGAAGAGCTTCGCCTGGTCTCCAACTCGTACTTCTAGTTCATTTTCAACGCCTGTAGGTTCCCCAACGAGTCCCGGCAAGCGGTCCGCTTCAAAAATCCCCGATTGGGAGAGTACCTGCATCAGCTGGGTGCTCTTGTCGGGAACCAACCGAAGCGTCTGGCCGGGGTAGGTGGCATTTTGGTCGGCTGTCAAGCTGCCAAGCAAACGGAAGCTCTCGGCAGCGGCAGGCGAATACCAGCGCACTTCAAGAATGGCGTGGTCAACAGGCTCGACATTCATCACCGCCCGCAAAGCGCTGAACTCACTCGCACTGCTAAGCCACCATTGCTGCCATCGAACTCCATCGTCCCCTAGGAACTGCCCGGTAATCTGACTGAGGCGCCGAATCGCCGCAGGCCGAACAATGCTGTATTCTGGATAATAGACACCGCCAGAGACGCTTGCGACAAGTGTGTGAGGCACCTCTAGATCAAGGGATTCCATGTGCTCTTCCGAGCGAAATCCAATCCCCGCAAGGGCAATCGCGCAAACGGCACTTACAAAGGGTTCCCCTTTGCGCATGTGAATTAATAAGTTGATCGCCTCTGCTGCAGGCACAACAGACAGGCCTAATCTGTCTTCAGCTTCGATCACGGTGAGCAGAGCATGCGCGCCGGCGTTGTCATCATAGCCAGCGACTCGGGCCTTTAGAATCAAGGCCGCCAAAAGAGGATCACCCTCCCCGGTCACACGCTTGGAGAGTAGTGCCGAGGCGTCAGAGGCGACACGGGCGACTCTGTCCTCAAGCCCTTCCAGCAATACACTATCGACGTCCGAACCTGGATAGGCGGCGAGCAATTCGAGAGCGAGCGAACGAGCGTCTGAGCGCTCCGATCCTGCCATGGTGAACAGTGTTGGTCTATCGACCACCGTTACCCGTTCACGGTATTGTTTCGCTGCAATCTTGCGCACTGCGCTTCGCTTGTGATCTAGGAGCTTGACAAGTAGCTCCATTCCGCTTGGCGGGTCGAGAGCTTCGAGTTGCAACGTCAATAGATCTGTCAAAAGCGACGTTGGCAATTTCACGTCCAATCGCGCTCGCACAAGACTTTGATCGAGGGGCCGATCCCCGAGTAACAGTGCTTTGGCTGAGGCAAGGACGATGCCGGTGTTTTCATCCACGAGCCCCTGCCGAGCTGCGGAAAGACCGAGTGCCCCCATCGATGCCAAGCTCAATGCCGCCTCGCCCAAAATCTCCTCTGCGGGGTTTCTCAGGCCGCGGAGGTGATCAAAGATGGCTCCCGCAGCAGCTTCTTCAGCTGTCGCCGATGCCCAGCCCGCTTCACCCTGCACGGGAGCACCCGAGCTTTTGGGCCGATCGGGAGTTACTAGACCGCCTGGTACCTCAATACCGGGCCGTCTGGGCCGGACATCCCCCCGTGCGGTGGAGGGAAGCTCCACGCCACCTCTTGTAGAGGGGGCCGGTTTCACAGGAATCTCCTTTCGATCCCCTTTGTCGGGTAGATCCAGCTGGGCGGAAGCGGGGAGAGCGGCGAAAGCGAGGGAGATAAGTACGAGGAGTTTCTTCATAGGGAGATTGGCAAGGGCTTCCAAAGCTACCCCCGCCAAGCCCACAGGATACCGCCTGTGCACCCTCCTGCGGGTGGAATCACCCCTAGATTAGCCCGATGCGAGTTGAGACCGACCATCTCTCAAGGTCAGTTAGCAAAAGTCCGATCTTGACCATTGGAGATCCCAATACCACCTTTCCTTGATTCGAAGACTCCTCCCCCCCCAAAAATGACCACGATCCAGCCCTCATTCACCCTTCCGCACGAGATTCTGCATGCGGATTCTCTACCAAGTCTTCCGGCTGTGGCCCTAGAGGTCCTTCGGCTGACGGCGGAAGAGGGAACAACCCTTGATGACCTCGCCGACGCGATTTCCCGAGACCCTGCGCTCTCCGCAAAGCTGCTGAAGCTCTCCAACTCGTCGCTTTTCTCTATGGGCCACGAGGTCTCTACGCTTCAAAAAGCGACCATGGTTCTCGGAATGAAGTCCGTCATGTTGATGGCTCTGTCATTCTCCCTAGCTGAGACGATCCCCAAGAAGGTGAATGGTGGCCCATTCGACTATTCCGACTATTGGCACCGCAGCCTCGTTGGCGCCGTCGCGGGTCGCCAGTTGGCCACCCACGCGGGGCACCCCGAGCTCGCGGATGAGGCATTCTTGTGCGGCCTACTCGCCAGTTTTGGTGGTTTAGTCATGGCTGAATGCTTGCCCGTCGATTACTCAGAAGTCCTAACCATGTCTGATGGCAACTGGCCGACCACCGAGATTGAAGACCAATACATGGGGTTCAACCAATCGGACATCATCATGGCCCTGCTTGACTCCTGGTCGATCCCCCCACTGCTTTCAAAATCGGTCGGCTACATGCAGAGGCCGCAGAAACTACCAAGAGGCCTCACCGAGGAGATCCGTAACCTTACGGCCATTATGACCCTCACGGCCCTAACAACCCGAGTCATCTGCGATCGTGACAAAGGGCGTCACCTACGCCTGCTCCAAAAATGGGGTGGTGCCAAGTACAGCATGACGCGCGAAGTCCTGAACACCTTTTTGCACGGGCTTGAGAGTGGCATCAAAGAGACGGCCAGTATGCTCCAGGTCGATCTTCCGAACTCGAGGCACGAAGACATACTCAAAGTCGCTCGCGAACACCTGCTCGCCTTGAGTCTCGGCAACACTCACATGCTACAAACCACCGAGCAGACCAATAAGTCCCTCGAAATGGAGAAGCTAGTGCTCCACGAAAGAGCGACGACGGACGCCCTCTCGGGATTACCAAACCGGGCTGCGCTTGATGAGAGGTTGAGGGTGGAGATCGAGTCCCGACTCAACCGGAAGAAACCCCTTCTTTTGGGTGTCATCATGATCGACATCGATCACTTCAAAATCTTCAACGACACCAAAGGGCATGCTGCTGGTGACGAGGTTATCCGATGCGTGGGCGCTGCTCTCGCTGATGTACTGCGCCCCGAGGATTTCGGAGCTCGCTACGGTGGCGAGGAGTTCACGGTCATCATGCCGCTCACGACAAGAGAGTCTGCCCTAGCCGTAGCCGAGCGTATTCGATCCCGAATCGAATACCTCGAATGTGATTTTAACGGTGAGGTTTTGAAGGTGACCGTCAGCTTAGGCTGCGCCACCCTAGAGTGCGCTCAGTCCAACCTCGATGGCGAACGACTGATCGCTGCGGCTGACGCGAAACTCTATCAGGCGAAAGAGTCTGGCCGAAACCAAGTCGCGCATTAGCTATGCGGAGGAGTCCCGGCCCAAGATGCGCTTCCAAATGGCGCGCGTTTTGGGCAAGGATGATTTCCTCTGCTTGTCGAGGTGCTCAATATGGCCATGCATGCCATTCGCCCAGTCCTCGACCATTTTCGCCTTCTCTAAGACCCGGTGAATCGAGTCCGTCAGCTCCGCATCCCCAGGCCCCCGCTTAGCGCCCAGCTCCAGCGCATTGGAAAACACTACCTCGAGTCGGTCGAGATGGTTGACCTTCGAATAGCGCTCTCCATCAGCTAAGCAGCCGGCAGAGAGTCTTTGGAAGACCTCGCGGTCGCCCAGCAGCTCGATCAATTTCAGTGCTAGATCAGCGGGATCTCGAGGCTTTGCGAGCATCCCTGTTTCATTGGGTCGAACCATCGACGGTAGTCCCGCGATGTCACTTGCAACCATCGGCAAGCCCGAGAGCAGACTCTCATAACACGTGAGTGGAGAGTTTTCACACCACACTGAGGGCAAGACTTGGGCAGAGGCTCGCGCCATAAAACGAATAACCTCTTCATGGGGCACTTTGCCGTGCAGAATGACACTCTCCTGCAGGCCAAGCCGCTGGACTTGAGCGGCGAGCTCACCGGCAACGGGCCCATCCCCCACAAGCGAAAGCTTCGCATCGGGTAGAGATTGAAGAATCTCGGGCATGGCGTCGATTAGAAAGTTGAGGCCCTTCTCCGCCGCAAGGCGGCCCACAAAAAGCATGCGGTGAGGCTCGCGCTCAACTTCAGCTAAAGCTGCGTCAAACACCTCTTGCCCACCAAAACTCTCTGGCTCGATCCAAAGAGGAAGTGCCAAGGATGGCGTTAGATTGTGGGTTTCCGCCATGTCTGCCAAAAACGCGCTCGGGGCGGTAAAGGACGTTACCGAATCCCGAATCGCACGCAATCTTGCTATCGCCGCCAACACGATGCGCGCGTCAAAAGGATAGTTGGACTCGCAGCCGCGCTCGAAGCATTTTTGCCCTGGCCCCCCCTCGCAAACCCGGAACTGCTGGGTCTCAGAGGGAGGCACAACACACCATCCATTAGGGCAGAGCAGGCTCCAATCGTGGATGGTCATCACAATTGGTGCGCCCGCCTCGGCGAGTACGCGGGCAAACTCTGCGGGGAAAGAGTAGGTGTTGTGGAGGTGGATTAGGTCGGGTTGAAAGCGCGCCATGAACACCCGGAGGGCCTCGTGGAGCTCGCTGTCCGAGATCAGGTGTCCCGCATGAAAGTCGGGACGCCGCACAACCCGTACACGCTCTTCATCGATGTCTTCGTCGGGACTTCCAGCGAAGATTGCGACGTCGTGCCCACGCTCACCGAGTCCGGCAGCGACCTGGTGCATGTAGATTTCTGCGCCCCCCACAGGTCTGTAGAAGGTCGTCACTTCAAGTATGCGCATAGCGAAGCTTACCCGTCTTGGCTTGGCCTAGCGAGTAGCTCTTGGCAAAGCTGGGCATCGGATTGAACTAGTCGGGTGGCCTGGTCAAAGAGCCTCATATCAAGCTGGTGCAAACCCTCCAGGTTCTCACCACTCTGTCGCACACCTGCCAAGTCCCCCATCCCGCGCTTCTCCAAGTCAGCTTCCGCTATAACAAACCCATCTTGTGTCGATTCGAGCAGGCGGAAGCGCTCTTCGCCCGACTTTTGCCCCAGTAGCAAGCACCATGGGTCACCACCTTGGCCGCGCCCGATTCGCCCGCGTAGCTGGTGTAGCTGCGCCAGGCCAAATCGCTCCGCATCTTCAATCACAATGATCGTCGCTTCTGGCACATCCACACCAACCTCGATCACTGTCGTGCCTATGAGGAGTTGAGATTCCCCCGCTGTGAATCGAGCAAAACGAGCGCGGCGCTCTTCGGGCTGCAGGCGACCGTGAACGAGCTCGATGCCAAATCGCGCAAGAGGGCCATCCTTCAGCCAATCGAACACCTCGACGACACCCCGCCCACCGCGCTCCGCCTCCGTGCTGTCGATCCTTGGCAAGACCCAAAACGCGCGCTCCCCCGCATCGAGTCGCTCCTCGAGAAGTCCACGGATCTTTCGGCGTTCAGCTCCCCGTACCCAGCGCGTTCGCACGGTGCCTCGCCCGACCGGCTTTTCGTCGATGACGGCAAAGTCGAGGTCGCCATGCAGAACCAAAGCCAAGGACCGCGGTATCGGAGTCGCGGTCATATGAAGCACATGGGCGTCCGGAATCACACCAACGGAGCTTCCAACTTGGGCAAGACGCTCCCGCTGCCCAACCCCAAAGCGGTGTTGCTCATCGATCACACACAGTCCGAGTGCCCCAAAAGCTACGTCCTTAGAGAACAGAGCGTGCGTGCCGAAGACGACCATCGGGCGGCCCGCTAAAACTCCGGCCAGCAGCTTGCGTCTGGTCGCTGCTGGGATGGAGCCGGTTAGCAGACAGCAGTCGATCCCCTCTTTGCGTAGCAGCTCCCGCTGGCCACCAAAATGCTGCTCGGCGAGCACCTCGGTTGGAGCCATAAACGCGACCTGTGCGCCACTCTTGACCACGGCGATTGACGCGCAAAGTGCGACCGCTGTTTTTCCTGAGCCGACATCGCCTTGGATTAGGCGGCCCATGGGAACCTGGCTCGCCATGTCAGCGAGCAGCTCGCCGATAACTCGCTTTTGGGCGCCGGTAAATGGGAACGGGAAGAGTTGTTCCAGGGCCCTCACTGCGGCGCTGTTGTCGTCCTCGAATCCGGGCACGGACACGCGGAGCGCTCGGCCGGATTGACGTGAGAGACGGCGCTTGTGCAGCTCTGCGGACAACTTCAAGAGCCCCTCAAAAGCTAGGCGAGAGAGCGCCTCACCATAGGTGAGTTGACTCGCGGGCTTGTGTAGGTTTTGAACGGCCTCACTTAGCTTTGGAAAGCCGAGGGCTGCGAGCTGATCGTCACTAAGGCAGTCCTGAAGGTCGGGGCCGTAACGGTCGAGCGCGGCGTGAATGAGCCCGCGTAAGTACTCTTGGCCTACACCCTCCGTAAGCGAATAGATCGGCTCTAACGCGCCGGGTTCGGGGAGCGACCGATCGGGCCTGGCTACACGGGGCGTCAACAAGGCCGGGCCATTTTTCGTATTGACTAGACTCCCCAAGAGCTCGACCTCGTCTCCAACGGAAAAGAGGTCGCGCAGCCACGGTTGGTTAAAAAAGAGGGCATCCATTTGCCCGCTCTCATCTTTCACAGCTACACGAAGGGTTGAGCGCCTGCCGCCCTGCCGGAACATTCGCATGGACACTACAATCCCAGCAATCCGATAAATGGAAAGACTGCGCGATGGGTCCACGGGTTTGCCATGGCCCCCTCCGGAGGTCTCGTCTCGAATAGGCCCATCGACGACAAGTCCACGGAGCGCGGCAATGGGCAAGCGGCTTGGAGCCTCGTCCAACCGGCGCGGACGTAAGGTCAAGAGGTCGCGAATCGAAAACACACCAAGATTCTCTAGCAGCGCTGCGCGCCCGGGCCCGACTCCTGAGAGTACTGTCGTCGAGAGGCGTGCGAGGTCGAGCCGATTCGCGGTCTCGTCTGGCTCAACCTTGCTCACTCTTTCGTTCCGAAAATCTTAGGGAGGTAGTCGAGTGCGGGTTTGTTCTGGGGCGTATAGCCCCGATCGGCGAGGCCGCCCGCTGAGGAGTAGCTGCTCCAATTCCACAAATAAACCCCGGCAATGGCCTCTCCATGTTTTTCACGGCGACTTGTAATGGACTCGGCGAGGGCGTCAAAGAGAAAAGCTTGCGCAGTAGCAGAGGTCTCACCACGCGACAAATGCGGCCGGAGCCATGCGCCCTCCGTTGAGGCGAATCCGACACCGGCGATTAGGAGTTTGCGACCCGCTCCCTCAGCGTATTTCAGGCGATTTTCAAACAGTGAGTTGAGTCGGACGATGAGGTCTCTTTTGATCGGTGCCTGACTGGCGGATTTATCGACTCCCAAGCTGTCAAAGACCTCGCATGCGAACAGGTCGCTAGCATCCCCAAATTCCAACTTGCGTGCCTCCTCGGAAGTAGAGGGGACATAGGTTACAAGACCAGTAAACAGGCTCTTCGCCAAGGAGATCTGCTCGCGCCATCCGAGCTCCTTCATTTCCCCCATCGCTACCTGAACGGCGTCTCCATCCTCTTCGTGCGATTGGGTTGTATTGGAGAGGCCGGTCCCCACACAAAAGATGTCGCTAGAGATCAGCTCGGCAAGCAGGGCGTAGTGTGTTGTATAGGGAGCAAGGCCCGTGAAGAACTGCTCGATGCGCTCAGCATTTGTCAAGGAGAGGCTGGCCGTCACATTGCCCCATGGCTTGGAGAGCAAAAAGGGCTGCAACATGTTAGACATGTTGAGCGCTTTGCCGTCGGCAGCAGCGGATGCAAGCTCAAGGTCGGAGACGCTCGCCGCAACGCAGCTCGCGTGGAGTTCGCCTGGTCGTGTTGGCCCGCCAGCCTCTTGGTACGCATAGGTCCGCAAGGAAAAGCTATTAGCGCCAAGGTTCGAAAGTTCGACGAGGCTCTGGGCACAGGAGCGCGATCCGTATCCCGCCCCCTCTGGCCCGGGGACCAAAGACACGCCAGCGCGCCAGGTCACGCCCTCGAGAAGCCCTCTCCGATGCTCGCGACGATCTCGTAGCTCCCCTTCAAATGACACCAGGGAGGTAGCGAGCGCAGTCCGGTATTCCGCCTCGAGCTCCTCGTTTGCGTAGCTATCGAGCTTGGCATCCCCTGTCCAAAGTGCCCGCATAAATACAGGCCCCCGCGTCTCGAGCAGGTGCCCGAACCAAAAGCCGCGAAGTGGGCCCACCAGGTGAGGGGACAGAAACCCATTCGATGTTCCCTCACGACAAATCTCGGCGAGGCTCGGTACGCATCCACTTGCGGTCAAATGGGCAACCCACTTGGAGAGATCGCGCCCCCACCAAGCATCCGCTCCATAGACACCTGCGCCCTCAGCTAGCCAGCTCACAATCGGGGGCCCGCTCAACTGGCGTGCTGTAGCCTCCGCGATCGCAGCGCCGCCATCGTCGGGAAGCCCCGGCGCCAAAAGGACATGAACGCGCCCGATCACCGGATTGACCTGGGAGAGGTCCGCAACACCTAGGAGCTCCAACAGGTCGGCCACATGTCCGTGCACGGTGAGGCTCATGTTCCCAAGCACTGCAACGGGTGTCTCCTGGGAGATCCCCGACTCATCTGCCCAAGCTAAACTTCGCGAGCGGGCCAGGGAGCATTCGGCGAGATAAGCCTCGGCGCGCGCGACATCAAACTCCTTGGGCATGCGAATATCGAACCCGCGGAGAGACAGCGAGAAGTCCGTCTTCAATCGCTTGCGCAGGGCGACTCGACGATCGATTAGATCCGCAGTCGCCAAACTTCCATCGACGCCAAGGGGACCTTCGAATTCGGTCTCGCCAATCCGGAATGCAGCCAGTCCGGGAGTCCAAACCGGCTCCAGCGAGCTCATGTACAGAGCGAGAGACTCTTCACTGTTCGCATACCAAATCGTGAGCGGTAAGCCGGGTCGATCTGGATCTTCAAAGGTGGCTGCGAATCCGTCCTCCGAGAAGTCCCAAGAGCGCCCATAAAAGTCAAACCCGGACGCGGTCCACTCGACCCCTAGATGCTCGAAATAGGTCGAGATCTGCGCGCCTCCAGGAGCGGCTAGGCGCTCGGGAGTCGCGAGAACAATACGTGGGATGGCTGGTCCCTGAGGCTGAGCGCCCGGTGCCATGACCGTCATTTTGTATCCGTGAAAGCGCTCACGAGCGCCCCTAACAGCACGCTCGGTTAGAGCTCCCGATGGGTAGACCTGCACCTCTCGAGCGGCCAGGAAGTGATTGCGCAGCTCCCAAAGGTCCGAGTTCGAAGCCGTCGCCGCACTGCAAAATGCAATTGATAGAGGGACGCCAAGTACGCGTCGGATGATCGGGGCCAAATCCATGGCCAAAGCTTACCCCGGCCAAGCCGGCAAACCCATAGCACGTTAGGCACAGTTCTTTGGGAACCCCTCCCCTCAACCGTCCGTCCAAGGACCACTTCGAGGCAGCCCGGTGCTGCCTGCTGACCTTCCAAAGACTGTACTCCCCTCAAACATCCCCCATGAAGCCTTCCACAAAGCTCCTCCTCTCCCTTGCGGCAACCGTAACTTTGGGTTCGCCTCTATTTGCTCAGCAAGTCCTATCGCCCGTTCAAATCGCTCTCGATGATGCCGAGATCGTCATCGTCGGAGAAGCCCCCTTCCTTTCAGGACAGGTCATCGTGCGATTCGTAGGTGGTGTTGACATGCAAGCCGCTGGCCAAATGCTAGACGGCGATCGCTACTTTGTCTCAGAAGAGCTCGTTCCCGCCCTCAACATGTTCCTCGTCCAAATCAACGATGGGACCCGTGTGGCAAAGGCGATTACAGAGCTCAGCGAGCTTGAGGCGGTTCTGTATGCAAACCCAGATGGCCTGAACACTTCGCGCGACACCCTGCCGAACGATCCATCCTATGGGACACAGTGGGGCCACACCAAGATGCAGTCCGCCCAAGCATGGGACTTTGGAACTGGCAGCGGGGACTTCGTCATCTCGGTTGTTGATGGCGGATGCAAAATCGACCACGTAGACCTCGTCAGCAACATCTACAAGAACACCGCCGAAATCAACGGTACGCCAGGTTTTGACGACGATGGCAACGGATACATCGACGACAAGAACGGATGGAACGCCTACAACAATAATGGGTCTATCCCCAATGACGGCCACGGTACCCACTGCAACGGAATCGCCGGCGCCGCTGGAAATAACAGCAAGGGTGTAGCGGGTGTCAACTGGAACACGACCTTGATGCCCGTCGCGGGTAGCTCGGGTTCGACCTCCACGGTGACCAAAGCGTACAACTACGTCTACGCTCAGAAAAACCTTTGGATCAACACGGGTGGATCCAAAGGTGCAAACGTTGTTGTCACCAGCAACTCCTTCGGAATTGACAAAGGCAACTGCCAGACGACCTACAAGGCCTGGAACGACCTGTACAATTTGATGGGCACTGTCGGAATCCTCTCTTGCGGAGCGACGGCAAACGCAAACTGGAATATTGACCAGGTCAGTGACACGCCGACGGCTTGCGCAAGCAACTTCATGGTTGCGGTGACCAACACGACGCAAAGCGACGTCAAGAACTCTGGCGCAGCCTATGGCTTGAACACCATCGACCTGGGGGCGCCTGGTACCAGTATCAACAGCACCTACTCCAACGGTGGCTATACCAACCTGACGGGAACATCCATGGCGACCCCGCAAGTGGCCGGCGCGGTTGCTTTCCTGCACAGTATCGCCAGCGCCGAGCTAGTGACCCTCCGCAACTCGAATCCCTCACAGGCGGCCCTTGAGATCAAGGCCGTAATCTTGGCCAGCGTCGATCCCCTGACTAGCTTGGCCGGGAAAACGGTCTCTGGTGGCCGCCTCAATCTCTTCAAAGCCGCCCAAGCAGTCTCAACGTGGACGAACGGCGGCGGCGGTACAGGTGGTACTTTTGCCGCTTACGGCACGGGCCTCGGCGGTGCGAATATCGGAACCTTGGCTTCGACTTCAACTCCGAACATCGGCACAACGATGGTCTTGAATGCCTCGAACTTCAACGGCCCAACCACCCTCCGCATGATCCTATCGACGAGCCAGGCATCGCTGTCCCAGTTCGGCGGTACGGTGCTCGTGAACTTCGGAGCCGCGGCGATCGACAAGCTCTTCGGCCCAACGGTTGGCGGCGCGGCTTCAACTTCGATTGCAATCCCACTTCAGCCTGCAATCGTTGGTTTGACGGTGTATATGCAGTGCGGCGGCTCCGACCCGACGCAGAGCCAGAACATCGCTATGAGCCATGGCTTGGCTTGCACGATCGGAATGTAACCGCCTGAACTCAGGCTCCCACGGGACTCCCCCAGCAGCCACGGCTTCTGGGGGAGTCCTTCAATTCGGGGGCTTGTTCGCATAGACTTTGACCATGTCAGCCCCCCACTCTTCGGATTCCATTCGAAACTACTCCGATCGCCATTTGGACCCAGCTCAAGCTGCCGCCTATCGCGTCAAGTTTCAGCGCTCGTTCACACGCCGGTTGAGTACGGCCCGTGAAACGAAGTTGGTCGCTCGCGCTTATCAACTTGCGCTGGCAGAGGTCCTCCAGCCTGCGACGGTGCTCGACTACCCCTGTGGTGCGGGTCGCTTTGCCCCTCTGTTCGCAGCTGGAGCAGCTGGCTATATTGCCGGTGATCACTCCCCCCACATGATCGCCATCACAAGCGAGGTACTCGCCAAGGCCGGCTTGTCCGACAAGCTGCGCTCGACAACGGAAGGCGATGCGCGCTCGATGAATCTCGAGGACGACGCCGTCGACCTCGCAGCTAGCATGCGACTCTTGCATCACTTTCCCGACCGTGAGGACAGGCTCTCCATCCTACGCGAGCTCAGACGTGTCTCAAAAGGACCGCTCGTGACAAGCTTCCTCGACGCCGACTCCATCAAGCAAAGAGCCCATGTGCGCCGCTGCAAGAGGGACGGAAAGGCGAGTCGGCGTGTCTTGGTGACTCCTGCGCAATTTGCTCAAGAGGCCTTGGAGGCCGGCTGGCAGGTCCGACAAACTTGGGGACTCTCAAGCCTGTTTTCCGGGCAGCGCGTGGCCTTACTTTTCCCAACGAAATAGGCGATGGCTCCACTCTTTTGGCAAAACGAGCTCTTCGAAGCTGCGTTTCGTGAGGCTGAGATCGACTCACTTGACGCCCTCTGTGATGAGGGCTTGCAGTTGTGCGGCGAAGTGATCACGACAGCTAAAACAAGGCGACTTGTTCGCATTCAGCTACCGTACAAGCTGCCGGGTGCGGACGGTGACGGACAGCTCATCAACTACTACGTCAAGACGCAGGTCGTCCCCGCGTTTAGCCTCGCGCCTAAAAAATGGCTTAGCTATCTGCTGCGCGGAACACCGGTCGGTCGCGAGAGTGGCAGCTTGCGCAAACTTGCCGACATGAACGTCAAGGTGCCGCTTTTGGTCGCCGCTGGTGCAAGCGGAAGGTTCCCAGGAGAAATGAAGGCAGTGATTATCACTCGCGCGCTTGAAACACACATGGATTTGGAGGCCTACCTCAGCAATGAATCCGACCCCGTCAAACGCAAAGTCACCGCCGAGTGCGCGCACGTCTTGGTGGACGCCCTCCACAACCGCGGGTTTGCACTAGGCGGTGCGCGCTATCGCAACTTCCTCGTCCCCAAGATCGGAACGGAGTCGATTTTTGAAGTCGCGCTCATCGACCAACCCGACTTTGCCCGCGCACCCCACAAACGCGCCCGCGACCAAAGGCTGATGAGCCAAGATCACGGGCGCTTTTTCTTGAGCTAACCAAGAGGCGAACTCGAGGACTCAGGGGAGCTAGTCCTTACTTAGATTCCCTCTGCACACCTTGGGGGACATTCTCCGCTTTCTCCTTCGGAAGAGCCGCAGCGGGCTCAGGAGTGGGCACGAGAAGGTCGTGAGCCAGGGATGGCGAAGGTGTGACGATCACGTCGTTGTGCTCTTCCAGCTCGCTTGTGCGCTGAGCCAACATAGCTGAGTAGAACTGGGCAACATCAAACTCGTGAGGGGCGTAGATCAACTCTAGGCCCATGAGCTGATGAAGAGCCATGAGGGCATCTTCGAGGCTTGCTCCATCCGCGGTCATCAGCTCGACCAGGTTGAGGCCGCTAAACGGCTCACGCTGATCGCGAAGCGCGTAGAGGGCAGAAAGTGCCGGACTCGGGCGAACGGCAACAGGTTGCTCTTCACCGCGGCGAACGGTAAGTCCATCCAAGTGAGTGCTGCCCCAGTAGTTCTTGGTGGTCACACCAAATACAGTCTCGGGGTGAACCATGAAGTGAGTCTCACCGGCTTTCGTTAGGTCAAAGCGCTCGCGAGGAGCGTTGCTCGAGAGAGAGATGACAAAATTCAGTTCGGCTGGGTTTTGGGCCTCTTCCACAATCCTAAACTGCTCTTTCATGGGAAGACTGCGGACGCGCTCGAGCTCACTTTTGGTAAGTCCAAGAGATTCGAAGTTCCACGTCTTGTTGTCGTGCCAACGGATGAAGCGCATGCCGCTCGCCTCGATGGCCTGCCAAATCGCAGCGACGTCCATGTGGACTTCTCCGATCTGCATATAGCTATCGACGAACTCAGCATCGACAAGGAGAGAAGCCTTGCGCCAGTCGGGGTTTGTTGGGTCCTCTTGAACCATGCGGTCGATGTGATCACGCGCTGCTTCAAGGCGTTCACGAAGCGGCGCATTGCGCTCGATGACCCCGTTGATTGCCTCGGAGATCATGGCGAAGTGCGCGCGGCCTCCCGGCATGGTTACCGACATGAGGCCGTGCTCCGAGAGAAGCGGGCGCAGGGCTGTGAGCAGCTCGTCGAAGGATTTCCCCGAGGACGGGTTGCCGTTGACTTGGATCAAGTCAAAGCCAGCTTCCGGCGTTTCGAGACCGCTCAAGGAGTCAAAGTCGACCTGTTTAAAGGTGATGTTCTCGATGCCGCGAGAGGTGGCTTCAAGGCGCGCCTCTTCTAGAGCATTCGCGCTGCTATCGATGCCTAGGAAGTTGACATCGTGTTGGACATCGGCGCTTCGTAGTACGTCATTTCCGCGGCTGCAACCAACGTCAAGGACGTTGATCGAGCGAGGTAGGGTGCGGGATTTCTGACCGTAACTGAGCACCAGGCGCGCGTCAAAGCCGTCGCGTTGGTAGTTCGTTTCGGCAGCGTTGTTGAGGGCTTGGGTGTTCTGGTTCATCGCAGGGCTCCCCGATGGGGATCGGGATTGGGAAAGGATGGCCCAACCGCAAAGGGTCAGGTGGGAATCTTCTCCACCTGTCTCGACTAGACCCGGAAATCTCTTTAGCCCAGGAAAGATTTTCCTCTGCCGGGGACCGCAGGGGCCCAAGTTTGGGACCGAAGTCACCTCAAAGGGCCCCTAGCGTCCTATTTCACGCTTTGAAGCTCGAGAGCACGGGCGTAAGCGCCTCCCTTCTCCTGTAACCCGGCGTGGGTGCCGAGCTCGACTAGCCGGCCATTTTCCAACACTGCGATGCGGTCCGCGTTTTGGATTGTCGAGAGGCGGTGGGCGATCACGATCACCGTACGGCCCGACATCAAGGTTTCGAGCGCCTCTTGGACCCCCCGCTCGGATTCCGTGTCGAGGGCGCTCGTCGCCTCGTCTAGAAGTAAGATCGGCGCTCCTTTAAGGAGGGCGCGCGCGATCGTGATGCGCTGGCGCTGGCCACCAGACAGTCGTGCGCCGGCGTCGGCGACGTTGGTGTCGTAACCCTCGGGGAGCCCTTGGATGAAGTCGTGAATCTGGGCCGCGCGACAGGCCTCAAAAAGCTCCTCATCCGTCGCATCCGACTTGCCATAGCGCAGGTTTTCCGCAATCGACGTGTGAAACAAGAACGGAGCCTGGTCCACCATCGAATATTGGCTCATCCAGGTGTCGAGGCTTAGGTCTCGCAAATTGTGCCCGTCCACTTCGATCGCACCACTGCTGGGATCAAAGAAACGGCAGATGAGTCCCATCAAGGTGGACTTACCACTCCCCGACGCCCCGACAATCGCCAAAGTCTCCCCGCACTTGACGGTGAGATCAAAATCGATGAGCGCAGAGACCTCTCCAGCCGGATAGCAAAAATTCACATTGCGAAAAGCGATGGACTCCTGAAAGCGCTCGAGCGTCGCAGGGACCTCCGACTCGATGACATCCGGAACTTCGTCAAGTAGCTCCTGTAGACGCTCGGAAGCGCCTACGGACTCCTCGATACGCGTAATGGCGCGTGTAAAGCGCTTGATATGGGAGTACGCCTGGGCGTTCGCAAGGAAGAAGAGCGTTAGTGAACCCAACGCATCTTTGCCGGAGAACCATCCGAGGAAGATCCCTCCTAATCCCACGATGACAAGTAATAGCCCCAGGCCCAGTTGGGTGGAGAACGTCGTCCAGGCCAGTGTTTGCGACTTCGCCCGGACCATGCGCATGGAGTCCTTCAGGTAGTCTTCATTGAGGGTTTCATAGCGGCGAAGCTCCTCCTCTTCCGCGCGAAACGCCTTTACCGTCCGGATCCCAAGGAACATTTGGGAGAGCACTTGAACCGAGGCGCCCAAACTCGTGAGGCTCTTGTTCGAGCGCCTCCGGACTTTCTTGGAGAGGATGGTCACTGGGACCGCAAGCACCGGAAGCGAGACGATCATGATCACGGTAAGCTCCGGTTCGCAACCGAACGCTGTGATGAGATAGCCAAGAGCGAGAAATCCGTTCTGTAATAGGTCGCGAAAAACCACGGTGACCGCCAATAGGGTCATTTGCATGTCTGCACTAATGCGCGACAGCAGGTCCCCAAGCTTCCTCTGGCCGTGATAGTGCAGCCCAAGCCCCATGAGGTGTTTCGTGATCCGCAAGCGCAGTCCGACGATCAAGCGCAGGGAGACAAAGTTCGAGTATTGGTTAAACGCGTACTGCAATCCGGAAGCGGCGACGGTTAAGAAAATCAGCGATACGAGTACCGCCGTCAGAACCGACAACCTCTGGTCCGCTAGCCATTCCGCGCCTGTCACTTGGTGAAACCACTCCCCAAGTCGGATGAAGAAGCCGTCAAAACTACCCTGTTTACCGACGCTGAAGGCTTGGCCCTTCTCCCCTGCCGCTTCAACCTTTTCCGCCTGGGTGAGGTCGGTAAAGAGCACCAGATTAAAGATCGGGGAGATCAAGACAATCACTGCAGCCGTTGCGGAGGCAGCCAAGGCCCCAAGCACTGTTGTTAAGACGATCACCGGAAAAATCGGGCGGGCGTGCGGCTCCAACAGACGGTAGGCCGAACGCAGAGACTGCTTGTCTTTCTTCTTACTCATAGGGGGCCCAGATTGGGGGGCAAGAGTCTAGCAATCCAACACCTCGAGGGCGGATCAACCGTTGTTTTCGATCTTCGATCGCCTAGGGGGGCCGAAAAGAAGCATTTTAGTCGCAAAGAATGCGTAGGCGCAGGTACTTCAATCGAACGTAATGTGCGGCTAGAAAAGCCAGAGCCAAACCTCGCCAACCCAAAAGGAAGCCGCCCTTCAATACGTAGAAGCGGAAGAACCTCCATGCGGGTCGAAGCCAGAGGTCACCCATTTGGGGCCTCTTCCCCCTTGCGTGTAGGCCCGCTGCGGAGATCGCAGTGAACTTGTTGATCGTGGCGAGGTGGTCGTCCAAATCTCGATAGCTGTGGTGATACAGATCGCCCCGCAGCTGACCGCGCTTGCCGTCAAAGCCATCCGCAAGGATGACCTTGTCGTGGGGGTCGTCTCCTCCCCACTTACCTCGGCGCCGATCGAATAGCCGTAGCTGGCGATCGGGATACCAGGTTCCGTGCCGAATGGGCTTCCCCATCCACCACGTCAAGCGCGGCATGTTCCACCCTGCGGGAGCGTCCCGGTCCCCCGAAAATCCCGCCGCTTTTAGAGCGATGATCTCAAGAGCGAGTTTAGGCGAGATACGCTCGTCGGCGTCAACGCAAAGAACCCAATCGTGGCTTGCCTCCCGAATGGTGAACTCCTTTTGAGCAACGTGTCCCGGCCACTCCCGCTCGATCACGCGGGCTCCGAGTTGGGCGCTGAGCGCCCTCGTCCCGTCGGTCGATCCCGAGTCCACCACTAGGATCTCATCGCAAAACGACAAGCTCTCGATGCACTCTTGAATGCGATCGGCCTCGTTGAACGCGATGATGCACGCTGACAATGGAGTGCCTGCTGTCGGCTGGGGTCGCTCGCTAGAGATCATGATTTCTGCACGAGACTTGCATACAGCTCCGTGTAGGCCCCGACCATCTGATGGACCAAGAACCCCTCGCTTACCCGGCCTCGCCCGCCCGCCCCAAGCCGCCTGCACAGATTCCGATCTCCCGCTAGGCGCTCGATAGCCACCGCAAGCGCTTCAGCGTCGCCAGCCGCAACGAAGACTCCGGTGCGATCCTCAACGACGGCCTCGGCTAGTCCGCCCACTCGGGATGCGATCACGGCTTTCCCTGCGGCCATCGCCTCCAGCGCTGCGACGCCAAGCCCCTCTTGGCGTGAGGGTAAGACCACAACATCGGCCATCGCTAAAAGCGCGGCCTTGTCGCTGCGCGCACCGAGGAAGGTCACGACTCCTTGGGTTGTGAGTCCACGCGCTTGGGCCTCTAGGGAGTCGCGTTCGGGGCCATCTCCGGCGATCACCACACGAACTGATTTAGCGGGTGCGATTCGCTCGTCGTGGATGGTTGTCTGCGAGGCCCTTCGCGCACTTTTGGACGCCCGTAGGTTGCGAAGACGGAGCGCCTCTAGGCCAGCTCGATTCGCAAGTCGCTCGATGGCTAGCAGAAGCACGTCGATTCCTTTGCGTGCGTGTAGCTGCGCGAGAACTAGGCAGACGAGCTCATCTTCATCAATGTTGAGTTCGCGTCGCAGCTCTGCGCGCGCCTGTTTTGGATCTGCGTGCTTGAGCTCGTCGGGGATCACACTCGAGTGGATCAAGCTGATCTTCGCCGGATCGACGCCACCAGCGAGAAGGCACTCGCGCACGGGCCCCGAGATTGCCACAACTCGGTCCACGAGTTTCCCGTATAGAATCCGAGTCCCCAAGCCGCGCTTCACGCGCCGGTCCATCCGCCGTGTCGAGACAACTACGACCCCAAGCCCAGCCGCTGCCCACGCACCAAGCCAAGTTGCGCGCCCAGTATGCAGCTGAAGAATGAGGCCGTGTTCGGCGCTTGCCTGTTGCGATCGAAACACTTTACGCAACCTAGAGATTGCACCGAGATCGGCACTGTTGCGCATGGCGACCTCCTGTACTTCAAACCCCTCCGCACGTGCGCGCTCGCTCGCGAGCGAACCCGGAGGAGCGACAAGGAGCTGGCCAAAGCCAGCCTCGCGAAGGCCGCGCATCAGGTGAAATACCTGTACCTCTCCCCCGGAAAATCCGCGCTCGGCGTCCACGTGAATAACGAAGGGTTGGGTCACAATAAAGAGAGGCTAACCAATCTCTAGGCAAGACTCCACGTAGAGGGGGTCAACTCCGATCGGAACGAGCGACATGGCGTGGCCCCGCGGTCACTGCTGCAATAAGTAGAAGTGCTCCAGAAACCCAATAGATGCCTCGAAGCCCAAGAATCGTGATTAGCGCACCACCGCAGATAGACCCCATCGCCATCGCAAAAGCGCGCGCAGAAAATACGGCTCCATTGGCCGCTCCTCGCTCCTCACGCTCGGTGACCCCCGCCGCAAGCCCAAATGCGGCCGGCCCCATCCCCGTACCGAGGGCCCCCAAAATGACACGGGAGACCAAGAGCACCCAGAAGGCCCAAGCGAACCCACTCACGCAGAGCCCGACGCCCGCGCTTACGGCGGCGATTACAAGCACCTTGCCATGTCCGTTTCGATCCCCATAGCGACCCCAAGCGGGCATGGCAAACAGACCGATCACCGCGAGTACGGAGTAGAGATAGGCCGTGTGCTGCTGCACCTTGCCGGGGCTCCAAAGGGGCTCTACATACCCAACAAAGAGTTCGAGTTGGGGATTTGTCGCACCGATACCAAACTGAGCTACAAAGAGGAAAGCAAGCCCAAGCCGCATGCGCGGGCGGCTCATCAGCTCGAGCAGGCGCGTCCAAATGTCACCGAGAACCGAGACGACCATACCGGTAAGAGACCTGCCAACCTTCGCGAGGGGGGCCGCCGGCGGAAGGCTCGCCTCGGAGGCAAACACCCCGACCAGGATGGCCGCCATCCCCGCGAGTAGCGCAGGCGTCGCAAACATGAAGTGTGATGGAAAGGCGAGGATGAGGGCGCTTCCAAACAGCGGCCCCAGTACCGAACCGCCAGCCATAGCCGACTGCAGGATGCCCGAAATCCGTCCCGTCTGCCCCGTCGGGTACCCCATCGTCACCAGGGTGATGGAGGGGGGAAGGAATCCAGAGAAGACACCTTGCCCGAGGCGCAGGATCAGTATCTGGAGAGGCGTGCGGGCGAAGGCCATCAATCCGACAAAAACAAAGATGCCCAGCAACGACCGCAAAACCATCATTTTGCGCCCGAAACGGTCTCCGAGTGCGCCCCATATAGGCCCCATTAGCGCCGCAGCTAGCGGAGCCGCGCCGACACATAAGCCAGCCCACATCGGGAGGCTCCCCTCTTCCACTCCGAGAGAGCGCAGGTGGCTGGGAAAGAACGGCAGGAAGCTCATCATGCCAAGGGCTGTCACAAAGTTGGCGATCCAGCACACGATCAGGGTTCGGGTTGCCGCCGGTCCGCCTAGCTCGTCACTGATGCTTTTAGAGGAAGGGGGAGACATTGGCGTAGAGTACGCGAACCATTGTGGAACTCGTGACGCTGGAGGAGATAAACTGCGCACATGCGGATCGCCCTTGTTCACATGCGTCACGCCCATAGCGGCGGGACGGAGCGTTATCTAAACCTAGTGTCCGCGTTTCTCGCGAACGCTGGGCACGAGGTCGTTGTCGTTTGCCGTACACACGAAGAGCCCGCGCACGCGGAGGTTCGATTTGAAGTGCTTCGCCCGTCATCGATCACGGGTGCGGGCCGCATGCTCAACTTCGCCAAGGCAGTCGAGGCGCATGTTGCCACGGCTGGCTACGACTTGGTTTTCGGCCTGGGCAAGACGTGGAGCCATGACGTGATCCGCATGGGCGGCGGTTGCCACGGTACGTATATGGACTTGGCTCACGATGCGACGCTCACTCCCATCGAGCGACTTTTCCGCAAGGGAGCCAGAAAACACCGCCTGGCCCTAGAGATCGAGCAGCGCGCTCTTGCAGCGAGTACCGCGCGAAGAGGCGGCGGTCGACCGCTGGTCATTACGAATTCCGAGCTTGTCAAGCGCGATGTGATCGAGCGTCACGGCCTAGGCGAAAATGGAGTGCGCGTCATCTACAACGGCACGGACACCGAGCGCTTTCATCCTCGCCATCGCCAGGAGACGGGGGCCGCTTTGCGCGCCGCCTTGGGGTGGTCATGCGAGGAGCAAGTGCTGCTCTTTCTGGGCACCGGTTATGGGCGCAAAGGCTTGGATTTAGTGCTGGACGCCGCGGCTGAGTGCGCCCCCCAAAATCCGGGTCTGAGGGTAATGATCGTTGGGTACGACTCTTCGAGTGCCGTTTTCGAGGCGCGCGCGAGGGAGCTAGGGATCGCCGAGCGGTGCGCCTTTCTCGGCGGAAGGCGGGACGCGGAGGTTTGCTTTGGCGCTGCCGACATCTACGCACTGCCGACGCGTTACGATCCGTTCGCGAACTCCACATTGGAGGCACTCGCGTCGGGCCTCCCCACCATCACAACTGCGACAAATGGTGGATCGGAGCTGATTGTCGAGGGACAATCGGGAAGTATTCTTTCCCTGCGCCCGTCGCGGGAAGAGCTCGCAGACCGCATTCAATATTGGCTGCAACACCGCGACCGCGGTGCCGTTTCCGCGCGTAAAGTCGCCGAACAACACGACGCCCGGTTCATGCTCCAAACCACACTTGAGCTCCTCGAGAGCCTAGCTCCCTAATCTCATGAGCCCTGCATTCACGACCCTCCATCTACAGAAAAAGGCTGTCAACGTATGCCGAGAGCTGGGCGCCACTACGCCGGAGAGGGCTCTCGAAAAGCAGCGGCTCGGAATCGATAAGGGAGGTGCCATGCGCAAACTTTTGGAGCACAAGGTCCTCCTCGAAAACGAGAGCGGTCGCATCTGGCTAGACGAGGGCGAGTGGGCGGACTACACCGACGCGCGCAAGGGAATGCTCATCGTGGCCATCACAATCACGGCCCTCTTTCTCGGTGCACTTTACGTCACGCGACAAGTGCTGGTCCAAATGACCTAGGCCCTTTGGCCGAGAACACGAGCGGCGCGAAGTCTGCGCTTCGCCCGGAGAGGCGCTTACACTGCCGTCCAACAGATCAAAACATGCCCCTGTCAAGATTTAGGGTTGCCCGGTCCCTGAGAGAGTGGTCCATGCCTCTTACCGACTTCATTGAAACCGCGCCCGGCTCTCTTTCCAACGTCGCAATCCTAGGTGCCCCCCACATAGTGACGCCGTTCTTCTCGGCTTGGAAGGCCGCGCTCGGGGCGACGATGACCCTGGGCTTCGCCACTCTCTTGTCGAGCTCAAAGCCCGCCCTACCGTACCGCCTTCTTGCCGTTCTCGTGGCCTTCCTTACGGCCTGCACCCTTTGGCCAGGAGTCGGAGGTGAGCCAGACCAGAGCTACCAGGTCCGCGTAGCCCACATGCTTCCCCGTCTCGTTTTCGGATTCGCGATTTGGCGAACGTGGAGTGGACGAACCCTCCTTCCGATGGCCGCCATCCTGGTGCTTGGCCTGCTACTCATCCCCTCGCCTGAGAGTTTCCCCCAGCAATAGCCACCCCGTTGCCAAGGAAACGGCTTCCCTGCTTTGCTCTGGCCATCAAGCTTCCTAAATTGGGGCCATGCGCGCGAAGCCCTGGTCCAATCCCTCCACGACAGATGTCGTATTCCGCCTCTTACAAAAGGGGCTCCCGAAAGCAGCCGACGCAAGTGCTGGCGCACTTGGTATCGACTGGTCTAAATGCAAGGTCGCCGACGTCGGTGCGGGCCGAGGCCATTTCTCACACCGCCTAGGGGAACAGCTCCGGCAAGAGGTCTCGCTCGATCCCGCATTGCACATCTTCGCATGTGACCTCTTTCCAGAGTCCTTTGAGTACGAGGCCATCCGCTGCCACAAGACCGAGAGCGACAACCGACTTCCCTTTGAGGATGCCACGTTTGACGCCGTAGTCAGTGTCGAGGTCATCGAACACGTCGAAGATCAATTTGCCTTTCTTCGCGAGCTCCTGCGCATTGCCAAGCCAGGCGCCCCGATCATCGTCACGACGCCAAACACCCACCACATGGTCTCCCGGCTGCGCTCGCTAACCTGGGGCTTTCCCCAGCTATACGATCCGCTGTCCCTAGGGGTCCACGACCCTCGCATGTGTGGCGGGCACATCCACCCGATTGCGCCGTACTTTCTTGCCTACACCGCTCTTCGCGCAGGCTTGGACAAGATTGATTTCCACGGTGATCGCCGCAAGACCTCCGCATCCATTTGGACGGTCCTCTTCGCTCCCATCCTTCTTCTCGGTCGCGCTACGGCAGCGCGGAGGCTCCGCAGCAAGAACCCCGACATCGCAGCGGAGAATGACGCTTGGATGAAGGCCGTTAACGGCTGGACGATGCTGACCTCGCGCACCGTTGTCCTAGAGGCGCGCAAGCCAATCTAGATCCCCCATGCCCACAACTGTGCCAGCGCCCGGAAAACTCGAACGACTCGGGCCACTCGGTGCGAAATTAGGGGAGTACCTTCACTTGCCATGTAGACGCTGCTTCCTGGGTTCGGCCCTCCGGCTTTGGCTGTGGAACATCCTAGCCGCGTCTCTACTCCACCTCCCCTATGTCCGTGGCGTTGAGACCAGTGGCTCGGTCAAAGCCTGGGTCTTTCTCTACACGGGCATGCTCACGAGCGCGCTCCTGGTCTCACTCATTCCGGCGCTACTCTCCATCGCGACGGCGCTCATTTGGCCGCGCACCGCCAAACACGGGTTGATCCTTGTTCTTGCGCTTCTGTGGACCTGCCTGCACTTAGCGCTCCTGGTTGACACGCAAATCTGGAGCTTCTTTCACTATCACTTTAACGGGATGCACTGGGCGCTAATCACTAACCCCGATGCTGGCGATTCCCTTCACTTTAGCGCGGCCGACAAGCTGATCACCGGTTTTGAAATCGTCGCTATCTTTGTGGGCCAGTGCTTTTGGCTCACCCGGATTCTTCGCAAAGCCCCCACCGGTTTCGCCCCCTCTTCCAAGCGGATTCTCCTGGTGGTCGTCCTCCCCATCTTGTTGCTAGAGAAAGGCATCTACGCCCAAGCCGACTTGATGCGCGACCGACGCGTCACCGCCCTAGCACGCGTATTCCCCTTGTATCAACCTCTGACGATTAAACGCATTGCGCGCGATCAGTTTGGGTTCGTTCTCGAAGACCGCCCCAAAGTCGACCTGAACGGCGGCGGCATCTTGCTTAACTACCCAATCAGCAAGCCCGTCTTTAGGGACGTCATCAAGCAGCGTCCCAACATCGTCGTCATCACGATTGACTCCGTTCGGGCGGACATGTTGGCACCGGAGACGATGCCTCTATTGCAGCAGTACATCGATGCACCCGCAAATAGCGCGCGCGTTTTTAGCGATCACTACAGCGGTGGAAACGCGACACGCTTTGGCATTTTCACACTTGTCTATGGACTGCACGGCTCCTATTGGCACCCATTCGCTGCCGAAAACACATCTCCGGTTCTAGTCAACAGCTTACTTGAGCTCGACTATGAGATGCGGGTTCTATCCTCCGCCTCGATGAGCACTCCGGAGTTCCGCTCGACAGCTTGGGTGAGGATCGAGGACAAGGTCAACGATCATTTAGACGGGGAGACGCCCGGCGATCGGGACGCAGCCCTCGCGGTTGCCTTCGAGGGCTGGCTTACGGACCTCGAGGCTAGCGGCAAAGAGGACACTCCATTATTTGCCTTCGCTGTTTTGGATGCGCCCCATCAAACGTACTCGTTTCCGACCCCGCCGGCAGATGAGAAGCTGTTCGAACCGTATATGAAAACGGTCAACTACAAGCGGCTCTCCAAAGGAGCGTCCGACGAGGAGCGCGTGCTCATCAAGAACCGCTACAAGAACTCAGTCCTGCATGCAGACCGCGTCGTAGGCGACATGATCGAGAGTCTGCGCGCCCATGGTGAGCTTGAAAATACGATCCTCGTCGTCACCGCGGATCACGGTGAAGAGTTCTGGGAGAATGGGTTTTGGGGTCACACATCAAACTCGACAAAAGAGCAGGCGGGTGTTCCATTTGTGATGTCCGGACCGGGGATCGAACCCGGCATCGAGACACGCGCCACGAGCCACATCGACCTGCTGCCGACCCTACTCGAGCTGATCGGTGCAGATCCTGAGAACCGCGCGGATTGGTCACTTGGGCTGAACCTCGTTGCTTTGCCTGGAGAGCAGGCGCTGCGCAATGATGGCGTGTCCACCGGTACCTATCGGCGTCGCGCGGTCTCGGGTTGGTCGGAACTTGGCCTAGACACACCCGGCGGAATCCTAGTTGTCCCGACCCAGAGCCATCGAGGGCTTGTCGAGTCTAGGAGCAAAAACTGGGAGCTCCTGATGGATGACTCACTTGTGAAATCCGAATCCAAAGCACTCCTTCAACTCGTCATGGAGTGCGGCCGTTTCCTGCGCTAGAGATGGGTTCGAACAACACAGGCGATCCGACTCGCTATCGCACGATCGCAGAGCGCTTCCGCTACGAGCCCGACAAGATCAAGGGCTCGCGCTTCATCGCCGACCTCAAGCCGGTAGTCAGCATTGCCGAAGCCGAAGCGTTTGTGCAGGAGATCCGCACCGAGTTCCCCGACGCTGGTCACCACTGCTTCGCATGGATCCTCGACCCACAGGGAGAGCAGACTCGCTCTTCCGACGACGGTGAACCCGGCAGCTCGGCCGGTCCGCCCATTCTGCGAATGATAGAGGGGCACGACCTCACAGGGCTAATCATCGTTGTCTCGCGCTGGTTTGGTGGAACAAAGTTAGGGGTCGGGGGCCTGATGCGAGCTTATGGCGGGACCGCGGGCGAGGCGATGGATCGCTGCGAAATCAAAGAGGTTCGAGTCCAAGTGGCACGGAGGCTCACGTACCCCTACGAGTGCTCCGGCCCGATCGAGGGCTTGCTCAAATCCTGTGAAGTTGAAACTACGAGTGCGGACTATGGCGCGGATGTAAGGCTCGACGTTGTCCTCCCCAAAGACCGCTATGCGGAGTTCGCTGTGGAGGTCACAGAGCGAACGGCTGGGCGTGCGAGGCTAGAGGAGACCTAGCTCACCGTTACGGCGCCGATCTCCAAGAGGCGCTCGCCAAGGCGATCCCCAAGTGCCGCAACTGGCGTGAGGACACCGCCCCGGCTTGCCTCCCCCGCCGCGAGCGCCAGACCGGTCTGCACTAGGCAGCGCACGGTTATCAAGTTGCTCGGATCTCCACTCCAAATCCACTGCCGAGTGAGCTTCGGCGCAAGGAGGTCGCCAGCGAGGAGTACCAACCTGGCGAATCCATTTTGGATGCTGCTCTCGCTCGGCCCCTCACCGGGTTTGGGACCAAGGGCACGCAAGATCTGCCGACCCGCTCGATGTGCGAGGAGCCCATTGGAGAGCTTCAAGAGGCTAGCCATGGTGTGTGCGCGAAAACGACTTCGCTCGGAGAGGTGCTCACTGTAGTTCACTTGGTAGCCTTGGGACTCGCGGTCGAGAAGGCTATCAGTTCGAGCGGCGACCCACTCGTTGACCGGCGCCATAAGAAACGGAGCCGCCCAACGGCCCAAGGAGGGGATGGGGAAAACAGGCGGATCTTCGCGCGTTTGAGTTTTGCCCCCAACCAGCTCGCCGTCTTCACCAAGCGCAAGCCCCGAGTGCAACGTCCCACCGTTCAGGCCACCTTTGATCGTGAAGAACCCATGGATCCTAGCGGGCTCTCCGAGCTCTTGGGCCATTGCGTGAACCGCTATATCTGTAGGAACGGAGTCGAAGCCCGCACAAGGAACAAGTGCCGTATTCGTGCCGGCGCAGCTCTTGTGATGTCGCTCGATGACACGTTGAATCCAAGGGAGCTCTCCCGTCAGGTCCGCATAGTGTGTTCCATTTTGCGCACAAGCGTCCACTAGGTGATCGCCATAGCGAGCGAAAGGACCCGCACAAGAGATGACAACCCGAGTCCTTCGCGCGAGCTGATCGACGGCGGAGCGGTTGAGCCCATCTGCGACAACCCCCGGAACACCGAACTTGGCGGCGAGTTGACCCACCCTATCCGCGGAGCGCCCCGCAACCGCCCAGCGAAACCCACTCGGCGCGCGTTGAGCGATCTCCTTTGCAGCAAGACGCCCTGTAAAACCCGTAGCACCTTGTAGGACAAGGTCAAATTCTGGTGATGTTGTTCTGGTGAACATAGGGTACGTCGATCTCCTAAAGGCGCGGCGCGAAACGGCAATGATGCCTCGGGTGAAGGAATCCGAGCCCAGTCGCCAGCACAGGGCTCCCTTCGGAGTCTCATCCGCACGACTTTTGCGTTGTCATACGCATGAGAGTCTGGCATGGCTCAGCACACCCTACATCTATATACTAGGCAATATGAAGCGCGAGTTTATTCAGTTCAAGACACGGCAAGATCGCCCACGGTTTTTCTCCGAGCGATTTGGGGATGCCCTCTCCGGGAGTGTGCTCGACGTCGGTTGCGACGAGGCCGTACTTCGGGATTTCGTAGGCGCAGAACGCTACACCGGCATCGACATTTCGGATGCCGCCGACATCCGGCAGAACCTGATGGAGAATGGAAAGCTCCCCTTTGAGGATGGGCAATGGGATGCTGTGACCTGTACGGACGTACTGGAGCACTTGGAGAATCTCCATGAGATCTTTGCCGAGCTTGTCCGTGTGTCGGCTAGACACTTGGTGGTTTCGCTGCCCAATAACTGGAATAGCGCTCGACGTCAAATGCGACGCGGCTACGGGGCTGTCGCTCATTATGGTTTGCCTCTGGACAAACCGGTCGATCGGCACCGTTGGTACTTTAGCTTGCTAGAAGCTCGCGCATTCCTAGAGGGGCAAGCCGAGCGGCACAATCTGAAGATTGAGGAGCTCGTCGTACTCGAAAAGCCGCGCCCAGCTCTAGCGCGAGGGTTACGGCGGCTGCGCTATCCCGACGCCGACCGCTACGCCAATCTATATGCGCACACGATCGTGGCCGTGTATCGTAAAGGGTAGCTCGATCGAGCCACTTCCCATTGCGCCCCGACTGCTTCTGGCCTATAGAAAGGGTATGGCACTTCTCTTGATCGTCTTGCTCGTCGCGGCTACGGGCAGTCTGGCCTGGGGCCCCGGCACGCACCTCGAGCTCGCAAGTCGCGTCCTGCGCAGGCGTAAAGAGCTGCTCCCCGGCCCTGTAGCCGAGCTCTTGGAGGAGCATCGTAGCGCCTATCTGTACGGCAACCTCGCCGCCGACATCATCAACATCAAAAACTTCGGAGGCCACTACAACCACTGCCACCGTTGGACCATCGTCTCTGAATTTCGGCAGTCCGGCCAGAGCCCGGCGATAGAGGCCTTTGCGCTCGGCTACCTCTCGCATTTAGCGGCGGATACGATCGCACACAACCACTTCATCCCCTATCACCTGACGCGTTTCGCACGCTCGCGGGGGCTTGGACATCTCTATTGGGAAATGAGCGCGGACCGGTTCGTAACCGACTCCCACTGGGAGCTTGTGTCGTTGCTCAAGCAAGACCGCGAGCTCGACCTGCTCGACGATCTTGTCAATCGCGCAGTCCCCAAAAAAGCGCTCTCCATGACGGCGAACAAGCTGCTATTCAACCACGTTCTTTTGATTTCAGAACGTGAGTCGTGGAGGCGTGGCATGGACCGACTCCAGCCCATTGGCCGCGTCAAGTTGACGCGCGGATTCCTGGATGTCTTCCGCAATGCCGCCACCGAACGGATTCGGTTGGCCCTAACTCGAGGCGGGATGGCGAAGCTGCAACATATTGATACCAACGGGAAAGCCGCGCAGAGAGAGGCCATGCGGGTAAGGCGCCTGCTCGTAAAAAATCACCCCGCTGGCGCCGAGCGATTATCCGCTGGCGAAGATGCGGCGAGAATCTTCTTGGAGGGAATGGAGTCACCTCCGAGACTCGACAAGAAGGGCCACATTCCGGCACCCCACTGGGCCGGCTAGCCCCCCCCATGATCAAGCGCAGGTCCAAAAAACTCCCTCCCGGCTTCTTGATCGTCCAAATCGACGGTCTTGGGCGCGAAGCCCTTATCCGGGCGATTCGACAGCGCAAGGCCCCCTTCATTCGCAACCTGCTTCGCGGTCGCCACCAGGGCGGATACTACATGCAGAAGCTCTGCCCTGGTCTCCCCTCTACGACGCCAACTGTTCAAGCGGAGCTACTCTATGGGGTAAAGCAGGCCTTTCCGGGCTTTCGATATATTCGCCGCAGGGATGGTAAGTCTATCTATTTCGGAACACTAGGCCAGGTTAGCGACCTAGAGGATGAGCTTTTTGCGGAGACACCCGGCATCCTTCGAAACAACGGCTCCAGCTACTTCAACATCTTCCACGGGGGCGCGGACCACACGCGCTTCTCCTCATCTGGTTTAGGAAAAGGCGAGCTCTGGCTTTCCACACGTAGGAAGTGGCGCGCACTTGGCCATTTAGCCTTCGTGCTTCTCACCACGATCCCCTTTTTGATTTGGCTCTTTCTCGTTGAGATCTGCTACGAGTTTTATGACTCAGCTAAGGCATTTTTACGCCACAAGATCTACTCCGGGCAGGTCTCGTTTTTGATTCGCGCCCTGATTCGAACGGTTGGGGATGAGCTGGGCCTTGCCGTGCTCTATCAGGACCTCTCCCACGGTCGGCAACATGTCATGGTGAATTTGATCACCTACGACAAGGCCGTACA
Organism: uncultured bacterium; assembly: GCA_937896235.1. Lineage (GTDB taxonomy): Bacteria > Planctomycetota > UBA1135 > UBA1135 > CALBMX01. Next base: position 48,807 of record CALBMX010000075.1, read on the forward strand.
CCTGAGGGGCCCCGAGCACCCCCACGCCCTGCGAAGTATTCGGCATACCGACCGCCTCGTCAAACACCTTTGGCGTGCTGCGAAGCGCTCCAAACGAGTGGACTACGACTTTTTCATCTTCAGCGATCACGGCATGACTCCGGCGAAACCTGTGGCCAAGGACGCTGGGCGGGACCTCCAAAGTTTACTCCGCGATGAGTTCTCGGCGCGGGCACGAGCCATGGGGATCCTGCAACCCAACCTTTGGTTGAAAGCGACGGGTAGTTTTGGGCACGTGTACCTCTCCCGGGAAGGCGCGCCCTGGATGCACGACACACTTGTCAATGCATTGCCGGGAATGGACGCGTACTTCACTGCGCTGAAGTACGTAAGCGCTTGGGTTACGCGCCTCCCAAATGATCGCCTGCGGTACAACGCGACACCGGATCCGTCGGACGGGAGCGCGCTGTCCCAACCCTTAGCGCTTGACGAGAGCGCCCCTGAGACTTGGGGAGACCTGGACGCGGTATTTGTTCGCAACCTCTTTGGCGCCGCTCGACATCCCGATGCCGGGGACGTCTTACTCTTCGGGGCAAGGGACGGCGAGCGCGTGTGGAACTTCTTGTTTGAGTACGGCTGCCACGGTGCATGGGAGGTCGAAGAGCAGGACGCATTTTTAATTCAATCCAGCCACTTGGGACCCGCTGCAAAAAACGGCGAGGCTGTGACTCCACTCGCCATGCACGATTTTTTTGAGCGCCACTACTTCCAGAGTGCGACAAGTGCCGGCGCGACCCAAGTCGCGCCGGCACTTGCTGCCGAGAAGCCGGAGAAACCCAAGGGCTAGTCCCCTCTTACTTAGAGGAAGCGCATCCAGCGCAAGACGAAGTCGGTTTGGTCCCCATCCTTGTTCACGTCGGACTTGGCATCCGCTTCGTCGGTGTAAAACACTCCACCGCGAATGTTGTCACTAAACAGTGCCGGCCCAACGAGGGAGTGCAAAGTTCCAATCGCTAACGGTGCGCAGCCAGCCGAACCCAGCGGATTGCGCGTCAGGATAAAATCGGTCTTCGTTCCGTTGTTGTTGTAGTCGCGATCGTCGCCCGCTTCACTCAGACGGAAGAAGATGTTCCCACCCGCGAAGGTGCCTCCCATGTTGTAGGTGTCAACAGCGAAACCGATGCCGGGGACTCCCAAGCCATTGGTGCCAAAGTTGAGCCATGCCGCAACAGAGTCCGTTTTGTCGGCGTCTTTCAAAACCCCGTTGCAGCCACTGTTGAGGTTGAGGTCCACAACGGACTCCTGGAAACCTATGGCGATGCGATTGACCTCTGATTCTGCCCCTAGCCAGGTTGCGCCGACCTTTGAGCTACCTCCCTCTGGATCGAGCAGGTCGTAATCCCAGGTGAAGTCCGCGTCGAGGTTGTCGATATACCCGATCAAGTTTTGCGTGAAGATCGTGTCTCCGTCGTGGTCCTGAGAGTCGTTGATTTCACTGATCAAAGCGACGAGGTTTCCCTCCAGCTCGACAAGTCCAAGCGACCCTCCAGCCGGGGACAAAGCCACAGCGTCCATCAAGGAACCAGCACCTGGAGGCAAGATTCCCGCCAGGCCAAGGGCGGGATCGACAGCCGCACACCAGCGCGGAATCAGGTCACCTGAATCCGGGTCGCTGTTTAGGTTGCAGTTGGCTTCATCCTCCGGGGAGATGGTCGCCACGTGACCGCCACCGACAACCAAGACCTTGGCGCGTCCGACGAGGCCCGTATTGACAGCGCCCATGCCAAATGTGGGGTGCCCAAAATAGATGTAGTGAAGGACCTCGTCCGTCATGTCTCCATCGGCCAAGTTGACACATTGCAACGGAAGCCAAGGGCCGGTGAAGAGCCCCGGATCGTTCAGATCCGCGCCCTCGGCGATCTCGTCGACAAGCACGGCAACTAGCCAGCCCTCATCGGCAATGCCATCGCCTGCGACGTCAAGCGCCTCCGCATCAAAAGCTGTCGAGTCACTGCGGAGTGCAACCGAAGTCGGGGTCACGTTTCCCGCGATATCGGAGCCGTCGAGTAGGGCGAGCACAAACGAATCGACACCATCGAGATCGCCATCTAAATCTCCATCCACGTTCTCATCGATCGTCAGGAGGATCAAGTTTTCTCGATCACCGAGGATCCTGCACGAGTCCAATCCCCCACCCGGTCCACCAACGCAAATCGCGGTCTCCGGCAAAGTCGTATCCGCGAAACAGATGTTCGTGGAGCCGATGCCTTGCGCCGAGGGTGTCACGAAATAAAAGCGCTCGGTAGTAAGAGCACCATGAATGGCTGCCGATCGCTCCACATCTGCGACGTAAACGGGGTCCGTTCCGTCCACCGTATTCCAGTGCATCACCACAAGATCTACAGCGCCATTCAACCCGCTATAGTCGACGCCGTTTGTGACTTCGTCCACGATCAAAAAGAACTCGCCGTCGAGGATAAAGACCTCATCCGCATTTAGGTTCGTTGAAGTCGTGACCCCGTTGATTAGCGAGAGCCCCATCGTGACGAGGTCATCGGGCGTCCCGTCGCCATCTAGATCCGTGCCCGCGGCACCTGTGTCCGCCTCAATCGCGCGAAAAGCTGCGAAATCTCCAGCGACCACGGGGGTGAACGAGGGATCCCCTGCTTGGCTTGTTGCCTTGGCGATAAAGGTAGACACGCTGCTGCCGCCGCCACCACAAGAGGCGACGAAACAAGCAGTGGAGAGGGCGAGGACCGTTAGGGTGTGACTTGAAGCGCGATGCATAATTGTTTTGGTTGTACGGGTTGGGACGTAAACAGAATAACGAAAGTGACGCCAGTCCGCGCAGAGTCCCGGGTAGGGATTGCGCCAAGCCCCCCACATGGCATGATGGGCCCATGGCCATTCTTCTGGCGAGCGCACCATTTGCAGATACATTCGGTTACTCGATGCCACCTCCTGGCCTCCTGCGACTCGGCAGCTTCGTTCGAGAAGCCGGTTTTGAGGTACAACTCGAAGACCTTGCTTTCCGCTTGGCGAATGGCGAGCTCCCCCAGTCTGACGATTTGGGTCTGGCGAGCGCCGAGCTGCTTATCGAGCGGATGGAGCACTCCTCAGGGCCATGGGTCCTTGGGCTTTCGACGATGGGGGCGACCCTCCCCATCGCTCTTGTGATCGCCCGCGCGATTCGAGAGACGTTGCCCAGCCTCCCGATTCTTCTCGGAGGACCGGGAACGACTGGGTGTGACGCGCGGATTCTGGAGCGCTTTCCGTTTGTGGACGCCGTTGTTCGAGGCGAAGGCGAAGAGACTCTTCGCGAGCTGCTGACAACATTCCGGGCCGGGCGGCTCAACTATGCCGGCGTTCCAGGGGTCACCTGGCGCACGGGAGATCTTGAGGTCATCCGCGAGGACGACAGGCTCGTTTTTGCCGACCTCGACTCCGTAGCGCCACCCGCCTGGGACTTGCTTCCTCCGATTGCTGCCTACAAGGCGATCACCGGTTCCGCAGATGGACTGGTCCCTATCGACTCCGGTCGTGGCTGTGCATTCGACTGCAGCTTCTGCACGATTGGCCGGTATTGGGGGAGACGCTCACGGACGCTTTCACCCGAGCGACTTGCCGATGAAGTCCTCGCGCTCGAGCATATGCCCGGCGCAAAGAGCGCCTACCTTTGCCACGACATTTTCGGTGCAAATCGCGCTGCGGCATCGGACTTCTGCACCGTGATTCGGGAGCGCACCCACGGCCGCGCACCCTTCCCGTGGGAGGTTCGCGCGCGCGTGGATCACCTGGACGCAGAGCTTATTGACGAGATGGCAGCCGCCGGCTGTTATCGGGTCCTTCTTGGCATTGAATCCGCAAGCGACAAAGTCCGTCGCGCATCCAATAAGCCCCTTCTTGGCTCACCGACGCGAACTGACATTCTGAACACGGTCCAACATCTTTCACGGGTAGGAGTCACGCCGATCCTCTCGCTGATCCTTGGACTTCCGGAAGAGGGCGACGCCGAGTTGCGCGACACCTTGGACTTTGCCGCCGAGGCCTCTCTTCGAGGCGCCGCACAGCTCTCCTTCCACCTTGTCAATCCGCAGCCCGGATGCGATTTTGGTGAGCGCTTCGCCAAAATCTCGACACCTATCGAGGGCATTGCCCCCGACATGGCACTTGGCGCCGGACTCACCGAGCCCGAACAAGAGCTCATCCGCGCGATGCCCGAGCTGTTTTCATCTTGGAGCCTGCTCACCGGTTTGCCTGGCGGTGAACCCCACTTGCGACACCTCTCCCGTATCGCAAAAACACTCCCGGACGCGCTCATGCGCTACCCCCGAACCATCGCCGCCGTGAAGCGCAGGCTCGCCCTAGACACACTGGACTTTGCGAACCTACTCCTTGACCGCACCTGTAGCTTCGAGGGGGTTGCGCGTGGCCTGAACGACCCCCTAGTGGATGACCTGCTACTTTGGGAGATGACCAGGCTTCGGGTCGCCGCGCGGGGGCCGGTTCAAGCCCAGCGGGGCTCGAGCTTGCGCGTCTTGGTAGACACGATAGCCGTTCGCTTCGAACTGGGCGCGATCGACGAGCTCCTCGCGAGTAACCACGACCTCCCCGTACCGTCGTCCTCGCCAATCTTCTTCGCCGTCGGCGCAATACCTGGCCTGGGCGACGGTGGAAGTGCGATTCAAACCCTTCGTATCAGTCCCGACCTGGCCGCGCTTCTCGAGCTCCTTCGCCAGGGCGCTATCGAACCTGGCGGCCCGCTAGGCGACACGCCCCATACAACGATCGAACACCTCACCAACGTTGCCAACGGTTCCCTCGTATCTTTGCTGTCCACTCCCTCCCTCTAATCGCCCCCTCTGCCCATGTCCGAGTTCCCAATCACCCTCCTTTTCCCGCCTCAGGCGCACTTCACCCAACCCTACATGGGGCTGGCGTGTCTGAAGGCTTGGCTGCAAGAGCACGGTTTTGATGACGTCGAGCAAGTGGACGCAAGTGTTCTCTCTTATGACCACTTTCTGTCCGCCGACTACGTCCGCTGGGCGACTCGGCGGAGCGAGGCGCGCAGCGGACTCGCTAAATTCGAAAGTCAGGACGAGCTGTCCTTCGGCGAGATGGACGCCTATCGCGCAGCGGCGGAGGTGGCGGTCAGCGGCAACATACTCGCCGATCGAGTGGACGGTGCAAAGGCTGTCCTCAGGGGTAAAGGATTTTTTGATCCCGCGCTCTACATTCCAGCGGCGCGCACTCTCTTTCACTCACTCCGCATTGTCTCTGCCGCCTGGGCCCCCACCAAGCTAACGCCCCACAACTTCACGATGGCTTATGCCATCGATCGCTCAGAGGATGTGCTCGCCGCGACCCAAGACGAAGATCAAAACCCCTACATCTCGTTCTACCGCGAGTGCATTCTTCCGGACCTGATTCGTCGCAATCCCCGCGTCCTTGGCATCTCGGTAATCTACGGCAGCCAGCTGATTCCAGCGCTGACCTTAGGGCGCCTTGTGAAGGAGGCACTCCCCGACTGCCACATCACAACCGGCGGCGGATTCTTAGCCTATATCGGTGAAAAGTTGCTGGCAGCACCTGCGCTTTCTGCATGTTTCGACTCCATCGTTTTTCACGAAGGTGAAAAGCCGCTCGAAGAATTGTGCGTCGCACTTCGCGACGGCGGAGACTTGAAGGGAATCCCCTCACTCGGCTTTTTCTCTACGGCGGAAGATGGCACCGTCACTGGAATCAAGAACATGAGCGGGCATCCCATCTCACTCAACGAAGCCCCCATGCCGGACTTCGATGGAACGCCCTTCGACACCTACTTTTCGCCAGAGGTCGTCTTGGCGTATGACGTCAACCGCGGGTGCTATTATGGAGAATGCAGCTTCTGCACTCTTCCCACGGTCATCGGGCCTGGCTACCGGACGCGAAGCGCCGAGACCATTGCAAGTCATGTCAAATCGATGCGTGAAAAGTACGGCTTCTCAAGCTTCAACTTCATCACGGACTGCCTGCCTCCCGGCATGATCCAAGAGCTACCCGACCAGCTGGTCGCCCAGGAATCCGGGATCAAATGGTGGTGCGATGCCCGAGTCGAGCCACGGGCCTACACAAAGGAAGGTGCCGAGCGACTCTACGCTTCTGGGTGCCGCAAACTTCTCTTCGGCTTCGAGACTGCGGTGCCGAGGCTGTTGAAACTCATGAAGAAAGGGCAGTCCCCCAGCCGTACTCTTGAGGTGGCAAACAACTGTAATGACGCCGGGATTAGTGTGACGTTTTACGCGATGGTCGGCTTCCCTAGCGAGACCGTGGAAGAGGCCCGACAGACCCTAGCCATGCTCCAAGAAAATGCCGCGGGCACACTCGGGCCCAATGGGAAAGGCGGGCCCATTCGCGAGGTCAGCCTACAGACTTTTCACGTTGACGAGGTCGCCGAAGTCTTCCGCGATCCGACAACCTATGGGCTCGAGCTGCTCCCCGACCCCAACGCCGACCTTCAGCTGTATTACGACTTCAACGCCAACGCAGGGATGAGTCAGCTGGAAGCCTCCGAGATGTTTGACGAGATCATGGCGGGCTTGCGCGCAAGCCTGCCGCTCTTTCACGAGGACACCTTTTTCTACTTCACGCAAAAGAGCCACTACTTCCTTCACCTCGCAAACGGGTTTTCCCCTGACGAGTTCATTGAACACTGCCGCGCTGCCGGCATCGCGCGGCAAAACGAGCTCGAAGCTGCCAGTTTGACCGAGACGCTTCGTCGCCTCGAGGTTGTCCCCGATTGCTCGACACGTGCTATCCCCTTTAGCTATACGGAGGTCGCAAGGCGCCTGGCCCATCCGCTTGCGCGCGCTGCCCGTCCGGACTTCCTAACCGGAACCTTCCTGGCCGACCTAGAGCGTGAGGCGGCCGACCAACTTGGCTCGCTTTGTCAAACAGGCGCAAAGAAGCGGGTATTGGCCTACTCGCCAGGCTCAACCGAGTTCGTTGAGCTTAGCATCGACGGAGAAGCTGTATTGCGTGCTTTGGAAGACGCGGGTAGCTACGGTAAGTTGTTGGCCGCTATGGGGAATCCTGAAGGCCCCGACGTCGAGCGCTTGGATACCTTTGTTCACGAGCTCCACAAACTTGGACTCCTCTTCCTCCCCTCCACCGCGAGCACGCTGACCTCGCGCACCTCCCGACTCTCCAAAACGTTATGAACGACAAATCCCCAGACAAGAAAGTTGCCGAGGACGCGAAGTCCGAGGCGCAGCCCAAAGTTGATCCGAAATCGTTCGACCTAGGTGCTCTCGATTTGTCCGTAGAGAAAGTCGAAGAGCGTATCTCGCCGAGCGAGACCAATGTCTTCGATAAATAAGCCCATCCCCCCATCAGAATTCCACCCGTGAACAAGCTCTCTTTACTGGCACTCGCCATCTTCGCTGCCTTTGGGCTTTTGTCCCTTGCCAGCAATGCACTTCAGGACGATTCCGTAGCGATCCAGGAAGAGCTAAGACCTGCACACATCCCCGTGCCTGCAGACGATGGTCGTCCAGCGATGTTAGAGGGTTGGGACTCACTCGATTGCGCCGAGTGCCACAACCAGATTGCAAGTGAGTGGGCTAGCACCATGCACGCAATGGCCTGGGTGGATGAGCGCTATCAAGAGGCGATCGCAACGAAACGGCGCCCCCAAAGCTGCTACGGCTGCCACATTCCTCAGCCACTCAATCTGCGGCCCCTCGGAGGCAAACCACGTCCTCGTGGGTCCGATCCCGAAGCTCTAGACGAGACTCCGCACAACGGGATCTCTTGCCTATCTTGCCACCTTGGTCCAGAGGGAGCGATGCTAGGTCCCTATGCCGATACGGAAGCCACCGAGGCCCACACTTCGAAACAGGGGGAGGCCTTTGGCGAGGGAGCGCTAGCGGATTCGCTCTGTATCAACTGCCACCGCTCGACCGTTGGGCCCGTGATTGGTATCGCCAAGGATTTTGAGACGACACGCCAAGCTGACAAGGGACTCTCCTGCGTTGGCTGCCACATGCCCGCGATCGACCGCCCAGCAGCAACCGTGACAAATGAAGACGGCACAAAGCGCGCGACTGCTGTCCGGCGTGGTCGCCTCCACTCCCTCCAAACACCGCGCGACCCCTACTTTCTAGCCACTGCCTTTGGAGTCGAGGCACGCCGAACGAGCACCGGCGCAGAGCTTCTCATCACAAATCAAGCGGGTCACCGCATCCCCGGCCTCACCACCCGCAGCATGACCTTTACGGTTACGGCAATCGGTGCCGAAGGCGAGGCGACCCACGTTTTCGACAGCACGGCCTACCTGCCCGTCGACGGGACCTACACCCTTGCGATCGAGTCGGGAGCACCTCCCACAAGCCTCCAAATCCATGGGACGCACTCCTGGACTGGTGTGGAGACTCCCGTCGTGTTCCTAGACCAAACCCTGGAGCTATAGCGAAACTCGCCTCAAGGCGCTCACTAGCTCTCTTACTTGCTAATCTCCGCAGCCCTCTCCATCCTTCTCGTCACGGCTCCCCCCGTCTCGCAGCCGTACTGCTCCACGGTTGCAAGCGCACCTTTGCCTGACGCCAAGAATGCGATCACCAAGCTGGAGAGTTGGCTGACCACTAACGTGAGGCGCAATGATCGGCTCAGCCAAGAGCAGCTCTCTCAATACGAAGGACTTGTTGAAGATCTCGGGCGACTTGCTTCCGGCCGCTCCAGGACTTCCCCAGAGGCGCGAACCTACCTGCTCGACACGGCGGCCTACGGGCTCTCGAATCCCTATGCGCCCCCCATCGCGAGTACGATCCGTAGAGTTGCCCAGGAGAATATCCTCCGCCAGATTAAGCCGGGCAATAACGGAAAGCTGCTCGATTGGTTGACCGATGAAGTGCTCTTGCTTCCGGACTCCTACACTCCCCTGCAACGCTCGGTTGCCGTGCGTGCCCTTGGCCAGCGCTGCCTCGAACACGAGCCCTCTTCGCACCTCTTGCTTGCACTGCTCCAAGCTGCGCGCGACGAAGAGAGCTCCGTCCGGACTCCGGCGCTCGACGCGCTCGTGGGGAGACCCGAAGATTTCATCACCAGCTTCTTTCTGTCCGGAATCGAGCGCGGCACCGTACCTCCAGAGCTCTTGACCGCACACATGGGCCTCGCAGCTGAGCGCAAGGACGCGGAACGCCCTTCCGCTAGCCTTGCCGCTTCCCGGGTCCGCCGTATGCTCGACTACGTGGCACCGCGCATGTTCCACGAGGATTGGCGTGAGGCCAGCCGCTGCCTTGCTTTGATGCCACTATTCGACACAGAGATGGCCGTCCCCCTACTGGTAGAGGGCCTAAACCAATGGAGTCTTCAGACCGAAGCTGGCACCGGCTCCAGGCGTGTAGTCAACGAGTGCCGAGAGGCTTTGACACGCCTCGCCGGACGCGACCTTGGACTGAATCCCGAGATCTGGGCGAAGTGGTGGCGATTGCAAAACGATCCCAGTGTCGTCCTCGCTCCCGTTCCCGTTGAGGTGACAAGCTCGACCTTCTTTGGCCTCCGGCCCGTGTCCGACAAGTTACTCTTTCTCATCGATCGCTCGGGCAGTATGCGCGAGAGTTACAACTCACAAAACTCACGTTTTGAAGAGTCAATCGAGAGGCTGCTGTACACACTGCGAGACCTAGGAGACAAGACTCAGTTCCGAGTGGTCCTCTTCTCCGATGGCGCAAGAGCCTTTAGCTCTGGCCTGACTTGGGCAACGGACAAGGACCTGAAGGAGCTTGAAAAGTGGGCTCTCCGCGTAGGTGCCGGGGGCGGGACCAATCTCGCGGGTGGAGTTAGCGACTCCTTCCCCGGTCTTGCTACGGGCGCCCAAGCTCCCGGTGAAATCGATGTCGATACAGTGATCGTACTCTGCGATGGAGAGACTGAAAACCCCGACTGGGTTGCCCCATGGCTTGCCCGCTACAATGGAGCGGCTCGACTAAAATTTCACTGTGTCAACATCGGCGGTGAACCCGGTGGCTCACTGGAAGCCCTAGCGCAAGGAAGCGGCGGACGCTTCATCGTCGCTGAAAGCAACTAGCTTCAATCGGCGAAGGAGGGTCGCCGGTGACCATCTCTGACCAATTCGGCGACTTGCCCTTGGGCCCAAGTCGTAAGTATCCAACGCTCGTCAAAGAACAAGACGACACCTAGATCCTCATCCTGAATATCGGAGTAGCTCGCACTGGCATTCAACGCTTGTCCCACCGGAACGGAGAAGGTCAAGCTCCAACCGCTTTCATCCGAGCCGTACCAAGCAAGGACAGCGCCCCCGTCTGCGGTCTCCCAAACATCAACTGGCGCTCCGAGTTGAATCAAGCAGTCGGCGAGCCGCGTCTGACCGGCGACCCAATGGCTGCTCGCCCCATCGGGCACGAGCTCATGAACCTTGGTTCGCCCTAAATTTCCAGTTAAGCAGGATGTGAGCGACGATAGCGCTAAGGCTGTGAGAAGGAGCTTCGGGTTTCGTTCCAATGCCATCACGCACTTAGTCGTTGTCTGACCAAGGCATGCCGTATTCGGTAGCCTCCGCCTTAAGCGTGGAGCCAACATGGGTCAGAATGTCAGCCTCATCGAAGAAAACCCAAACGCGATCCTGATGGCTGTCGGAGTTATAGAAGCCGACGAGGAAGAGAAACAGCCCTGTCCTCTTAGCTTCGGTGTAGTCGTATCTGTAGGCACTGCGCTTGCCGAGCTGAACAACCTCTGTCGGAGCCCCAAGAACCTCCGTTACACGTTGGGCGCTATCGCCAACTTGCAGTGAGTCCACCGAGTGGGCGGGAATCGGCTCATGCGTGCGAGTACGAGCAAAAGCACATGAGGAGGCGACAAGCGCTAAGAGTCCGGCGAGAGCGAGGGATCGCGTAGAGAGGTGAATCATGCTGCTATCCTAGCCAACGAGCCAGATGAGCGGAAAGGATCATTTGGGTTGCCTCCTAAACTAAGTGGGGCCACCAGCAACGAGTTGCTGGTGGCCCCACTTGAACGAGTCTGGCTAGAACCTCTAACCGATCATAACGTCCTGGGCGTTCATCAAGACGATGAAGATACCGCCGAGACCGTCTGTCTCAATGCGGACTCCCTGGGTAGCCAGTCCCATGCCATTCGTTCCAACGGGAACTGTGATGGCATGACTACCGAAGCCCGAGTTGATCACGTACGGAGGCAGGGCGAGCATCTCGAATCCGAAGATGGGGACATTCTCGGTAGGGCCACTCAAGCTAGTGATCACAAGAGTCTGCAAGGTCGATGTCCCCAACACGGGAATCGTATCAATCGAGGTGTTCCACAACAGGCCCGCACTTGGTGCGTCGACGCAGTCGTAACCCTTCGGGTTCACACCCATCACCCCTTGACGAGAAGTGCAACTTCCCGGATTTACACCCGGCAGGCAGGTCGTTGCGTTGGCGATTACGTTGGCCCAATCGCCCGTGCCGCCAAACTGGATTGCCCCGCACCCGTTGGAATAGACGATCAAGCCTCCACCCGCTCCAGCAAGAGGGCGATAGGCCGTCGCTATAGCGCCGTCCACATAGTGGCCGTCCGCAGCTCCGCTACCTTGAAGCGCAATGTCGTCGCGATAGTTGACGTCCAATTTGGAGACACCGTTGTATAGGCAAGTTGTTCCGTTTCCTAGATACGGTGAACCGGTATAGAGGTTCTTCCCGGTGGGAGAAGAGACCGGGCAATACTTGGGCCCCATGATTGCGCCATCAAGCCACTGCTTACCGGACCAAGAGGTGCAAAACACCCCAAGGATTACGGTTCCACCTGCGTCGCTGTAGGTGGCCAGATTGTCACCGATTGCAATGTTGTCCAAGTAGCCGTAGTCCACAAAGGTATGGACTGCATCGTAGGTAGAGAGCAGAACATTGTCGGGGGTTGCGTTGCGCGCATCGAAGTAATCAACAACTGCACCACCACCAAGGGCCGCAGCGATTTGAGCACGAAATGCCGGGTCGTCAGTGTCCGCGGGAGCATAGAGGACGCGAGGTGCCGCGGCGGCCTTGGCACCGGCGGTCGGCGCAGGAGTAAGCACATGGCCCGTGAAAATGTTCGCACGCCAGACTCCAAGATTCGTTAGCTCGAGGCCCCCGCTTTGGGCCTCGGCGGTACCTGGGAATAGGACTGCGAATGCAAGGGCTGCGGAGAATAGGGTGCGATGCATGAGAAAGGAGTGGTCGGGTTTTGGGAGAGGGAGGGAGACCTCGGTTAGGTCGTCTGCACTATCAGACGCTGTAAAGAGCAGTCCCGCCAGACAATAATGCTATAAATAGCACAATTGTCTGGCGGGATCCGCCCCTAAACTCCTTACCTACGAAAAAGCGAGGCCCAGGTGATCTCCACCTGGGCCTCGCTCTATTGACCCCCACTGGGGTCCTTAGGTGCAGGTACTAGCCAATCACAACGTCCTGAGCATTCAGGAGGACAATGAAGACGTTTCCAATTGAGTCCAACTCAACGCGCGCAGCCTGGGTTGCAAGAGCGAAGCCGCTCGTGCCACCTGGTACAGGAAGGGTGTGCGCTCCAGCAGCGACGTTGACTACGTACGGGGGAAGTGCAAGCATTTCGTAGCCCAAGAGCGGCACGTTGTCGATACCGCCCGTAAGGCTGACGAGAACCAGAGTTTGCAGAGTGCTCGTTCCAACGACCGGGGTTAGGTCAACCGTGGTGTTCCAGCTGGCGCCAGCGCTAGGAGCGTTCACGCAGTTGTAACCGCCGGGGTTGAGCCCCATGACGCCTTTACGGGCAGAGCAGGTGCCTGGGTTGGCGCCGGGAAGGCAGCAAATCGAGTTTGCGACAAGAATCGCCCAATCGCCAGTAGGGGAGAGTTGAACGCCGCCAGCACCGTTTGAGTAAACGATAACGCCAGCGCCCGTACCGGGAAGAGGACGATATGCGTGAGCAATCTCGCCATCGGCGGTAGTGCCGTCGACGATACCGCTGCCCTGGGGAGCCAGGACGTCACGAAAGATGCTATCGAAGCTAGTCACGCCAGCATAAATGCAGGTGGTGCCATCTCCGTTATAGAGAGAGCTCGTGAAGTGGTTAGACCCCGTCGGTGACCACACTGGCGAGTAGGACGGAGACATAATGGCGCCGCTGAGGGAGTTGCCATTGGTATAGGTGCAGAAAGAGCCCATGACAACGTGGCCGCCAGCATCATTGAACGTGGCTAGGTTGTTACCAAAGCCGATGCTGTCAAAGAAGGCGTAGTTAGCCCAAGTGTGAACGGCGTCATAGGTCGAAAGCAGGACGCTGTCGGGCGTTGCGTTTCGAGCGTCAAAGTAGTCCACAACCGCACCGCCCGCTGCAGCGGAGATAGCTGCACGGTAAACGGCATCGTCACTTTCCGAAGGAGCATAGAGGATGCGAGAGACTGCGGACTTAGCGCCTGCGGGGAGTGGCGCGGTTAGGACGTTGCCAGTGAAGATGTTTGCCTTGAGGATGCCTTCGTTGGTCATCTCTAGGCCACCCGTTTGGGCAGAAGAGACGGCGGGTAAGAGAAGCGAGAAGACTGCGGCGGAGAGAGTGAGAGAAAGTCTCATAGGATGCGTTCCGAGTGTTTGAGGGTCAAAGTTGAATAGCGCGTCTTACGAGAGGGAGCTCAGGGTTGGGACCTTCACCGAGAACAAAGTAGAGACGCGCAGGGTTATGTAGATACAAATCCATTCCCTGGAATCACGGTAGAACTTTTCCTAAAATTTATAGAGATCCCTATATGTTTCAAACAAAACGGCCGATACCCAAAACCTCAAGACTGGACCCACTCGCCCGTTTGATTGAGCATGGTAGAGTCCGCTAAAGGCTTCCATGACCGTCCAATCATAGAATAGGAGGCGATCCGAGAAGTATATTGGATCGATCGTTCCAACTTGAACATTCAGTCCACAATCGACTTTCCACGATCCCGGAAAGCAAGAACGCCGACTCCCCAAGAGGATGCCGGCGTTCTTGAATTTGTCCCGTCTGGAGGCGGATTTTAGCGTTCAGCCCAGTAGGCCAAGAAGCCAACCTGGCATGAGTCCCATTACGAGAACTCCAGCGACGCAGAGTCCCGTCACTATGCTGGCGGGAAGAGTTACAGGTGCCAGCTTCGCCTCTTCCCCCTCGCCAAGGGGCTCCATCCACATCGTCACGATGATGCGCAAGTAGTAACCTAGCGCGATAACCGAAAGCAGCGCGCCCAGGATGGCGACCGCAATCATGTCCTGCTTGACCAGCAGCATGAAGACGTAGAGCTTGCCCATGAAACCACCCGTCGCGGGAATACCGCCGAGGGAGAGCATAAAGAGCGTCATGGCACCTGCCACCGCGGGACGGCGGCGAGCCAACCCGCGCAGGCCGTTGAGGGTGAGCATGTGCTCGCCCTCGCGCTCAAGCATGGCGAGCAGGCCAAAGGCACCAGTCGAAGTGAATAGGTAGGCCGCCATGTAAAACAACGTTGCGTTCATCGACTCATCACGAACGTCGCTGTCCCCACCGGAGGCCAAGATGACAGCCATGACAAGCATGACGGTACCGGCGTGAGCAATACCCGAATAGGCCAACATGCGCTTGACGTTCGTCTGCACGAGTGCGCCGAGGTTTCCGGCAGCCATTGTGAGTAATGCGATCGCGGCAATAATGCCCGTGGCTGCTGGCGGAAGTAGAAAGCTAGCGGGAATCAAGAACCCAAAAGCTGCGGCCTTTGTTCCCGTAGCCATCAATGTGGTGATCGGCGTCGGACTTCCCTGGTAAACGTCGGGCACCCACAAGTGGAAAGGAAAGACCGAGACCTTGAAAAAGATGCCAGCCATTAGAAGTGCACCGCCGATCAGAGCGATCGGTGATTGGGCGACCTCACCTTGGTACAAGCTAGCGAGCTCGGCTAGGTTTACCGTTCCGGTAGCGGTATAAATCAACGCGGCGCCGAAGAGGAAGAACGCTGCCGCAAAGGCTCCGAGCAGGAAGTACTTGAGACCAGCCTCGATCGAGTCGTGTCGAGCACGGCGGAATGCGGCCAAGGAGTAGAGCGGCAGGGAGAGAATCTCGAGACCGATGAAGAACACAAGCAAATCGCCAGCCCCCACCATCAAGATCATGCCGGCCGTCGCCGACAGCATAAGCATGTCGTGCTCGCCGCGGAATTCCTGTAGCTTGCCCTCGTAGTAGCCGATCCCATAGACCCAGGCAAAGAGCGCGCCGATTGCAAAGATCAGGCTGAAGGCAGCAGTCGCGGAGGAGACGAGATAGGTCCCACCGAGGACTGCACTTGCGGGCTCCCCGATTTGGTTCCAAGCACAGAACGCCGAGGTCAATAGGGAGGCGATCACAACAACCGGACGAAGCTTAGCTCCCCCTTTGATGATGTCGACCAACAGCATAAGGAGCGCGCCCACAGCTAAGGCCGTGAACGGCATCAGAGCCGCCGCTGCACCGCCGCTGAAGACATCGTTGAACTGAGCTTGCAGCTCGGTGGTTGCCTGTGCGGCTTCTTGAATCATGATGCTGGCAATCATCGGGAGACCTCCGTGAGGTTCTCATCCGTTAGGACGGGCAGGGCCGCGGTGGCCTCGCCTTCAAGAGCTTTGAGCTTGATGTTGGCCTCTTCGATACGCCCGACAAGAGCGTCGACGCTACCATCCAGATCACCCAAGAAGACGTTGGGCTGAACGCCCATCCAGAAGCAGAGGAAAACCATGGGGAGCATCAGGCCTATCTCACGAACGTTGATGTCGGTGAGGTTCCGGTTCTCGTCGCGGGTTAGCGGACCAAAGAGCATGCGGCGAGTTGCCGACAGCAAGTAGATCGCGCCGAAGATCACACCCGTAACGCCGATTGAGGCCCAGAGCGGGCTGGCCTCGAAAGACCCGGCGAGAATCATGAACTCGCCAACAAAACCGTTGAGACCGGGAAGGCCTACGCTAGAGAGCATCGAGATGATGAAGAAAAAGGCGAAGATGGGCATCGACGCCGCGATGCCGCCGAACTCGGCGATCACGCGGGTGTGGCGACGTTCGTAAACCATGCCAACCAAAAGAAAGAGCAGGCCGGTGGAGAGGCCGTGGTTGACCATCTGCAAGATTGATCCGCGAAGCCCGATTTCGTTTAGGGCGAACATGCCCATGACAACGAAGCCGAGGTGACTCACCGACGAGCAAGCGATCAGTCGCTTGATGTCCGTTTGCGCCATCGCGAGGAACGCCCCATAGACGATGCCGATGGCACCGATTCCCATGAAGAGCCCTTGGTTTTGCAGCGCCATCATCGGGAACATGCCGATCGCAAAGCGGATCAAGCCATAGGTACCCATTTTCAAGAGCACGCCGGCGAGTAACACCGAACCCGAAGTGGGGGCCTGCGTGTGCGCGTCGGCAAGCCAAGTGTGGAACGGCAGGACCGGCACCTTAATGCAGAATGCCAAAGCAAAGGCGAAGAACATCCAGCCTTGGTCCGCGACGGGAAGCTCACCTGCAAGAGTCATCAGCGACTCCATATTTGTCGTCTGCGTTGCCAAGATCAGCGCGATGATGCCAACCAGCATCACCAAACTTCCGGCGACGGTATAGAGGAAGAACTTGACCGTCGCGTAGATACGCTGGTCGCCTCCCCAAATGCCGACTAGGAAGTACAGCGGTACCAGGCTGACCTCCCAGAACACGTAGAACAAGATGATATCCATCGAGAGGAACACGCCCAGCATGCCCGTCTCCATGATGAGCATCCAGACAAAGAACTCCTTCACGCGAGTGTGGATGTGCCCATAGGTGGACAGGATCACAATCGGCATCAGAATCGATGTCAGGGCCACCATCAGCACACTGATGCCGTCCATTCCCAGGCGGAAGTGAACGTCAATGGCCGTGCCAGGTAAGGTGAACCAGGCCGCATCGCAGGTGTTCTGCATTGCGGCCGAGGCCCCGTCGAAACCCATGTAGATGCTGAGCCCGAGCAGACCGGTCACCACCGTCGTCGCGAGAGCAACGAGGCGGATGGCCTTGGTCTGGGCAGCGGGCATCGCCATCACCAGGATCGCCCCGATTAGGGGCAGGAAGGTCAATACGGTTAGGGAGTCCATATTTAGATCCAGATCAGGAGCAAGGAGAGGCCGGCAGCACCGAAACCCATCCAGACGGCGTAGCTCTTGACGCTACCGGTGGTCATCTTGCGGGTGTCGTCGCCGACGAGCTTTGCGATCGATGCGGCGCCGTTGACGGCTCCGTCGATGAAGAGCTTGTCGATGATGGCGGAGATGAATTCAGAGAGCAGGCGCACGGGGATCAAGATGAAAACCTCGAAGAGGCCGTCGAGGCGCCAGGCGGCGCCAAGGAATCCCGTTAGGCCCGGTGCGCGACGCGCAAAGGACATGTCGGGCTCGGGGCCCTTGAGGTAGCGACGGAAGCCGAGGTAGCTGAAGACCAGCGCGATGACCGAGCCAAGGGCTAGTAGCCCCCACTCGACGCCGTGGCTGGCGTGCTCGTGGACGAGGTGCAACTTGACAAGGACCTCTTGGCCGACTTCCGTGACAGGCTCAAGCCAGCCGTGAAGAATCGGGTGCCCCGTCATCACGGCGGGCAAGTTGAGCAAACCGCCAATAGCTGCGGCGACCGCAAGCAGGATCAACGGTATCGTCATCGTGCTTGGCGACTCGTGGGGGTGCACGTGGTCAACGTCGAAGCGCTCCTCGCCAAAGAAAGTCAGGGCCACCATGCGCCACGTGTAGAACGCGGTCAGCGCTGCAGAGATCAAGCCGACGATCCAAAGCGCGATGTACCCACCGCCGTGGCTGTAGGTCATGAACAGGATCTCGTCTTTCGAGAAGAAGCCACTCATCAAGGGAAGGCCCGAAAGCGCTGCTGCCCCCACCATGAAGGTGAGGAACGTCTTCGGCATGTGCCTCTTCAAGCCGCCCATCTTGTACATGTTCTGCTCGTGGTGCATGCCGTGGATCACGGAGCCCGAACCGAGGAAGAGCAGGCCTTTGAAGAAGGCGTGTGTCACAAGGTGGAAGACGGCCGCGGCCCATGCGCCGGTCGAAAGCCCGAGGAACATGTAGCCGAGCTGGCTGACGGTTGAGTAAGCCAAGACCTTCTTGATGTCGGTCTGGCGTATCGCACTCGTCGCGCCGATGAAGGCGGTCAGGGCGCCGACGCAACCGATGAGAAACAAGACGTCGGGGCATGCGGCGTAGACCGGGTTCATGCGGGCGATCAAGTAGACGCCAGCAGTCACCATCGTCGCCGCGTGAATGAGCGCGGACACCGGAGTCGGGCCGGCCATTGCGTCGGGCAACCACACCATCAACGGGAACTGAGCGGACTTGCCGCACGCACCGCCGAACATAAGGAGCGCGGCCAGGCCGAGGTCCTTCAGCTTGGCGGGGTCGTCGAGCATCCCGATCACGGCTGCGCCGATCTCCGAGGTGTCCAAGGTGCCGAACAGGCGAATCAATAGGAAAGCCCCGATCAGGAAGCAGGCGTCACCGATGCGGTTGACCACAAAGGCCTTTTGGCCAGCCTCTGCGGGCCAACCCTTGTCATACCAGAAGCCGATCAGAAGGTAGGAGCAGAGCCCCACGCCTTCCCAACCGACAAACAGGCCGACCAGGTTGCTCGACAGGACGAGCATCAGCATCATCGCGACGAACAAGTTCAGATACGCGAAGAACTTCGCGAAGCCGGGGTCGCCCTTGATGTAGCCAGCGGAGTAGATGTGGATCAGTGCGCCGACTCCGGTGATCACCAGGATCATCACGGCGGAGAGCGGGTCCACCACCATCGAGAGATCGACGGAGAAGGGACCGAGGTCAATCCAGTGCCATGGTGAGGACTCGACCCCCATGGCGCGCCCGACCTCGTCCAATCCTTTAAGATTGAGCCAAGCCGTAACGGCGACGGCGAACGAGCCGATCATCGCGGCGATCGCGACGGGTGCTGCAAGTGCACCGGGACCGTGACCGATCTCGGGGTTTTTCTTGCGCGCCGAAAGCGTCGCAAAGTGCAGGGCTCCACAAAGGATGCTGCCAAGAAATGGCAGCAGAGGCATCAGCCAAAGTAAGTTGTAATCTTTCATGGTGCCTAGCCCTTAAGTTCAGCAGCGGCTTCGATGTCGACCGATTGCTTCTGGCGGTAGAAGGCGATCACAAGGGCGAGACCGAGAGCCGCTTCACAAGCGGCCACCAGGATCACGAACAGTGCGAAGATCGGACCGTCGAGGTTGAGAGGTCCCACGGAGCTGTGGGAGCGCGCGCCCGCCAGGAACGTTAAGTTGGCGGCGTTGAGCATGAGCTCGACACTGGCCAAAATCACGATCAAGTTACTGCGCAGTAGAAAGCCAAGAGCTCCCAAACTGAACAGAATGCCAGCGAGAATCAGGAGATGTTCTGTGGGAACGTTCATGCTTCCGAGCCTCCGTCTTGACTGCTTAGCTGAGCGCCATGGCGCTCACCGTTGCGCTCGCGCTTGGCGAGTAACATCACACCGACGAGGGTGGCAAGCAGCAAGAGTGACGCGGCCTCGAAAGGCAGCATGTACTTGCTGAATAGCACCTCGGCAAGCAAAGTCATGTTGTCGAGATTGCCATCGTGTGAGATGGTGTCGACAGGTGCAAAATTCCCATTGGCGGCGATTAGTCCTGAGACGGTAAGCCCTGCAAAAACTGCAAGGCTTCCCAAGATACGACCGTTAAAAAGGCCCATCCATACGGATTGACTCTCCTCACGATCGGTCAAGTTCAGGAGCATCACCACAAAGATGAACAGCACCATGATCGCTCCGGCATAGACCAAAATCTGCGCGGCTGCCAGAAACTGGAAGCCGGCCAGAAGATAGATCGCAGCCACGGCCACAAAGGACCCGAGCAGGTTCAGCACGCTCTGCATCGGGTTTCGTGAGATCACGACACCCAAGGCACAGAGTACGGCGATCGCGCTTAGCGCGTAGAAGAGGAGGCTTGCCACCTTTCGTTCACCTTGTAGATATAGTCGATACGGGGACGGAGCGTAGACACAGGCCTTTTGAGCTTGTCCAGTCCGTAGATAAGGTCCTTGCGGGTGAAATCCGCAAGTTCGAGCTCGTCGCTCATAAAAATGGCGTCCTTCGGGCAGGCTTCCTCACAGAAGCCGCACAGGATGCAGCGAAGCATGTCGATCTCGAACTCTTTCGGTTCGCGCTCGATGAACTTCTCCGTGACGTCACCCGCGATGGTGATCGCGTTGCGGTCGGTGTCCTGGCCATCAATCGTAATGGCATAAGCGGGGCAAGCTGCCTCGCACAAGCCACACGAGACGCAACGGATAGATCCGTCTTCGTCGTTTGTTGCCAGACGTGGCTGACCACGCGTCACCTCGTCGGTGGGTAAGGGCTCTTCCGGATACTGGCGTGTCACCGCCGGCTTAAACATGGCCCGGAAAGTCATGGACATGCCCCTGAAGATCTCGGGTAGGTAGAGCCTTTCAGAGAGGCTTAACTCTTTGCGCTTGACAATAACCATGGCTTAGAGGATCCCCGCAGAGACAAGGCCGCCCGTGATGAGCAGGTTTACTAGGGCGACTGGCAAGAAGACTTTCCAACCAAGGCCCATGAGCTGATCAAAGCGGAAGCGCGGGATCGTCCAGCGCACCCAGATGAACAAGAAGAGGAAGGCCACCACTTTGGAGACCATTGCGCCGACCTGGATGAACCAAGGAGCGTCTTCCCAGAAGGGAACTTCGAAGCCGCCGAGGAAGAACACCACAGTCATGCAGCACATGACGAAGATGGCACAGTACTCGCCCAAGAAGAACAATGCGAAGCGCATCGAGCTGTACTCGGTGTGGAAACCGCCGACCAGCTCGGGCTCGCACTCGGCAAAGTCAAATGGGTGGCGGTTGGTCTCGGCAAACGTCGCGATCAAGAACAACATGAAGGCGACGGGCTGGCTGAAGATGTTCCAGTTCCAAAGAGGACCCGCTTGCAGGGAAGCAATCTCGGTCATGTTGAAGCTACCCGACATCACAACGATCGCCATGATAGAGAGGATCATTGCCAGCTCGTAGCTGACCATCTGCGCAGAAGCGCGAATGGCGCCCAGCAGGGAGAACTTGGAGTTCGAGGCCCAACCACCCAAGATAATCCCGTAGATCGACAACCCGGAGAAAGCCAGGACGTACAGGACGCCGATGTCGAGGTCGGCGATCGCAAGTGGACCGCTATCCTTGTAAAGGGGACTCTCTGCTGCGAAGGGGATCACAGCGACGCCCATCATGGCGGGCATCGCAGAAAGCGCGGGGGCCATGCGGAACATCCACTTGTTGGCGCTATCGGGAACGAGCTCCTCTTTGAAGATGAACTTCACGCCGTCCGCTAGGGGCTGCAAAATGCCCCAGGGGCCCACCCGGTTCGGGCCGTGGCGAAACTGAATCCAAGCCGAGACTTTCCGCTCGGCGAGAGTAGTCAGCGCAGCAATAACGATCATCCCGCCGTAAATGCAGGTGATCTTCACAACGATGACTGCGATAGTGATGAGCATATCCATCAGACGCTAGCCCCCGCGCGGGAAAGGCTCTTCGTGAGCTCCACGAGGCTGCGCTCGAGGGGCTGAACACTTGCGGGAATCGGACGGGCGATGGTCAAGCGCCCGATGTGACCATCGACGTTGATCCATGTACCGGCCTTCTCGACATAGAAGGGAATCGAGATGCAAGCCTCGACACCCGAAGCCAAACAGGCGGCCGTGTCCAAGGTGACCAGCTTCGTGCTGCCAAGGGAGTTGCCCGCGAGGAGCTTGAGAATGCGCTCCCCCACAAGAATCGCTGCGTCCGCACCCGTAACTCTCGTCGCGGCATCGGCAGGTGAGATCGCCTTGAAGCCAGCTTGCTCGAGACCGTTGCGGTTCGGGCAGGGATCGCCGGTATGCAAGAGGTCGTCCTTCAGTTCGTTGGGGTCAGGAGACACAAACAGGAGCTCAGCCCCGACCGCTTCGCCTAAGACCTTGACCTCGGCCGCTTCCTCAACCGTCAAAAATGGCGAGGCGAGCAATGCCGTCTTCGAAGAGCTGGCGAGAACGCCCGCCGCATGGCGAATAGCTTCGCCCGTGGTAACGCCCATCAGGTCGTCACCACTGGCGATCAAGCCGCCCGTCAAGCGCTCGGCGTCATTGACCTCGGGGAAGCTGAAGCGCCCCGTATCACACATCCACCACTGGTTGACATCAGGATTAAACACTGGGCGGATGCGCTTGACATCGCCACGGCGCAGGACCTCGACGCTGATTGAACAACCGCGGCTGCACTCGGCACAAGTCGAGCTCGACTTCTCCAAGTTCCACACACGCGCCTGGAAGCGGAAAGGCTTCAAGGTCAATGCGCCGACCGGGCAGACGTCTGCCAAGTTGCCTTGGTAGTTGCCCGTCAATGGGCGACCCGCGAAGGTCGTGATGTAGGAGTTCGAAGCCAGGCCAGCGTTTGTCAGCTCGGGCTTCTTCGTGACCTCTTCCTGGAAGCGGACGCAGCGCGTGCAAAGGATGCACCGCTCCTGGTCCAGCATGATGACCTCACCGAGATCAACGCGCTTCTCCAAGGTTGCCCGTGGTTCAGTCGAGCGACTTGCCGCTTGCTGCTCCTGGAAGGAGTAATCCTGAAGCGTGCACTCGCCGGCCTTATCGCAAATCGGGCAGTCCAGCGGGTGGTTCTTCAAGAGGAACTCGAGGCACTCGCGACGCGCGTCGTGTGCTCCAGCAGCCTCGGTGTTGACAACCATGCCCTCGGTGACTTGCGTTCGGCAAGCAGCCATGACACGCGCCGGGCGCCCCCCTTCAGAGACCTCCACTTGGCAGATGCGGCACGAACCCACGGGTTCGAGTCCGGGGTGATAACAGTAGCGCGGAACGTCGATTCCAGCCGTGTCGCAAGCCGCAATCAGCGGTTTGCTAGCATCGACTTCGAGTTCGCGCCCGTTGAGAGTGATCTTGGTCACGCCTGGGCCTCCGCCTTTTCCGTAGCAGGTGCGTCGTGGGAGTGGCCCGCGGCGCACTTACCCGTTTTGTTGATCTTGCAGCCACCATCGCGAATGTGCTCTTCGAGGTCCGCGCGGAAGTGCTTGATCATTTGATGCGCGGGGATGGCGGCCGCATCTGCAAGTGCGCAGATCGTTTTACCTGGTGCCATTCCGTTGCCGATACTCGTGAGCAAATCGATGTCGCCCTCGCGACCTTGGCCTTCTTCGATTCGCTTGAAAATTTGATGCAGCCACTGACAACCCTCACGACATTGTGAGCATTGCCCACAAGTCTCGTGGTCGTAGAAGCGCGCAATGATCTGCATCGCGCGAACGACACATTGGGTGTCGTCCAGCATGATCATCGCAGCCGTTCCCAACATGGTGCCGGCGGCTTTAACCGAGTCGTGATCCATAGCGACGTCGACTGTCGAGCCGGGCATCATGCCCGTCGACGAGCCACCCGTGAACCACGCCTTGAGTTGGCGGCCTTCGCTGACTCCGCCAGCAAAGTGATCGGCTTCGAGCAGGACCTTAGCGTTGGTGCCAAGGGGAGCTTCGTAGACGCCAGGTTTGTTCACGTTTCCGCTAATCCCGACAAGGAAGTTACCGGGACTGGCTTCCGACCCCATGGTCCGGAACCACTTGGAACCTTTTTCGACAATAAACGGGACGTTAAAAATCGTCTCGACGTTGTTTACGGTCGTCGGCTGGCCCCAAAGGCCAAATCCAGCGGGAAACGGAGGCTTGGGCCGAGGGTGTCCACGCTTGCCTTCGAGGCTCTCCATCATGCCGGTCTCTTCACCGCAGATGTAGGCGCCAGCGCCCTTGTGCATGTGGATTTCGCAGTTGAAACCGGTGCCCAAGATGTTCTTGCCGATGAGGCCCGCCGCGCGCGCCTCGACAATCGCAGCAGCCGTGCGGTCGTACTGGTGACGATACTCGCCACGCACGTAGATGTAGGACGCTTCGCACTTCATCGCGTAGCACGCGAGAAGGATGCCCTCGAGCAACCCGTGCGGATCCTCATCCATGATGATGCGGTCTTTGCAGGTGCCGGGCTCGGACTCGTCCGCGTTAATAGCGAGGTAGCGGCTGCGGGGATCTTTTGCCGGGTCGGGCATAAAGGTCCACTTCAAACCGGTCGGGAAGCCAGCGCCTCCGCGGCCGCGAAGACCCGATGCCTTGACGACTTCGATCACTTCGGCGGGCTGCATCTCCTTGAGAGCGCGCTCAAGAGTGGCGTAGCCGCCGTTCTTCTTAAAAGCGGCCAGCGTATGGCTGTCCTCACCGGTCATGCGGCTTGTCAGATACTTTTCGAAACCGCTCATTTGCAGCCTCCGATCAGGCGCTCAAGTTCATCGAGCGTCAGGTTTTCGTGGAAGTTGTCATTGAGGTCGATCATCGGAGCCGTTGTGCAGCAACCCTGACATTCGACGACTTCGAGGGTGAAGCGACCATCGGCGCTTGTTCCGTGTACCTCTGCGCCCGTCAACTCTTTTGCGCGCTGGAGGACTGCCGCAGCGCCTCGCAAATCACAGGAAATGTTATGGCAAACCTTGACCACATTTGTGCCGCGCGGGGTCAGGCGAAACATGGGGTAGAAAGAGGCAACCCCGTAGACCTCGACCGGCTCGATGCCGAAGAAGTCCGCGAGGTCTTCCATGATTTCAGGAGTGACCCAGCCACCGAGCTCTTCCTGACAGCGGTGCAGGGCAGGGATCAGACCTGCGCGGCTCTCGGGGTAGTGCGAAATGAGTTCCGTGAACTCGGCTTTCAATTTATCAGGGAGTGCCATTAGCGATCCACCTCGCCCATAACGAAGTCCAGGGAGCCGATGATTGCGACAACGTCCGACAGCAGACGGCCTTCGGCAAGAAGAGGGATAGCCTGCACATTCATGAGGCCGGGCGCGCGAATGTGCAAACGCACGGGTGACGCGGTGCCATCACTGACTGCAAAGAAGCCGAGCTCGCCTTTTGCGGCCTCGACACATGCGTAAGCCTCGCCCTTCGGCAAGCGCAAGTCGGTCACGATCTTGAACTGGTGAATCAGCTCTTCCATCGACTCCATCACCTTGCCCCGGGGGGGCAACACGTAGCGGCGGTCTTCGGCGAGAACGTCCTGCCCTTTCGTATGCGCAAGGCGAT
This sequence comes from uncultured bacterium, assembly GCA_937896235.1. GTDB lineage: Bacteria > Planctomycetota > UBA1135 > UBA1135 > CALBMX01. The sequence goes on from CALBMX010000075.1 coordinate 73,918, forward strand.
CCAGCGCTTGGCGTGCGATGCGGCACGATTGGCGCATCTCCTCGACGCGAACCATGTAGCGGTCGTAGCAGTCCCCCACGGTTCCGATGGGGATGTCAAAATCGTAGGTCTCATAGCCACAATAGGGTTCGTTCTTGCGCAGGTCCCACTCGACGCCTGAGCCGCGGAGGTTCGGCCCCGTAAGGCTCCAAGCGCGCGCCTGGTCAGGGGTCAAGACGCCGACTTCGCGGTTGCGGTCGTACCAAATGCGGTTGCCGGTCAGCATTTTCTCAAACTCGTCAACGCGAGCCGGGAACTGGTCCAAGAACTCCCGCATCATGCCCTCAACCTTCTCGTCCACATCGGCGTAGACACCACCGATACGAACGTAGGTGTTGTTCATCCGGTGTCCGGTATAGGCGTCCAAAATCGAGTAGATGTTCTCACGCTCTTTGAACGTGTTGAAGAACATCGTGATTGCGCCGAGGTCGATCGAAGACGTTCCGAGGTAGATAAGGTGCGCCGCGATACGGCTAATCTCCATCAGGAGAACGCGAATCTCTTGCGCCCGCTGGGGAATCTCCATATCGGCCAGCTTCTCCAGCGACATCGCGTAGGCGACGTTGTTGATCAGCGGCTGCACGTAATCCAAGCGGTCGGTATGCGGGAAGAACTTGGCCCAACCGAGGCCCTCACAGGCCTTCTCTTTGCCGCGGTGAAGGAACCCCAAATCGGGGACAACCTTCACCATCGTCTCGCCATCGAGATCGACAGCGAGGCGCAACACACCGTGTGTGGCGGGGTGCTGTGGGCCGATGTTGACCTCCATCAGCTCGCCGTGAATCGGGTCGTCCGGATCGACCTGGGCAAACCCCGGGCGATAGTCCATGTACTTGGTAGCCATTACTTACGTGCCTCTTTTTCCGCGAACGCCGCGCGACGATCCTGGTCCCACTTCTGGTAGAGCCTGTCGGGCTCGATACCAATGTGCGGGAAGTCCTTGCGCAAGGGGTGGTGGTCGAACCCCTCGGGCATCAAGATACGCCTCAGGTTTTCGTGACCGCTAAATCGAACTCCGAACATGTCGAAACACTCGCGTTCAGAGAAGGCCGTGCCCGGCCATAGGTCCGTGATCGTCGCCACTTCAGGATCATCGCCCGTGGTCATCGCCCTCACGCGCACGCGCTCGGTATGCTCCATGGAGATAAACTGGTAGACCATCTCAAAGCGCTGCTCGCTGGCCACGCCATGGTCCACTGCGGTCACGAAAGTGTTGCTCTCGAACCCGCCCTCACGGAGAAGGAGCTCACAAACAGGATGAATCAGCTCGGGTGCTATCAGCACCAGGGCCATCCCGTCGGTAGCTTCGGTCACGGTGCACTCCAAACCCTTCAAAAGGCCTGCAATGCGGGATTGGGTCGCGTTTCCGGCGACTTGATTGTTCTCGTCAGTCATCTCAAGAGCTCCTTAGATGTCGTCGCCCAATAGGGCGCCGGGCTTCTTCTTCTTGACGACCGTGCGGTTCGGTTGGCGCTCGGCAGTGCCCGTACCCGTGTCGTGATAATCGGGAATGCCTTCGAGCAGATCCCGCACGGGCCGCTCGAACTGAATCCGCTCTTGCAGCTTGATGATCGAGTCGATCACCGCATCGGGGCGCGGCGGGCAGCCTGGCACGTAGACGTCGACAGGCATAATCGAATCGATACCCTGCACAACGGAGTACGTGTCGTACATGCCACCAGTCGAGGCGCATACCCCCATGCTCATCACCCACTTGGGCTCGGGCATTTGGTCGTATACGAGGCGCACGGCCTGTGCCATTTTCCACGTCAACGTGCCAGCCACGACAAGCAGGTCGCACTGGCGCGGAGTGAATCGCGCGGCCTCTGCACCGAAGCGCGCTAGGTCGAACTTGGGGCCAAACATGGCCATAAGCTCAATACCGCAGCACGAGAGCCCAAGGGGCATCGGCCAGAGGCTGTTCTTGCGGGCCCAGTTCACGACCCAGTCTAAATTCGTCGCCGCAAAGCTATCGCTAAACGGTGCTTCTGTCAGGCTTACCTGTCCCATGTCAGTCCTCCTTTGCGCCAAACGTAGGCGAGTCCAAGTCCAAGAACCACGGAAAAAGCCAGCACCTCCTTGAAAACAACAGCCCCCACTCCCGCAGCGGTCATCGACTTCGCAGCAACCGCCCAGGGCAGAAGCATGAGCGACTCGACATCAAACAAGATGAAGAGAACAGCCACGAGATAGAAGTGAATCGACAGTCGCATGCGCGCGGTGCCCGTAGGGGCCATTCCGCATTCGTATGGATCTGCTTTGCCGACTGCCCGGCGCCGCGCGCCAAGCAAATCACTTATTAGGAGGTTGACAATGCCGAAGCCCGCCACGGCCGCAACCATGATGAGAATCGGTAGGTAGTCGTTTAGCATGCTGACTCGTCGAACCCGTTGAGTTCGAGGCAGATGAGGACTTTGGGGGAGGTTAGATATCCGGAACCCTCGGCCCCGAATTTTGGCGGCGAGTTTACCCCAAGTTAGGCCCCCAGAACCAGCAAAAGGCCGAACAGTCCTGCCACGAGTTCTAGAAAATCCAGACAACAGCCAAAGCTGCCGCCTATCGAAGTGGCCAAAATCGCAGCTATATGAAGTTATCGACCTCCCCCATGCTCGGAGGATTTCCTAGTTCCGCACGGGTACTAGCCTCGAATGCGTCCATGAGGCCCCATACTTGACGGCGCTCGTTTGACGTTAGGCTAGCGCTGATTGCGGGGTAAAAGACTTTGTCTTCCCGAGAGGTGTGGTGGTCGAAAAGGTGCTTGAAGGTGAACCCGCGCTCGATAAGGAGAAGAGCATCTGGACGCGTCAGCTCCTCTAATTGCTCCAAGCTTTTAAGCTCGACGAAGTAGGTCGCTATAAGCTTCTTGAGTTTTGTGTGCTCTAGCTTGAAGAACTCGGGATTGCCCCCCTCGATGGATTCTTCGAGCTGTTCGAACAGCGGCATGAGGACCGCCTCCTCGATGGCCGAGTGGACCTCGAGTTCGTAGCTCAGTCCCTCTAGGCCCATTCTGGCTTCCGCTAGGTCGAGCGCCATGAGACCACATTGATAGCGTTCCAGTAGCGCTTCAAGTCGTTGATGCTCACCTTGAAAGTGCTCGAGGCCTGGAACGTCGTCTACCTTGCTTTGATCTTTGTTCATGTCCATGGGGAGGCAATGCCTCAACTTCGAGAGGGGATCTCAACAGCATAGCAACAGGCCGTGTGCAGATTATGCGCCCAACTCTTGGACTTAGTGATCGTCCAGCTTTTTGCCGCACCGAACTCGCCGCTGGGAGCGCTCAGTGGTCGCAAAGCACCTCTAGCCGAGCTCCACGCATCTCTCGGAGCTCCAAGGCCTTTGCCCACCGCGGCGTCCTAGGGACCTCCGGGGCCTCTTCTCACCCCAAGCGGTCGACATCTCGTGAGCGGGGTCCCACTCTGGCTGAAAGCAGCGGCCCTCCTAGCGAAAGTTGCCGCGGCGAGTGCCTGGAGAGCTCCCCCTGAAAACCTTAGAGCACCGAGCTTGGGGCCTCCGGCATCTCCGCGAGGAGCCTTGGGGCGGTCCCTCTGGCCTAAACGGCGGGGGCCCTAAGCGACGCCCGTTGGGCTCTCCCCTCTCTCCAAAGGGCCGCTCTTGCGCTGGGAATGTACTCGTTTGTGCAGGCGGACTGCCGAGGTTCTCCGCCCAGCGCCGATACGGAGGATCGGGCTTCCAGCCCAAGAGACCCCGCTAGGACGGCCTAAATTAGGCCTACTCCGGATCGAATTCGACTGCGAAACCAGTGTTGTCCATGCTCATGCGCTGCACTCGAACCAGTCGCCCTTTGCGGGTTGTGCGTACGCCGCCCTCTTTCATATCAACGGAAACACGCAAGTCGCCTTCAGTAAAAAACAGAACGCCTATCCCGGAGACGTTTTCGGTGACTCCATCTAGGCTGGCTGTTTCGATGGTTAGGTGAAGCTCTTCGTTCGAATCTTCGCGAACTTGCGCGCGACGTTCGCCCACCGAGAGGTCCGAGGGGGCCGAGCTAGGGAGATTTTTCGGATTCATACCAATAGGTCGGGGAGAGTTGGGGTTGCTGGACTACAGGGGGAATCGTCCGCTAACATCCTCGGCAGCACTTGGCTTGTACTTGAGCCCAACCCGTTCTAGAGTTCGGAGTTTCCCCCTACAGGGCCGACTCCCGCCTGTGGTCTCCCTCTGCTGAGCTCAGGGGTACCACGTCATGCTTACAAAGACGACCCCCCCCTTGGGGGTCATCTCCGCTTGAACGGGGATCGTGATGACCTGCCCCCCCCCGAAATCCACCGTTGAGGTCAGGTCGACCTCCAGCGGGTTGAGCAGGTGCTCCCAGCTCACTCCAAAGTCCGCCACGAGGTGATCGGAGATCTGGTAGCTCATACCTCCCGTCGCCGATAAAAAATAGTAGGCGTCGGCTTTCGATTCAAACGGCTGCGTTGTTGTCAGGAATTGAAGCTCGGCATCGACTTTCACTCCCGGGGCCAGAAAAAATCCGAGCTCGCCAAACATCCTCCACCGATCGGACAGAAAACTCGGGCCGTCCAGGTAGCGTCTTAGAGCGAGGTAAAACTGCATGGAGTCGACGGTCTCGACGATGAATTTGATGTCGGGGTCGGGCACCGGAGACAGTCCCTCAATGTCGTATTGCCGATAGCCGATCCCCGCCTCGATCGTTGTATTTTCACACAGGAAACTTCGAGCAGCCAGTGCGATTTCGTACTTGCCTATGACGTTGCCTTTGTCCGACTCGAAAAAGTTGTTGTCGGGCCCGCCCAGGGGATCGGGAACAGGCCCGATCTCAAAGTCACCTTCGAGTACGTGGCGATTCGCTAGGGGCTGCTTCCAGACTAGGCCCGTCCTGCCTTTCTCCAGGAAGGAGTACGCCGGTTGATGCAACTCAGGCATGCGACAGGAAGCCGCCATTACATAGACGGGTAGCGCAACAAGAAGACGATTTAAAGTCAAAGATAGATAGAGGGCTGCTTGCCGGAGAAGGTGGTCCGAACCTACACGGTAGGCTGGATCCGCCATTGTCCGCACTACTTTTTTGGTGTTCCCCCTCCTGGAAGGGCCTCGGGGGTGGCACCTAGACGTTCTGCACGTTGCAGCCATCTTCAGGACTTGCGCGGTTTCCGGAATCCTTTAGGGTGAACCGGCGTTCGTGGTTCGTTGCCCCCCCCCTCTACGTAAAACTCATGTACTCCAGTCTCTCCTCCTTCCTCCTTGTGACCTCACTTTTCGCCGGATCTGCGGTCTCCCAAACTGCCGACCTCTCCTGGAGTAACGGCGTACTTGGCAGCTCGATCACCTACAACATGAGCGGCCCTCCAGGCGAGCTCTACTACCTGCTCCCCTCATTCACTGTGGGCCCGACCCCCCTCGCGTTCTTCGACCCACTCGACGCGCGCCTGCTAGATGTCGGCATTGATCTCCTTAGCTTTGCACAGCTCGGGTTCCTCGTGCCGACCGCCTCGGTCACTCTTCCGCTCCCCGCGATCCCATCATTGAGTGGTGTCGAGCTTCGCGCGCAGTTCCTAACGATTGACCCGACGTTTTCAACACCGACGATCGCCAACAAGATCAGCAACACAACTGGCTTTGTACTTGGCATGAGCGGTGATGTTGTGGGCACTATTGGCGAGGTCGTCACTCCCCGCCAAGGGCACTCCGCGACCGGCTTGAGCGACGGGCGAGTCCTTGTTGTGGGAGGTGACGAGGCGCATCTCGTCGGTGCTCTAACCACGACGCAATCGTACGAGTTCTTTGAGCCGCAAAGCCAAATGTTTGAGAGCGGGGGCACGATGACGCAGCCACGCAGTACACACACGGCGACGCGCCTCAACAATGGCCGAGTTCTCATCGTTGGCGGCTACCCCACTTTTGGTCCCGGCGTCGCCTCCGCCACGGCGGAGATCATCGACCCCGTTACGGGAAGCTCAACCGCTATTAGCTCTCCGTCCATCGGCCGGACTTTGCACACAGCCACCCTCTTGGCAGACGGTCGAGTTCTTGTCGTTGGAGGAGGAGCAAAGTTCGACCTGAACGACATATTCGGCTCGCTCGCGACGGTTGTGAGCAGCACCGAAATCTATGATCCCGTCTTGGATACATGGACAGCTGGTCCCAACCTACCCAAACCCCTCTTCGCACATCAGGCGAGCCTGCTTGGCGACGGTCGAGTGCTTATCACTTCGGGCGTCGAGATCGGATCCCTTTTCGGCATCCCCGTCCCCGCCTTTACGTCTTCGTGCCACCGCTTCAACCCCGCCACCGGACTGTTCGACAATACGGCTTCGCTGCCGGCCGCGAGGGCCTATCACGGCCAAATCGCACTTCCCTCGGGAGGAGCCATGGTGATGGGCGGCGCGACCGGAAACTTCACCACGCTTGTATTTTCAACGCATGCTGAAGTCTACTCCTACAACCAAGTCTCGAACTCCTGGACTTCGACGGGAAGTCTCAACGTCCCCCGCGCATATCCCAACTTGGTGGATACGGGAGCTGGCATCGCGGTCGTCGCTGGGCTAACGAGTATCGACGTAACAACCGGGAGCGGGACACCAGCCACACAAGTTGAGACCTCGGACTACGCGGGTATTACCTGGACGGCAAGTGGCGTGCAGACCCTCGCTCGCGAGACCCCACGAGCGGTCTTGATCGATGGCGGAAAGCGCATCCTAATCGTTGGCACCGGTGACAACGGCGCGCCGGCAGTTGACAAAACGGCCGAGATCTTTATTCCGTAGTTGGCACCCGCCGCCATACAGAAACGATTGGGCCACGCGGTCCAGGTTTACTACCACCGAAAATAGACTCGGCTTTCGAAGAGGCCCAAACACGCTCCATTCCAGGAATGGAGTCGTTTTGGTTCTCGAGCGCCAACCTCCATAACATGGTCTCTTCTACGGCTTTTGAGAATCCTTTGCGCCCGTTGGACTTCTGAAACCAACGGGCGCGCTCTTGTGCGCTGAAACCCGCGACTCTCGACAGTGAGGCAATGTCACTGGCCTGCCGAGCGGTGACGACAACGTAGTCAAGCTCGCGTTCAAGGAGCTCTTCTACAAACAATTCTTCGTCCTCTCCTAGTAGTAGGCGCCCGGAGTCCGCGAAGTGTTCGGGGCCGACAAAGCTCCCGAAGTTGGTCGCTAGGATAGGGCGGCGCGCGTGGTATTCGATCAGGTGCCCCACATGCCATGCCGACAGCACGCCGTACTCCTTTGGTAAGTCGGGATCTTGCCAATCGCCACCTGCGGGAGTGGCCTCACGCATCCAGCGCAGACCGGCCAACACCTCTGTACGCCAAGCGCGGGTTTCGTCCATTCCGGAGTAGCTCATCTGACCGCGGATTTGCATTGCCGAGCCGCCCAGAATAAAGAGCAGGAGTGCCCCACCAATCACCCGCGCTCTGTTTACCGAACTCGTCGTCGCCAAGCTAGCCAGCACACCTGCACTGACTGCCATGGGAACAGCGAGCGAGTTTCCAAAGCGGCGCTGCGAGATCGTCATCACGCCAAAAACAATCAGGTTGAGAAGCAAGTAAAAAGCCGCGGGTCCACTGAGCCAGCTCGCCTTCGTTTGGAGGCCTCGAAAGATCGACCAGCCGAGTGCGACAAGGAAGAGAGGGATAAGCAGGCCGGTCCAGCCCATATCTTGAATCACGCCGCGAAGCAGAGCTCCCTGGCCAACCTCCACTAAGGGGCGGCTCTCGTCTACGACATCCATAAACAGATTGTTTCGGCTTGCCCACGAAGCACCCTCGCGCACACCGCTCCAAAATCCAGGCAGGGCAAATACGGCGAGCAGGGCAGCAACCGCTGAGATTCCGGCGCGCATAGAGCGCGCTAGAAGCCGCTCCTTACGAAAGATCCCGGCCATCAGGGCGGGAGCTTCGAAAGCAAACGCCGCTGCGAGCAGGGCAATCGGCACGCCCGTCGTCAAGTTGATAAGCGAGCCCGGCTGCGTCTCATTCCAAGCGCTCCCCAGGGACGGCAAAAAGGTAACCCCTGCCGCGCTAAGGAAGTAGAGCGTCCCCGCCCGCGAAGCGGAGCGACTGCGCTTCTCATCAGCCGACAAGCTCGCCAAAAACAGGGTAACCCCCGCTAGCCCAATAAAGACTGCCGAAGCGAGCCAAGTCAGTAGCGCGAGACCCGCAAGTATTCCAGCGAGCAAGCCGCCCCATGTAGCGTCAACCGCGCGATTCGCTGGGTCGGTCTTCACCGGGTGGGGCTCCTCCCGCTCACCGAGGACCCACCCCAAAATCCCAATATGGAGAGCAAAGAGCAGGGCAATAGCAACGTGATGATCGATGCGGGCGATGTCTCCGTACCAGACCGCTAGGGGGGTGCAGGAATAGACAAGTGCGGAGGTCACCGCAGCAATGCGTGCAGCACCTCTGGCGCCGCTCCTCTTCACCAGGACCCAAGCGGCAAACCCGACGGCAAGTGTCGTCCAGACGCCCAGCCAGGGCGGTAGATACACAAGGAGGTTTTCGAGGCGTGCCTCATACGCGTCGTCGATAAAGTGCCCACCGTGTTCGTCTACGGGGGGTGCTCCCAAGCGCATGAGCGCATATGCCGCGAGGGCCCCGTCAAAAAACGGGGGCCACGGCACGGGGCTCCCGTCTGGGTGATTCAAAAAGACATCGCTACTGGGAACATGCCCATTCGCCAGAGTGAGTTCGACGCGCCGCAAGTGATAAGCCGCATCGGGATCATCGACGAGCCACTCGGGAGCGAGCTCGTGACTACCGACCGTAAGTTGCGATGCCGGCGCACGCGCCAAGCGCAGTTGATATGCGAGAAGCGCGATTAGGATTAGCGCTAGCCCTCCGAGAAAACTCGAGGGTGAGGGGAGAACGCCGCGCACTACTTCCCCGCGTCCTCTGCAACCTCAGCTGCGCGCTCGCCGAGCCACTCAGCTATCAGACGAGGCACATACAAGTCGGACAGAAAGACCGAATAGGGAAGAACTCGTGTGGTCACATGAGAAGCAGCGCCAGCTATGGAGGCGGCGGCTTCGCTTGTAGTCAGGAAGAGCGTGGGGACGGTCTTGAAGAGCGGAGTCGGACGCCAGGAGTTCGCCACAATCACCAAATATTCCAGTGGTGCGGGACCATTGCGTAGGGCTTCCATCTGAGTAGCCATCAGGCTATCACCGCGCAAAATGAGGACTCGATCGGGCCGAGCTTCCCCCTCTAAGCTCGCGTTCCAATCCGCAGAATGAAGCTCGTCCAGGGCATTTGCGATCGTCGGATCGATGCCATCTCGGCTGGGGTCGACATCGTGAATCTCCCCAAGGATCCCCCACTTCGCACCGCTAGTGCCCGACTGTAAATCTCCACCAATCTGAGAGCTGGGAGTCACGCGTAAAAAGTCAAAGGCCCCCCTTTGCCCGCCTACACCCTTTGCTGTTCGCAATTCGCGCCGCGCAGTCCAGTTTTCGGCCGCGGAGCCCGCGCGCCCCCTCCAATAATCTTCAAATGGAACCGCCCTGTCCGGGGAGAGACGCAGGCCATCCGAGAGCAAGTGCTCCAAGGCAAATACCGGGCGACTGCGCTCGGCCTGCTCGCTGGGGGACAAGCCGGTTGCGCCGCTTTGTAGGGTCGCCAACAGACCGCGCTCGCGCGCCAGCTCAGCAACCGGATCGGCAAGTGCGGGTACAAAGGTGGGATGACTGCGAACCGGACCAGCGAGCTCGGCTACCACCTGCGCTTGCTTGCGCTCCTCAAGCGAGGCCTCCTCCATTGGCGTGAGTTCGGCGACAAGCTGCCAGACACCCGGTCGGGTGTGAGGCGCGCGTAGGTACATGTCAAACCCCGGGGCCGAAAAAGCGCGAGCGCTAATAACCTCTGTTCGCGCCGTGATCTCCGCTCCATCGGGCCCAACCCAAATCAAGCTAACCTTTACTTCGAGCGCCTCGCGGAGCTCAAAGAGTGGGGAGACACGAACCACAAGGCTCGCGGTCCTCCCCTCCGAACGAGCCTCAAAGGCACCAGGCAGCACTCGAAGATCAAGTGAGGCAGCCTGAACAGCAAGGGCGCCCGCCTTGTTCTCCGCAAGAAACGCGGCGTCGTCTAGACCGTTCAGAATCCGGGTTCCCACTTCGATTGAACCGAGGTCAGGCCACCACTCGGAAGGTGCGCCGGCACTGCGGAGCGAGCCCATCACTTCGACTACCCGAGCGCGACTCTCTGAGCTCGCATCCTCCCATGCGCTTCGAAAAGCGTCGACGCGACCCCAACGCTGGACGGCTCCGATTGTGAATACGCCGCGATCAATCGTGCTCACTTCACTCGCAAGAGGTGCCGCGCTCACGAGCCCGGGGCCTTGCTCTTGAGCACTCGCCATGCTGCCGAGCGCACCACCTAAGAGTGCACCGGCGAGTCCCATGATCCAGGTTCCTGTATTCGATTTCACGCTCTGATTCTCGTTGGAGCCCACCTGCGCGCGCTCGTTAATCCGCCTGTTCTGCATCTCCAAGTCCACCTATTGCCGAGGCGACTACCGCAGCGGATAGGTGTCCTTCACCCACTTCTGCCACTCTGTTTCAAAATCCAAGACACTCAGTCCGAATGCTTCGGAGAGCGCATCGCGAGTTGGCGTTTTAGAGCGCATTCGCTTCAGGAGCAAGTTCAACATCTTCGGATCTTTCTGGATAAGGAAGTCGATATAGCTAAACGCGACGGCGTGCTCCTCAAGGGTCAGAGTATCCGTGTTGCGAGAGAACACGGTTCCGACACCGGGCGTCTCTTTCATGTTCACCATCTTTTTCACGGCGGGTTTCCACTTGCCGCCTTTGAAATCTTGGTTGGTGTCCTGCTCTTGGTAGCAGTAGTTGTCACAGACGTTGAAGTAGCGATCCTCGAACCAGTGGGCCAGCCCTGCATCGGCCCACCCGCCCTTCTTATTGCCAATCCAATCTACGGGTTTCTGCGCAGAGAGTAGCAGGTGCGTCGTGTTGTGGACGAGGTTGCGGTGCAGCTCCTCGTCTCCTGCATGGTACTTCTTGATTCCGCACACCGAGTAGGTCGGAGTCAACCCCATCAGCTTGACACCTTGGCCCGCGCTCATTTTGCAAAAGCGCAGCGAACCATCCGCTTGGTCGCGATCATTCCCCCAGACAAAGATGCGGAAGCGCTCCGTGAACTCCGAGTCCGCCACCATAAGCGTCGTGGTGTAGTCCAGATACAACTTCTCCAGTCGCTCAAGGTACAGGTGGATTAGGGCGTGTTGCTTGAGTCGCTTCTTTCCGATCTTCAAACTATCGAGTTCAAAGGTCAACACGAAGTGCTCGCTGACGGCGGTATGAAGATCAAACTTCATCGTCTCGTCCATCTTCTTCATCTCGTCGCGAAGGACGGGCATTTTTAAGCGCTTATCAGCAAGCACCTTATCCACGTCGGGGCGCTCGCAATCGGGGCAGCTCACCCATCCAGTCCCGCCGCATAGCTCATCCGTGTACACAAAACTGCAGTAGTCGACTTCCACTTCGAGCAAGGCGTCGCCTTTAGCGTGCTCTGAGCAGATCAACTTCCCTGTGGTCTTGCACTTCATGCACTTCGGCCAGAACTTCTCCTTTGGCTCTTCCGGTTCGTCCTGCACCCCACCCTCGATTTGCGTAGAGGAACTGGCCGCATGGGGAGGCCCGCCGAACTCCGGGCCTTCGGCAGATGCGGAGGAGGCCCAAAGGAGTGGCAAGAAGACGGCGGCGATAAGGATGGCTTTGCGAATCATGGATCAATGAAGGATTTGGTTGGGCTGGTACCATCCTACGGCCCCAACCGGGGCTGGTCACCGAAACAACCCGCTACTTACGGAACCAGGTCGATAGCGAGGCCCCAATCCGCTTGGTAAATGCGCGTCGGGGACTTTAGGCCCTAAACTGGAAGTCGGTCCGCTCGTGAACAACGCGACCGTTCTTCACGACGACTCGCACCGGGTTTCGCCCGAGCTCGTAGGCTAAATGGCGGTGATTCGGGACGTCCAAAATCAAGACATCGGCGCGCTTTCCCGGTTCCAAGCTCCCGATATCTCCCGCGCGATTCAAAGATGCCGCGGCATTCAAGGTGCCCGCGGTGAGGACCTCACCCGCGGTCATGTTCATGCGCAGAGCACTCCAGGTCATCACCTCGGGCATGGACTGGGTGTAGCAGGAGCCGGGGTTGAAGTCCGTCGCGATCGCCGGTGCCAAGCCGGCATCGATCATACGGCGGCCCGGAACCTCTTGCTTCTGCCGTAAGTACAGAGCGACCAATGGGCAGATCACAGGCACTACACCCGCCTCGCCCAATGCCTCGATGCCCTTATCGGTCACACACTCCAGGTGATCCGCGGAGTCCGCTCCAAACTCGGCGGCAAGCTCCGCTCCTCCGAGGGGGGTCAACTGGTCGACGTGGAGGCGCAGTCGAAAGCCGAGCCCCTTGGCTTGTGTCAAGATCCGCCGCGAATCATCAAGGCCAAACACGTGGCTCTCCGTGAAGATGTCGCAGTACTCTGCAAGCCCCTCTTCGGCGATGCGCGGAAGCATCTCCTTCACCAATAGATCAACGTAGTCCCCGCGGCGGTCACGGTACTCCTCGGGAAACTCGTGTGCACCCAGAAAAGTCGGCACAAGATCCACGGGGTGCATGCGGTTCGCTTCAGCAATAACACCTAACATTTTCAGCTCGTCCTCAGTGGAAAGCCCGTACCCACTTTTGGCCTCGACCGTAGTTGTGCCAAGCTCAAGAAAGCGGTCCATTCGCCCAAGTAGCTGCATAAGGAGCACTTCTCGAGACGCCTTGCGCACCCCGCGAACCGTCGAAAGAATCCCACCACCGGACAACGAAATCTCGACGTAGGTCGCGCCTTTGGTGCGCATTTCGAACTCGTCCTCGCGTGTCCCCGCAAAGACGGGATGCGTGTGGGCATCCACGAAGCCCGGCACAATCGTACCGCCCTTTGCGTCGTATTCGAGGACGGGTCGATACACGCGCCTGAGGTCGGCGGTCGGCCCCACGGAGACAATCCGATCAGCGCTAATCGCAACGCCCCAGCCCTCGCGCACTTGACACGCATCCAGCTTGGAACCGCTGAGAGCGTGGGCTCCGAGGGGAGTCGCGACCTCGGCTGCACCCGAGATCAACAAGTCAACACGTTCTAAATGGGGATCCTCATCAACTGTCATGTGCACAATCGTAGCGCCTTGAGGAGCAAAAAAGAACAACCGGAGTGAGTCGGATTACCGACCTCACCCCGGTTGCGGAGCCGAGCGCGAGCGCTCATTCTCCTGATGAAGCTAGCCCGCCTTACGACAGGCCACCAGCGTCGGCAGCACCCCCATGCTTCGGCGCATATGATTCACTAGGCGCTTGCGAGCCCGAAAGAGAATCATCTTCATGTTCGATGGGCGCACCCCTAACTTCTCTCCTGCATCCCTGTAAGAGCGGCCCTCAACCTCCACGAGAACCATCGCGGTCTGGTCCCGAGACGACAGTTTTGCGAACGCCTCTTGGTAGTGGCTCATGAGAAGCACCCATGCGCGGCGCAATCCCTCCTGCTCCTCGTCCACCTGGGCCAACCCTTCGGGCCCCAACTTGGGATCTGCTGGCTCCTGGAAGCCCTCGGGCATGTCCTCAAACCGCCGCGTCGGGCGGCGAGAATAAGCGCGGCGCACTAAATTGCCAGCAATCGTGCGGATCCAGACCCGGAACGACCCGTCGTGATCCGAGCGAAAGCTGTTCGCATACTTGTAGACGTTGATGTAGGCATCCTGCATCACCTCTCGGGCGTCCAGGACCCCCTTTGATCCTCGCAGAAGCCCTAGGACCCAATCGTGAACGGCGCGCTGTGTGAAGGCGTGGAGGGCCTCAAAGGACTCTGCATCACGGTCATCGCGAAATAGAGCCATCAGTTGGGAGGCGATATGGTTTTCGAGGCTGTTTTGGTCTTCGCCCTCTTTCGGAGTCAGGCGAACACCACGACTCTTCAGTCGAGCTAGCACCTCTGGATAGATCTGTAGAGCATCACAAAGGTCGGAGCAAATGGGTGTGGGAAGCGCTAGGGATAAGGGTTGCATGCCTCTGTACAATCACAGTCCGTGCCAAGTGGCCTCCGGCTTGGTAGCAATAGTCGTAACCAGCTTTACAATATGGAGTTAGAAACCACAAAGAACTCGACGCGCACTTTCGCACAGGGGGCGCCCACCCGCCAAGTGTGCGTTTTCGTAACCATGGGTGCTCAAGCGGGGAGTGCGATGGAGCGATTTCGCTCCCCTGTCGAATTGTGAGGTGGGAACGGAAGTCTCTGGAAGACCTATAGCTCTTGGATGAAGGGCAGATGTCCGGAGAAAGGGCCGATGGGGATCGCCCTCTCCACACGGAGCGGAGCCCCTTCAGTCAATGTCGTATCGCCGGCTTTTCTGGCGGGCTGCTCGGTACGAATCCAGTCCGTGCCTAGTATCATCTTGGCCTAGCATGAATACGGCTCAATCCCTTCTCGCGACCTTCGCTCGAGACCCCCTCGACTCGCCCGATAAGGCCATGGCTTGGACGCTCTGCTTGAGCGCCCTTTTGCTCGCCGGATTTTTTGCGATTGTGCGCGAATCCTTGGGTCAGTGCTCCCCCACACACGTGCTGGAGCAGGTCAAAAGGAGAGAAGACCTAGGCCGCATTGCGATCCTGCGCAGGCTGCTCGACCGATCGGAGCGCATGACCACTTGCGCGGGCACGCTAGAGGTATTTTTCACCCTAGCCTCTGTCATCTACTTAATGATAGCCGCCGGTTTCAACGACAACGGGGAGAGCTTCCAGAAGACCAGCGTGATCGCCGCCGCTGCCCTGACCGTTCCGTTCATCCTCCTCATCACTCGCATTTTGCCCCCCGCCATCGATCGCGCGCACGGTGACGTCCTCATCGCCAAGCTCTTGCCGTGGATCGGGTTTCTCGACCTCCTCATGCTGCCGCTTGTCTGGCCTCTAGACCTGATGCGAAAGCTGACTTTGCGGCTCTTTGGGTTGCGAGAGGAGGGCGAGACTACGCGTATATTGGTCGAGGATCTCCGTGAGGTGATTGAGGATTCGGACATGGAGCGCTCGCTACCTGTGTCCGGCCTCGAGTTCATCGAAAACGTAATGGATTTCCACGGCGTTGATGTTGCCGCGGTAATGACACCACGTACGGAGATGTCGGCGATTGACGTCAACGCCTCGGCTGCAGAGCTTGTCAACGCCATCGCGGAGTGCGGTCACAGCCGCCTGGCCGTTTACGAGGAGAGCCTCGACACCATCATAGGCTGGATTACCGCCCGCGATGTGATTCGCCTAGTCGACCGCGGCCATTTGAACAATCTCGAGCTGCGCAAGAACTTGCGACCACCCCAGTTCGTCCCGGAGACCAAGCTGATCGCAGACATGCTCCATGAGTTTCAAGGCGAGAGTTTTAAGCTCGCATTCGTCCTAGATGAATACGGGGGAACGGCGGGGATCGTGACCATGGGTGACGTACTTGAGGAGCTTGTTGGCGAGATGCGCGACGAGTACGACGAGGAAGAGGAGGCGCCGATCCAGCGGCTTCCCTCAGGCGCATTCGACGTTTTGGCGTCCGAGCATGTCAGCGATGTCAATGAAGCCGTCGACCTCAAAATTCCCGAAGAGGAAGATTACGAGACCTTGGCGGGTTACGTGCTTGGGCACTTTGGACGCTTCCCCGGCGTGGGGGAATCCTTCACCGAGTTGGGGGCAAAGTTCACCGTCACCGAGTCCAACGACAGGCGTGTTCTGCGCGTCATGGTGACGCCGGAACAAAGGGAGTTCAAGGGCTAAAGGACATGGCTCGCTATACCGATCGCGGTCTAATTTTGAGGCGTTTCCCCTACGGCGAGTCCTCCCTGATCATTCACGTCCTCACCGAGAGCTTTGGGCGGGTTCACTTGGTTGCGCGAGGCGCCTTCCGGGCGAAGTCAAAGTTGTGCGGGCTGCTCGACATCTTTGACACTTTGGAGCTCACATGGTCCCAGTCCGTTCAATCCACGATGGGCGAGCTACAGGAAGGCCAACTCAAGACGCGCCGCCGGGACTTGACCCGGGACCTCACGCGCTACCAAACTGCCCTAGCGGGCTTAGAGCTGGCCTCCACGGCCGCTCGCGAGGGGTTGCCCGACCGCTCCCTCTTCGAGCTCCTCGACGCATTCCTGGACTACACGTCGGATTCGACCCGCGTTCCCGCCATCGAGTTGCTGGCTTTTGACCTAGCTTTGCTGGCTGGTTTGGGCCTCGCCCCGGTCTTGGACACGTGCGCCTCCTGCGGCAATTCGGCTGCCCCCGTGGACGAGGCAGGCGCCCGCGCGGCCTTCTCTGCGGGTGCCGGAGGCCGGCTCTGTCGAAAGTGCGCGACAGAAGCGCGCGCTCAAGGGGTCCGAGTCGGTACCCTAGGGGTCGAGGTCCTGAGCGCAGCCGCTATCCTCAGCCTTCGCTCGGCCGCCGAACGCGCCGCCTTGCCCCCCATGCCTGAAGACCTGTTCCGCAGACTGCGCGACTTTGTCGATCGCTTCCTCGAATACCACCTCGAAACCAAACTACGCTCGCGTCCACTCCCCGTCGCCACTTCCTAATTCCATGACACGCGTCTTCCTTTCCATCGCTCTGCTCTTGCTCTCAGCGAGCTGCATCTCGACGACTTATACCGGGCACGATTTCGACGAGGACTTCACACCGGTCAACGCGCCAGAACACGTCCTCAAAGCCAAGGCCGAGATCGCGGATGGCGAGATGGAGATCGCCCTAGACCGCCTGATCGAACTTCATCAAACTCCATCCCTAGACCCCGCAACACGAAAGGAAGCTGGCGAACTCTTAGAGATCACATTCCTCACGCTAGTCGACCACCTACTCGAAGTGAACTCCCCTGCGCGCCTGAAGCGCCTGTTCAACCTTGAGCTTCCACCGCGCCTTCGGGTGACCGCCGGAGTTGCTGCCGGACGCGCGTATCTCGATGATGACGAGCGTGTGAAGTCCTTCAAGATGCTTCGCAAAGTCGAGCAGACGTTCCCTATGCACCACTTGAGAGTGCCCGCGGGTGACCTCTTGCTCGAGGCGGGAATCTCCCTGGCGACCGACACATCGACGTGGTTCCTAATCTTCTCTCCCGCACAAGATCGCGGGATGGAAGTGCTCGATTTCTTGGTCCTAAACTACCCCTCGCATCCCGGTTGCGACCGTGCATATGCCGCGC
Source organism: uncultured bacterium (assembly GCA_937896235.1). Taxonomy (GTDB): domain Bacteria; phylum Planctomycetota; class UBA1135; order UBA1135; genus CALBMX01. The sequence goes on from CALBMX010000075.1 coordinate 91,164, forward strand.
TTGCCGACCTGTACGAGAACGCCCGCTGGCACGAGCGCGCAATTCAAAACCTAGAGGATCTCGTCGCGTTCCACCCGAACAGTCCACTTGCCTCTCGCGCGGAAGCGCGCATCCCGCTCCTTCGCCTGGAGCGCCTGCTCCGCAACGATAACGATCGCAACGAAGTGCTGCGGGCGCGCGAAGAGGCTGCCGCGTGGCTGACCCGCCACCCGGGCGACGAGCTGGAAACCGACGTCCGGGCCCTGCTCCTCAAATGCTCCGAGCGACTTGTCGAAAACGACCTAGTCACCGCTCGCTACTACCTCCGCATCGACGAATCGTACGGCGCCACGCTGCACGCCGAGCGCGCCTGGAAAGAGGCGCAGCTGATCGGCAGTTCCGACCTCACAGGCCAAGCCGAAGCGCTCTTCCAAAAGCTGGGGACGGAAGCTCCCGTACTTGCTGTCGGCCCGACGCCTTTGGCGGGGTCGAACTAGCCGTGAGACACCTCGCCTCCATCGCGCTAGCCTTATTGGCTAGCTCTTGCGGCTGGCATGCCGGACTGCTCGCGCCCCCGGGCATGCCCGCGAATTCGACCGTAGGTGTCGAGATTTTCGGTAATACAAGTCCGGAACCGGGCCTCGAGGCCGACTTTGCCAGACACCTCTCCGGGGCACTGATTGACTTTGTGGCCCTCCGATTCGAGGCCCCCGATAAGGCCGATCTCATAATTCGCGGCGAATTGAGTGACTATCGCCGGCGCAACGGCATACGTAGTCAAGACAATCAGTTGCTCGAGGGATCCGTTAGGATAGAGGTGCACGCGGATTTGATCGCTCGCTCGACAGGGAGAGTACTCGCTTCGGCAAGCCAGGGACTCTGGGCGGACTGGGCCACAGGCACTCCAGGACTCCAAGCACCGGGAATTGGCGAGTACCAAGCTCGAGAGAGAGTCATGCAAAACGTAGCCGACCGATTGATCCTCGACCTTTTTGCCCGAACTGTCGACGAAGAAGCGGAGCCTGCGGACTAAGAGACTCGGTACGATACGCACCAATTAGAACACTTTCCATGCGGCCCCCGGCCGCCCCGCGCGCCCCGTTCCCCACGAAAAGCGCAACTTTAGGTTATGAACGAAAAGCCCACAACGACTCCCAACCAAGAGAAGAAGCCCCGCTCGATGGGCTCCTTCTTGCTCTTCTTGCTGTTCCTCCTAGCCATCATGGGCTGGGTCGGCGGGCAGTCCATGGTGCAACCCGATCAATTCAGCCAGGACGATTACCTGGCAAACTTGTATCAGGGAAAAATACAGCACCAGGTGTTCCAAGTCGGACCCGGAGGAAGCCACATTGTCGAAGGCAAGTACAATAAACACCCCGGTTCAGAGCCGACTCCGTTTACCGTCCACTTTGGTGACGTCGAAGCGAATGAGATCCTGTGGCAGAAGATCGCAGCAACCCGGATCAACCGCTCCATCCCCGCCGAAAACTTTTTGATCGCAGTCAATGAAGGGTGGTACGACCCGACACAGGCTCGCTCTCTGCGCCTGACCACCGAACAGCCGCTTCCCCTTGGTGCTCAGGCAAAGGACGAAGATGGCAATGCAAAGCCTCGCACCCCAAAGGTCACGTACGACGAGAAATTGTACGTTGAAGTCCTCGCCTCTTCTGTAGGCAACTGGCGCAGCATGAGCGGTTCGGAGCCGACCGCTCAGCCCGACTTTTTTCTCCCAGAGAAGTCCAGCCACGTTTGGTTCGAGGTCGAGTTCAATCCCGTTCCAGGGCGCAACACGCCCGAGCTAGGCGTGCTCATCGCTAGCATTGGTGAAGCGGGCGCGGCGATCGAGCCATTGAACTTCCAACTGGGCAAGGGCAGCGGCACCGAGGCCCAGAGTGACTCGTCCACATTCATGAACGTGGCGCTCGGCATCATGCCGTACTTGATATTGGGCATGCTGATCTTTTTCTTCATGCGTCAAGCGCGCGCCCAGGCCGGCGGCGGTGGCATGATGAGCTTTGGTAAATCCAAGGCGACGATGTACTCCAAGGAGAACCGCACCGGCGTCACTTTCCACGATGTTGCAGGCGCAGCAGAGGCGAAAGCCGAGGTGCGCGAGATTGTCGAGTTCCTGCGCAACCCAGGGCGCTTCACCAAGATCGGCGGTCGCATTCCGCGCGGCATCCTTTTGAACGGTGCCCCCGGTGTGGGCAAGACACTTCTCGCCAAAGCCATTGCTGGCGAAGCCGAGGTGCCCTTCTTTGCGATCTCCGGTTCCGACTTTGTCGAGATGTTTGTCGGTGTCGGTGCGAGCCGCGTTCGCGACCTCTTCAAGCAGGCACGCGAGAACAGTCCCTGTATCATCTTCCTGGACGAGATCGACGCTGTCGGTCGTCGCCGCGGAGGCGGCATGGGAGGCGGACACGACGAGCGCGAACAGACCCTGAACGCGATCCTTGTTGAGATGGACGGCTTTGGCACAGATGATGGCATCATCCTGTTGGCTGCCACCAACCGCCCCGACGTGCTGGATCCAGCGCTGTTGCGTCCGGGCCGCTTCGACCGCGAAGTTACGATCGACATGCCCGACCAGCACGATCGCGAGAAAATCCTCGAGGTGCATCTATCCAAAGTCATCTGCGCAGATGGGCTTGACGTTAAATCGCTGGCTCAGTCTACGCCAGGGTCTTCCGGTGCCGACCTTGCGGCGATTGTCAACGAAGCTGCGATCATGGCTGTTCTTGACGGCCGTGATCGGATCAACAACGGGGACCTCTCCGAATCCCGCGACAAGGTCAGCTTCGGGCGCAAGAAGGTCGACCACAAAATGGCCGAAGAGGATCGCAAGGTCACTGCTTATCACGAGGCTGGTCACGCGATCGTCGCGGCCGTCAACGTAGATGCAGATCCGCCCACTAAGGTCACGATCATTCCGCGCGGTCGCTCCCTCGGCATGACCATGATGGCTCCGGAAAAGGAGACCTTTCACCAGCAGAAACGCCGGCTTGTCGCACGCCTCGTGACGGCATTCGGTGGACGTGCTGCCGAGGCGCGCTTTTGTGGTGACATCTCCGCTGGCGCCAGCCACGACATCCAGTCCGCAACAGCTATCGCGCGCGCCATGGTTTCCGAACTGGGCATGAGCGAGGCCGTGGGGCCGATCAACTACTCCGAGCGCCAGGGCTCTGAGTTCCTGGGAACGGAGCTCATGCGCGCTCGCAGCCACTCCGAGGACATGGCGAAGCTGATCGATGATGAGGTTCGCAAGCTGATCGACTCTGCTTACAAGCACGCCGAAGAGATCTTGGTTGAGTACAACGACGCCACCGAAGAGTTGACCCGCGCCCTGCTACTTTACGAAACCGTAGACGGCAAGGCCATCAAGGCCATCATCGCCGGCGCCAAGGCAGAGGACGTCGCCCCCGCTCCGCGCGAGGAAAACGCACCCGAGCCCCCACCCATCCCAGCGGCCGAGAAAGCGGCCGGCAAACTGAAGGGTGCGCCCGGGGAGCTTCCTGGAGGCGCGGGGTTCTCTCCGGCCTAGCGCCTTCCTCTTAGACGACTTCTGCCAAGGCCAGAGCCAGCAATACGCTGGCTCTGGCCTTTGTCTTTGGCTGCACCACAAAAACAATGGGGAATCCGCGCCACCAGATGGATGCAAAGGCAGTCCATGCGGTATGGCTACCACCCCCCACCCTAGAAATTGGCAACACGAACTAAGGCGTAAATTTGATCAGCGAATGGGGCTCCTGCATCGGGCGAAGAGCACTCAGAAATCTTATGCCTACTGGATTCGAAAGTACCTCGCCTTCTACCCCGACCAGCACCCTTCGGATATGGGCGCCGATGAGGTCACCACGTTCTTGTCCCACCTCGCCAATCGAGACAAGGTCGCCGCCTCGACACAGAACCAGGCTCTTGCTGGGCTTCTATTCCTATACAAGCAGGTCCTTGAGGTCGAACTGCCCTGGCTGGACGGGATCGTTCGAGCGAAGCCTTCCAAGCACTTGCCCACGGTGTTGACCCCCCCCGAAGTTAGCCGCCTACTCCTCCACATCCCCGGCACCCCCAATCTAATTTGCCGGACTTTGTACGGAGCTGGTTTGCGATTGCTTGAGGGTTGCAAGCTGCGTATCAAGGACGTCGATTTAGGCTCCAGTATTCTTTCCATACGGGAGACTAAGAGTCGAAAAGACCGTGTGGCTGTGCTGCCCCAGACCCTGCAGGGTCCTCTGCAAAATCAAATTGCAAAAGTCAAAGAGCAGCACGACTGGGATCTTGCCATGGGTGCCGGTTATGTGGAGCTCCCCGGATCCTTTGCTAAAAAGTCGCCACATTCCGCACGTGATTTGGGTTGGCAATGGCTATTCCCCGCCACCCGCACGTACCTCCAAAAGGAAACTGGCCAAACCCGGCGCCACCATCTTCACGAAACCGTAATCCAAAAGGCCGTAAAGCAGGCCGTCCGCCCCTCCGGGATCCACAAGCGTGTCACCCCACATACCCTTCGCCACTCCTTCGCCACCCACCTCTTAGCAAGTGGAACCGACATCCGAACGATCCAGGAGCTCTTGGGCCACGCGAATGTAGCCACAACAATGATCTATACCCACATCCTGAACAGGGGTCCCATGGGTGTCCGGAGCCCCTTGGATGATCTACCGATCTAACCTTGCCCCCAAGCCCCCCCCGTGTTCTACTGAACCTTAATATGGCCCACGCATCTCGCCCACTCGCCCCTAACTCGCGCCCCACAATGCAGTTCGCCCCCCAAAAAAACAACGCCCCCACCGTTATCCCGCCCGGATACAAAGCAAGCCGCCATATCCCCGACCCGCAGAAAACAAGTTGGACAGACAGCGATAGAAGCTGACCGGGCACGGGCAAATCAACGCTCTCAAA
>CALBMX010000076.1 GCA_937896235.1 uncultured bacterium
TAGCGCAAGTAGCGCAAGTAGCGCAAGTAGCGCAAGTAGCGCAAGTAGCGCAAGCCGAGCAAGTAGCGCAAGAGCTGAAAGCCTGAGTGGAGCCCTTTGCCCTGGCTGCGACGCGCTCTAACTCGCGGGGCTTAATCGAGCCGAGCCCCGCGATGCAGTGCATGCGGGGCTCGGATTGGCGTGATCAAGGACGAGTGGACCGGCTCGTTTTCCAGGGAATACTCTCGAAGAGTGATGGTGTTGGTTTAGTCGGGCGCTTGTTCTTGTCGCACATTTAAATTGGGACAGAAATCGGCTTCCCTCCACACCTTTCCCCTAAAAACAGGCTCCAGGAGACGGTTATTGGGCATCTCCTTTTGTCGCCTAGAGTTACGCGTGGTCGTGGTCGTGGTCGTGGTCGTGGCCGTGCTCCTCATCGGTGCAGTCGGGGTCACAATCTAGGGCATCTAGCTCTTCTTCGGTCGCTTCGCGGACCCCGAGGACTTCGACGAAGAAGGTGACATCTTGGCCGGCGAGCGGGTGGTTACCGTCCAAGAAGATGGTGTCGGGGCGGACTTCAATAATGCGCATGTCCACCTCGCCGGTAACATTGCCTTCTTCGTCGGTGACTTCGACGGGAAGGACGTCGCCCTTCTTGAGCTCGTCCCCCGGCTCCATCGTGATTTCATCACGGGGAACGGGGACGATCAGCTCAGGGTCGTGGTCGCCAAAGCCGTTCTCGGGAGTGAGCTCGGCCGTAATTTTTGCGCCTACGGCTTGACCTTCAAGAGCGTCCTCGAGGCCGAGGGGGAGCTCCCCATTACCTTGGATGTAGTCGATCGGGGGATTCTCTGAGTCCCCGGCTTGGCCGAATTCAAAGATCTCGCCTTCGCTGTCGACGATCTTGTAGGAAATGGTTACGAATGAGTCTTGTGTGATATTCACTTGGAGTTGAGTGTTGTTGACTTAGAGGGCCGACTGATCGGCTTGGGTGAGATAGGAATAGCCCGTGAGCCCGCGTTCGTAGCGGTCTTGCAGAAGGGCTGACTGTTCATAGGACAAGGTACCGGCACCGATTGCGCTCTCGATACTGCGGTGAAGTCGGGCTAACAGGTCGTTCTCGTGGTACTCGACGTAACTCAAGAGCTCTTGCACTCGATCGCCGCGCACGACGTGCTTCAGTTCCGGCTTCCCGTCGGCACCAATCTGAACGTGAACTACGTTCGTGTCACCAAAGAGGTTGTGCATGTCGCCCAGAATCTCTTGATAGGCACCTACCAGGAAGAACCCCACGAAATAGCGTTCACCCGGCTTCACATCGTGAACTTCAAGGACGTCCTTTGTTCCACTGCGCCCGACAAAGCGATTGACCTTGCCATCGGAGTCACACGTCACATCTACGAGAGTGGCGCGGCGTGTGGGCTCTTCATTGTGCCGGTGGATGGGGAGGATGGGGAAGAGCTGGCCGATTGCCCAGGAGTCGGGCAAAGACTGGAACAAGGAGAAGTTCAGGAAGTATGTGTCTGCCATCTCCTTCTCCAAGTTGGCGAGCTCCGCAGGAACGTGTTCGAGATTCCGGACAATGGAAAGCACGCGCGTGCATGTAGCCCAGTGGAACTCTTCGACGCGCGCGCGCTCCGGAAGACCGATGACTCCCGTGGTGAAGAGCAGCATCGCCTCTTCGCGCAGCTGGACGCTGTCGTGGAACGCCTCTCGGAACTCCGACTCAAGGTCCTCGACTTTGAGTTCGCTCAACAGGTTATAGATGTCCCCAATCTTGCGAACCGTCTCGTGTTCGCTGTCATCGACGGGTGCGGGGATCCCGGTGCCAAAGCTGGTGACACCAAGCACCTCGGTGATGAGCAGTGCATGGTGCGCAGTTAGGGACCGGCCCGATTCGCTGAGAAGCGTCGGTTTGGGCATACCAGCTTCGCGGCAAGCTTCGCTGACCTGCCAGACGACATCGTTGGCGTATTCTTGCAGCGTATAGTTTTTGGAGGAGTCCCCCGTTGTATTGGAGCCGTCGTAATCGACAGCAAGGCCCCCGCCCACGTCAAAATAGGAGATTGGTGCACCGAGCTCACGGAGACCCGTCAGAGTCCGCGTCGCCTCGCGCAGGGCCGCTTTGACGGAGCGAACATCGGTGATCTGGCTGCCGATATGGAAGTGCAGCAGCTCAAGACACTCGAGCATGTCCGTCTGCTTTAGGTCGCGAATCACCTCGACAATCTGGAGCGTAGTGAGGCCAAATTTAGAGCGGTCTCCACCCGAGTCTTTCCAGCGCCCCGAACCCGTGACACGAGGCTTCATACGCACCCCAATGCGGGGACGGATCCCCAGGTTGCGCGACGCTTCGATGATGGTCGCCAGCTCGGTGTACTTCTCGACAACGATCAAAACAGTGACGCCGAGAAGGCTAAAGAGCAGCGCCATCTCGATGTAGTCGCGATCCTTGTAGCCGTTACAAATGACAAGAGAGTTGGGCCCGTGCTTCATCCCCATCACAGCGAGAAGTTCCGGCTTGCTGCCGACCTCAAGGCCTAGGCCGGCCTTTTTCCCACCGTGCAGCAGCTGTTCAACAACGTGCCGTTGTTGGTTCACCTTGATCGGATAGATACTGCGATAGGGCGCGTCGTAATTGAAATCTTCACGGGCGACATTAAACGCTTCGGCGAGCTCTTCCACACGACCGCGTAAGATCCCGTTGAAGCGCAGTAGGAGCGGTGCGCGGAGACCCCGCTGCAGAATGTCACACGTAAGCTCATAGACGTCGATTTCGTGGCCCACTTGGTCGGGTTTTAACCCCGTCTGACAAGCGGCTACGTTTCCGGCCTCGTTGATACGAAAGTACTCGCTTGCCCAGTTGGGAAGGTTGTAGAGAGTCTCACTGTCTTTTGGTGTCCAAGTCATAATTGCTATTTCGGGCGAAGATTATACCTAGAAAGCCCGGGCCGAGTTCCCGTATGTCCCTCGGGAACTCGGAAGGGTTGCTAATCGTTGAAAATTGCCGAGAGGGGGGTCTCGTGGCCCGCTCCAGCCGCTTCTAAGGCCGAGCAGATGTCTCTCTCTTCTTGCAGGCGCAGCCAAGCCCTTCGATCTTGGCCGAGAAGGCCAAAATCGCCCTCTCCAGCGGTCCACATGGCGAGTAATTGTTTGATCGGACTTTGCCTTGTTTTACTGCCCGAGGTGAGGGCCGCGTATTGCAGCAAGAAATCGGCCGCTTCCCGGTTTGAAGCACGATGACCAGAGAATATCCAAGGATTCCCCAATGCGGCGCGTCCGACCATTGCAAACGCGCAGCCAGTCTCCGCCATCATTCTAGGCATATCGGAGGTGATCTGCATGCCCCCGTTGCCACAAACTGGGATTGCTACGGTTTGCACGGCGCGGGACAGTCGGTCCCAATCCGCGGTGTCTCGGTAGGCCTCCCTTCGCGTGCGGCAGTGAACGGTTAAAAGGCTGGCACCGCCGTCCTCGGTCGCTTTGGCGAGCTCCTCAAGTAAGATGTCGTCTTCGCCGCCAGCGCGAATCTTGGTGGTTAGGGGAACTCCCGAATTCTCGATTGCCCTTGAGCAGGCTTGTACCAGTGCGAATACACGGCGCGGGTCGTCAAGTGTTGCCGAGCCAGCCAGTCCGCGCAATGCGCCCTTGGCCGGACAGCCGAAGTTGATATCCACAAAGGGCGCACCCGCCTCGACGGCGTTTGCCGCCGACCCTGCCATGGCCTCCAAGTTCGAGCCGAGCAGCTGCAATCCTACCGGTCGCCCATAGGCCTTGTCACGATCTCCAAGCGCTCGGCTCAGGGCACTTACGGGGATTGGTTTGTCGATGACACGAACGAACTCCGTTGTCGCTCCACCCAAGCTAGCTACATCGTTTCGAGAGAGGACGAGCTCGCGGAAGTCGGGCGTGGTGACGCCCTCCATTGGGGCCAACAGGAACGGGGAAACGAAAGGAAGCGCGATCATAGGGGGCCACTATAGCGACACTTCGGGAGGATATCGGGTAGTGGCCCGGATTGACTAAACTCGCCGATTTCTAGGTACGTTAGACTGTTGGCAATGAGTGTTCCCGAAATCCCCTCGAAATCGTTGCCGATCGAGCTCGCCCAGATTGACTTTGCTGCCGCTGCAGCGCGTGTCCAAGGCACGGTCATCCGGACTCCGCTGGTCTCCCTGACGGAGAAGCTCGTTGCCGGGCTTGCTGGCGATAGCCTTGCGATCGCGCGCCTCCAGAGTGTCGACCTCTACCTGAAACTTGAGTGTTTGCAGGAGACCGGGTCGTTCAAAGCCCGCGGAGCTTGGAATCAGATTGTGCAGCTTTCGGATGCGGAGAAGAGCCGTGGCGTGGTTACGACTAGCTCCGGCAACCACGGCCGCGCATTGGCTTGGGCGGCGCAACGGGCGGGCGTTCAGGCTACGATTTGCATGCCCGCAGATGCGTACGAAAACAAAATCGAGGCGTGCCGGCAGCTTGGCGCAACGGTCAGGCTGGGGGACACTCGACCTCAAACCGACGCGATCTGCATGCAGCTCGCAGAAGAGGGAGCGATCCTTGTGCATCCTTACGATGCCGTACGCACGATGGAGGGGACAGGGACCATTGGTCTCGAAATCGTCGAGGACCTTCCGGACGTCACTCTGGTCATCGCTCCGATTGGAGGTGGTGGGTTGATCGGTGGTCTCGCACTGTCGCTAGGGCAGAAGATGGGAGGCTCGGTTCGGGTGATCGGCGTGGAACCAAGTGGCGCCGCTACCATGTCGAGGGCGCTCGAAGCGGGCGTTCCTGTGGATATCCCACATATTAAAACAGAGGTGCAGGGCCTCTGCCCACTCAATGTGGGCGCACTCAATCTCGCCGCCGCGCAGTCCTCTGTGTTTCGTGTGGTCGAGCTTCCAGATGCACCGATTTTTGAGGCCCAGAAGTTGCTCGTGAACCACTGTGAACTCACTGTCGAACCCGCCGGAGCCGCGACGCTTGCGGCCGTTTTGTTTACGGATCTATTGATTGAAATCCCACATCTCTTCGATCGTCCTGGCCGCCCCAAAGTGGTGATTGTCGTCTCCGGCGGTAACCCCGCTCCAGCGCAGCTAGCGTCGATCCGAAACTTGTCATGAGAAAAGTTATCCTCGTGCGCCCCGAAGGGCCTCGCAATGTTGGCATGGTGCTGCGCACCGCCACGAATTTTGGCTCGGTAGAGGTCCTTTTGGTGGCGCCGCGACGTGCCTCGATGTTGGTGAATCCCGATTTCGAGCAGATGTCACACGGGGTGCCGAATGCGCGCGGCCGTGTGCGGGTTGTCGAAACGTTGGATGAGGCTATTGCGGAGTGCACCCATGTCGTCGGCTTTACAGCGCGCGCTCGGCGCCATCGCCCGTTTCAGGATTGGCGCGAGGCTGCGCCCGAAGTTGGTGCCATTGGCGCAAAAGATGACGAGTGCGTAGGCCTTGTTTTTGGGAATGAGGTCGAGGGGCTAGGAAGTGCTGAAACCGACCTTTGCCATCGGTTGGTTCACATTAGGACAAGCGGGGAGCACACCTCGATCAACCTTTCGATGGCAGTTGGCATCGGCTTGTTTGGTTCGTATCTGGACGAGGGGGTTGTCGTGAAAGCGAAGCCTCACAATGCGTTGCGAGGTAATGCGAGGCTCTACTTGAAGGAGGCGATGAAAGACACCTTCGCTCAAATCGCGAGATCGGACTCGGTTCGCGTCGACATCGTTAACTCGATAGAGCGTGTGATTTCCTCTGCACCGCTTGAGTCCCGCGATGGCCGGGCATGGCATGCGATTTTGCGGGCGCTTGGAAATTACAAGGTCCCTGGCGACTACAACATAGAAGACGCGCAGCCACGGAGAGCAAGGCGCGCAGAGGCGCTCGCTCGCTCGAACTCTCGAACGGAGCCGGAGCCCGAAGAGAGAGGCCAAGGAGAGGCGGGCGAGTAGCTCCGAAGTTCATGGCAAAGAATGGCAATCCGAGCTGCGACTACAACCTCGCAGGAATTCCCGTTCGCGGCCACTCCGTGGGCGGGTTCGAGACTTGGATTCACCTCCCAGCTATGGGCGTCAGCTTCGATATTGGTCGGGCTTCGGACGCTTCTCTCGGTTGCGACACGATCCTGTTTACACACAGCCATATCGACCACCTAGGTGGGATCGCTACCCACGCGGCAGCGCGCGCACTGCGTGGGATGCGCCCTCCCACCTACCTCTTGCCACCGCATACGATTCCTCACGTGGAGAAGTTGCTCGACGCATGGCGTGCATTGGACGGGGGAGAGTTACCCTGCAACTTGGTGCCCCTTGGTCTGGGCAGTGAATACGAAATCAAGAACCGCTACTTCGCAAGGCCATTTCCAGCTCTCCATCGGGGCGCAGCCCAGGGATACGTGATCTCTGAGTTTCGAGATAAGCTACGCGAGGAGTATTGCGGTCTACCAGGGCTTGAAATCAAGAAGAAGAGAGACGCGGGTGAGGCGATCTACAATCGAGCTGAAACGCCACTTGTAGCCTTCACCGGAGATTCCCGCATTGACGTGGTCGACCGCGAGGAGTCCCTTCGCAAGGCTCGCCTCTTGATCCTTGAGGTGACCTTCTTGGACGAGCGGGTGTCGGTCGAATCGGCAAGAGAGAAGGGGCACGTCCATCTCGACGAGGTCATCGAGCGCGCCGATCTTTTTGAGAACGAAGCCATTCTCATGACGCACTTTTCCAGTCGCTACAATGCAGCACGCATTCTAGAGATCCTCGACAAGCGACTTCCCGAGTCGCTACGTGGTCGGGTGACTCCATTCCTAAACCACTTCCGATAACTCCTCTCTATAAAGAGGTGACACCATGGTTCGACTCAATCGTATTTATACCCGCACAGGCGACGACGGCACAACGGGGCTTGGCGACGGGACGCGCATCGCCAAGAGCGATCACCGGATCGACTCCTATGGCACAGTCGACGAGCTGTCGAGTGTCATGGGGCTCGCCCTTGCTGAAGGCCTCGGCAGCTCTTTTGAGGCCCAATTCGGACAGATTCAAAACGACCTGTTTGATGTTGGCGCCGATCTCTGCGTGCCTAGAACTGAAGGTGAGGAGCCGGGCTCACGTCTCCGTATCACCGCCCAGTACATCGAGCGATTGGAGGGCTGGATTGATGAGCACAACGAGAACCTGGAACCTCTAAAAACATTTGTGTTACCAGGTGGCACAAAGGCCGCTGCATGGATGCACTTGGCGCGCACGGTTTGCCGTCGCGCTGAGCGGGTCACCTACGCGCTCTTCGCCGAAGACGAGAGCGCCTTGCTCCCGGCTAAATACCTCAATCGCCTCTCGGACTACTTATTCGTTGTTGGCCGTGTCGCGAATGACAACGGCAAATCGGATCGGCTGTGGATTCCGGGTGGCGCAAAGTGATTGCGAGCTATGCTTTTGAACTGGGTTGGCACACCCCAGAGATCTGGGCCCATGACGTGACGGGAGATCCGCTAGCCCTGCTCTCGGACCACGCCCATTGCGAGCTTCAGGCGGCGGTTGCTTGCCAGGCTCTGATCTCACGCTATCCCGATCGCCCGCGGCTCGTCGATGCGGCAGCACAGGTTGTTGTTGAAGAGATGTCGCACTTTCGCAGAGTCGTTGACCTCGTGCGCAAGTTGGGAGGAGAGCTGACGGACGGAACCTCCAATGTTTATGCCGAGCAACTTCGCAAGGGGCTAGGCGGCACGTGTCGCAGTGGGTTATTAGATCGACTGTTATTGGCTTCGGTGATCGAGCGCCGGTCTTGCGAGCGATTTGAGCTGCTCGCCGAGCACGCTCAGCAAGCCGAGCTGCGCAAACTTTATGGCGACCTCGCACCCGAAGAGGTCGTGCATCAAAACCTGTTCATGGACCTGGCTGCTGCTGAATGCGGGGCCGACGAGGCAAAGTCGCGGCTAGCAGAGCTGCTTCTAATCGAGTCGAGGGTTGCGCCGCTGCAGGCCTTTGCAAATCGTATGCACGCCGGGCCTCAGGGGCCGACCCTCTAGCCACATCTTCAGGATGGGCCGCTGGAGAGAGGAAGGGCGCGCGCTTGCGGGCTAGTCACCAAGGCGGATGAGGTCTTTGGCCTCTTCAAATAGGCCACCCGCTAAGCGAGCCCAAAGAGGCCGATACATGAGCAGCTCAAGTGCGTCGATAGTCTCTTTTGCGAGGCCCGTGTCGCCGACTTGGTAGGCCGCCATAGCCAAGAAAATGGGGCCCTCCGGATGGGGCTCCGTCTCTGTATTCCAACCTAGGTCTTCGAGCTCTTCAAGCAGCACGAGGGCCTCTTCAAACGAGCCCACTCGGTAAAGGGCAGCTGCGACAGCCGCCTGATAATTTGGGTTTGCAGTGTCGAGCTCGAGTGCTTTTCGGGCGAGTACGAGAGCATTCTCATAGCCCTTTTGGGAGGCATCCGGTTTGCGGACGGTCTCCCAGGCTCGGCTTGCCAAAAGCTCGGGATTTTTTGCGGCCAAGTTCACATTACGAGTTGCTGCGCGCCGTATCTCACCTGAGATGGTGCGGTCGGATTTGAGCGACTCGAGAATGTCCGCCGGCAAACCGATCTCATTGAATAGGCCATTCACGATCTCGCCAACACTAAGGGCGGTTGCCATGGAGTCGTGGCGAGTGGAGGGGGGATCGGTCTCCCATATTCGAGCAATACGACCGTCGGCGGACAAGATGCGCTTGCCATCAGGCGAGAAGGACGCGCCTTGTATGTTCGGGTCTTCGATGGCGGTGCCACTGTGATCCATGGGGAGCATGGTCAGCGTGGGTCTCCAATCGGCCGTGTCCCAAAGTCGTGTGAGTCCGTCGCCAGACCGACTTACGAGGCGAGTACGATCGGGAGAGAGGCTGACCGAGCGGACGCCGAACTTGTGCTTGTCAAGCGAGGCGACCATGCTGCCTGCAATACTCCAGACTTGAATCGTCGAGTCTTGGCAGCCGGCGATGAACTCGCCTTCCTTAGTCCCGTAACAAACAGACAGAACGTTCGTCTTGAGTTGGACTACACGCATAGGAGCTTCTGTGCGGTAGGGATCCCACTCTTGAACGCTGCCGTCGCGCGATGCCGTGAGTAAGCGCGTGCCCGTTGCATTCCAAGCGAGCGCGTTGGCGGAAGTGTCGGGCAGCGTAATGGTAGTTATGGGTTTCCTATCCTCTTCTTCGACATTCCAGATGGTGCAGGTGCCATCGTCGGATGCAACGGCGAGAAGTCTGCTGTCGGGGCTGAATGCCAAGTCCACGATGCTCCTGTCATGGCACTCCCAGAAGTTGAAGGGCTCTCCATCGTCGGCCATCCAAATGCGAATCTCGCTCTTCTTGCCCGGCCTGGTTCCTGAGCCCGAGGCCAAATACTCGCCATCCGGACTGTAGGCCAACGCGCTCACATCGGCGTCGTGCTCGCGAAGTACGTTTGTTGCCTCGGCAGTGTTCGAGTCCCAGAGGCGAATGGTCGTATCCAGGGATCCCGTCGCAACGGACCTGCCATCTGGAGAGAAAGCGAGAGCTTTGATGTCGGACTCGTGGCCGCTGAAGAGGGTGGTCGCCTCAAAAGCCAAACGCGACCACAAGCGAAGCGTTCCATCGTGTGACCCGGTCACCATGAGAAGGCCATTCCCGTCGATAGCAATCGATGAGGAGGCGCTCTTGTGGCCATGGACGGATGTGATCGAAGGCGAAGCCAAGTTGACCAAGCGCAGCAAGCCATCCGAGCAGGAAGCCATGATGCGACCATCTGGCAAGAACACGCAGCTCATGGCAAATGCATCGACAACTGTGCGAACCGCAATGACAGTCGCTTTGCCGTTTCGGATGCGAAGTATCCTGATCGAGCCGTCCTTGGAGCAAGCTGCGAGTAAGTCCGATTTGGGTGAAAACGCGACGTCGGTTATTGGCTGTTCGTTGAGTGAGATCGTTGTCTCCAAGCCCGTCTCAAGATCCCATAGATGTGCGACTCCGGCCTCACTACCGGCGGCGATACGAGCGCCATCGGGAGAGCAATCAACAGCCGTTAGGCCGTCGGAGGTTCCTAGGGTGTAGACCGGGATCTCGCGCATCTCCTTGGAAGCGATGGTTGTGTCCCAGACCTGTACGCCGTGCTCAGTCGTCGCACATGCCATGAGACCATTGGGGCCGAAGTCGACATCCCGCACGGTGCTGCTGGGGTGATAGAGGGCCTGCTCGTCATTGGAAACGTTAAAGACTCGCACGCCTTCGTTTGAGGACGAAGCGGCTAAAAAATTGCCCGTCGCATCAAAATCGAGCCCGGTGATCTGGCCCGCCTGTCGCGGGAGGCTCTTGTAGACCTCTCCATCGGCCACGTTGCGCAGCTCGATGTCGCGGGTGCCGTCGAGATCTACACTGGCGATGATCTCGCCATCGGATGAGAACGCCACCTCCACGTCATTTTGATAGCCGGTATCCCACACCTTGAGAGACGTGTCGCTGAGCAAATTGATGTGCTCCCATTCCCAACCCGCAAAGCGACCTGCCGTCGCGTCAAGAAGCTCGCGAGCGACGCCTGTCTCGCTGAGACGAAGGCTCAGGTGCGCGGCGTGCAAACTCGAGAGATAGGCCTGTCGGAGGCTGGCCTCGCCGGCCTCCTCCACAGCTTTGGAGGCGGCCACGACCATGACCGAGTTGTCTTCAGCGCGCTTGCTGTTTGCAATCGCCGCGTTTTTGGAGGCCTCGAGCTCAGCGTTTGTCTTGTCGAGCGTCCCGTTCGCAGAGGACATGCGAACGGAGCTGTAGGAGAGCGACGCGATGAGGGAGAGCAGGGCAATCGCACTGACGGTAGCCATCGCTGTGTTGCGTGCGACCCATTTTCGAAACTCGGCGATGGAGCCCGTCTCGTGCGCGATGACAACCCGCCCCTCAAGGAAGGCCCGCAGGTCTTCACTCAGCGCAAGAACTGTGTCGTAGCGCGGCTTGCGGCTGTAGCACATGGCCTTTTCGCAGATGGCGGCAAGTTCGCCAGGGACGCCTTTGCGCACCTTGTGGATAGGCTCTGGTGGGCCCGATAAGACGCGCATCAAGACGACGTGCGGATTCTGGCGGGCAACCGTATCGGCGTAGGGCGGACGGCCCGTGAGGAGGTGGTAGAGGATCGCACCAATCGAGTAGACATCCGACTGTTCGCCCACCTTGTCCAGCTCGCCCTTCGCCTGTTCCGGCGCCATGTAAGCGGGTGTGCCAACAATGTCACCATCCATCGTGACCAGTGGCGAGTCGGGATCCATGTCAGTTTCTTCCAACCGATCCGTGCGCACCATGCTAATGGATTCGTCATCGGGTTCGTCGGCAGTGGCGACCTTAGGCGAGATGTCGCGGTTTTCGTCCCGATTGAGAACCTTGGCGAGTCCCCAATCCATAACGTAGGTCTCACCGAAGTGACCCACCATGATATTGGACGGTTTGAGGTCACGGTGAATGACACCCTTCGAGTGTGCGAAAGCCAAGGTTTCGCACACTCGGAGTAGCGAGGACAGGGCGCGGTTGCGCGTCCAGTTGTCAAGCCCCTGGTGTTGTTTTGTGTTTTCAATGGCCTCAAACACTTGCTTGAGGGTGTGTCCGCGAACCAACCGCATCGTGAAGAACGGGCGACCTCGGGCATCCATCCCAAGCTCGTGAACAGGGACTACGCCGGGGTGGTCGAGCTGACCGGTAATCTGCGCCTCCTCGAGAAAACGCGTGAGCTTGCGATGGTTCGAGGGCGAGTCGTTTGAGCCGTTAGGGCTCTTCGATTGGAGTACCTTCATCGCCAAGCTCCGCCGTAAGTCGCGGTCGCGAACCTTAAGGACAACCCCCATGCCGCCGCGTCCAATCTCCTTTTTGTACTTGTAGCGGAAGTCGCCGGGTGTCATAGCGCCTAGTCGCTCTAGACGCTGCTTGGCGGGGGATTGCCCCTTGCTAAGGGGCTCGTTCGCGCTTTCCGATTCGGGGACATCTGGGTCCAGGCTTACATGGGGATCGACCTCGGGCCCATAGCGCTTTCTCAGCTGTTTGGCGAACGCAGTGAGCTTCGGAAGAGCGCTGCCCGCAGAGCTCTCTCTCTCCTCTCCCTCTCCTTTGGGAGCATCCTCTAAGTCGGGCTTTGCCATATGCTTTTCTCAAGTACGGTCTTAGCGATGGGTTTATGCACTTGAACTCGTGATCTTAGCTATTTGTAGCAGCTTTCGACAGGTTGCTAGGGAAGTAGTCGCGCTCCAAGCCAGAATAGACCCGCCATGGCTATCCCTAGGGAAAGAAACCGAGCGACGGCCGGTGGTGCAAGGCCACTCTCGTCACTCGAATCGGCACCCCGTGGCAGCAGCGCTAGAACCGCTACAATGGCTGTTGCCGCCAGGATCTGGCCGAACTCGATCCCTAGGTTGAATCCCAAAAGGGGTGCCAGGCGCGCCTCTTCCGCACCCAAGGCGTTTGACAAGAGCGAGGCAAATCCCAAACCGTGCAGCAGGCCAAAACCAAACGCTTCGGGCCAAGCGCGCCTAGGCTTTGCCGCTCTCATGTTTGCGAAGCCGACGTAAACAATTGATGCGGCAATGAGCGGTTCCGCGAGTGCGGTGGAGACCGAGAACCAGCCGAGCGCAACGGCGCCCAAGGTCAACGAGTGCGCAACGGTGAATGCGGTAATCGTGCCGGCGAGGCTGCGAAGTCCTCGCGCAGCCAATAGCAGACCCAATACGAAACACAGGTGATCTGCGCCGCTGAGAATGTGCCTAAAGCCGAGCTGAATCCAAATGCCGAAGTCGGGGCCTTCTGGAGCGTTCTTCGCAGCTTGGGCCTTGGGAAGGCGAACCAGCCACTGCGGGTCCGACCTGCTGAATATCCATATGCGATCCGGTGCATCATCCGTGGTGCCGGCATGCGCGAGCTCGGCGAAGTCCTTGTGGCCGGGACTGGTCTCGCGGAACAGAGACACGTCAATCCAGAGGGAGGAAGGGGCGCCGGAAAAGGGGTATTCAAGCCGCGCGGTTAGCCACTGCCTATCGATGTCGAGGCCTAAAGTCTCCTCGTCGAGGGCCACCTCGAGTAGCGTCGCGGTGAGGACGTTAGACTTCTCCGGAAGCTCGTCTCCCGCTGTGATGGAGTAGTGACTCGCGAGATAGGCGCCCATTGCTGTGGCGTGGCCCTTAGCCTCTTCTGATTGGATGCGGGCATCGCCACTGGAATCGATCGGTAAGACCTCATCCATCGATAGCGCTTGAAAGCGAATCTCGACATGGATGGAGTCCTCGCCAATCGAAACCAAGGAAGACGAGACCGACTCCTCGTGGGGGAGGAGCGATCCGAGCAGGAGCAGGGCAACAGCAAACATAGCAAGAGAGTACCCCGCAAGACCTTTGACCTTACGGGGTACTTCTAAGTTGCTAAGGAAGAGTTCTACTTGATCGTGACGACCTCGGAGACGTCGATTCCCTTCTCGCCTTTCCAGGAGACCTCGACGCTCCCCTTGCCGCTAAGGATCCAACGAAGAGTGACCTCGCCGCGGCTCCCAATCCCATCCTCGAGGGGAATGCTAGCTGGATTTCCCTCGACCAAGTCCAAGAGTTGGTCGCGCCACTTGTCTAGGCGGAAGCCCGCCGACACCACCTCGGTTTTGCCCTTTTTGGTCTCGATCGAGAGACGGTCAGGCACCCCGATTCCCTTCTGTGAGGCAAGTGCAGTGCGCGTTGGGATTTCGCGCAGGTTCTCGAACGTGACGTCGAGGGCAAACAGGCCGCCGGGTAGGTCGGAGACCTCGGTCTTGCGAATGCGTACGTCGGGCATCGCCTCGGCGTGCCGTATGCAGAACAGCGCGTTGCGGTGGAGCATCTCCTCAATCAAGAACGTCGGGGGAACACGCCCAACGTCTTTCCGGAATCCGCCGATTTCGACCTCGCCGTAGAGAGGGTGGTCAAAAGGGTGCCAGTCGACGAAGCCTGCACCCATCAGCAGGTGGTCGTCCGACCAGTGGCGATCTTCAGAAGACTCTCCCTTCCTACCGTCCGGGTTCATTCGGGCGGAGTTCCAAAGCTCGTTGGTGAAGCTCATGATACCCAGGGTCTCATAGGCGAAGTTGACCTCGCCACCGTACACCGAGTACAGGTCCTTCCACAGAATCATGTAGCTGTAGAAGGGGAGAAGACCCTCGCCATCTCTGCCGATCTCGTCGTAAACGCGAACATCCGCACGTGGGTATTCTCCGAAGCTCTCCGCCCCTGGACCCCGAAGAATCATGCCACCGTTATTGTGAAACGATTGGAAGCTGGCGACATTGGGATGGCTGATGAGGAACTTTGCAATGCAGTTGGTCTCCGGCCAAAAGAGCGGATAGGGACCAGCCCCAAATTGAATGTGCTCTGGCATCCACATCGCCGGCCAAGACCGGTTCATGTCGTAACCGCCGACGCCGTCTTCATTGGTACTGCCATCACCGTCGTTGTCAATGCCTTCCGTCCCGAGCATGACCCAGTCCCCTTTGACGCCGAGATCGTTTGCTGAAACCGGAATCAAAATGCGGGGGTCTTCGGGGTCGAGGTTGTGTGTTCCCTCGCCCGGTACGTACTTGCGCATCTGTAGGATTTGGCCGTCACCATCGAGATCGTCGGGTGAGTCCTCGTCAAACAATCCATCGCGATCGTTGTCCGTCGGTTTGATGCCCGTGCGTGAGGAGTGTGGGTTGTGCGCGTCGGCAAACCAACTCGCGCGCCCGTCCGGGTTGACCATGGGCAACATGTAGAAGCTCGATCGCGACAACAGGTCATCCACCCGGGCGTTGTGGGTGAAGTTTTCAAGTAGGTACCAAGCGGTATAGACAACCGCTTCGCCACCTTGCACTTCGTTGCCGTGAATGTTGCCGTCGATCCACATTGCAGGCTTGGAACTCGCAGGCCCGGTCGCGGGATTGTTCAGCGTGTACACACGCATCTCGATGCCGCCGATGCTCTCCCCTAAAACCTCATAGGAGAGCATCGTGGGCCACTGTGCGGCTAATCGATCGAGATCCTCATAGAGCTTCTCTGGAGGAGAGAGGCGGTTCCAAGGGATTTCAATCAATGGAGCACGCCCAGCACCGAGCCCCGGAAATCCAGCGTCGGAATCACCATGTGTGATCGTGGCGCCACTGGGGTCTTGTCCAAGTGCGGGCAGCGCAAAGAGGCTTGCGGCAATAAAGAGAGAGAGTTGGGATGGGCCCATATTATTTTTCCTCCAATGTGCAAGCCTGAGAGGCTGTGCCGGCGTGGTCGGTAGTGATGTTGAGTCCAAGATGCTCTGGATTTGCGATGTCGACAAGCCAAATGAATTCGCTGCGGCCACCAGCGCCATCGAGCTCACGGATCTGCTGCTTGGCTTCGCCGGCGATGATGCTGGACTTGGCGGGCAGCACTAGCTCAAGGCGCGCAGGACGAATGGTCCTGGCGCGGGCACCCGCTTTGGTCATCAGCGGAAGCAGTGAGTTGTTCTCGATTGCAGCCTCGATCTTCCAAAGGCGCTTGGAGAGTTTGGTCGCTGTGAATGAAGCAATCTCAATTTGCGCCAGAGATGGCGCTAATCCAAGAACGAACTCGGCTGCGGCATCCGCAATAACTTGGCGTTCCGCGCTTGGTGGTTCGGTCAACGCAAAGGGTGCCCAGCCCCCGATTTGCACGGCGCCAAGTTGAGGGTGATCGAAGTCTTGCCAGGCGACAAACCTAGCCCCTTCATCACTGGCGTCCAGCCACTTCAAGCGGCCAGCGTCTTCCGAGGCTTCGCGCCACGTGTCCGGCTTCTCTTCAGCAGATTCTTCAGCTTCACTTGGTGGATCCAATGGGGCTGCCACCTCTCCATTCCAAGCGGCGACATCTGGATCTTCGGAAGGGGTGCTGATCGATCCGCTAGATTTGTCCTCGACTGGCTCGCTCTCTTCCTGGGCGGACTTCGCGGCTTCTGTGGGCATCTGCCACGCGGTAAAGTCGAGCGTGAGTAGCCCGCGATGCTCGTAAATCCAGCGCTGGAAGGATCCATTAGGGTAGGCATCCGCCTTGGTGCTCTCTTTGCGAATCGCGCTGGCCCGCCGACCAAATTCCTTGAGTAGGTTGGCATCAGACTCAAGCACCTTGCCATCGGGCAGCGTGCGCGGGCCGGAGAAGCGACCTCTGCCACCGGACGGATCGTCGGTCGTCTGCGGGCCCGAGTTCAGGTTGTCCGTGCCATCAAACGTAACAACAAGAGCGAGCTCCGGGTGCGCTAAGACAAAATCCATCATGGCGCGAACTTCGGGCTCTTCGCCAGCGAAGAACCCGGCGGCGGCAGTGTGCTCTTCGAATCCCGCGGGAAAGTTTCGAGAGACGAGCCCGTCGTTCGGGGCATCCTCCGCAACGCGATCGTCGCCGTCGGAGTCGAAGCCTTCGCGCAGGACTTTCCAGGTTCCACGTTCGCCATGACTGGCATCTCGCTCTACTTGTGCCCGGTGATCAAACGGGTCGGGAAGCCAAGTTCCCTCGGGGTCAGGAACGCGCATCCAGGTAATCTGACCGTCACCGTTTACATCCGCGGGACCGTCCTCTCCCATCAGGCCATCACGATCGTTGTCAACGCCGTGGCCTGTGGCCCCATCGTCAAACAGCGGGACCGTAAAGCGTGCACTCGCACCGTCTACATTGAGTCTTGGGATGACAAAAAGGGTTGCGCGTGAAAGTAGGTGGTCCGCATTGTCGGCTTGGAAGCTTGCGGCCACGCGCTCTGCTACAGACAGCGCGATGGTCGCTGAGAATACCCGGCTCGCTTCGATGTTACCGACGACGAGGATCGCTGGTTTGCCGAGGGTGTCAAGGCCGTCGGACAGCTTCACTCCCTCGATCGAAATTCCGCTACGTGAATTGCCGATCGTGAAGGTCTCAGCAACAGCAGCGTGCGCGCCTACCAGTGCGGACAGGCGTGCTGAGAGGGCGGCGTTTGTAAGCAGATTTGTTGCATCCGCGGGTACGGGTGAACTTTGTGCTCGGTGACTGAGAGGGAGTGGGGAGGCCGCCTCGGGAAGAGCTAGCGCTGTTGCGCAAAGCACGGATCCGAAGATGAGGCCAAAGGCCGTTTGGCCACGGGGGAAAAGAAGATGCATAGAGTCTCCAAAATGGGGTGGAGAGAGACTCTAGCCTGAAGGGCATGCTTTGTGCGCCCCCCGATGTCGGCTCCTTGGGAGATCCGAACCGGGTTTGTACATGAACCCGGGGCTATTCGGCCGCGCGCTGAAGGGAGACGTGCCCGTCGGTATCAATAACGATGTCCGCATCCTCCAAGAAGGCGGACTCCGCGACCATGGCGAGCTCTTCCACCGAGAGCGCAGCGTGTAGCGAGGCGCGGAATAGCTCCCGGTTGTAGGGGGTGTCCTGGGCAGCGTGCAGGGCGACAAGCTCATCGAGCTCATCTTTGGTGCGCGGGCGATAGAGGTCGCGAATCAGCAGTGTGCCTCCGGGGCGAAGAAGCCGCGCGGCTTCGATGAGCATATGGGTCGGATCGGGGATGTGATGCAGGATGGTATTCGAGAACACGACGTCAAAACTTCGATCTTCGAAGGGCAGCCCCTTCGCATCGGCAAGTTGGAACTTGATGCGGTCTTTGTGGGGGGAGCCCTGCCGGAGCCGCTCTGCGTGAGCGAGCATCTTAGGTGAAAGGTCGACCGCCATGATGCGAAGGTTTGCGATGCGTTCGCAGGCGAGCAGCGGGATCGTTCCAGGGCCCGTGCCGATGTCGAGGGCATAACCCTCCGCACCCAGTTCGATGAGGCGGTCGACGAAGGCCCCGCCCGATCCTGTGTGATCCATGGCGGCATAGCCATCGGCCTCTTCCGTGGTGTCCATCACTTCGGGCTCAAGAATGCGTTCGAGTTCGCTTGTGGGATAAGTCATACCGATTAGATGGTGAAGTAGCGCGCTTCGGGGTGATGGCAGACGATTGCTGAGGTTGATTGCTCGGGCCAAAGCTGATCCTCGTCGCCGAGTTTGAGACCAATTCGATCGGCGCCAAGCAGGTCGAGCAAGAGCTCTTGGTCTGAGAGATTCGGGCACGCCGGGTATCCGAATGAAAAGCGGGCACCTCGATAGCCTTGGGCGAACAGGGCGCGCTTCTCACGTGCGTCTTCCGCGGCAAAGCCCAAGTCCGAGCGCACTTGCGAATGGGTGAATTCAGCGAGGCCCTCCGCGCTCTCGACGGACAACCCGTGAAGGTGAAGGTAGTCCTTGTAGCGATCTTCACCAAACCACTCCAGTGCGACTTCCGTGGCCTGTTGGCCAACGGTGACAGCTTGCAGCGCAATCACGTCGGGCTCGCCATCGCGCGTATGGAAGTAATCGGAGAGACAGCGATTCCGTTTGCCATTTTGACGCGGGAAAAGGAAACGTCCAACTTCGCGTCCGTCGTCCTCGGGGTGAAGCAGCACAACAGCGTCACCTTCGGGGACGCACCTCCAAAAACCATAGACGGCCTTGGGGATCAAGATGTCTTCCTGTGCGCACTGTTTGAGCAGCTCAAAATACTTCGGACGGACTTCCCGTTCGATGAACTCCTCGTATTCCTTCTTGCCTTGTGTCTTGCGCCTGTAGCCCCATTGGAATTGGAAGAGGGTGCGCTCGTTTATAAAGGGGACGACACTTTGCAGGTTGATTTTCTCAATCATCCGAGCGCCCAAGAATGGAGCGGATGGATAGATAAAGTCCCGCTCGAGGTTTTGGCCGTTGATCGGCTGGGTGGCCGCCTGTGCAGGCTCTGCAACGGCTGCCCTAGACTTCAGGACCTTCTTCTTTTCCTCGAAACTAACGACTTCGGGGCGTGGCTCCCCGGCGGCGATGCGGGCCATGATATCAAGAGCGTCAAACGCGTCTTTGGCGTAGTACAAGCTGCCTTCGTAGGATTTCCGGCAATCGCTTTCCACATAGCGTCGATTGAGTGCGGCGCCGCCCAAGAGCACGGGAGTGTTGACCCCGCGCGCGTTCATCTCCTCAAGGTTCTCGCGCATGATCACAGTCGACTTTACCAGTAAGCCGCTCATGCCAATCGCATCGGGCCGATGCTCTTGGGCAACCTCTAGGATGTGCTGAATCGGCTGCTTAATCCCCAAGTTATAAACGGTATAGCCGTTGTTGGTGAGGATGATGTCGACGAGGTTTTTGCCGATGTCATGGACATCGCCACGCACAGTAGCAAGCACAATTTTCCCGCGCGTGATGCCCTCCTCCTTCTCCATAAAGGGCTCGAGCAGCTTGACGGACGCCTTCATCGTCTCCGCCGATTGCAAGACGAAGGGCAGCTGCATTTCGCCTGCGCCAAAGAGCTTTCCGACGGTCGCCATTCCGCCGAGTAGATCCTCGTTGATAATAGCTAAGGCCGTCTTGGTCTTGCGTGCCTCCGTGAGGTCGTCCTCGAGTCCGGTGCGCTCGCCCTCGACGATGCGCCAGCTGAGGCGCTCAAAGAGCTCCTCGGGGATGTGATCTTCTTTGACGGAAGCAACATCGATACCCTCGCAAAGTTCCATCAACCTGTGGAGCGGATCGTAGCCTTCGCGGCGTCGATCAAAGATCAAGTCATCACAGGTCTGGCGCAACTCGTCGGGAATGTGGTGCAGGGGCTCAATGCGACCGGCGTGCAAAATCGCGGCTGTGAGTCCGGCCTCTTGCGCATGGTGCATGAAGACCGAATTGAGTGCGTGACGCGCCGCTGGTTTCAGGCCAAACGAGATGTTTGATAGGCCCAGGATCGTGCCAACTCCGGGTAGCTCGTCGCGCACCCGGCGAATGCCTTCGAGTGTCTCCAGTCCGAGTTTGCGATCGTCCTCGTTTCCCGTGCAGATCGTAAACGTCAGGACATCAAATAGGAGGTCCTCGGGCCGGAGCCCGTAGTCCTTCGTGCAGATGTCGTGGATTCGGCGGGCGATGCGGACCTTTTCGTCTGCCGTCTTAGCCATGCCGTCTTCGTCGATCGTGAGGCATACGACTGCAGATCCATGCTCCCTCGCAAGTGGCAAGACCTCAACGCATTTGTTGAGCCCATCTTCCAAGTTGATGGAGTTGATGATGGAGCGCCCGCCAAGCAACTCGAGCGCAGCCTTGAGCACGGGAGTCTCCGTGCTGTCGACCATGATCGGGGAAGCGACGTCCGTGCGGTAGCGGCCGATAGCGGCCGACATGTCCTCGACCTCGTCGCGGCCAACGTATGCCGTGCAGAGGTCGACCACGTGGCTACCGGCGCGAACCTGGTCGCGCCCCATCTGCACCATGCCGTCGAGGTTGCCCTCTAGTAGGTGCTCGCGAAACGCCTTGGAGCCATTGGAGTTCGAACGCTCCCCAACCAGTAAGACCGAGTTCTCCTGCACTAAGTTCACGGCGGAGTAAACGCTTGCAACTTGAGCGGTCCCACTCGGCTTGCGCACTTTGGGCTTGAGTCCACGCATCTTCCGCGCGATGGCGGCCAGGTGTGCTGGAGTCGTGCCACAGCAGCCGCCGACTAGGTTGACTCCATCCTCTTTGACAAACCGAACGAGCCAATCCGCAAGCTCTTCGGGGCCGAGTGGATAGACGGTTTCTCCATCAACAAGCTGTGGTAACCCCGCATTGGGGTAGACGCCGATGTAGCTGCGGCAGGTTTGTCCAAGGACGCGAACGTGCTCGCCCATCTCGCGCGGCCCGGTCGCGCAGTTGAGGGAGAGGAGGTCGAGCGGGTACGCGTCAAGGATCGCGATTGCGGCGCCCATCTCGGTGCCAACGAGCATCGTGCCCGTGACCTCCATCGTCACGCTAACCTGTAAGAAAATGTCGCGACCGGCCTCTTCGCGCGCTTGGATCGCAGCGTTTAGGGCGGCTTTGATCTGTAGGGGATCTTGGCACGTCTCTACGAGTAGCGCATCGACACCACCACGAACAAGGCCTCTCGCTTGAACCAAGTAGCTCTGCTTGAGTTCGGCATAGCTAACCTGGCCAAGAGTCGCGAGCTTCGTGCCTGGCCCCATCGAACCGAAGACGAATCGAGGTTGCTCGGGCGTGGAATACTTGTCGGCGGCCGCGCGGGCGCACTGGGCGGCCTTGAAGTTAATCTCGTCGCAGCGATCTTCGAGGTCGAACTCTGCAAGGGTTAGCATTGCGCCGCCGAACGTGTTCGTCTCCACTGCGTCGCAACCCGCAGCGAAGTACCTCTCGTGAATGGCGCCGATAACGTCGGGACGTGTGGCGTTCACGATCTCGGAGCAGTTTTCTAGACCGAGAAAGTCCTTCTCCAAGTCCAAATCGGCGGCGTGGATTTCGGTGCCCATTGCGCCATCTAGGACAAGGACGCGCTCAGCTAGCGCTTTTCGTAGAGGTGAGGTCACTGTGCTAATCCTTCGTTCCCGTGGCGATAAGTGTCATGAAGTGGGGTGGGTTGGAGTCACGCGCAGCGCGACTGACCTGGACGTTTTGGAAGCCCGCTTCTTCGAGCAGACCCGCCAGCTCTTCTTCCGTGAAGCCGAAGTGCTGGTGCTGTAGCTTCTCGCGAACCCAGTCTTCGTTGTGAGCGAGTAGATCGATCACCAGGATCCGGCCTCCGCGAGTGAGGATGCGATACGCCTCTTCAAGTGCACGAGACGGCGTGGGTACGTGGTGTAAGGCCTGGCTCATTACGGCGATGTCTTGCTGACCCTCGGGAATGGGGAGGTCCGCAATGTCCGCTTCGAGATATTTGATGTTGGTCAGTCCGGCGTCGCCTGCGCGGCGCTTGAGAGCACTTAGCATCTTGGTGGAGAGATCCACGGCGGTCACCTCTCGTGCTGCCCCGGCAAGCATCAAGGTCAGTTGGCCGTCGCCTACACCCAGGTCGACGTAACGCTGGCGGGGCGCGAGAGCCATGAGCGCGCGCGCCAAACCCTCCCAAGTCCGGCCAGGTAGATCGGCCTCACCGAACGAGGCTGCGACGCGATCGAAATAGGCCTTCGTATTGCCTATTCGGCGCTCGCGTAGGGTTTTGAGACCCGCCAAGTCCGCGTGAAACTCAGGGGCACGTCGATTTTCCTTTGAGATGCCATCCCAGAGAAGGGCCCCGGGCCCCGGTTGCAAGTTGTAGAGGCTGCGACGACCTGCGCGGTGGTCCATGACGATCCCTACCTCTTTAAGGAGAGAGAGGTGGGTCGAGACCCGGCTCTGACCCATATTGAGGATCTCCATGAGGTCGGAAGCGGAGAGCTCCTCCTGGGCAAGCAGGTGGAGAATGCGCATCCGGGTTTCGTCCGCGAGGGCCTTGAGGAGGCGTGATGTTGTTGTTAGCTGCATGGTTACCATCAAGATAGCTGGATGCATTGATATCGGGATGCGGAACCTTGATTCTCGAGTAGATTTTGCCGAGTTCCCATTATTAATCAGGCCGCGGGTCCCGTTTGGGAGCCCGCGGCCTTTCTGGATGGCCAGGTCCCTACCTGGGCCGGCGAAGAGTGGTGTGGCTACTTGGTGCCGCTGATCTCGGTATAGCTGAAGCCGAGAATGTTGTTCAGTGCTCCTAGGAGAGACGTCCAATCGGCTGGCGCAGAGTGAATCGTCTCGATGGTTGCGCCCTCGGGCACGAGCTCCAGCGCCATTGCATTGTCTTCTCCGGGGATGGCGAAGCCAAGGATGCGAAAGGATTCGGCGTGGGCTGAAAAGGTAGAGTCCGTCTCGCGCAGACCCGAGCAAGAAGCTGTGAGTCCGACGAGTGCGATAAGGGGTAGATATTTCTTCATGGGGTAGGATTGCTAATGCCAGGCGAGAAGTCAAGAGCTGCCTGGAGG
>CALBMX010000077.1 GCA_937896235.1 uncultured bacterium
GGCGGCATCCTGCCGTTCTTGTTTAGCGCTCTCACCATGCGCGCAGTCGGCAACGCCGCCTTCGCCATGGTCGAAGAGGTGCGCCGCCAGTTCCGCGAGATCCCCGGCATCATGGAGGGCACCGGCAAACCGGACGCCGCCCGCTGTGTCGCTATCTCTACCGACGGCGCTCTCAAGCAGATGATCCTTCCTGGTCTGATTGCTATCTTGGCACCGATCCTTGTCGGTATGGTGAGCGTTGAAGCCCTTGGCGGATTGCTCGCTGGTGCACTTGTCACCGGAGTCATGATGGCCATCTTCATGTCCAACGCCGGTGGCGCTTGGGACAACGCAAAGAAGTACATCGAAGGCGGCGCACACGGTGGCAAGGGCTCTGATCCTCACCACGCCGCAGTCGTTGGAGACACCGTAGGTGACCCGTTCAAGGACACCTCCGGCCCGTCACTCAACATCCTCGTCAAGCTGATGACCGTGGTGGGACTTGTGTTCCTACCTTGGTTCCTCGGCTAGGACGAACGACCCCACAGAGGCGGCGGGGTCCCCGGATTGTTCCGGGACCTCGCCGCATTCTTGTAACTCTCCATCATCCAATAGTTAGGTAACGTTGGGACCTCGGGCTAAGACCCCACCAAGGTCCCTTCGAATTGCAGCGCCGAGACCGCGCCCAGAAATACCAGGAGCTTTCCCATCGATTCCAAGACATTAGCCGCAGCAGCCGCCTCGCTGTGCGAACAGAAAAAAGGTGACGACATCAAGATCTTTGATGTCGACAAGCAATTCCCAGTGGCCGACTACTTTGTCGTAATCACCGGAACATCCAGGCCGCACGTCAAGGCCATGTACGACGAGCTGCACGTGCGCCTCAAGGCCGCCGGTGAACAGCATCGCCCCGTCGAAGGCGCAGAGCTAGGCTGGTGGATTCTGCTCGACTACGGCAACGTGATCGTGCACCTCCTTCAACCGGATGCGCGAGAGTACTACGACCTCGACAACCTCTACGGCGACTGCGACCAGCTCGATTGGCGCGCTATTGAGTTACCCGAGATCCCGGACCCTGTCTATTACGAAGGCTAAAGTTGCCTCGTAACCAACAAGGGAGAGAGGGCGCCCCTCGTGCCATTGGCACGAGGGGCGTTTCTTTTTAGGATCTCTTGATGCCCTCAGCCCCACCTTCGAAAGCATCCCTCCTCGCATTGGGATCCCTCTTGTTCGCCACCTACTTTTTGGCGTTCGGTGTACTGGACGACGGGATGATCCTTGGGAACGATGCGCTCGGCTACGCGCAGCACCTGGCGAATGGCGACGGTGGCGAGTCCCTTTGGAATCCGCACCACCTACTCTTCCACCCGCTCGCCGCGCTGATCGCAGCTTGCCTAGCTCCACTCGAATCCGCAAGTTCGACTCTGCGAACTCCCATGGCCCTGGCGATGACTGCGCAGACGGTATTGAGCGCACTTGGGGCATCCCTTTGCGTGCTGGCTTTTTTACGTACCGCGCTCGCCTTCAACGTGCGATCCCGGCTCGTGCCGTATCTCCTTGCGCTGCTCCTCGCCTTCTCATCTTGCTTCTGGCTGTACGGGGCCGTTGGTGAGACTTACTTACCAGCAGTCGCCGCAGAGGCTGCACTCCTAGGCCTCGTCCTGCGCATTGCCCTCCGGCCGGAACAGAACCAAGAGGCGCCTACCAACAAAGAGAACCAGGCGCTCATCGCGCTCCTCTTGCTAGCAACTCTGCTGCGCCAAGACAGCGTGCTGGTTGTTGTTCCGGTGATCCTGTTGCTCCCGCTCCGGCGTGCCCTCTTTGTCTCCGTCACAGCCGGTGCGCTTTGCCTAGTCTTCTACTTCCTAGCATTTCAATTGGCTGGGTCTGAGATGGCCTTTGCGCAGTGGATGCGCGGCCTTGCCGACAGCGGACTTTGGGGTGGAACCCCGACCTGGAGCTCACTGCTCGTCGCGGTGGGCATGCTCGCTTCGAGCCTGACCTACCCACTTTGGTTTGTAGGTAATAGCGTGCAGTCCGGGTCCTTCTCGTTGGCGGTGATGGGTGGCCAACTCACCCTAGGGCTCCTGCCGTGGCTCGCCATCTTGGCGGCGCTTGTCCTGTCGCGGCGCACGCCATCGGCAAGCACCGACGAAGACGCGAGGGCGAAGAAGGCTGCCGTTGGACTGCTGATTTTCATCGCTATACGGTTCTCGTTCTTCACCTGGTGGCAACCCAGCAACATGGAGTACTACTGCGGAACGCTGCTGCCCCTGTTCTTCCTGGCAGCGCTCGCTCTGCGCAAGGCCTCAACGACACCACGTCTCTCCACCGGGCTCTTGGTGACTGCTCTGCTCGCGCTGGTCTTTGGGAACTGGAGCGTGTTGATCGCTCCAAATCAGGGTACCGACATGGACTTGCGCGCCCGAGAGGTACTTACAAGCGCGGGGCCAAAGGGGCTGGCCCTCGGCTTAGATCGGTTGGGTTTTTATTCTTTGATGCGCGCCCAGCAAACCGCCGGCAAGCCGCAGGCGAGCCTCCCAGCGATTCTGGACATCTCCGATGCCGCCTCGGGAGTCGTCCCCACCGCCGTTGCGACCGCTCGCGCGCAGATCCGAACCACGCTCGCCAACGGAGGTAAGGTGTTCGCGCTGCGCGACATGATTTTGCCAGCCCGCTTTCAGCATGCGCCGTGGCACCTGGATTGGACTGACGAGAACCACACCGGTGGCATGAGCCAAGTCCTCGCGGATATCGAGGCCACCCCCATGGACCCGCAGGCAGGCTTGGCCTCGTGGCTGTGGCGACTCCGCTAGGCTAGTCTTCGGATAGGTATCCCAACTTGCTCAAGTCGTCGCGTTCCGCCGCTGTCGTCTCGCGTTTTTCCGATGCGATTGGCCTTGCTGAATCCAGCCAAGCTCGGAGAACCTCCACGCTGCGCGCGACCTCTTCTGGCTGCGAGCCCGCATAGTTCTTGACGTTCCCCTCGCTAGCTTGGAAAAGATAGTTCGTCCCCATAGGCACGGGGACCTCGCGCAGTTCGCTCTTGCCGTCCGCTGTTTTCACCACCTCGATCCCGAAGCGCAATCCATCGTCCAGCGTTGTGATGAAGTACTTATCGCCCTCTCTATATCCGACCTGCCTGCCGCCGGAGTGTTCGAAGAACACACGCTCATCGCCAGCGACGGAGTCGTCTGAAGGGGTGACGAGACCCGCCAAGAGGTCGCGTCCCCGTAGAACACCCTCCTCACTAGCGCGATCGAATCCACCTCGATCGACATACGACAAGATCGTTGGAACAAGATCAATACTGCTGGAGAGCTCCTTTACCACGACCCCCTCCGGACCGCCGGGAATCTGAACGATCAGGGGGACGTGAACGACCCCGTCCATGAGCCCCTTGTGGTTGAAATAGCTCTTGTTCTCGCCAAGGGACTCCCCGTGGTCCGCCGTGATGAAAAAGGCCGTCGCGCCGAGCTGATCGACCTCGGAGAGCGTGCGACTCAAGTTTTCGACCAGGCTGTCCGCATAGCTAACTTCGCTTCGGTAGAGGTGCTTGGCAAACTCAAGATTGTTTGTCCTCGAAAGGAACCACATCTCATCGGGAAGCACGTCAATCGCCGGCAATGCTCCGGGGGCGTCGGGTGCGATCTGAATAGCGGGGAGAGTCCCCCCCCCTTCCACGAGTCGCTGGTCATGTGCGCGTTGAAAGCCAGAAGGAGCCGCATAAGGCGTGTGCGCGTCAAACAGGTGTACCCATAAAAAGAACGGCCGATCGGGCGCGTTCTCTTCCCAGTCCAAGAGACGCGAACGAATGCCCTCTATCGTCGCAGCGCCATCGAGCGATGCGGTTGGTGCCGCCTGAATGAACTCGTCAAAGCCCTGACCAAAGCCACTACCCGCCCCGATGTACTGCTGGCTAACCGCCCCGATCGTGTGGTACCCGCGGGCGCGCAATCGCTCGGCGAGGGTGATGTTCCCCTCACCAAAAAACGCGTAGTTATCATGCACACCATGATCCATCGGCCACGTTCCCGTCAGGATCGAGGCGTGCGAGGGCTGCGTCGCATTGCTGGCGGAATAAGCCTGTTCGAAGCGGATCCCCTTAGCTGCCATCTCCTTTAGGTAGGGCGCGAGAGCGGACTCGGGATTGCCATCGCCCAGCACGTCCGCGCGCGTGGTGTCCAAGGTCACCAAGAGGATGTTGGGAGCCCGCTCCTCTGGCTGCGTCCCCATAATCTCAGGGGTGCCCCAAAAAACGGATGCCTCGGAGAGCTCGCTTGAGATGCCCACTGCCGGCGAATCAACACCATGGCCGGACCACGCTCGAAAGCGCACCCGGAGGTCGTCGCCCTCATAATCGAGAAGGTCAACATTTGCCGCCGTCCACAACGTCTCGTCGGGCGCCATGCGCGGCACGAGGGTTCGATACCATATACGCTCCCATTCGTCCGCGTCCGCCCCCGCCGTCCCCGCCGGGGCGACATCAATGGCAAGGTGGACGCGCTCGAGCTCCGTCCGATGCTGCTCGCCTAAAGCGACGTCAAACAGCAGCCTTCCTCCACGGGGAACCGACACGTCGCAATAGAGAGGCGTGCCAAAGTCTGTTGGCCAGGCCCGGCGCCCGTACCTCCCCATGACCACCAATCCACCGTCCACGGCGAGGTCTGGCTTTAGAGGCTCGAAACCGCCCCAGAATCCGCGCCTCGAAAACGAAAGCGTTTCGATCGTCGT
Organism: uncultured bacterium; assembly: GCA_937896235.1. Classification (GTDB taxonomy): domain Bacteria; phylum Planctomycetota; class UBA1135; order UBA1135; genus CALBMX01. The sequence goes on from CALBMX010000077.1 coordinate 4,714, forward strand.
ATTGATCCCAAGGGTTCCATCGGGCTCAAATCGGATCGCACGAATGTCCCCCGTCTTGCTGAGCTGCCCATCGGGGTCGCTGCCACCGTTCCAGGCCGGGTGCCCACCTAAGTCTAGATTGTGGGTCAAGACGCCCTGTTCATCCGCGACAACGGACGTCTCAGCAGTGCAGTTGGCCGGCCAGCTGCCCTCGGCATCACCTGTGCGACGCCATGAGATCCGCGCTCTCGTCGAGCGGGGAATCCTGCCGCTCCAAGAGACGCCATCAATCCGCGCGGGATCGAGTCCGGGTTGGCCGGGCTCCGCACGCCACTCCCAGCCACGACAGACTTTGCCTCCGACACCAGCGGTGACCAGCTTCCAATCGAGATGCTTCCCACCTGAGAATGACCACGCTTGGGTGACCTCCGAAACCTCAGCGAGCACAGCGGCTGAAGAGCGGCCATCTTCGAGTCGGGGATGCAAGTGCACGACGCCGCCCGGGGGAGGCGCTTCGCTGCAAGCTGCACAGAAGCTCGCAAAAGCTACGAAGAAGGCGTGGACGGCAATTCGATTTTGGGTGAACATCACGTTTTACTTACGGTCGGGTTGGCTCTCCGCGTAGCCTATATCAAAGCCAAAGGCCAAGCGCCCCAATCCTTGGATTCCAAAACAAACACCAGCTCTAGCGAGTCCCCCGAGCACAGCTTCGGCCGCATGTTGTGCACGCCTAGGCGTGAGCTCATCGCCGTCTGCCTAGCCTTATTCCTCGGTATCCTGTTGCGCGTGTACTATGCGCCGGCCGGAGGCTTCGACCGCGAGGCCGATGGTTTCCAGGGTGCCTTCTTCGGGCTGACCTCGATCAACTACGAAAGGCTTGGCATCGCCCCCACCGGAGGTTACCCCGTTGTCAATTTGGACACCGTTGTGGACGCTCCTGAGACTTGGTACGTCTACGGGAACCACTCGCCTCTCTTTGCTTTGGGCGAGTGGACCGCGCTCAAAGCGCTTGGGCCCCACGGATGGGAGAACGCTTGGCGCGAGGGGCGCTCTCCATCCGGCGTAGGCACGGATCACAGCTTTGAGTTCGCCCTGCGCTTGCCTATGTTTGCGGCGAGCATCTTCAGTATGCTCGTTTTGTGGTGGGCTCTTCGGATAGAGGGCGGAAAGCGCGCCGCTTGGATCGGGATGCTGCTCTATGCACTCTGCCCTTTGGCAATTCTAGATGCGGGGCTTGTGAACTACGAGCCCGCAAGCATTCTGTGCGTGCTCTTCGCCTTTGGCTTCTTCGCAAAACTTCGTCGTCGCGACGCCATCTGCGAAGAGAGCTGTATCTTTCGCAAAGAGCTGCTCTTCGTCTGCCTCTTCCTTGCGCTCGGTACCGCACAAACTTTTGCTCCTCTGTTTTTCGCGATCCCTCTTTGCTTCGCAGCCCTAGGGTCACGGCTCCGCGCGATTGGAATCAAGGGAGCCCTTCTCTCCGCCAGCGCGATTGGGTTCGCCGCACTTCTCCCCGTCTTGGTCCACGGCATCTACGTCCGCTCGGCCCTCGAAGGGATTCAGCCCGCTAGCCGCCTCTCCGAGCGCATCGGCATCCTGTTTGAACCGTTGACCTCCGGCTCTGTTCCGCTCTGGAGGTGGCTCGGACTACAGCACACGCACCTTGTCACTTTCGCCTCGGAGGTTTTCGTCGAGATCGCGATCGTCGGCTTAGTTTTCGCCATCCTGATACAAGCCGACCGGCTACTGTCCAAAGGGCCTGAAGTTCGAGCGTCGAAGAAGAACCCCGCGCTGCTCCCGCTGCTACTTGCGGCCGGCGGCTTCACCGTCATGTTCGGCTACTACAAACACACCGCCGACGACACTCCAGCGCAAAGCTCCTTCATCCTAAACTTGATCCCCGCCATTGCCGCCCTAGGCGGACTTGCATTCGTCATTTTCGGTGACGCCGTGGGCCGGACATTCGCACGCAAAGGTCGAGTGCACGGCGGCTTGATCCTGACGGCTGTGCTGCTTGGCCTTGCGCTCAACAACGGCTTTGCAACGACCAATCACCTCTGGGGGATCTGGCGCAGCCCGCGGCCTCAGAGCACGGTGCCCGAGCTCGTTGGTGCAACGCTCGGCAAACTTCTCCCCCCTGAATCGGTAGCGCTGTACCCGGCCCAGCTCGGCTTCACACCAGCGGTCTACTTCTATGCGTGGCGCACCATGTTGCCCGTGACCGCCGATATTCCCAGCTTTCAAATGGTCGAGCAGCGCCTGAGCGATGGTGGCCTCCTCGATCGCCCCCGTTATCTCATTCTTCCAGATGCGCCCAGCGCGGGGACGAAACCTGCTGTCGATGCGCTGCGAGAGCTCTTCGCGACGATGACACCGGAGCTTGCCTCGTTGCCGCCGATTCAAGTTGACGGCTGGAGTGCATGGCGCCTAGACACTCCGCCCCCCCCAACGGCGAACGATTAATTCGCTTACAGAGACGCCCCTCTCCACCGCGAGAGACTCCCTTCTGTTGAGGGCCTTGAGGCCGCTCGATCCGCACGCCCCTCGGGGCAATACTTCCAATCCGGGGAGGCGCCCTCTTGCGGCGGCTTGCTTGCGGGCTCGATTCAGAACTTGCGCGCTTAGGTGCCGCCCTTAAAAAGAGGCAAAAGGGTGTGCTCTACCTTCTTGTACAGCTCACTGGTGGCGCGCACGTCGCGCAGACAGTACTCGCCGATCTCATCGATGCGGCCCTCGCGATAGACGCGGCCCACCTGGCTTCCGTCGATGGAGCCCTTCGGACTCTCCACATCAAATCGGCGGCACCAGAAATCCAGCGAGTAGCTACTGCGCACCGTGCCATGGAAGTTGAAGACCTCCATCAAGTCGCAGTGGGTCGAGACATCGTAGCGGTAGGGCAACAGGTTCACCGACGGCTTCACACCCAGCTGCGCCGAGCGGATCATTAGCATCGGACCGTCGTAGCCGCGCCCGTTATAGGAGACAAGACGTGGTCGCTTGCGGCCCACGATCTCCCAGAACTTCACGAGTACCTCTTTCTCTGTGCCTCGAAAGATGTCCGAGTCCGGTACACGCTCCCACTCTTTTGTCCCTTCGCCACGCGCACCTTCGGGAGACTCCAGCAACATCAAGCCGCGATTCACCTCGACGTTCCAAAGGCCAATCGCAATGATCTTTCCAAGTCCCGGAAACAAAGCCATTCGCTCGGGTAGCGCTTCGCGTTCGCGCTCGTCTCGGGCACGCTCCATTAGATAGCCGCGTGTGATCTCGTCGACTTCGTCCCATGGGGTGCCGGCGACTTCAATGTCAAAGGTAATGGTCTGCACTTCGTAACTCCTATTCGCTGTCGGGCGGTGCCAGGCATCGAAGCGCAACCTGCGGCTTCGAATGCCCGGTTTGGGCTAGCGGGGATGATAGCAAGTCGAGGCCCGCCAACGATCTCACCGCGAACCAAACACGATGGCAAACGGGAAACTCGCGCGCCTACTCGGCTGCTCGCTCGGCTTCCGCGTCCTCGACTTGCTGCTTGTTGCCACCTAGGTAGCCAATCGACTCGAAGTTGTCCTTGAAGGCCTCGGAGCTCCCAGCCGTCGGCACCCGAGGCGCTGTGGCCGGCCTGTAGTCGCCATCCGTATTCGGGCTGCGCCTGAGCGGGTGCGTCGCACGCCACTCTTCCGTCAAAATACGCTCAAGGGGAATACGCCCCCCCTGCACACCGCGCCAATGTTCAGGCACGGGAAGATCGAGCAGGTGCATAAGCATTGGCGCGACTTGGTACACGTCGCCGCGATCCGTTTGCTTCAGTACGTTGCCCTGCTTTGCAGCTTTCGGTCCAAGTACGCCAATGATTCCGGGCGCCGCGTCCTCGTGCGCGCCAGAGGTCAGCGCCAACTCTTCATACATTGTGATCGGGTCCACATGCATGCCGTGATCGCTCAGAATAATCACGGTTGCGTCCTCAGGGACTTTCGCGAGGAGCTCGCCAAGAAGGCGGTCCGCCTCGATATACGAGAGCGCGAGGTAGTCACCGAAGGCCGCCTGATCTTCTGCACTCACGTCATAGTGCATGTCGTCCGGTGCGTGGTAACGCCAGAAGCGGTGCCCAACAACATCGGGGAGCGCTAGGTACGCCATCGTCAAATCCGTCTGCGCAGAATCTAACATGTGTCCTGTAACCGCCGCGATGGAGAGGTCCGCCGCGTGCACCCAAGCGAGGTCATTCACAAGGCGCCCGCGATGGGCGTCAAGCTGGTCGGGGATCGGAAAGGCACGGCGCATCTTGGGCCGCAGCTCCTCTGCATCGTTGGCCAGCACGAGGAACGGCTCGATCTCGTTCGCCAGTGCGCTGGGGAAGGTTTGCTCCTCCATCTCTTTCCAAAGCGTCGGCTTCCAAATGATCTTCGCCTGGGCCTGCGCCGCATAGGAGGCTACAAGGCGTCCGTTGATAGGCTCGGCGGGCCACGTAATCCACCAACCGACGCAGTCCACGGTGCGACCGGCATCAGAGGCGAGGTTCCAGATAGCCGGCACGCGCCGCGAGTTACTCGTAAAGGGCTTCCCCGACTTCTTCTCTAGGAAGTCGTCCACGCCGTGAGCCGCAGCACTTTGCCCTGTGGCGATCGTTGTCCAAATCACCGGAGACCAGGTTGGCGCGAAAGTCCCGAGGCGACCCAAGGTCCCCTCATCGACAAATCGCTGGAACGCCGGGACGCGACCCGCCTCTAACAGCTCTCCCAAGACGACGGGGTCGACTCCGTCGATACCGATCACAACAACTGGTGAGACAGGCGTTAGCGGCGCCACACTCGTGCCACACCCAAACAAGGAAAACAGGGCCACAACGGCGGCCAGCACACTTAGCTTCATGATTTTCATCCTACCTTGCATACGGGTGATACGCCCGTAACCGATAGCGGAAGCTGTGCTTCCTCTGAGAATGCACGGCGTGTTGTGCGATTGGCTCCCAAATATCCCCTTGCGCTACCCGGCATCTTCCCCCAAGATCGTTTTATCGTCCTCCTGAGAAGCCGATGGCCCATGCGGGCCCTCTGGGTGAATCACGAGGGGAACACCATCGCTCGACGCCTGGCCGCTCAGCCGGGTCGTGTCGGGAATCAAACTTTGGCAGGAGGTGTATTTATGATTTTGAGCAACTGTAGAAGGGGCCAGGAGATCTGAACCCCCGCAAACAGCGGGTGTGATTTTCCAAGCCCCGTTCAAGCAATCGAGCCCGTCCACGCCTTGGCCTGGGTGGGCTCGGTCTTTGGTGTGGGAGTCAGACGCCGGTCGCAGTAAAGTAGCTTCCCATGCAAGCCACCGAGCAACAGCGCCACGAGCGAATGCATCGCGCATTGCTCGGATTTGCCCTCGTCGTGTTGGGTATTTTGATTTACGGGAGATCCCTCTCCGGAGCCTTTGTATACGACGACCTGCGCCTCATCGCCGCGAACCCGCGCGTCACGGGCGAGGCTGGATTCGCGGAGAGCCTCTTCGGTTCGTTCTGGGGCTTTGACGGTAACGAGGGGATGGTCGGCTACTGGAGGCCCGTCACGATCCTGGTCTTCCGCTCGACAGCGGCCCTCGGCGCCGGCGCACTGGGCTTCCATATCGTCTCGCTACTCGTCCACCTAGGCGCTGGCCTGGCGGCCTGGCGGCTCGCCTCGAGCATCCTTCGCAGCGAACCTTTAGGGTTCTTGGCGGGCGCCATTTTCCTTGCCCATCCCATCAACGTCGAGGCTGTCGTATGGGCGTCTTCCCTTAGCGATCCGCTCTGCGGCCTGTTTGCGCTACTCGCAGGGCTCGGCTGGTATCGCTGGCGGGAACGGGGGTCTCTGGGCTTGCCGTGGGTTGCGCTCGGCTCCTTTGCCTTGTGCCTTGGAAGTAAGGAGCAAGGCGCGACCCTACTGCCACTGCTCTTCCTCTTGGATACGCTCTTCTTCTCCAAGGGCACAACCCAGCGCCCCCTGTGGAGGCCCTCCGGCGCCGCCGCTGGACTGGCCCTCGTCGCCGCGACCTACTACGCCGCGCGTGTATTTGTCTTTGGGGACGTGCTTGCGGGGTTCGATCGCGTCAATGCCGAACTCGACATGGGATTCGCCCGGGCCATGTGGTTTCGGGTAGAGGCCTTCGGAGAGTTCCTGTCCCTGTTATTAGGGGCCGCCCCCCCCGAGCTCTTCCGGCCCTTTTACCCCGTTGTGCAAGCGACTTCAGGAGGCGCGCTCCTTGCCATCGCACTCCTCTTAGGGTGGGCAGCCCTGACGGCAACTGCACTTCGCAAGCAAGTGCGCGCGCCACTCTTCGCGTTGCTCTTTGTACCCATTGCCCTTAGCCCGATCCTGGTCAATCCAAATGCCGCGGGCCAGTTCCCCATTTCGGATCGCTACTTATACACCGCTGTTTTTGCGGTGAGCTTAGGTGCGGCCTGGATGGCCGGCGAGCTCCTCAAGACACTTGGTGCACGCGCCGCCTGGGCGACAGGCGCACTGGTCGTTGCAGCACTTGCGCTTCTCTCTTCCCAAAGAACAACGGTGTGGAGCTCCGAAGAGATTTTGTTTCGCCAAGCGGTTCAAGAAAATCCATCCAATCCGTTTGTCCATTGGAGCCTTGGGCGGTCGCTCCTAGATCGGCACCAAGAGACTTCCAGTTTAGAGGCCCTCCAAGAGGCGCATTTGCACTTTTTGGTGAGCCTAACTTTGGGGACAGAGGTCGAGGACGCGACAACATGGTCCGATGCGGGGGCGCCTCTTCTCTCCAAGCTCGAGTTGTACGAGTCCTCACTTCAAAGCATGCCAGCACCCCCACTCGCCCCCCCCGCGACGACAGAGACCATTTGGATTTCCAAAAACGACCGCCTCCAAGCCCAGCTAGGTCATGGCTATGCTGAGCTATACCAAGCAGACCTCGCCGGTTCGACCTGCGAGCCAGCCCTTGCGATTTTTGCGGCTGCCGCGCAATTTGACGGGGCCAGCCACGAGGTGCGAATCGCCTTGGCCAATGCGCACTTAGCCCAAGGCAACTTACTGCGAGCGGAGCAATCACCACAAGCCGAAGCCGCAGCTTTGGCCGAGTTTCGAGCTGCTCTTACGAGTTCTTCTGAGGCCAAAGACGACTCTCCAAACGCTCCGGAGGCCTGGTCGTTATTTGCCAAATCTTGCGTCGGATTGGCCGATTGGCAACAGGCGATTGTTGCTTTCCAAACAGCTCTCGCCCTACGTGCCGAAGACTACTCCCTGGTGCTCGACCTCGCCCGCTGCCTGATTGAAGCGGGGCAACCCCACCTAGCGAAAACGCACCTGGACACGATCCCGTTAGGGGATGTGAGCTACGCCGAGGGCAGATACACCCTCTCGCTGCTGTACGCCAAAGATGGAAAGTTCCAAGCTGCGATTGACGTCGTTGACAAGTTGCTCGAGCAACAACCTGGCAACGCTCAAGCGCTCCTCTTGAAGGCCAAGGCACGACTTGCCTTGGAAGAGACGCCCCTAGCACTCGAGGCCTTTCAAGCTGCCCGACTGGCAAACCCTCGCTCGTTTGAAGCGCACTACGCGGTCGCTTCGATCCTGCTTGCGAGCCAGCCGTCCGCCGCATGGGGAGCCCTTAGGGACGCCTATCGCACGAGCCCCTCGAGCGCTATCCGAGGCGTCCTCTCGCAACAGCTCCTCCTCCAGGAGGAGCTCAGCCTCGAGCAGATTCTCGGGCTAATCACTTTGGCGACGGAGCGTGGCGAACGCGAACATGCAGCTGACTTCACGCGCTTTGCCAAACGCGAGTTTCCGACGTGGCCCGGTCCCTAGGCCACTTCGACAGGAGCGCCCGCGCGCCTCTTCATCCACAAGATCGGGACGAGGACGAGAAGCCAAAGAACGTTACTTAGTGCGTCGATCAGGCTTTGGGGGCCACCTCCGATCACAGCGCCACAAGAGCCGCTGGAGCTGCCGCCACTTTGATAGGTGAAAGCCGCTGCAAGCACGGCCGCTTGCCCTGTGTCACCGCGTCGAACCAAGACACTGGTCTCCCCTCCACCACCCGAGGGGACGGTCACTTCCAAGGTGGAGGCATTCAAGAAAATCACCTGATCTGCCATCACACCCCCCACGCCCGTATCCGGGTCTGCCCCGAAGACGACCTGGGTATCCGCCGTCAAGTAGGATCCCATTAGCCTTACGACATCTCCACCGGAGGCACTCCCGGTCGCAGGAAAAACCGAACCGACGATGGGGTCCGTGGGCCGGACGTAAGCGAATGCACTTTGCGCTGTAGCACCACCCGGGTTGGTTATCTCCACAAGGTACGGCCCACCTTCGAGGCCGCCGTTTGTCTCGACGACAATACGCTCGACAGAGTCCACGACAACATTGGGCTGCAAGAGACCGTCGATGCGGACCTCGAGGCCCTGGGCAAAGTTGTTGCCGCGAAAAATGATATTCGTGCCACCGACACGCATTCCCGACGGGGGGAACACAGAGTCCACCACGGGGATTGCGGCCGAGGTAAAGCCAGCGACAACCCTTGTTTCGATCCCGCTCGCATCAATGACAACCACGTCGTGAATACCTGGCAAGGTCGACTTGGTAGTCAAGAGTATCGTCGCACTGTCTGCCACGATGCAGCCTCCCAGTACGCCATCTTCATAGATCTGGTCGCCGATAACCACACGTGTTCCCGCTGCGAAGTCCGCTCCTTTGATCACCACAGAGGCGCCGCCGGAGTCACTTCCCGAGGATGGAGTCACCGTCGCAATCGAAGGCGTCGGTGAGGTTATCTGGAGTGCTCCGGGAAGAATGCTGATGTCTCCGGAAGCGTCGATGACCTCTAAATCTACGTGACCTAGGGGTGTACCTATTGGAACCGTTACCGTGAACTGAACGAGAGTTCCACTCCAGGACGTCGCGTTTACCGTAACGCCGGAATCGGGCGATGACAACGTTGAACCGGCCCACAAGCCCGTCCCGCGAAGTTGGTGCGACGTGGTGCTGTTGCGCACCGCGCGAAGCGGAAAGTTGTCCGTACTACGACCAAGATTAAGAGCGACGTCCGTGTCCACATTCAGGTTGCCGATCGCGAGCGCCTCGCCGCTTCCAACAGTGAACGTCGAGGCGAAGTACGCCGGCTCAAAGTCCGTCACAATCACATGGCCGGTCGTTAGGTTTGCAGAGGACACGGGCTCGTCAAGAGGCCTTGCGTAGACCCTATAGGTCCCGGAATCGAGGCCCTTGATCTCAAACGAGCCGTCGCTTGTTGCTAGTCCAGAGCCGGCTAGACGCCCATCGGCGCTACGTGCCGTCACCCACGCGCCGGAGACACCCGAGCCTCCCACCGCGCGCCGGACCCGGCCCGACAGGGACGCGTGCGTGCCTTCGGGATAGGCATCTCGCATTCCGGCCACATCGTCGCTGGACAGGCTCCGGTGTAGGATTACGGAGGTGTCTACATAGGGGAACATCGTGGCGCCGGCAACGCCCGTATGGTCCAACCCAAGTAGGTGTCCAAGCTCGTGGGTCGCAACGTCTTGTACGTCGAAGCGCCCCGGAGTCGCGGAAGTTGTAAATTGAAAGCCCGAGCCGTTAAAAAGAATATCCGCATCCGAGATCGCTCCACTTCCATAGAACCAGAGCGGCGTAATCGCGACCGTTCCCGAGCCAAATGGGAAATACCCCGAGGAGTTATCCTCGTCGAAGTACATCAGGTGAATGCTACTCGAGCTCCAATCCGTTCGAGCCTGCTGCGAGGTGCTTGTATTTTCAGCGAGGTGCGCGGTGCTTCCAGACGTATCATTCCACGCGTCAATCGCATTGCGCAAAGAGGTCTCATGGCTTCCATCGGTGATGTTGTCCGACCCCTTATCGCTGATCACGATATTCACTGCCGTCGGGTTCGTCCAATAGAGCTTCGCACCCGAGTTGGGGTTGTGCAAGCGAACGTGCGCCATAGCCGCGGCCATCGCGAACAAGCTAAGTCCAACCGCAAATAGCCCCTTCGTGCGGCGCCGTTTCTCCTTTAGGAAACCCATTACTCGCCCTCGCTGACGCTACTCACCCCGCTCCGGGGCCCCATAGAGATCTCGCGGGCAACGGCGGCCTCAACCTCGGCGATCAGCTCGGCGTAGTTGCGCACGTGTCGGCTATTGGCCTCAAAGACTCGCCCGGAGAGTGGATCCATCAATCCCAATTCGCCCTGCTCGCGGACGGCCACCCGGCTTCCATCGAGGTAGCGCAAGATGCGGTAGTGCCCTTGCGAGAGGCCAACCGGCATGCGCACGCCATTGGCACTTGGGTCCGTCAAAAACAAGAGCGTCTCCTCACCGACTTCGAGGCGCGGCAGGCCAACGAGGATCAGCCCGCGGCCATCTTCAAGCACGCCTCCTGGCAGCCTAAGGGTCAGCTCGACAGCGTCCACTCCCTCGTAGGTGTGGTCGACTTGCATGCGGTATTCCGTCTCGATCATTCCCGATTCGGTCTCGATCCCCGTCGCGCTCAGGATGCGCCCCTCGACGACCAATGCGGCGCTATCCACAAGCTCGTCCACATCCATACGGAGGGCGGTACCGGCGCGGACAGCAGGCTGGATGAAGAGAGGCCTGAGAGCGAGAGTGCTCATTCCTAGGAGTGCGACTAGAGTTAGTGAGATACGCATATCGTGTCTTTTGGGCCAGCGGCGTTGGATGCGGGGGGAGCTAGCAAACCGCTCGCGACTCCATTGGTCGGCGTCCTCAGGGTCAAATCTGTAGTCTTTGGGGCAATATCCGGCTTAACGATCCGCCCTAAATGGCGCGCAGCAGCGTGATGTCCCTTTCAAGCCTGTAGGGAGGGTCGCGCGGTGGGCACCCCGGCTCGCCTCTGGACTCGTAGCCGCGAGTTTGTCCTCAGTGCCCCCTCCTGTAGCAGCCTCGGCGTGCGCGTGGTTCAGTTCGCCCCTTTTCGGACCCACGATCCAAACATGAGGCCGCCCGGCCCCTCGCATGTGAGGGGCCGGGCGGCCTATAGAAACCGTTTTGTCTCAGGAACTACTCGATGATGATCGTTCCGAGGCCGGTAAGACCGAGGTCAAAGCCGAATGGGTTGACATTCAGGAGGCCCCACTGCAAGTGCACCGGCACGCCGATGAAGGTGGGGTCAGCCGGAACGGGTAGCGCAATGCTCGCGACACCGCCCGTAAGACCGGTTCCGCTCGTCACGGTAAGCTTGGTGATCTGCCAGTCTTGGTACAGGGTGCAACCCGCCCAACCGAGCGGGGCAAGGTCAAACGGAAGAGGAATGCCGAACCACTGCGTGTTGTCGAAACCAATCACAAGAGCGGCGGGCATGCCAGCGGGGACGTTGCGGACTTCCGTAACGAAAGTCGAAGCGCCGATCTGCGCCTTACCCAAACCATGGATGGTCGGGATATCAGTGCCGTACTGAGAGCAGCCGGTACCCGACGTGCTGAAGTTCTGCGAAGGATCCACCCACAGACCATTGTCGCCCGTGCCAATCTGGCGGCAGAAGACATGGTAATTCATGTAAGCCGTATCGTACGGGACGGGGTAGTCGCCGTGGATGCCGCCCCAACCGTTCGGGTCCCAAAGGCCAAGGCCTGTAAGGCCACCATCGAGCTCGTTAGCGTCCATTGCGTCGCCGTCGCCGTTGAGGTCCTCAAGGCGCCAGATCACATTGTCGTTCGTGAGAGCGGCAACGTAGAGAGACGAACCATGAGAGGCCATGCCGACGATCTTCGGGAAAGCGTTGAAGCCGCTGGTGAAGCTGCCGTCGAAGAAGAGGGTAACCTCGCCTGCGTCGTTGGCGTCGCCGTCGAGGTTGAGGTCTTCACAACGATAGATGAGGCCGTTGAGGCCGTCACCTGCTTCGTTCTGTGAGTACGCGCTGCTGTCGGAAGCATCCGAAGCACAATAGATGATGTCCTTGCCGCCCTCTTTGAGGGTAGCGACGTAACGGAAGCGGTTATAGCTATTCTGAACCGGGGGAAACGTTGCGTGGTCCCAAGTCTCTTGGTTGCGGAGTACACCCGTTGCGAAGTCGACGTTCTGATCCAGAAGGGGGTTCTTACCGGACGGGTTCATGAAGTTGAACGCTTCGCCAGCATCCATAACGTCGCCATCGGAGTTGACGTCCTGGAAGCTGTACAAGGAGAAGTCCGTACCGAAGCTGTCGCTGCCGGTCCATCCGACAACGCCAACTTGGTAGCCGGAGATACGAGAGAACTCGGCCATGTCAATGGTGACCGGGCCACCCGCGTTGGGGGTAGTCAAGCCGTTGCCAACCTCGGCCATCTTTTGCAGCTCGCCCGCATCGGCAGCGTCGCCGTCGGCGTTCAGGTCCATCAGACGGTAGACACCGGTGTGAGGCGTGAAGCTGTTCCAGTTTGTGGTGTACCAAATCGCTCCATCGGAGGCGAAGGCTAGGCCCCCCTCATAGAAGTCGGCATTCGGGTCGTCCAACGTAGCGGTGTCACGGAAAAGGGTCTCCTCGCCAGCGTCGATCAAGCCATTCAAGTTGCCATCGGTGCCACGGTAGACAGCGGTGGACTTGGGGTCGATCCAGTAGGCAACGGTGAGGCCGCCTTCATTGCGAACGATGATGCCGTGCTGCTCTTGTGTGCTAGCAGTTCCGAGCGTTCCGTCCGAGTAGAAACGTGAAGCTTCATTTGCTCCGTAGTACTCGCCGTCGCCGTCAATGTCGGTAAGGCGAATCAGCTGATCCTGTGCAGTGTCGCAGATGAAGACATCGGGGACCTGTGCGCTGGCAAGACTGGAGGCACCGAGGAGCGCTCCGAAAATGTACGTTACTTTGCTCATCCGTAATATCGGGGGAGTGGGACTTGGAGAGGGGGAGCCGACTAGCGGCACTTCGAAAGGACTCTCGCCTGTTTCAAGCGAGTTGTATTGGAGAGGTTTGCCTGTTGAAACCATTTCACGAAGCTAAGTTTACCCGCTTTCTGATTTTGCAGTGCTTCGGTCTATGTGCAGATGGCGTGAAGGGACCTGGCCATAAGAAATAGCGCGCCACCCCGGCGGAGTGACGCGTCCATAACTCATTTCTGAGAAAGGATTTACGTCATAGGTAGGCGTTCTATAGGACTGTAAAAAAGTGGGCTCCAGAAGTCGAAAATCCACTGATTGCGCCAAATGCAACTCCCTCAAAATACACCGACAAGCCCGACAAGATCGGAGCCGTGGGCAATGTGAAGGCGACGGGCATATTCCCGGCTGCGTTCAAGCCGCCGCTAGTGAGTAAGGTCAAGCTCAACAGGTCGCCACCGCCGATTGCCAGATCTACGATGCCGGGGAGTTGTGTCACTCCGAGATTCGGACTAAAGGCCAACCAGCCCACGCCGAGCTCCGCCGCGCCAAGAGTCAGCTGGACACTGCCTCCCAAAGCGGCTTCGTGCGGACCAGCCAGAGCTGTCGAAACATTGGGGGTTATGCCCAACGCACCTTGGCCCGAACCGGCCGCCGTCGTGACGACAACCTGGGCATTCCCGAGGGAGACTGCTGGCGGAAAATCGAAGGAGACCTGACCTGCACCCTGGGAGAACGGAACGTTCGCACCCGCAACGGTGACACTCGTTACGCCACCCATGCCAGCACCAGTAGCCGTCACTTTGTCGCCGCCAATCGCGGCAACTTGAGATGGGCTCAGCGAGTAGGTCGGAGCGGGAGGCGCGGGCGCTGGGCCGACCACAGCAAGGGTGAAGTCGTCAATATTCCAACCGCCAAACTCAAGCCCGCCATCAGAGAGCAGGCGAAACTCAACCACAACATTGGACGAACCAGCGGCGATACCGCTAATGTCCAAACTGATGTGCTGCCAAACCGAGTCCACCGTGTTGGAGCTACCTCCAGGACCCTTGTCATTTTCCCAGGCCAACTGGCCATTGACAAAAATCTGTGCCTGGTCATAGGTGGCATCTTCAACAGTAAGCCACCGCTCAAACTCTAGATTCAGCGTCGTCGTTCCCGAGGCGTCCACGCCGGGAGAGCGGAGCCAGTTAGAGACGTTGGGCTGATACAGCCCGTTAAATCCTGAAGGCCCAAGGTCGTTGCCCCATACATTGTTACCCGAGAAAGCGGAAGACGCGTCACCGCCCGATCCATTTGGCTGCCCGCGCTGCCAGTCATCTTGGGTAGCGACCTGCCCGTGGGTCCAGCCCGCATCGGTCGCACCGTCAAAGTTTTCCGCAAACAAGACCGTCTTCTGTCCGACAAAGAAGTCGTGAGGCTGGCCACCTAGGTCCGCGCCAGTCGGCTCGACTTCGCCGCCACCAGCGGTGTCAAACGCCTGAATCCAATATTGAATCGTGACCGGAGACCCGAGCCCAGGGATCAGGCCTGCGTAGTCGCCTCCTCCCACTGCAGTCATTGCAACCGAGTTCCAATTCAGACCATCCGAAGAGTAGTGCAAATCAACAGAACCCACGGATGCAGCCGTTTGACTGACGATATTCGCAGAGACCAGGTACGGGCCTACTCCATCAAGCGAATCCGTAAGGGGTGTGTGCGTCAAGCTCAAGTCAACGGGTTCAGCAAGAGTCGCGGCACTTGCGACAACTCCTTGAACACACATCAGAGCTAGATCAAAGTCGGTCGTCGAAAGCGCCATCGTATCCAGTGACGTGTGAATGTTCTGGTAGTAGTCGGTCAGGTCCTCGAAGAAGAACGCCGCGGGAAATCCCTGGCTGTTGTACGAGGCGTGATCCGAACTCCCCGCCGTCAAGACACCTTTCGTCGTTGCCCAGTTGGGAACGTAGGTCGCGCCAACGGCTTGGCAAAAATCCGTAAGCGAAGCCGATGAGCTGTTCGTTGCGAAGTCCACATCACGCACGTCCCCGGCCTTGCGGAACGAGATCATGTCCATATTCAGCATGGCGATGATATTCTCCCCAGCCGCTTTCGACTGGCTCGCATTGAAGTCCGAGCCCAGCAGGCCGAGCTCCTCTCCGGAGAACAACACGAATCGAATCGTGTTCTCATAAGGGCCGCCTTGGAGTAGCACGCGGGCGGCTTCAAGAACACCCGAAGTGCCTGATGCGTTGTCGTCCGCGCCGGGCGAAACCGCCGCTGTGCCATCGGACCAGTTCACGGAATCGTAGTGCGCACCAATCACAACGATCTTCTCAGGAGAGGTCGTCCCCGGGATCTCAGCAATCACGTTCCGCGAGTAAGCGCCGTTGAACAGCTGCGTGCTCGTTGAGAGCCCTAGACCATTTAGCCATCCCTGAATGTCGTTTTGCGCGGTAACGGCTCCGGCGCTGTCGGCGCGCCTTGAGAAGATAGACGAGAGGGCAAGCACCTTTGCGCTCAGATTGTTTTTGACAACTGCGTCAACTAGGGACTGGATGCGGGGGTCTCCACCTACGGCCAACATCCCGGGCAAGGTTGGCTGCGTGAGGCCCTGAACTCCGGCTGCGCCAACCTGACCGCGCCAGCGCAGAGCGGGGGGCGGGCTGATGGGAGCTGTCTTGACCTCGGTTAGACCGCAGTGTCCGTGTCCCCCAGCCGCGAGTGCGGCTAGAACTCGGGCCTTTGCTGCGGCCGGAATCGCGTAGACGGAGGGGCCGTCACCGGAGGGCTTGTACACGAGGCGCGCCTCGCCGGCGGGCACCAAGTGCATGTGATCGGAAGGTATCAGCCAAAGGCCGGAGTGCGCGTCGATCGAGGGCAGAAAGATCACTTCCGCGCCATGGCGTTCCAGAGCGGGGACTAGGCCTTGGTCCAAGTTGGCGATCACAAACCCCGCCGAGTCCATCCGGGTTTCGGCCACATGGAGAAGACGATCGCGGAGGTCCAGGTCAGCGCCGTAGACGACGATCGCCAGAGCTAGGGACTGGGCTTCTTGGGCTTCCACGAGGGGGGCAAAAACCTGGTGTTGAGGGGCTTGTACACTGGGGAAAAGCCCCAAAAACAAGGCTAAGGAGGAGATCATGGGCGCGCTAGGGGGGGAGGTTGAAGTCAAGACAAGCTCTTGACTTCCTAAAAACGAGACAAGTCCTGCTTAAGTTCCCTTGGATTTGGTCGAGAACGGACTTGAGTCCCATCCGCCCGAGATCCCCCCCCTCCCGACCCCCAAGGGAGCCAGCACCAAGCCTCCATGAAAACGGCCAAAGCTAGCCAGCAGAACCTTAGACCCTTGAAGATCCCTTCCCTCCCGGCCGTAGTCATGAAGCTCAATGAGCTCATTCGCGACCCCGATGTGGGCGTCCTGGAGATTGCGGAGGAGCTTTCAAAAGATCCCGACCTCTCTACACGTGTCCTCAGGATTGCCAATGGAGCTTCCTATGGATTAAAAACCCCCGTCTTGGACCCTCGCCATGCGGCCTCGATACTGGGGCTGGAGCGCTTGGCGCCGATCATCCTTCAAGCTGGGACCAAACGCCTCTTTGCCAAAGGGGAAAAAAGGACTGAGGACGACATGAAGCGACACTGGAAGCACTCCATTCTTGTCGCCCAAATCTCTAAGAGCCTTGGGGAGCGCTGTAAAAACCCAGACTTGATGGAGCCCGAGGCGCTCTACACCTGCGGTCTTTTACACGATATGGGGAAGGCAGTCTTCTGGGACAACAAGCCCAATAAGTACAAGCGGTGCGTAGAGATTGCCCAACAAGAAAAGCGCGATCTGCTGGAAGTCGAAACAGAGATTATGGGTGTGAACCACGCCCAGGTCGGCGCAAAAATCGTGGTCTCCTGGGGCCTACCACGTAACTTGGCCCAGACGATTGTCTTCCACCATGACGCGTGGAAAGTAGCCAAGGTGATTCCAACGGCGGTCCTCATCGCACTCGCCGATCGGCTGGCCCATGCTGTGGAGCTCAATGAGCTCGCGGGAATGCCCGCCATCGCAACACAGCGGGACTTCACTTTCCTTGGTCTTGACCTAGGTGGTTTCCTAACGGTGGCAACAGGCGCGCTCGCTTCGTGGAATGAAATCGAGGTCTAACGGCTCTCGCCGCTAGACCTCGCTATTGATTCTAGTTTTCGAGGTCCGCTAGATTAGCGGCGCCCGAAGCGCTGCAAACGCTCTTGGATCCGCGTGCGGATCCCTGAGCGCTTCCCGCGCTGTTCGCCGCGACCGCCATCGAGCTGCTTCTGCTCGCCGCCACGCATGC
>CALBMX010000078.1 GCA_937896235.1 uncultured bacterium
GGTGTCGCTTCCGGTGTCGCTTCCGGTGTCGCTTCCGGTGTCGCTTCCGTCGTCGCTTCCGTCGTCGCTTCCGCAACTTGTTCCGAAGCACCTTCGTCTGCGGCGGCGAACCCAGCGATAGGGTGATTCTCAACAGGGAGAACTTCCTCAGTGGTTTTGGCGGTGTCGTCTCCTGCGTCCGCGTCCTTTCCCTCCATCGGGTCCTTGTATTCATCTCCCCAGTCTAGGTCCAAGAACACCGGGATATTTCTCTCCGCGAGGACACCTGCATGTCGCCATGCGTCGCGTCCGCCAGCGATCGCGATGCGCAAGTCAAACTCATCGGCAAGCCGAAGCCAGCGCTCGACATCCGTTGCTGTGCGCGTGTTCACAACAATGAGCTCGTGTCCTTCGACAAGTCGCAAGGCCGACTCTAACTCGGGATCCCACGCCGGCCGCTGTTCGGCCTTGCCGTCCTTCGCTCGCTGCTCTAGAACCTTGTGGCGCTCGACGTCATAGAAGAACTGGCGCAGCTGCGCAAAGTATCCCATCAAGGTCGAGGGATAGCCGGGGCCACTCGCGGTAAAGGCGCCGTTCTGAAAAACCTCGGGAGAGATCACGAGCTCGCGCACAGGCCGATCCCCGGTTGTGCAGAGCGCGCTACGTCCGGAGAGCAGCTGGCCTGTCGGAGACGAGAGCAAGGTGCCGAATCCCGACTTGCGGTGTGCCTCGGCTCCGGTCTCGCCAAAATTCAAAACATCAACTGCGCGAAAGCTCGGTTGCACGCCCTTGCGATTTGCCGTGCGCATTGCTGCGCGCACATCGCTGACCACATCGATTGGGCGGTCCTGCGTAGCTGTGGGTGAAGGCGTCTCGCAGCCGGTGGCCGTCCACACATCGATAAAAGCGGGGAGGGCAAGTCGGCCACCTCCCTCGATCACCTTGGCACCGGCCAGCGGTTGATCTGAGGTGGGATCCACGCCGACGATCAAACCGTTTTGAATGCGAAGGTCGAAGTGGGGCGCATCCACTGCGCTATCCAGGGTGACGTCGTGAATTATGATCGCCACAGGTTGGACGATGATATCCCCGTCGGAGGTGGCGGTCACAGGGAATGCCGGACCGGCGATGACGGCGAGGAGCGCCGGGAAGAAAAGGGTGCACATCATTTCAAATCGAGAGGGGAAGCCGAGAGAACAAAACACCGCAAACGCAGCGTGACCATTCTGCCTTTGTGGGGAAGCTAGACCAACAGTTCGCCCAATCCAACTGAGTTACGAGCCCTTAGATCTAGGCTTCTTGCAGAGTGCGAACGCAGTCGGGCCCCGCTAAGAGCCCTCGGGGGGGGGGCGCCCTGTTTAGTCAAAGCTAAGCCCGCGTCGGGGAAGTCACCTTAGCCGCAGGGTCGGCAGCTACTCTTCCAGGCGTTTTTGGAGAAAGGGCAGGAGCGCGTCCGCTGCGATTTTGTGGGCGATCTCGTTGGGGTGTTGGTCGGTTGGGTGCACCCATAACTCGGACGCGTCTCTGCCTTCAAATATCTCTTGTAAGTCGAGGTATACGATGCCCTCGTCCTCAAACATTCCCCGTAGGTCCTGATGGATTGAAAGAAACGGATAAGCTCCGTCCAGTCGGTTGAGAAGGGGGAAGATCACGACAATAAATTGTGCCCCCAAAGCTTCGACTTCATCCCGCATTTGCAAGAGTGCACTGTCGAACCCGTTGCGGGATCCGGTCCCCTTCTCAAACGAGGCCTGCACTACCGCGCGATAGGCGGTGTCTAACGCACGATGGCTCCTGGACTTCTGGATCAAGCGGGCGAGGGCTGAGAAGTGGGCAAGCCCCGTCGGGGCAGCAAAGAGCTCGCGATTGAGTTTGAGTGCTTCCCCTGCGAGGGCCGCCAGGTCGGGTGAAAGATGGGCCGGAGGGTCGTTTAGTATCAGCGTGTACAGAACAATGTCCGGATGCAACGCCGGTACTTTGACCTGGGTTGTGGCCAAGACATCCGTGATGTCATAACCCGGGACCCCTAGGTTAAAGCTCTCTACACCCTGGAGAGCCTGTCCCACTAGGTAAAAGAAGGTAGCCTCGTTAGGCACTCCATCACCGAATAAGAAAGAGTCGCCAACGCCTACCAATCGCTTGATTCCAGGCGCTTTGTCCTCTGTGGGGAGATTGGACCTGTATCCACTGGCGGTTGTGCTGACGTCGACAAACGCGACCGACCCGCCGCCTTGCATATAGGGCCGCCGGTGCCCTTTGCTGGCATCGTATTGGAGACGGAAGTGGGCCGAGGCGGGAAGCTCGAACTTCAGACGAGGGTCGGCAGTGGAGTCCCCGCGCAGCACGGGAAGCTCTGGAAGTGTCACCCATTGCGAGTTGGGGCGGTCCAAAATGGGGACGGAGTACCGACGCAATTCCAAGGATTCGTCCACAGGGCCGACAAGACGTAACGCGACCTCTGTGAATAGGAGAGCGGCCAAAGTAGATGCCGCTGCAAGCAAAAGGTGGCGCATGGTGGCGCTGAAGTTATGGCGAGGAGTCACGATGGGAAGCATACACCCCCTCTGTTTGAATCGTACGTTCGAACAAGTTG
>CALBMX010000079.1 GCA_937896235.1 uncultured bacterium
CTGATGCTCCGGCGACAGAAGCTCCGGCGACAGAAGCTCCGGCGACAGAAGCTCCGGCGACAGAAGCTCCGGCGACAGAAGCTCCAGTGGCTGAGGCTCCAGTGGCTGAGGCTCCAGTGGCTGAGGCTCCAGTGGCAGAGGCTCCATTGGCTGAGGCCGCTAGTGCTGTTGCGGCGACCGTTGCCGAAGAGGGGCACATCCCTTACTTACACCACGGGATAGACCTGACGCCCGGGCTTGCACGGTTGTGCACCGGATTTGTTAACCCCGATAAGGACGTTCACAATGAGGAGCAAGCCCTGGACGGGGCTATGCGTTTGTTGTCGGATCGCCTTGGACGTGACTCGCGCTTGCGCGGTCAGATTCGACGCCTACTTCGCAAGAAGGGGCGCTTGGTCGCAACGGAGCACCCGAAGGCGGACCCCAAGCGTAAGAGCCGCTACAGTGCGCTCCTCAAGCTGAATGAGCCCTTGCGCAATGTGCAGCCTCATACCTTGATCGCTCTGCGCCAAGCGCAGAAAGAGCGCATTCTTACGACGGCAATTGTTCTCGATGGCGATGAGGCTTTGGACCGCGTACGCGCAGCGCTTGGCCGCCACACCGAGCCCGAGTTCGAGGCCGTTTTGGACTCGATTGCACGTCGTGCACTCGAGCGGCGCCTCCTGCCGATGATCGAGCCGGATATCCGCTTGGAGCTGAAAGAGCGAGGCGATATGGGGGCTCAAACCTTCTTGGCAAAGTACCTCCGCCGCCAGCTCCTGGCGTCGGCTGGTGGTGACCGTCCGTGTTTAGGAGTCAACGTGAACGCGCGCGGAGCGTGGGTGATCGTTCAAGTGGATGAGGTCAGTGCGGTCCTTGGTACAGAGACTACCGTCGAGACAACGGGACGCGAAGTCCTCGAAATCGGCGCGGATCTGGCTCCTCTCTTGGGCGAGGGCCGCTTTCGGTCCATCTGTGTTGGAAGCGGGAAAGCTTCGCGGAGTGCAGTCCTTAAATTGCGCGAAGTTCTTAAAGCAATCGATTCCGACGCATTCGTATTTGTCGTCGATGAGGCGGGCTTAAGCGCTTATGCAAATTCCCCGACCTGCCGCGACGAGCTTCCAGCTCTTAGCGTTCCGGGACGTATGGCGGCGGGGCTTGGACGACGCTTCCAAGATCCGCTCACCGAGCTCCTCAAGGCCGAGGTGAAACCGCTCGTCCACGGGATGGAGCAGGTCCAGGTAAGTAAGGCAAACTTGACCCGCGTCCTTCGGGAAACGACGGAGTCGTGCGTTGCCTTTGTGGGTTGCGACATCAACCACAGCGGCATTCACATGCTGAATCTCTTGCCAGGCCTCTCGGAAGAGAGTGTCGCCAAGATTGTCGCGCGCCGCTCCGAAAGCCCCTTCCAGACTCGCGAGGAGCTAAAAGCGGTCCTGGGCGAGCTCGAATACACAAACACCGTCAGCTTCCTGCGTGTATTTGGTGGTTCGCAGCCACTGGATGCGACTGGGTTACACCCGGAGCAATACGAGCTTGTCGACCGCCTTGTTGCACAAGGCGGGCGTTCGTTTGAGTCCATGTTTGGACAAGTTGGCGGCACCAAGGGGCTGCGCCGCGCTGACTTCAACATTGATGAAGTGGTCTGGCGCGACCTCGTTCGCGAGCTGGGACGCCCCGGCCGCGATCCTAGGCAGCGCGTCTACATTCCGCGTATCCTCCCTATCGAGACGGATGCGACTACGCTCGAAAAGGGGCAGATCGTCGAAGGTGTTGTCACGAACGTGTCCAGCTTCGGTGCGTTTGTTGATATCGGCCTCTTGCGCGACGCGATGATTCATGTGAGTGACGCCTCGTCCCATTACATTCGCGATGCCCGTGAGATCTTTTCGGTGGGTGAGGTCGTTCGCTGCAAAGTACTGCAACCGCGCGCTCAACGGACTACCCTCACGAGCAAAGAGATGTTGCGCGACCGGCCGACCCATGGCGGGCCACGCCGCGACTCTCGCAGTCGCGGCGGTGATCGTGATCGATCCCGTGAAGAGAGTCGTCCTCGCCGTGACGAGCGGCCCCAAGTCAAGTTTGATCCGAACTTGCGCGCTGCTCAGACACGCCGTGATGGCGCTGTTGTTGGTGCTGGCTCTTCCGGTGGTAATCGTGGCGGCAGGCCAGGTGGCGGCAGGCCAGGTGGCGATCGCCGCCCCCGCACAAACGATGAGCGTGTGGATCGCAACGACCTAGCAAAGGCAAGCAGCGAGGCCAAGTTCAACCCGTTCGCCGACTTCTTCACGAAGGGCGATGACAAGAAGGGCGGCAAGTAGCAGCCGTCTCCAAAGGCGTATCCCATGTCGAAGATGATTCGAGGAACCTCCGTTTCGACGGGCTTGGCAATGGGTGCCGTGCATGTCGTCACGACCGGCGTGGATGCTGTCCCTGTGTTTACGGTGGCGCCCTCCATGCTGCAAGCAGAAGTCGACCGCCTCGGTGAGGCGGTCGACTTGGCTATGGCTGAGCTCGACCGTCGTCACAAAGTGGTCGCGACCCAAGCTGGCAGCAAAGAGGCCGAGATATTCATTGTTCAGAAGCTCGTGCTTCAGGATCCAGGAGCGCTCAAAGAGGTTGAGGCGAAGATTCTCGTCGAGCGGGTGAATGCAGAGAGTGCTGTCAAGGCCCTGATCGACCGCTTGACAGAGACCTTGAATGGTTTGGGCGAAGCGGGATCGCGGGGTTTTGCGGCTGATGTTGCCGAGCCATGGAAGCGGGTCCTCGACGCACTTTTGAACCGCAACCGTGAGACGATCCTCTCCGGTCGCGAACCGATCATCATCGCGGCCGCAGAGCTCACTCCTCGTGTCGTTGCTTACCTCTCCCGTGAGCTCGTACTGGCCGTAGTTACCGAGATCGGCGGACGCTTCTCGCACGGCGCTGTTCTGGCGCGCGCGATGGGGATTCCCTGTGTCGTTGGGGTCCCGGACCTACTCGCACGCCTTGAAAAGGGAATGACCGTGATCGTCGACGGAGATCGCGGCAAGTTGCTGCTAACTCCAACCGATGAGGATAAGGCGGAGTTTCAAAAGCGGCTCGAACTTCACGATCAAAGGGCCGCACTGCTCGCTGGCTTTGCCCATGGAGTTGCTGAGACAAAAGATGGCTTCAAGCTGCTTGTCAAGGCGAACATCGAGGGGCTGCGTGACCTCGACACCTTTGAGATTGGTACGACGGACGGCGTAGGCTTGTTTCGCACTGAGTTCCTCTATATGGAGCGCGATCAGTTCCCGTCTGAAGAAGAGCAGTTCCGCATCTACCGTCAAGTTCTGGAGCGGATGGGCGACAAGCCCGTGACGATGCGAACACTTGACATTGGTGCGGACAAAACTCTGCCTTACTTTAAGACTCCCAAGGAGCCGAACCCCGCGTTGGGTTGGAGGGGGCTGCGGATTTCGCTCGGTTGGCGCGACCTGCTGCGTGTTCAGCTGAGAGCACTTTTGCGCGCGAGCGTCGCCGGCAACCTGCGCGTCTTGCTCCCCATGGTGACTTCACTGGAAGAAATCCGGGAAGTTCACAAAGAATTTGACGTGCTCCGGAAGGACCTTATTGCGCAGGGGTACGAGGTCGCTGACAACGTTCCGGTAGGCGCGATGATCGAGGTCCCGTCCTCTTTTCTGACCCTTAAGCACCTCATCAAAGAGGTCGACTTTATCAGTGTCGGCACGAACGATCTCGTGCAGTATTTACTGGCGGTTGACCGCGATAATCCTTGGGTCTCGAAGCTCTTCGAGTCCTACCACCCCGGCGTACTTGTGGCGCTGGAGTACATTGCGCGTATCTCACGTGAAGCGGGGAAACCCTGTGGTGTATGTGGCGATATGGCTGGTGATCCGGCCACGGCAATTATGCTGATGGGGTTCGGATTCGACTCGATTAGCGCTGCTGCTCACTTCGCTCCGGAGATTAAATACGCGGTCCGCTCTGTGACGATGAACGATGCGAGGGAGCTTGCGAAAGTCCTTGCAGATCAGGCCATCGTCGCCAATGTGAGGAAGGGCTTAGAGGAGTTTGCGGAACGCTTCGACCTTCGGGGCGACGCGTTGAGGGTCTGAGAAGCCCGCTCCACCACATTTTGTCGAGACAATCGGCAAGACTCCCCTGCAATCGAAAGATTGCAGGGGAACGCCCCTTGAACCTTGGGCCTCTGCACAGTGCAATCTATGTAGATCAATAAACGTTTCACCCGTAGGTGTTCGTTTTGCCCCGACTTTCTTGGAGGAGATTCTGGTGCAAGGACCGAGTAAAGGACAGCAGTATTCAGGCCAGCGACGAGGTCGCTGGTCCCAATCTGAAGTCGACAGACTGAAAGAACTTTTTGGGCTTCGTGACGAGGGCGTGATTGCACGTGACCTCGGGCGCTCCGTTGCGAGCGTTCGTAAGATGGCTGAGATAACCTGTCGCGGTGAGCCGCGTCAGGGACCATGGGCGGCGAATGAGGTGCAAGACCTTAGGCGCTACCTTGGTGTCTCTACGCCCGAAGTGATCGCGCGACTACTTGGACGCCCTGAGAATGAGGTGCGTGAGCGCATTCTCGATCTCGGCCGCATCCGGACGGACACCCAATGGGGGCGCGACGAGATCGTCGAGTTCAAGCGTGTCTATGGCACTCGTACGGACGAGGACCTGACGCGCATCTTCGGTCGCCCGCTTGCGGATATCGAAGAGCTAGCGGGGGAACACTCCCTTGCGAAAGACAAGGCCTTTCTGCGTCGCCTCAAAGGTGATGTCGCCACTCGCATGCCGCGGTGGACACAAACGGAGCTTGATCGATTGCGCGAGTTGTATACCAATCACGCGAATCTCGACATCGCCCGTGAGCTTGGGCGGTCGGTGAAGAGTGTCGTCTCTAAAGCCCACAACATGGGATTGCGGAAGGACCTGGACCGCCTACGCGAGATGGGGAGGCAGAATGTCAGCCATCGCTACCAGCGCGAGGACGATGTGATCCCCTCGATGCCTCCGGTGTCGTTCGATTCGGATCCCCTGCCGGAGTAAAACTCCGCTTTTGGTTACCGCATATTTTGGCGGGCCCGAGGGAAGGCGCATCACGCTTTTTTCGGGCCCGCCAAAGCGTGCAGTGGCCCCAGCATGAGAGTTACTCCAGACGCGCAACGCGATCGACGTGCAATGTGCACGCACCGAGTTGCTCTTCGACGAGTCCGCTCACGAGGTACGGACCGTGATCGATGAGAACGCCGCTCCAGCGCGTGTTTGCGTCCGCGAAGAGAGCGGCTTCGGCCAAGCCACTCTCGTCCTCCAGCGTGAGGAACCGCATCCAACGTCCATCGGCGCTGCGCAGCCTACGCGATGCGGCGATCCAGCCGAGAATGGTGATGTGTCTCCCGGCGAGGTTGTCGAGCTCGGCGCAAGGCGTGACGGCGCTTTTAGGCGAACCAAAGAGTCGTACGGGGTGAAGGTTGATACTGAAGCCCAACAGCTCGAGCTCTGCGAGTGCGCGCTCGTTCGCATTGGGGTCGGGCAAGGCGGGTAGCGCGGCGGCGGAGAGCTCGCGGCGCGGGAAGGCCAGCAGCGGTTGGCTTGTCTGTGTGAGCATGGGGATGCGCCCGCCGCTGCCTCCCCAGCCCGTATTTTGGGCGTTGCTTTCCCCAAAGAGCCCCATTGCTGGGGGGGTGGCTTCGGAGACGCGGTCCGCATGGCTTCGACCAAAGGATTCTAAGGCCATGGGGTCGAGTGCTTCCTCGCCGGGAATCCGCTTGGGCACTTTGCGGGCTGGGCTGTGGAGTAGGTGGAGCCTCCAGAGAAGCTCGGGGCGGGTGCGGTCAAATGCATCCAGTGCGCCCGTCCGGATGAGTGCCTCCACCTCGTCACGTTGGGCTGAAGTTCGCTTGAGGAGCTCCGGTAGAGAGAGAAACGGGCCGTCCTCTCGGCGGCTCGTCAGGATCGCTTCAGCGGTCCCCTCCGAGAGTCCGCGCACTTGTCCAAAGCCGGCGCGCAGCCCGGGTAGATTACGGCGAGTGACCCGCGCAAAGGTGTAGTCCGCTTGGCTCAGGTTGAGGTCGGGTCCCAGGATCGTTGCGCCCAGGCGGCGGGCCTCTTCCACGTAGACGCGAGCGGCGTAGTAGCCGGTGTGGCTGGCTAGAAAAGAGGCGAGGAACAGCACGGGGTAGTGAGCCTTGAGATATGCCGTGCGGTAAGAGATGCGTCCGTAGGTCACGGCATGCGCCTTGCAAAAACCGAAGGCTGCGAAGTTCGCGATGAGCTCCCAAACGTGCGCGGCATCTTTGGGGCTGACTCCACGTTCGCCTGCGCCGCCGAGGAAGCGCACCTGGAGCTCGTCGAGCTCGGCACTGCGCTTTTTGGACAGTGCGCGCCGTAGGCGGTCGGCCTCGGCGAGAGTCATCCCCGCCAGCGCGACGGCGACCTGCATCACGTCCTCTTGATAGAGCATGACGCCATAGGTCTCGGCCAGCACGTCCTCCAAGAGTGGATGGGGAGGCGCCGGATCTTCGAGCTTTCGGAAGCGCCGTACATAGGCGTCCTTCATCCCCGAACTCGCCGGGCCGGGCCGAATCAATGCGATCGACTGGATGACGTCATCCATCGTGCGCGCAGCGGTTTGCTTGAGCAAGTTGCGCATGCCCGGTGACTCGATTTGAAAACAGCCGATCGCACGGCCCGCGGCGAGCAGGTCCCCCGTTTTCGCATCGTCTTCGGGGATGCTTGCCAGATCGAGCTCGAGGCCGTACTCGACCTTCAACAGTTTGAGGCAGTCGTCGAGTACGGTGAGCGCGCGGTTTCCGAGAAGGTCCATCTTGACGAGCCCGATGGCCTCGACGCCGTCCTTGTCGAACTGGGTGACGATCGGGCCCTTGGCTGCGCGCGCGCAGGCCGTGTGATGGGTGATCGAAAACGGGGCGACAACAACGCCGCCGGGGTGCAGACCCATCTGGCGCGGGACGTCAAGTAGAGCGGCGGCGGCTTCGAGTGTGGCGAGGAAACGCGCGTCTTCGAAGGGGAAGTGGCGGCACTCGGGCAGGCCAGCAAAGGCTTGGGCCACGGGGTTGTCGGCCATCTGTTTGAGGCCGGCGGGCGGCTCACGCCATTCGGAGCGCGGCGGCGTCGTCCACGGCAGGCGCTTCGACCAGCGGTTGAACTCGGCGGGGGCGAGGCCGACGGCGAGGGCGGCCTCACGAAAGGCCGAGCGCAACCCAAACGTCCCGAGTGTCGCGATCATTGCGGTGCGCGTGGGGCCAAAGGTCTCGTAGACGGCCTCAAGCACCTCATCGCGCCGCCTCCAGCAGAAGTCGAGGTCAATGTCGGGGCGGTCTTTGCGCGTGGGGTTGAGGAAGCGCTCGAAGGGCAGGCGGTAGCGGATCGGGTCGGCGTCGGTCAGGCCTAGGCAATAGGCGACCAAGCTGTCGGCCGCAGAACCGCGCCCGACGCACGGAATGCCACTGTCCTTGGCGAAGCCGGCAATGCGGTGTACCAGCAGGAAATAGGCCGAGTAGCCAAGCTCGTCAATCGCCGCGAGCTCCTTGTTCATGCGGTGCGTCACCTCGGGAGTGAGCGGCCGGTAGCGGATCGACATGCCCTCAAAGGCAAGCCGCGCGAGCTCCGAGTAGGGCGTGCGTCCGTCCTCTAGTTCAAGCTTGGGGAAAATCACACCGCCGAGGGTGAGTTCGAACGTGCAGCTGGTCGCGATCTCGTTGGTCTGCTCAAAAAGCGCGTCGACGTTTGGAGCACCGCCGAGAGACGTCTCGTAGTCGGCGTACAGCGCGCGCATCGAGGTCGCGTCTTGTAAATGCGAAGACGCAGAGGCGAGCCACGCGGCCGGAACCCGCTCGATCAGCGCATTGCCGCGAATCGCGGCACGCACCCGGTGCGCAGTGCGACCCTCGGGGTACGCGAAGTAGCAGTCGGGTGCGGCGACCATCGGAATCCGCAACGCCTTCGCGGCTTGGAGCAAACCTAGCACGACACCGGCCGTGGGCCTGGCGGGTGGAGGTGCTTTGCCCGCCTCGATAAACGTCAAGTCTTCGGGCGCCGGCAGTTCGGGGGGATCGAACAGGCTCCACGTGCGTGTCGTTCGAGAGTGCAGTTTGGGGGGCGGAATGGGGAGTGCCGCGAAAAGTTGTCCAGGGCCAAGGCGCCCCGCCAAGGCGAACAGCAGGCGCGGGTGGTCGACCAAAAAAACAAGGCCCTCGGCGTGCTCGAGCACGGCGTCGCCAAGTAGGAAATGCGCCGGCCCATGTAGGCCTTTCGGCAACACGCTGCCCGGATCTGCGCCGAGCTTGCGCGCGGAGACAAGCCTGCAGAGGTTCTGCCAGCCGGCCTCGCTTTGCACCAAAGCGACAACGCGCCCAGGGCGCCCCGTGGGGTCCGTGAGCTCCGCGCCGAGCAGCGGCCGGGGCACGGGCCCGCCGTCGCCTTGGGCGCGCTCCCAGGCCTGCGTGAACTCGACCAATCCCGCGACCGAGTCCACGTCGCAAAGGGCCAGGCTCGCGAACCCCAGCGCCGCCCCGCGCCGCAAGAGCGCCGCCGGCGAATCCACGCCCAAGAGAAGCGAGTGGTGGCCGTGTACGCGCAGTGGTGTGTAGGTCGAGGTCATTGCAACCGAAACCCTAACAGATGCCTAAAGTCTGTCCAGTCCCGATTGCAACCCGACTCTCACCCCGCCTCGCAAGTCCCGCAAATACGCCGGCTTGCAGCGATTCCCCTCCCGATAAATAGACCGGATGCTCGGTGTGTCCGGTGAGCTTTGCTTGAGCATCCGGTGTCCGTGGTGTCGCAGGTGGCCTGAGGGTTTCGGCTGAGAGGGGGGTGGGATTTGAGGGGCATTCCGAGAGTGTCCCTCCGAGAAGTGACTCCGTCTTTCTCCTCTAAAATTTCGTTGCGTCCTAAGCGGGGCGACTCATCCGGGGGATACCCAACAAGTTCCCTTCGCGCCGGGAATGCGTTGAAGGTAATCCGACTAGGGCCGTAGGGAATGGACTCCGCCATGGTCCCATGGTGAGCTCCGTTTCTTTTTCCCCATAGTTCGAAGCCAGATGCACGCGATTCTCAGCCATAACCTCTTCCTCGTTAAAGAACACATAGGCATTTTTAAGGCGGCCAACAATTTCGACATCTACGATCCGTCAACGGGTGAAATGATCATGGAGTGTCGCGAGGAGAACCTTGGGTTCCTCACGAAGCTGCTGCGCTTTTCGGACTATAAACGCATGGTGCCTTTTGATCTCTGCGTGCGCGACATGGCCGGACGCCAGGTGCTGCGCGTTCACCGGGGGATCGCGATTTTTCTCTCGCGTGTTGAGGTGTTTGATGCCGACGACAACCTCGTCGGTATCTTCAAGCAAAAGCTCTTTTCTATCGGAGGTGCGTTCCGTGTCCTCAACGCTGAGGAGGAGCCCGTCTGCATGTTGAAGGGCAACTGGATCGGTTGGGACTTTCGCTTTTTGATGGATGACTTTCAGTTCGCGCGCGTGAACAAGAAGTGGTCGGGCCTAGGGAAGGAGATGTTCACGAGTGCCGACAATTACATGCTCAATATCGACGATGACGTCGCGCCTCAGGATAGCGCGCGGCAGCTGATTTTGGCGGCCGTCTTGTGCATCGACATGGTGCTCAAGGAGTAGCGGACCGTGGCCGCCTGTTCGATCGATTCGAGAGTGATACGCACTCCGGGCCTTGAGGTGTCACACGCGTTTTACGAGCGCGTGATGGGCTCTCGGGGCAGAGCCCGACTCTCGTCTGAGGTGGGCAACCTCGCGTGCGCCTCCGAGTGGAGCGCACCACTTTGCCCACGCTGTGTGAGGCTAGGGCATGCCAGACTCTCGGCTGGCTCACTGGTTTAGAGACGGGGTGCGCAGCTCGAAGCCGTCTTCGTTGAGGGGGTGCGTCTCGATGAGAGGCATGCACGAGCCGCGCAGCACCAATCCGAACCCGAGTTTTTCGCGCAAGGTGTCGACGGCGCTGTCGATGCGGCGGTGGCGATCGTTACGGGCGACGTGCTCGTCGTCAGCGGTGTTGTCGTTGAACAGGCTGCCCTGCCAACCACCAGTTTGTGCGAGGCCGTGAAAGGCGACACCAACGCGCTTGACGAGCGCGCGACGGCGGGGGAGCTCGGCCAGAATCTTGCGTGCGTGTTCCACCAAGACGAGCGTGGCATCACTTGGCTGCGGCAGCTTGAGTTGTTTGCGCAGCGTCTTTGCGGCGATGGGGCTGCTGTCGATTTGTTTTTGCGTACGCGTGTCGACGTAGCGCAGGGTGACTTCGAGCGAGCGCACGACTTGTCCGTGGCTGCGCAGCCTAGTGGCCGCGCGTTCGACGAGGTAGGCGAGCATGGCTTCGACAAGCTCAAAGCGCGCCTCTTCCGGTTCGAAGGTGGACTCGCGCCGAATGGATTTTGGCGGGCGCGAGGCGAGCTGGCCGGTGTCGTCGATCCAGTGCGAGGGTTCGACCACGGTGTTGTCGATCCCGCGGCAGCGCTCGAATAGGACAAGCCCAGGGCGCCCGAAGCTAGCGTAAAGGAGCTCTCGGGATACGGTCCGCAGGTCGCCGACGGTGCGTATCGAAAAGCGCGCGAGGTGGCGGCCGATCGAGTGCCCGACACCGGGCAAACTGTTCACCGGTAGATTGCGCAGCCAGGCGTCTTCTAGGCCGGGTAGCAGCTCGGCGACGCGCCCGGGTTTGGCGATCTTACCGGCCAGGCGCGCGAGCAGAGGGTTCGCGCCGACGCCGATCGATAGCGGTAGGTGTAGTCGCTCGCGCGCGGCTAGGTGAATGCGTTCGGCGGCGGCCGCGGCGTCGCCGTGCAGGAGTGCGGCGTCGGTCAGGTCGACTAAGAAATCGTCGACGGAGGTCACTGCAACACGTGGTGTGAAGTCGAGCAAGAGGCGTGTAATCTCTCCGCGCAAGCGGTTCGCCTCTTGGGAGTTGCCCTTGCGGAAGATGGCCTGGGGGCAGCGGCGTTTCGCCTCGGCCAACGGGATGCCGGGCCGCACGCCAAATGCGCGCGCCGCGTAGCTCGACGACATGACGATGTTGCGGCTGCCCGGCGAGCCCCCAATGACAACGGGTTTCCCGGTGAGCTCGGGGTGCATCGCGATCTCTACCGAAGCCAAAAACGCATCCACATCGACGTGTA
The DNA here is from genome assembly GCA_937896235.1 of uncultured bacterium. Taxonomy (GTDB): domain Bacteria; phylum Planctomycetota; class UBA1135; order UBA1135; genus CALBMX01. The sequence continues at coordinate 11,135 of CALBMX010000079.1, forward strand.
AAATACGCCGGGTGGCGGGGGCTAGAAGGCGGTCGCGACCGGTGGTGTGGGCAGGCATAAGCGCGACCATAACAGATGCCTAACGCGAAGGCTCCTTCGATTGTGCGTCTCGGGACGAACGGAGCCTACAAATCAGCTAAACTCCCGCGCATACAATGGATATCGTACTCGTCTACCCCGAAATTCCGCACAACTCCGGTAGTGCCGCGCGCGTCGCAGCGGCCACAGGTACGCGCATTCACTTCATCAAGCCCCTCGGGTTCAAGCTCGAGGACCGCTACTTGAAGCGTGCCGGACTGGACTACTGGCCGATGGTGGATCTGGTCGTGCACGAGAGCCTCGATGCCGCACTTGCGTATTTTGAGAAGCAGTCTACGCGGCCTCTCTCCGAGCGCTTCAAGCTGTTCTCCGCGCGCGGTGGTAAGTCTCTTTTTGAAACGAAGTTCGAGTCGGACGACCTGCTGCTCTACGGCTCGGAATCGAAAGGCCTACCCGCCGAGCTACTCGTCGCCAACCCAGACGCACGTGTCTACATCCCGATTCAAGATGGCGTGCGCAGCCTAAACTTGTCCAATGTGGTGTGCCTCAGCTTGTACACAGCGAAAGTCTCGGCCGGCGAGCAGCTTCCCGGTAACGACGGTAGCTATGAGGCGCACCCGGACCGCTCGCGCGACCTCTTTGCCGCCGACATCGCAACGTTCCCAGCGGACGAGTAGCGCACCACTCCGCACCTTTTTCCCAGTGACCTCCATCGACTCCACCCACGAACTTTTGACGCCGCTACCCGTGGGCCGCAAGCCGCGCCGCGACGACGTATTTGAGTGCCGCGTACACGGCCTAGGCCCGCGCGGCGGCGCGCTAGCGAAGTGGGGCGAGTACACCATCGAGCTACGCGCAGGCGTCCCCGGTGAGCTCTTGCGCTGCGAGGTGACCAAGCGGCGTGGGCAAAAAATCCGCGCACGTGTACAGGAGCGGATCGCCGCTTCCCCGCGCGGCGTCGATGCGCCGTGTCCGCACTTTGTGAGCTGCGGCGGCTGTAGCTTCCAGGACTCCGCCTACGACTTACAGCTCGAGCAGCAGCACGCGCGCCTCAGCGACCTCTTGCAAAACCTGCGCGCCGCTCACCCATTCGACTTGGCACCGATCGTTGGTGCCAGCGACGTGTATGGCTACCGCAACAAAATGGACTTCACCTTCGCGGCGGCGCGTTGGATCGAAGAGGGCGAGCCCGAGAACACCACAAGGCGCAACGACTTTGGACTCGGGCTACACGCACCTGGTCGATTCGACAAGGTGCTGGACATCTCGGGCTGTGAAATCGCCTTTGCGGGCGCCAACGAGATCCTGAATGCAGCTCGTGAAGTGGCTCTATCCATGGGTTTGCTCCCATGGGACCTGCGCGTGAACACAGGGCTGCTGAGGCACTTGGTACTGCGCAAGGGCTTCCGAACGGGCGAAGTGCTCGCCTATCTTGTCACCTCCAAAGAGCCCGCCGCTTACACCGCAATCGCAGCGTATGCCGCCGAAATCGTGCGCCGCTGTCCTCAAATCACAACCTTTGTGCACGGCTTGCGTGCTGCGACATCGTGCGTGGCGGTAGGCGAGGAAGATGTTGTGCTGCACGGCCCCGGGAAGATCCTCGAAGAGCTGGGCGGCCTGACCTTCGAGATCTCGCCGCGCTCGTTTTTCCAGACGAACACAAAGGCGGCGGAAGAGCTGTTCGAGATTGTTGCCAAGGAGGCCTGTCCGTCTTCAGAAGAGGTCGTTTTTGACATGTATTGCGGCCCGGGCACCATCGGCCTTTTGATGGCAAAGCACTGCCGCGAGGTGTGGGGTTTCGAGAAAGTCGAAGATGCCGTTCACGACGCGCGCCGCAACGCCGAGCGCATGGGGATCTCCAACGCGCAGTTTTTTGCAGGGGACGTCCTAGAGACGGCTTCTGCTGAGGGCCTGGCCAAGATCGGTGCGCCCGCTCCTGATGTCGTGATCGTCGATCCCCCGCGGGCTGGACTTCATCCAGGGGTGACCAAGTTTCTCGGCGCGCTCGCCGCCCCGCGTTTGGTTTACGTCTCGTGCAATCCGAAGGCGGCCGCGGTCGACCTAGAGAAGTTGATCGAACTCGGGTACCGGGTTCTCAAGGCAATCCCCGTGGACCTGTTTCCGCATACACCCCACCTCGAATGTGTCTTTACTTTAGAGCGCGATCCTAACTGGACGCCGCCGACGCCTGAGGCCCCCGAGGCGGCCGTGGAGACGTTTGTTCCTCCTCAAGGAGTCGAATGGGTGGCTCCCAACTCGGGGGGAAGTTGTGGCTGACACACAGGGTGAGTCCGTCCCGATCGAGTTCGTCGAGCCCGGCACCTTCCTGTGCGCCTGGCCGGACCTGCGCGATCCCAACTTTGCGCATCGGGTGATCGCGATGTGCGAGCACTCTCGTCACGGCGCTTTTGGGATTATCATCAATGATCCACTCGAAGTCGGCACAGAGACGCTCTTCGCGAAGCACGAGCTTCTTGGGAAGATCGAGTTTCCAATCTACCGAGGCGGCCCCGTTGACGTGGAGAGCCTGCAATTTTTGCACAGAGTCCCCGGGCAAATCCCGGGCGGGCACTTGATTGCTCAGGACCTGTGGATCGGAGGGGACTTTGAGGCGCTAGCGAAGTACATCCACAGCAGCCCGGAGGTCGCGATGGGGACGGTGCGGCTTTTTGTTGGCTACTCCGGATGGGGCGGTGGGCAGCTAGAGGACGAGCTCGCGAGCGGTTCCTGGGTCCCTGCGGCCGCACCTCTCGACGAGGTCTTTGCGTCCGAGCCGGAGGCGGCGTGGAAGCGCATCTTGCAAGGACTCGGAGAGATCGGCAGGCAGCTTGCGAGCCAACCGCCCGATCCCCGGGCGAACTAAATCCCGCTCTTCGCCGGGTTCCTAGCCCCCAATCTTGGTTGCAACGCACTCTCTGATGTTGGCAAACATCTCGTGTCCGTCGCGCATGTCGACCCAAGTGCTGCTCACGGGATCCCAATTGTAGTGCCAAGCCCTGTCGCCGGCTGCGAACCACATTTGGCTCGCAGCGCGCTGGCGGTTCAAAACAAAGCGCACTCCGTCGCTGAACTCGATCGTCACAACGCCGTCGGTTGTGTCGAAATCGACCTCGTCGGGGTCAAAGCCTTCGAGCCAGACGGCCGCAGCTTCAAGAGCCTCGTCCGCCAACCTGATGTATAGAGATTCATCCATGGGGGAGAGCATAACAGCAGTTGGCTGCACCAAAGGAAGCAAACCCCAAAGCGCGCACTGGAAGGACAAGAGGACCTCCATGGGACCCCAAGGGCACTGTTCGATAGAGGTTAACTCGAAGCGCTCCCTCCTCTCTCTCGATTGGCCTTGCGGTGGTGGGCCTCCCGCGTGTCCCCCCAAAGAAGGTCGAGGAGGCAGCGGCCTCCGCAAGTTCAGATGTCTCCACAGGGGGCGCAGCCAGGCAATGTGGGCGCCCCACGCTTGGCTCTCCAAGTCATCGAGGCACCGGAGCGGCCCCTCGACCGTTCCGATGCATCGAAGTGCCCTTATGCGTGTTGCGGGCTGCGGCGTGCAGCTGTCACTGCGGCTTCGAGGTCGCGGAGAATGTCCACAGGGCTCTCTAGGCCGATCGACAGGCGGATTCCGGTCGATGAGGGAGCACCCGAATCCGTATAGGAAGAGTGCGTCATGTTCGCAGGACTCTCAATCAAGGTCTTCGTGTGGCCGAGGCTGACCGCAAGGGTCACGGAATAGGCGTTCTTCGCGATGTAGTTCAAGAGGCCCTTCGCGTCGATGATCGAGTCGTCCACAGTGAAGTAGATCATGTTGCCAGGCGCAAAATCGTCGTCAAAGTCGCGCAGCTGCTTGAGGGCGAGCTCGCGCTGGGGGAAGCTCTCGAGGCCCGGGTAGGCGACATTGAGGATGCCCTCAACGCTCTCCAGCCATGGCGCAACGATGTTCGCAGTGTATTGTTGGCGCTTGAGGCGCAACGGTAACGTCGGAAGGCCATAGACCATGATGGCCCACGCGGATTTTGACGAGAGGATCGCGCCGAAGTCTTTGCGATATAACAACAGGCCCACCAGCATGGATTTGGGAGCGATGACAGCTCCTCCAATCTCGGTGCCGAAGCCGCCGATATTTTTCGTCAAGCTGTGCAGCACCACATCGGCCCCGTGCTCGAGCGGACGCTGGCAGAACGGCGTTGCAAAGGTGTTATCGACATAGATGAGCAGCTTGCGTCCCTCGGGCCGGTCTTGGTTGATCCCGTCGGTGAAGGCTCGCAGAGCGCTCAGGTCAATGAGCTCGAGGGTGGGGTTCGAGGGCGTCTCCATGAACAGCACACGCGTGTTGTCGTTTACAAGAGCTCGAAGCGAGGTGATGTCGTTGAGGTCCGCACGGTGCACGGGCATACCCTGTTTGGGGTACCAGTTCGTGAACAGGGAGTGCGTGCACCCGTAGACGATGCGGTGGGTGACAACCTCGTCGCCGGGGATGAGGATCGAGCTCATCGAAGCCGAGATTGCCGCCATGCCCGAGGCGAAGGTCACGCAACACTCGCCGCGCTCCGCGTCGCAGAGCTCGCCTTCGAGAATCGAGCGGGTGGGCTCGTCCAGGCGATCGTAGATGTAGACCGGCGTATCGCCGTCGTCCTGGACGTACTGCCCGAACTCGGTGAATCCGCGGGCGCCCCTTTCCACGGAGTCGAGTCGATACGTTGTCGACGAGGAGAGCGGCGGTGTGACGTGGTGACTAAAGTCCCATTTTGCGGAGTGGGAGGGTCCGTGGACAAGCTTTGTGGTTGGCTTGTAGTTGTCGTTATTCGACATGACGTGTCTGATTTGGAGCAGGTGTTCACCCGCACATCTTGGAAGCCTGCCCGGACCCTACGGACAATCGGCTTCAAGCAGGGGAAGGGTCTCCAGGAGAAGTTGGCCAAAATGGAATAAATCCATGGGCTCGCACCTTCCTAGGTCCCCTGCGTGACATAGTCTCTAGGTACTCATTATAGGACGCTTTCGAGGGCCTTCTAGGGGTGAGCGATTCTAACTTCACTATTTCCGATCACTGCGAATAGCTTCTCTACCGCACATGACTCTGCCTTCTGCACGCATTCTTCTTGTCTCTACTTCTTCCGGGGGGATGGCCAGCCTTGTCGGCAGCCTAACTTCGGGGCCGAGCCGCTTCGAAGTCACGCGCGCAACCTCGGCAAAGGAAGCGGGCGACCTGCTGGCAGAGCAGCAGTTTGACGCCGTTGTTTTTGAGGCACCCGACACAGCTATAGCTCTTGATGGCGTGCGTCTTTTCCACCGCTTTCACTCCAGTGTTCCGCTTGTTGTGATCTTGGCGGAGAGCACACCTGAGGTGGAGATCGAATTGAAGAGGGAGGGCGCTCGCGACGTGCTGACAAGTATGTGCCTTACGTGCGACTCCGATAGTGTCTTGCGGCGTGTCCTCGGACACCTCATCGAAAATCGCCGCCTGGTTCGAGAGCTCGAGCGGGCGCGCCAACTCGGCCTGCACCTCGCTCACCATGACACGCTCACTGGACTGCCCAATCGCCAGCTCTTTCGGACGCGCTTACGCGAAGCACTCGCCCGTGCTCGTCGCCATCCACGCCCACTTGCGGTCTTCTTTATCGACCTCGACCGCTTCAAGAAAATCAACGACACCCTTGGCCACAACATCGGCGATCTACTGCTGATCGAAGTGGGGCGTCGGATTCGGACCTGCTTGCGTGAGACAGATCTTGTGGCACGTCGTGGCGGCGACGAGTTCACGGTTATCTTAGACGGAGTCGCCAACGGCCAAGCCGCCGCCCGTGCCGCCGGCAAGATCCTCGAGGCACTTGCAGAGCCGCTAGTACTCGATGGCAACACCCTACGCGTCGGCGCGAGTATCGGGATTAGCCTTGCGCCGGCAGACGGCCACGATGTTGAGGCGCTCGTCCGCTGTGCTGATATCGCCATGTATCGAGCAAAAGCGCGCGGAGGCGGTTTCGAGTTCTTTCTGCCCGAGATGGGACAGCGCACGATCAAGTGGATTGATCTCGAAAACGATCTACGCCGTGCAATCGATCGCTCTGAATTCGTCTTGCACTACCAGCCCATTCTCAATGTCGAGCGTGGCAATCTATCGTGCCTAGAGGCCCTCGTGCGCTGGCAGCACCCCGAGCGGGGACTCATCTTTCCCGACGAGTTTATTGGCCTAGCGGAAGAGTCGGGTTTGATCACCGCGCTTGGTGAGCAGGTCCTTCTCATGGCTTGCAAGCAAAACAAGGAGTGGCAGAATGCGGGACTTCCGATTGTGCCGGTTGCCGTCAATTTCTCCGCAAAGCAGTTTCAAGTGGGGCGCCCCGTGGACTTGGTGCGCTCGGTTTTGGACGAGACCGGGCTCTCACCCGATTTCCTTGATATCGAGCTGACGGAGTCCGCCGTGATGGCCGATCCCTCGTTTGCAACCGAGACGCTGCGACGTATGCGCGACCTGGGTCTGCGCATCGCCATCGACGACTTCGGCACGGGCCACTCGTCCCTGGCTTACCTCAAGCGCTTCCCGATCACAAAGCTCAAGATCGACAAGGCATTTGTGGGCGCGGTTATGCGCGACCCCAAAGATGCCGCGATCACACGGGCGATCATCTCCATGGCGCACAACCTGCAACTCAAGGCTGTCGCCGAGGGTGTAGAGACAAGAGAGCAGCTTGAGTTCCTTCGGCATCCCGGCTGCGACGAGGTGCAGGGCTACCTCCTGGCCCGCCCCCAAGCTCCGCAACATATAGAAAACCTGTTGCGAGGCGAGAGCCCCCTGACGGCTGCCCCAGTTTTGAACTAGGCGGCCTACGCCAGCCCGATCGCGCCTACGCCCTCTTCATCCATGCCAAGGGCGTGGGCCAGCTCGTGGTAAAGCGTGATCTCGATTTCGGCTGCCAGCTCTTCGGGGCTGGTTACAACGCGCTCCAAGTTGCGCTGAAAGATGTGGATCGAGCTGGGCGGCTCTTCGATGTAGAGGCCAAGCAGGTCCGGCGGCGTCGCAGAGGGCGAACCGCCGGTCCGCATTAGACCGCGGGTCGGAACGGGATCAATAACGACGGGAAGCGTGTCTAATTTAGCTCGAAACGACTCGGGCAAGTTCTTGGCAGCAGTCCCGACGATAGCTTCAAACTCATCGGGCGACAGGTGCAGAGGAGCAACGCCACGTGCCGACTCCAGGTGTGCGTCCGCCGCGTCGTAGTCGCCCAGCAGGTCGCTGCAGAGCGCCAGGCGCTCGTGATGAGAGGCCGCCTCTTCGGGATCTGCACCGTCCAGTAATCTGGCAAATGCGTCGCATGCTTCTTCCGTGCGCCACTCGGCCAGTAGAACCTCGCCACTTGCGCGCACCAGGTCGGCATCGTTCGTCCACTCGCCTTGAAGCGCGGGTGGTTGCGAGGCGATTGTCGCATCGGCGACATTGAGTGCGGACCGCGCACCTTTCAGGTCACCAAGTGATAAAAGGGCAAGGACCTGTAGAAGGATGAGCTCGCCAAAAATCGCTTCGATTTCAGTGCCGTTAGCCTCGTCCTCGGTGAAGTTTGCCAGGTGCTCCAAGGTGGCAACTGGATCGTCTCCTTCCAAACAGGACCAAGCTAGATCGAGGACGTGGGGTGTTTTAGAAGAGTCGATAGTGCTCATAATTCGAAGTGGGGGGCAGACGCGAAAAGGGCGTCCCCGATTATCGCAGTTTTGTTCGTGTGGAGATGGATAATCCCAGAGGTCGCTCCCGCGATGGCGGGTTTGGTTCCGGGAGGCGCAGAGCTAGTCCTCTCCCGCTTTGTCGAAATATCCCAGGCGCTCGAGTTCTGCGTGGTGGTCCGGTGTGAGAAGTGCGCCGCCGTGATTCGGTGTACTTGGCATGTGAGCCTTGGTTCGCTCGACCTGCTCAAGGGCGCTCCGTGTTCGTTCGATTAGGGGGTGCGCGCTCGCGGGGTAGTTGTGAATCTCAATGACCTTTCGCTCCTTGGGATCCGCTGCCAAGTCGACAATCGATGCGATTTGGGTGGTGGCGTTAAGGACGACTTTCCAGCGCTCATTAGCCTCACCATTGAAGCGTAGGCCCGCAAGGTCAATTCCACGATAGGGGACGTCCAGACGCATCAGTTGGGGGAAACCAAGGTGGTTTGGATTCTCCCACAGGGGGCGTAAGCTGGTTCCAATGAAGCCCGCCTCATCCTTAGTGCTCATCGAATTGGGCAGCGCGGAATCCGTGAGGTCGGCGACGGTGGCGAAGATGTCTTGAATGCGCGCTTGACCGTTGGCGACGGTCTCTCTGGGCAGCACTCCGGGTAGTCGCATGATGAGCGGTACGCGAACGACCTCGTCATAGAGAGTCCGCTGGTGACCCCAGCGATCGTGGTCAAAGAACTCTTCGCCGTGATCGGAGACAAGGATGACCAACGTGTCGTCGGCAAGCTCTAGTTCGTCCAGGCGAGAAAGTAGGCGGCCGACCTCGCTATCCGTAAAAGCAAGCTCGGAGTGATAGAGCGCAAGTAGATCTTTTGCCGACCTCTCATTCCAATCACTCTTGAGCTTGTCGACCTCCCATTTGCCATGCACATCCGCCGTCTCAGGATCAAAGTCGTCGCGGGCAAAGCGGTCGACGAATTCCGCGGGGGCCATATAGTCGTAATGCGGATCCCACCAGTGAACGAAACAGAAGAACGGGTCGTCACCCCTCGCCATGTCCGCCAAAAAATCGGACGCGGCATCGACGAGCGCTGGGCTGGTGATGTCCTCGTGGGAGTCCTTGTGAACCGCAACCATCGCACCGGGGCGCTCGTCGGCAAAAACACTTAGGTCGGGGTGATTCGAGCCCTTGTTTTCGTACGTCTCGAAGCCATTGGCAAAACCGAAGACGGGGTGAAGGTTTGGGCCGCTGAAGAAACCGGCAGTGCGGTAGCCTCGCGCGCCGAGAGTCTCGGCGAGCGTTCCGATCGCTGGATCGAGCCTCTGGTGGTTATCCGTAACGCCGTGCAGCCTATCGGGCAGGCCAGTAAGTAGCGCCATGTGGGCCGGCAAGGTCCAGGACGTTGTGCTGACGGCCTGGGTAAACCGCACACCACCGTTGGCGAGTGCGTCGATGTTTGGGCTGATGACCGAGGCGGGTTTCCAGGGCGAGATGCCACCGTAGATGGACAGCTCATCGGGCCGGACGCTGTCGAGTGAGAGCAGAAGGACGTTGGGGCGTCGGGACCCGACGTCTGGAGTTTCGGCACCGCAGGAGATGGGGAGGAGAGCCAAAAGGAGGAGAAGCGGGCGGAGGGGAACAGTCATGAATGAGAAGATAACCCAAAGGAGTGGACCCGATTGAGGGTATGGCCTCAAAAAAAGCGCTCGACATGCTGCCGATGGGGGCTGCGGCTACGCAGACTGTTCGGGTGACGACTGAATCAAATAGAACAAGCCGGGGTTGGGGCGCTGGACTCCTTGCCTTAGGCATCCTCGCCCTTGGCTTGGATGCGCGTTGGGGTGTGGACAGTAGCGGCGCGAGAAGTTTTCTGCTTGGCCTGCTTGGCGTAGGTACTTGGGCGGTTCCCCCGGAGGACTTTCTTCGCTTTGCAAGTCACTATGCGCCGGGCTTTGGAGAGGCGCCGTTTGACCTTTCCCAGAGCGCAACTTTGGCCGGTTGGGTTCACTTGGTCTGTGCTCTCGCGCTAGGTGCTCGACTTGGACCAAGGCTACTCAGGCGGGTCGATCGATCCGTTGGTGGAGGAGTCTGGCTTGGGGTCGGCTCCGCTTGCGCACTTCTCTTTGCTACGAGTCCCTGGCTCGCCCTATTTCTTGCCGAGCGCAATCCACAATCAGCTCCAGGCTACCTTGGGCTTGTGGACCTTGTGCGCGGCGCAGGAGTTACCATGGTCTGGGTCGGCGCGGGCCTTCTTTGGGGGACCACCCGCAAGGAAGGCCAGGCCGCGCCTCCCTCAGGGCGCCTCAACTCCCTGCCCTCCTTGCTGCTCGCCATCGCGGTTGGGGTCTTCGCCCCCCTCTTGCTGTCCCATGCCTTTTTGGCGGACGCACCCCTTACAAACGATGGCGTAGCCTATCAGTTCCAAGCCGAGCTTTTTGCCGAGGGGGAGCTCCATCGCGACATCGGATTGCTGGCCGACTTCTTCCCGGCTCGCCAGATCTTGCCGGGAGCATTGGCGACGTCGAAGTACCCGCCCGGGCACTCGTTTGTTTTAGCACCAGGCACGATGTTCGGGATCCCACGGCTCTTGCCCGCATTGTTCGCGGGTTGGACGATCTTACTCACTTGGTTGCTCGCGCGTCGTTTGTGCTGCCGGTCTGCAGGCGCGGCCGCTTGGATGGTCGCACTGTCGCCTATGTTTCTTGGGGTCGAGGCGTTGTGGCTCTCCCACGGCACGTCGATCCCCATGTGCGCGCTGTTCTTCTATGCGTGGATTTCGGCGCGGGACCGGGCGTCCTCAAGCGACCGCTCTCCACTTGTGCCCGCACTGGTCGCAGGCGCTGCGCTCTCCTTGGCGTTTGCAGCACGGCCTATGACCGCTCTGGCCTTTGCCATTCCCTGTGGAGTCGAGTTTGTCTTGTTCTGGACGCGCAATCGAAAGAGCGCCTCCGGAGCAGCTCTACTCGGCGGTGTTGCGGGTTTTCTTCCGGGCCTCCTCCTCTTCTACTCCGTGAATGCCGCAATCACGGGAAGTGGCTTCAAGCCAGCCTATTCCCTGTATGCCGAGCTCCTGTCACCAAATGACAAGTGGGGTCTTAGCAACCTCGGCACCGCGTTTCCGTACACCACGTACAACCTAGCCCGGCTCTCGACCTGGCTCGGTGGGTTCGGTTTTGGTTTTGTCTTGCTGCTGCTTGGATGGAGAGTCGCGCGCCCCGCAAAGTTCGCTTACCTTGTTCTTAGTATCCCAGTGACTCTGCTCGCCCTGTATTCCCTGCACCGCTTTCAAGGGATTCCGTGGGTTGGCCCACTTTATCTTGTCGAGGCCGTTCCGCTCTTTGCCCTCGTCGCAAGCGGCGGGCTGCTCAGCCTCTCCGCCAAGCTCTTTGGACCGAGGGCAATACCTGCATTTTTCGTTGCACTCCTGTGTAGCTCCGCCGTCTTGTTGAGCACACACCTGGGAACGGCGAAGACCGAGGCGCAACGTCGAGCGGCACCCTTTGCCGCGGCACTCAACATCGAAGGTGCAGGCCGAGCACTCTTCCTCATCCCGTTGGATGACGCCGTCTCACAAAAGCGCTTCCCTCTGCCGCCTCCGGCAGACCATGCCGACCTAGTCACTGGCGCGCTAGTCCCGGGTTCGTGGCCAATCTTTGCGAGGGATCTGGGAGCGAGGAATCGCGACTTGTGGCAACTTCTTGGCCGTCCGCCCACGTGGCTTTGGAGCGGTTCGAGCTATCGTGAAATCGTCTGGTAAGAGGCTCGCCAAGCTGAGAGGGTCGCCCCTCAGTCCGAAGACTCAGGAGGCGACCCTCTCTTCCTTCTTGGAGTGCTCTGGGAAGCCGACGGATTAGCTGCGCGGGAAAACAAGCACGGGAACATGAGCGTGGCGCAGAACGGCCTCGGCAACACTTCCGAGGATCAGTCGGCGGAATCCACTGCGCCCATGGCTTGAGAGTGCGATCAAATCGAAATCGTGCTCGGTGGCATAGGTGGCAATGGCCTCCGCAACCCGTGGAGCGCTGATCACACAGGTTTGGACGTCAAGACCCCCTGGCATCTCTGCCGCCTGTTCGGCGATACGCTTTTCGGCGTCCTCGATCAAGGACGGGATGGAGGGAGCGTGAATCGGGGGTGCAAGCGGCGCACCGTGCGCAACGATGGGGACATCCTCAACAATGTAAAGTAAGGTCACACGGGCCTGTTGTGCCGCAGCGAACTCCGCCATCGGCTTGAAGGTACGAAGAGACTCTTCGGAGAGGTCTGTAGTGAGTAGGATCTTCTTCGGTTCCATAGCGATTCCGGGCGAACTTAGAAGGGCAGTCTGGGTGAGTGCTCGGGCGAGCAGGATCTCATCGATCAACTTGCTAACTCTCTTATAAGACAAAGCGGAGGGAGATCTCCAGCAACTCGCCAAAAACTAAGGGATGGCTTTTAGCTTTTGGGGCGGGCTCTCTTTTTGGCTTCTAGGGCACCCCGACTTTTGCTGGCCGCCCAGGAGCAGATCGGGCATGTGGCGAGGTCGTGGCCGCGCGCGGGGCAGAACTCACGCCCAAAGAAAATGATGGCAAGGTGCAGCCAGTTCCACTCCTCCCTCGGGAACAGCACCTTGAGGTCCCGCTCGGTGGTTTCGACGTTTTTCTCGCGGGTCAAGCCCCAGCGAATAGCCAGGCGGTGGATGTGCGTGTCGACCGGGAATGCCGGTACACCGAAACTTTGGGCCATCACAACACTTGCCGTCTTGTGGCCCACCCCCGGTAGGTTCTCTAGGCCCTGGAAGTCGGCAGGAACCTCGCCTTCGTAGCGCTCAACCAAGAGCTCGGAGAGCCGCCGAATGTTCTTGGCCTTTGTTGGCGACAGTCCACAGGGGCGAATCAGCTCGCGAATCTCGTCGACCGGCACTTTGGCCATATCGTGCGGATTGTCCGCCCTCGCAAAGAGCCCAGGAGTCACCAGATTGACTCGTTTGTCTGTGCACTGCGCAGAAAGGAGGACCGCGACGAGTAGCGTGAATGGATCGCTGTGATCCAAGGGGATGGGAGGGTTAGGGTAAAGGTCCCGGAGTTGTGTCCGAATCCGCTCGGCCTTTTCACTGCGCTTCATGCCGCAAAGGGTAACCTGTGGCACCTCAAACGCAATCGACCGCTGCGCAGCCCAATTTATGAGTACCCCCATGCGACTTTTTTACCTCTTGCTTGTTGCACATGTCAGTTCACTCAGTTTTGGGCAGGAGGTGCCGAGCTCGTTTGATCCAGCGCCACTGAGCGTTGGTGAGCATCAGTTTTACAGGCGCACGCTGGCGAATGGTCTGCAGATCCTCGCTGTGGGGGACACGGATGGTGCCGACGAGCGTTCGACCGAAGAGACCTGCACGGTCTTTATGATTGTTGGTGCCGGCAACCGCATGGAAGGGCCCAGTACGACCGGACTGGCCCACCTAGTTGAACACACGATGTTCACGGGTACGGCGACGACGGGAACAGATGACCACGAGAAGTTCCTCGTGTCCTTTGGGGCGGAGTCCAACGCCTTCACCCGTGAGGATTACACTCTCTATTACGACCATGGATTCCCATCGGAACACCTGGAGACGGTGCTCGCCATGGAGGCGGATCGCCTGCGCGGTTTGACGTTTGAAGAGGCCCCCTTCCTTCACGAGCGCTTTCGGCTGGAGCATGAAGAGGTCGGCGCGTTCTCGCAGGCGACCGCCCGCGGCGAGCTGCTCGACGCGGCTGTCTTTCGGACGAGCCCCTATGCGGCGGGCGTTCGGCGAGAAGACGGGACAACGATGGCTGTCGATCTTCCCCTAGAAGCCGTCCGCGCGTTTTACGACCAGTGGTATCACCCCTCGAACACGGCGCTCGTGATCGCGGGTGCCGTGGATCCCAAACGCGCCCTGGATGCCGCCGAGGCCGCGTTTGCACACCTTCCCGCAGGCCCCGCGCCCCTCCCGCTCGCTGACGAGCCCTTGGGGACGCGAGGCGGCACCTTGAGCTTCGCCTCGACGCTCCCCACGGACAAGCTCTACCACGGTTGGGTCGGACCCGCCCGCAACGAAAGTCGTGAAGGCGCAGTCGACCGGCGTGCACTTTTCCTCGTCGCCCACGTCCTAAACGAACGCCACCGCTCCGACGAGGGGACGCCGCTTTCGGCGTCGATGGGCGGCCGCGACGGGCGTGATCTCTTCTTGCTGGGAGCGGCGGGCAGTGACGCAGAGGCGCGCCTAGTCGCCCTCCGCAACGAGCTCGCAACGAACCCAATCACCGCATTCGAGCTCGCCGATGCCGTTTCGGACAACGACGGCGAGTTTGCCAACATGGCGATTCGAGCGCGCCCGTATTTCTCACTCGCGGCGACCGTGGGTACCTATGCTGTACTCGGTGACCCCTCCTTGCCGAGTGAGTGGCCGGAGCGACTCGCCTCGATAACGGAAGCGGACACCGCAGCCGCAGTCGAGCGATGGTTGCCAATGGAGTGGTTTACCGCCGTGACCTTTTTGCGGGCTGAAGAGGGAGTGGTGGTAGAGGCGGAGCAAGCACTGCGCGTGCTTCCTGAAGATCCAAAACAGCTCGCGGCCTATGCCGAGGATGCCTCGGAAGCGGGCGATCTAGAGGGCGCCATCCTGGCCTACGAAAAGCTTCTCACCAAGGAGCCCGGACGTATGAATACCGTGATTTACGGCTTCTACCTCGGCTCTCTGAAGCGCGAGATCGGTGACCTCGAAGGGGCGCTCGCGGATTTAGAGTCCGCACTAGAGGTGGTCGACTACCCCGCTGTTCGCGAGCTGGCAGACGAGATTCGTGCGGACCTAGCGGGTGGTGCAACCAGCAGTCCGATGGCGCCGCCAAGCTCCATCGGAGCCGAGCAGCCAGCCGCTTCTAAATCATTAGAGCACAAGCTGCCTGCCGGGAAAGAAGAGCTCACGGCGTATGCCGAGGACGCCCATGAGGTCGGGGACTTGGAAGGGGCGATCCTAGCCTATGAGAAGCTTCTCACGATGAATCCCGATCGGATGAATGCTGTGATTTATGGTTTCTATCTGGGCGAACTGAAACGCGACAATGGGGATCTTGAGGGCGCTATCGCCTCGCTAAACGAAGCCCTTGAGATCGTGGACTACCCCGCCGTTCGCGAGCTGCGCGACACGCTGCTGTCCGATCTAGAGAAGAACCCGGAGCCACAGGCCACCCCACCCGCTCTGGACCCCGTGCATGGAGTGGCTCCGCGCCTTGCTGAGAGTGGCGCGCGGGCGACCTCGACATCACCTACCGGCGAGCTGGCACCGGGATTTGCGGAAGAGGCCAACGCCGTCCTGGCCGATCTCGAGGAGTGGCGCGGGCTGGCTTTCACGGACGACTTGTTGGTGGAATTCCTTGAGAAAGAAGGCGCAGAAACGGAGGGCCTCAACGGCTGGTACGAACCGGACACGAAGCGGCTCGTTGTGATCGAAAACGACAACGAGGCGATGGGGCGAGGAACGATGCTTCACGAGATGTTTCACGGGCTTCAAGATCAGCGGTTCGATCTACTGAGCTTACACGTGGACGTGAAGGATGCAGTGCATCGCGGGGAAGCTGATCGCGCGCTGCGAGGGATCATTGAGGGAGAAGCGATGTTGGCCGTCGCCGAGCTAATGGACTACGATTTCGCGCAGCACACGGCGCTTCCTATGGAGGGCGAGCTGGACGAGGCGCGTTTTGAAAAGGTGTTTCACTACGGCGCGGGCCTCACGTTTATCGAGGCGCTTCGCGCCGCGGGCGGCTGGTCGCAAGTCGACCGCGCGTTTGTCCATCCGCCGACAAGTACGGGCCAAATCCTACACCCCGATCGCTACCTAGCGGGCTGGGTGCCAGAAGACCTAAGCGCGATCGGATTACCTGAGTGCAGCTGCGATGAAGAGTCGCACATCGGCCGCGTCCTCGGCGAGTTTGGAGTGTCCCTGTTTCTAGCTCGCGACCTGGCAACGCGCCCGAGCTCAGCGCGCCTGGCCGCGCGGCTTGCAGGTGACCTATGCTTCACGATTCACGACTCGAAATCCGGTGAAGATCGCTGGGTTTGGTACTTGTCCTTCTTTGATGAGCTTGGCGCCTCGGACTTTGCCAGCGCCGCCGAGCGACTGGGCTTGGAACTTTGGAACTTGGACGACAGTGGACGCCGAGTTGGAGTCATGATGGGGGAGGACCCCTTGCCCGACCCCGCGTGGTTTTCCAACGAGTCCGAGGGCGAATGATGCGATTTGGGATCGTTGGACCGCTTCTCTTGGTTCTGCTGGCAGCTGCGTGCGGGAGCTCGGATGCGAGAACGGGTAGCCTCCGGATCTTGGCTGCATCCAGCTTGCGGGATGTACTGGACGAGGCAGGGGAGAGCTTCCAACGGGAGCGCGGCATCGAGGTTGTCGTCGTTACCGGGGGCTCCAACCTCGTCGCGGATCAGCTTGCAGCCGGCGCGCCTGCCGACGTTTTTTTTTCCGCGAGCGCGCTTGAGGTCGATCGCCTTATCAAGGCGGGTCTACTGCGCGCGGACTCGCGCCGAGACGTGCTGCGCAACAGCTTGGTGGTCGTAGCCCCGGCGGGTGCGGGCGCATCTCTCGCCAAGGACCCGTTGGCTGGGATTCGCAAGGTGAGGCGCCTCTCGATCGCACACCCCGAGGCTGTCCCCCTGGGGCGCTACGCCAAGACTTGGTTGGTGGAGGCGGGACTTTGGGAAGACCTGAAGAGCCGCTGTGTTTATGCGCTCGACGCACGAGCTGCGCTTGCTGCCGTTGCCAGTGGCGGCACCGACGCCGGGATTGTCTACCGCAGCGATGCCTATCGTAGCCAGGCCGTCCAAGTTGTCTACGAGGTGCCCGTTGGAGAAGGAGCCGACGTTGTTTATCCTGCTGCGATTACCACCGCAGGGAATCGCCCAGAGGATGCAAGCGCATTTCTAGAGTTCCTGGTCGCCGAACAACGAGCAAGTCTGGAACGCGCTGGATTTGAAGTGATCCCTCAACACTGAACGCATGTCCGAACTTCTCGAGCCACTCCTGATCAGCATCAAGGTAGCCCTGTGTGCCACTGCACTGGTCGGCGGTCCGGGAGTCGGGATCGGGTGGCTGCTCGCTCGAAAAGAATTCTGGGGCCGGACGCTTGTGGATGGACTCGTTCAGCTTCCTTTGGTTTTACCCGCCGTCGCCGTCGGGTATGGACTCCTTTGGGTCCTTGGCAATGCCGGCTGGGGCTTGGCGCCCTCCCTGCTTTTCACCTGGAAGGGGGCCGTGCTTGCCGCTTCCGTGATGTCCTTGCCACTGGTTGTTCGCATGGCGAAACTGGCCTTCGATGGAGTCGATCCAAGGCTTGAGCACATGGCACTCTCTCTGGGTTTCACGAAGGCGCAGGTTCTGTTTAGAGTGACCCTGCCTCTCGCGAAGCGCGGTCTGGCAGCGGCCCTTGTACTCGGGTTCGGGCGTGCCCTAGGCGAATTTGGGGCGACCATTATTGTTGCGGGAATGGTGCCTGGGGAGACGGGGACGCTCGCCCTCGCGATTTTTGAAGACATCCAACTCGGACACTCGGAGTCTGCATTCGCACTCGTTGGCGTTGCCTCCGTGGTCTCCTTTGTGGCCGTCACTCTCTCGGCCCACTTGATGCGTGGGCCGCGCGACAACGACCGAAGGGGGACGCTCTCATGAGCCGTTTCGATATTGATGTGCACTTGCGGCGCGATGGGTTCGAGCTCACCTGGAAGCTGAAGAGCGAGGCCAAGTGGATTGGGCTTTACGGACGCTCGGGCGGGGGGAAGAGCACGGCACTCGAGCTGGCTCTTGGGTGGATGCACCCCGATCGAGGACACGTTCGGATTGCTGGTCACGAGCAAACCACGGGGTATGCGCCCCAGGACCTACTGCTGTTCCCGCATTGGACAGTCGAACAAAATTTACGGGCTATCGAAAAGGCGGGCCGCACAGTGTCTTCTGAGCTGTTCCAGGAGGTGGTCTCCGCTTTTGAGTTAGGAGGCCTACTCGAGCGAAACGCGCGCAGACTTTCTGGCGGTGAAGGGCGCCGCGTTGCGTTGGCCCGAGCCATCCTGAGTGCGCCAACCCTTGGTCTCCTTGTTTTGGACGAGCCCTTGTCGTCACTCGATCGCGATCGCAGACGACTGGTCGTCGGGTTGCTCTTAAAGCTAAAGCGCGAGAGGCCAGGATCGGCGATCGTGGTCTCCCACTCAGCCGCAGACCTACAAGTGCTTTGCGATGAAGTGCAGTTGCTCCTGACCGAAGGTGCAAGGAGCAGCTTTAGTGCGCCGGGCTTGCCCGCCGAAATCCTCGCGGAAGCGGGTGGATTTGAGAACGTCCTAGAGGGTGAAGTCCTCGAGGTGTCCGGCGATAGCGCGACGTGCTCCCTCTCTGCTTCCCCAGCCGGTGGTGGGTTACTCATCACTGCGCCAGGACGAGGCCTTTGCGTGGGGGATTCGGTGGTCCTTGGCCTGCGGGCCGACGACGTGCTGCTCACGCTGGACAATCCTGGGCGAGTTTCAGCTCGAAATGTCCTATTCGGTGCTGTGGAAGAGATTCTACCCTTCGCCTCCTATCGGACGATCTGTGTTCGGTTACATGCCAGTGACCGCGTCGCCCTAAGTGCGTCGCTCTTTCGAACGCATATTACGGCTGGTGCTATCGACGATCTTGGATTGCAGCTTGGCAGCCCCGTGCACTTAGTGTTTAAGACGCGCTCGATTGTGGTGCTAGCCCAAAACGCAAAGGTGGGTTCGTAGCCGAAGCTGCGAACCCACCTTTGCAGTCAAAGTCTTGCTCTACTGAATCGTGTTGCGAAGCGTAACCGAGTGAACCACGCCGCCAGTTGTTTCTGAGTCCAGGGGAGTGAGGAGGCCTAGTGCGCTAAGGGTAAAGGCCTCTAGTGTTGCCGAGCTATCCGTTCCCACGTAGAGCACCGATCCGTCCATGCTGAAGACAAGCGAACGCGGATTGTCGGAGATCACAATTCCATCGGTTGGCGTGGCTAAGAGCTCGCCGTCTTCGGGGCCGTTGCCTTTAGTCGTATTGATCTCGTAGACTTCGAGGGTGTGCAGCAGGTCGTTGCTTACGACAAGGTACTTGCCGTTTGGCGAGACCGCCAAGGCTCGTGGATCTGTGCCGACAGAGATCTGTGCGACAACCAAAGGGCTAAGAGCACGAGTCACCGAATCGACGCGGTGCTGGCGAATAAAATCATCACCGGAGCCCGGATTGCCGGCTGTCGTAACATAGAAGTGACGGCCCGAGGGGTGCATAACACCTGCGCGCGGGGTGGAAGCTATGGTCGGGACGGTAGGTACGCCCATCGCCGAAATCGCGCCGGTAGTTGGGTTGATTGTGTATTGCGACACCGTATCGTCAAACAGGTTGATTACAAATGCGGATAGGCCGGCTGATCCCATGACGAGGTCAGTCGGGAGAGTTCCGGTTGCCGCTGTTGCTCCAGCACTGCCAACCACGCCGGCGTCGTTGAGCGCGTACGGGGTGACGATTGTGCCGTTGTTTCCAAGGACGTACAGGTGGCTGGAGTTGGGGGAGAGAGCTAAGTTGGTGGCGTCGTTGCCGGTGATCGCCGTGCTGACTGCGCTTAGGTCGTCTAAGCTTCCATCTGCGTTGACGGGGAGGGCCATCAATGGAGAGGTCGCGTCGCCGGGGTGAGAGACGTACAACATCGTTCCATCACGGTGCATCACGACATCCTCAGCAAGTGCCGCTGTGCTGACCGCACTCGGGATGATGGGAGTCATTGCGCCCGCTGCATCCACGGTGAACTGTGTAACTTCGCCACCGGAGAAGTTCGAGGTGTAGATCGCGTCGGTGCGCCAAACGGGAAGCTCGACACTCGGCATGGAGATCACGGCGATCGCACCGCCCTGGGTGTTCAGACGCGGGAGAGTTGCGTGTTCGGCGAGGCCGAGAGCGCTCACTGTGTAGCAGTCGAATTCGCCCCGTAAGTCGTCGAGTGCATACAGAAACTCACCGGAGGGCGAAGCCGCTAGGCCGCGAAGTTGCGCGCCTCCGAAGCTGACCGCAGGGGTGATGTGAAGACTCAAGGAGCCATCACCTGCAGCGATAAACTGAGAGATAGATCCATTGCTGATCGAGGCGTAGATCGAGCGGTTCGTGCCGTCGTCTGTGACCGCGACATCCATAAGAAAGCCGGTCCCCGCCGAGCCGTCAAGCGCATAGGGAGATGTGCCGAGTTCGGTGACCGTACCGTCAACGGCGATACCGTAGGCGCCGACGGTTCCGCTGCCTTGGTTACCGACCCATAGGAAGTCTCCCTCGGGTGAAACGGCGATTGCCGCAGGAGTCACTCCAGTCATATCGTTGTCGATATTGGATAGGGCACCCGCCGCGGCGATGCTAAAGGTCTGTAGGCGGCTTGCCGCCTCATTGAGGGCAGTGACATAAAGGAAGTCGCCCGATGCGAGAGAGACGACACCCAAGTCGCGCGCTCCGCCAACGGTACCAAAGGGGCTTCCCGCAAGCTCGGTGAGCGCGCCGTTGGCTGCTATCGAGAAGCCGGAGATGTTGTCCGAGTTCTTGTTGGCTGTATAGACGAAGTTGCCGTCTGGGGAGACGACAATGGACTGTGGGTTGTGCGTTGCACCGCCGGACATGGCGAAGGGGCTGCCAGGGACTTCCGTCAAGTCCGCGGTGATGTGATTGACCGCATAGGCATTGATCGTGCCGTTTGTCTGGTTGGCAACGTACAAGAAATCGAGGTCGGGCGTTTGCGCCAAGTCGCGCGGTGAGTCCAGCCCCGTGATGTAATCCGCAGTGCGCAGGTAGCCGCTTGTGGGCTCGATGTAGTGTGTGCTTAGGATGCCCTCGGCATCGCAAACGGAGAACAGCGCTCGTGCAGAGGGAGAATTCACTGCATAGGTCAAAGCAAACGTGTCCGAGGCCCCTCCTGTTAGCGAGGCGGTTACCGTTGCGGCGCCACCGGTTGCACCTGGTGCTGGCGTGCCGGAGATGACGCCCGTCGCGGCATCGATGGAGAGGCCGGCAGGAAGCGCGCCTGCGGTGACTGCAAAGGTGTCCGCCGTTCCTGTGAAGGTGGGCGTAACGGCTTGGATCATGATGCCATTGGCAACCGTGGGGGTCGCATCCCCATAGCTAAGCGAGGCGGGGCCACTTGTTGACCCTCCGCCTCCGCCACCGCCGCATGCGGCAATCGCCGTGAAAATTGTGAGCGGAAGAGCGAAGCGTAGTTGCGTTGCGTTGACTTTCATGTGTCCGTTGAAATGTTGGTTAGGCCAGATGCGCGCAGCTGCGTGCCGTGGACTAGGGGAGCTTTCTTATCGAGCGGATGACCTGCGGCCTCAAGATCTCTTATTGGAAATGATTAATGAAGAGGGGAGGCGACTTTATTGTTTTCACCTAGTAAGTTTCAAAGTGACCCTCGGGGGCACGTTTCCTCCTGAGAAGGCCGTCTTGACCCTAGCTTGATTGATGTGGATGCGAGCTCGCTCTAGGGCTTCGATTTGTACCTTATCTCCAGTGGATTCAACCCTGATCGACATCGAAGAAGAGCTTGGCACGAGGTTCCAAGGTAGCTCTGATTGCATGGGGGCCTATTGGAGTCGAGCCGCTAAACTCATTTCATGGATCTAGCTCCAATTGTCGTGGCCT
>CALBMX010000080.1 GCA_937896235.1 uncultured bacterium
GAAGCGGTTGCCGCGATCGCTCTGGCTTCCTAGGCTCGTCTTGCGAAGCAAGACGTGGCGAGAGGGGAGCCGCAATGCGGGCACGCCTGTGCACGGGTACTTGCTTGGCCACCGCAATCGGAACAGTTTGCAATCTGGTTCATTGCGCTTTGCCGACAGATGCCGCGGGTGCATTTCGACCTGAGCCTAGCACTCTCGCAGTCTCTCAAGCAGAGCTCCGAAGGGAACGTGATTCAAGATATGGAGAAACGCATGCACGACCAACTCACTCCAGAGAAGATCCTGGAGACGGGACTGGGATTCTGGGCCTCGAAAACGCTCTTGAGCGCGATTGAAATCGGTGTATTCAGCGAGCTGGCAAATGGCCCAGAGCACTTTGATGCCCTCAGTGGTCGCCTTGGCTTGCACTCTCGCTCGGCGCGAGATTTTCTCGACACGTTGGTGGCACTTGGATTCTTGACCCGAGACAGCGGGCACTACGCCAATACGCCCGAGACGGACCTGTTCCTCGATCGCAAGAAAACCACCTACGTTGGCGGTATCCTCGAGATGGCGAATCATCGCCTGTATCCGTTCTGGGGGCATCTCACGGAGGCGCTTCGAACCGGCTCGCCGCAGAATGAGATGCGGACAGGTGGGCCTGAATTATTCGAGACGCTCTACGGCGACCCCGCCCGCCTAAAGCAGTTCCTCGCCGCAATGACAGGCATCAGCCATGGCGCCAACATGACCATCGCCAAAGTGTTCCCGTGGGCCGACCACCGGACCTTCGCCGATGTAGGGGCCGCCCAAGGAGACCTCGCCGCACAGATCGCACTGGCCAATCCACACCTGCTCGGCGTGGGCTTCGACTTGCCGGAAGTGGCACCGGTGTTCGAGGAATACGTCGCCGCCGCAGGTGTCACGCAGCGGCTCACTTTTCAGCCGGGCAACTTCTTCAAGAATGACCTCCCTAGGGCCGACGTCTTGCTCATGGGCCACATCCTTCACGACTGGGATCTCCCCACTAAAAAGATGCTAATCAAAAAAGCATTCGACGCGCTTCCAGCCGGCGGTGCTCTGATCGTCTACGAGGCCATTATCGACGACGATCGCTCAAAGAACGCATTTGGCTTGATGATGAGCCTAAATATGCTCATCGAAACGCCCGGTGGTTTCGACTACACGGGAGCAGACTGCTCGGGCTGGATGAAGGAGGCGGGCTTCTCGGCAACGCGCGTGGAGCCGCTAGTCGGGCCGGACTCGATGGTGATCGGCATCAAGTAGACCATTGCATGACTGGCGCTCCTGATCTACAAGGGCATACATCGGGCGGTGCACCGGGTAGCAGCTGATCATCCCAACCGTTAGGTGCTTGCAAGTTCGTCTTCAACTCCAGGCAAATAGGGAATGGACATCCACAACTACGAGACACACTACTCATCGCGCATAGGCTGGCTGCGAGCAGCTGTACTCGGTGCAAACGACGGCATCGTCTCCACGGCAAGTTTGGTTATCGGCGTGGCGTCCGCGAGCGCTGCACGGGGCGAGGTGCTGGTCGCAGGTATCGCTGGCCTAGTGGCTGGCGCGATGTCGATGGCCGCTGGTGAATACGTCTCCGTCTGCTCTCAGGCTGACACCGAAAAGGCTGATTTGGCTAGGGAGCGACTTGAGCTTGAGTCGGACTATGGGGTCGAGCGTGAAGAGTTGGCTGCCATTTATGTAACACGCGGTCTTGAGCAATCGCTCGCGCGACAAGTTGCTGACCAGCTCATGGAACATGATGCTTTGGCCGCGCACGCGCGAGATGAGCTTGGGCTTTCGGAAATACACAGTGCTCGTCCCATACAGGCATCTTTGGCCTCGGCGATCACCTTCGCTGTGGGTGCGGCCTTACCCCTTGCTCTCGCTTGGCTAAGCCCCGCAGCCACGATGGTCCCGATCGTAGCTGTAAGCTCATTGGTCTTCCTAGCTATCCTCGGCGGCCTGGCCGCGCGCGCAGGTGGCGCCCAGGTCTTCGTGGGCGTGGCCCGCGTCACCTTCTGGGGAGCTCTAGCAATGGCTGTCACGGCCGCCGTCGGCATGCTCTTCGGAACAGTGGTGTAGAGTTCTATAGTCGTTGCCTTGCTTCGCCCCCCTAGATTGAAACGGCGGATCAAGGGACCTCTCCGCCTTCGGGAACTTCACTCTACCGACCACTTTTCCGTCGGCCACTCCCATCTTAAGAGGGCATTGCTCTATACCTTCCGTTCCAACATTGCCGGAGGCCTCCACGGCTCGCCCTGTATCCTCCCAATAGCTCTGCAGCCACCAACCTAGCGTCACCATTCACACATACGGAGAAGTCTAATGTCCAGGATCCTCATCGTACTCACCTCACACAACCAGCTCGGGGCCACCGGCCGCGACACTGGGTTTTGGCTAGAGGAGCTCGCCGCTCCCTACTACGTGTTCAAGGACGCAGGAGCAGAGGTCACTTTGGCTTCCCCGAAAGGTGGGCAGCCGCCACTCGACCCCAAGAGTGACGACCCCGACGCGCAGAGCGATGCCACCCGACGGTTCAAGGCGGACCGCGCCGCGAACCTAGAACTCGCCGGCACCGCAAGCTTAGACTCGCTCTCCGCCACCGACTTCGATGCGGTCTTTTATCCCGGCGGGCACGGCCCGCTTTGGGACCTCGTTGATAACAAGGCATCCATTCGGTTGATCGAGGAGTTCTGGGAGGGTGGTAAGCCCGTCTCGGCCGTGTGCCACGCTCCGATTGCACTCGTCAATGCCAAAGATCAAAACGGTCAGTACATTGTGAAAGACAGAGAGGTGACAGGCTTTACAAACTCTGAAGAGGAGGCTGTTGGGCTAACCCAAATTGTTCCCCTATTGGTGGAGGACGCGATGATTGCTCGTGGCGCCAAATATTCAAAAGGCGACGACTGGCAATCCCACGCGTGCCAAGACGGCAATCTCATCACCGGTCAAAACCCGGGCTCGTCAGAGGCCGTCGCAAACCTCGTCCTCGCAGCACTTGCGAAGAATCGCAAGGCATGAGTCGAAGCGCTTCTGCCTAACGAGCACTTACAGCGAGGCATAGGCGTGCTTGCTGCACTTCGGTGGAAATGGCTAGTGGGGTTGCTCCCGCTGGCCTCACGGACGTGGAAGTGGTCCAACTGCCATGAATTTACCTCTGGCTGTAGCTTGTTATCGATGGAGGGCTCTCCGGCCGGGTTTCCCTGACAACTCCGTGGGATTTCTCTGGCAGGTCTTGGTCGGCATTTCCCATCTTAGGAGAGTCGGCGACAAAAGTTGGAGTCCATTCAACCCGCCCATTCATCCCCACTTCCAATCACTTCAGGAGAAACACGGCACCAAATGAGAGTCTCAAAAAACGACATCCCCACTAAGTTTGAGGCCCCTGGCGCTATCGCTCGTCAGAAGGTCGATTTCGGTAGCGCCTCGGGATTTAGCATGATGGGTGGCGAATATTTCTCGCTTGCGGCGGGTACCGACATCTCTCCTTTGTTGGAAGGACTTCAGGGAGATCTCTGTCAGTCGCCACACTGGGGGTATCTGATCCAAGGTGCGCTAACGGTCACTTTCAGTGATGGCGCTCAAGAAGATGTAAACGGTGGAGATCTGTTCTATTGGCCCCCTGGCCATACGCTCTCCGTTTCGGAAGATGCTGAGATCATTCTCTTCAGCCCTCAACATGAGCACGGCGTAGTGATGGACCACATCATTGGCAAAATGGGTGGCTAGGTCAGTTCTGCCTGCCAAGCGGCAAACCCGTTTGGCAGGCGACAGTGACAACACGGTCGCGTTTTCCGCTTGGCATATCCATGGCGTTTATCCCAGGCAAGGACGGGAGGCTAGCACCTCGCCTAGCTTCGATGATGCACCCACGACGACCCCGAGACTCAAGAATTGCGGGCTCCCACAGACCTGCGTAGCTGATGGATTGGCCTCTAAATGGCCAGGCTGACCACGCTCTGCCCTTGAAGGTCCGTCCGCCCATCGAGCCAATCGGTGCAACCTGCGCCGATGCGAAAGGCCGAGCTCCTCAGCCCTAGGCCAAACGCAAAGTCGTGGTGCTCGACTTCGAAATCGGTAGTGGACACACCCCGCTGGGGACGAAGAGGCGGGGAACCCTCTTCAAAATCCCTGCGCTTGGTCAGTTTGCACCAAATATTTGCATCTGTTTTTGCGCGGCGTCGAACAGCATTGGGATCTAGTCGTGAACCACTTCGAATCCAGCGGGTGACAAGACAAGCGCAACGAAGAGCCTCTCTTCTTCTCTCTGGGGGAGGGCCGGAAACAAGATGTCTAGTCTCAGCATGGGTACCCAACACGGCTGAATTCCAATGCCGTGCCCCATGAAGAACCCTGAGACCATTCCACGACGCCTGATCGAATTACTCGCCGACCGAGCCACCGGCGAAATTCTAAATCATGAAGAGGAGCGGGAGCTAAAGGACCTGCTCGTGGCGCATCCCGAGGTCGACGAGCAGTCCTTTGAGCTAGCCGCAGCAGCCATCCACCTGGCACTGCTTGCATCTTCCGTCGACCCCCTGCCCCTGGGCCTCCGCGAGCGCCTCTTAAAGCTGGCGGCATCCATTGCGGCGAAGCGGTTTCAACGTGTACGCCAGCGACAACGCTTGGCGAATCCCTGGTTGGGCTGGGTGGCGGCCGCCTCCCTCCTACTCTTCGCCCAGCTGCAGACTCGCGGAGAGAGTCCGAGTTACCAGACCATTCGCGACTCCAAAGACACGACAGTCGTCGCATGGGCGGAGACGGGGGATCCAGGAGGAGCTGGAGTCACAGGCGAGGTCTTTTGGAGTGACGAGCTGGGCACGGGCTTCATGACCTTCCACGCCCTACCTAAAAACGACCCCTTCACAGACCAATATCAGCTCTGGATTTTTGACCCCGGCCACCCCGCCGCCTATCCGGTTGACGGAGGCGTCTTCGATTCCAGTGGCACGGATTTAACGGTGAGGATAGATGCCAAGCTGCGAGTTCTCGAGCCCAGCCTCTTTGCGGTCACCCTGGAGCATTCTGGCGGAGTCGTGGTGTCCTCGCGCGAGCGCCTACTGCTCGCGGCGACCGTACAAAGATAGGGTTGCCGCCTCTTGCTGGACCGGCCTCTGGAAGCTAACCGGCCCTAACGACGCTCTGACCAAAGGCGACGGCTTCGGCTCCATTCGCCGCGAAGGCATCCGCCCCAAGATCCCTCCAAAGACCGTCAACTACCTCCAAGGGCCCGCCCCCCACAAGAATGGCTAACCCCGGTATCGCGGCCCGCAAAGCAGCAATCGAATCCGCCGCGCTGCGGAGGTTGGTCGACTGGCCTACGGAGAGTGCGACTAGATCCGGAGCGTACCTCTGCACGGACTGCACGAGGTCCGCAATAGGCATGTTCGCCCCAAGGAATATCGTGCGCCAACCGCTCCTTTCGAAGTGGTCGGCGACAATGCGCGGTCCGATGTCGTGGAGGTTTCCGGAGACTGAGGCCAGCACGACACACCGCTCGCTCTCGGTCATCGCAGGAAGGCTACTCCGCAATTGGGCCAACACGTCTTCGACGATTCGGGAGCCGAAATGCTCGTCTGCGATTTGGCCCTCGCCGACCTGCCACAAGCGCCCTAGCTCTCTCTGCACAGCGACAATCACTTGGAGATGAATGTCCTCCACGGTGGCTCCCTTCTCGATCGCGTCCATGATCATGCCAACGGCCTTCCCCCTGTCTCCACCGAGAACGGCTTGGAGAAATCGCCTCGCCAAGGAACCGAGGGGTTGCTGTTCATCAAGCAGGCACTTGGGCGCATCGCTGGGAATCTCCAGGCAGCTCCGGGCATGGCTCAAATATTCCTCAACAAGCTGCTGGCCTTCCTCGGGAAGGGACTCCTTGAGCTCCTCACCCAAGCAGTGCAGGCACGTCCTCAGGAACTCAATCGGGACATTTCGCGAGAGATAGGAAGCACTCAGCCACTCGATATCGAGGGTGAGGATTTCGGGCCGCCCACAGGCGAGCGCTACCGCAAGGTGCTGTAGCCGAAGCTGCATGTCCTGGACCAGATTCTGGAAGCCCCACTGCTCGACTTGCATGGCGGAATCGGTGTCCTTTTCACGGATCCGCAGCACAGCACCAGCCGCGTAGGCCTTGCTTGAAGTCTCGAGTAGCACAGCGATGAATGTACCCTTATCGTTCATATTCACTCGTTCCATTCTCTATGCCCCGGGGTTCCCAGGGCTCCCTTGCCACGCCACGGCGCGGCTTGTCGGGCGCGCCTACAGCTTCACCCATGAGGTCAAAATCGCGGTCCGCCTGTGGCGGCCCGAACGGTCGACGACCCATCGGAAAAAAACAATGTCCATCCTTGCGACTCATGGCTCGTCCTCCTCGTTCGCGCGCGTCTCCCTTAGGATCGAACGCACGCGCTCTAGCCCACGCCGCGAGTGACTTTTTACCGTGCCCAAGGGGAGCTTGGTGACCTCGGCTATCTCATGGTGCGTAAGACCGTCGACAATTCCAAGGCGTAAAACTTCCTGCTGCTCCGGCTTCAACTGCGCCAGTGCAGCAGTGGCAACCCGCGCCTCGTCAACAAGATCGATGGCCTCGAAATCCGAGCTCTCGGAGGCCGTATCTTCCGGTAGCCACTCCGCCACTGGGCGTCGCCCCATTTTCCGACTGAAGTCGATACTGCGCCGGCGCGCGATCATCATGATATAGGTCGACTCGGAGGCCACCTCGGGCCGGAAGCGATCAGCGTGGAGCCAGATTTGAAGGAAGATCTCTTGGACCAGATCCTCGGCAGCCTCCACTCCCACTTGCCGCTTTGCCGTCGACCAGACCAGCGGTCCGTACTTGTCCAACAATAGGGGTACGGCATGCTTGTCCCCCGCACCGACCCTCTCAAGTAGAGAGGGCAATCGGTCCGTAGACTCGGTCTCGTTCCTGGAGAGGTTTTCGGAAGTCATGGATTGAACAACGCGAGAGAGGACGGCCATGCGGCGTGGCCCTTGACTAACCATACGGTACGTCCCTGCGGGCATTCCAGATGCTCCGATTCCATCTTTGTCTCTTCAAGTGATTTCTTACGCAAAGAACACGACGCTGAGAGCGCTCTGGCAAATGCGGACACCTGGCTTGGTACCCGAGACGAGCTCGAATGGGAAACTCTGAATTTTTCACGGGCATCTGAATCCAACAGGGACGAGGCGGCGAATAAAGAGACAACAACACTGCAACTCCAACCAGAACAACCAACAAACCCTGAAGCTAACTGATGAAGAAACTTTCCACAGCATTCGCCCTACTGACTCTCAGCCTACCACTAGCCGCCTTGATGCCTAGCGAAGAGGCTTGCGCAAGTTCAACGGCAACCTCGACCACGGGGGAGATGAACATTATTGAGACCGCGTTGGGTGCCGGTAATTTCGGCACACTCGCGACCGCGCTAGCCGCTGCCGATCTCGTCGGGACCTTACAAGGGAAGGGACCATTTACAGTCTTCGCACCTACCGACGAGGCTTTTGCCAAGCTGCCCAAGGGCACGATAGAGTCCCTGCTTAAGAAGGAAAACAGAGCGACCCTCTCGACCATCTTGACCTACCACGTCGTGGGTGGGAAAATTCCTGCAGCGGACGTGGTCAAGCAGCAAAGTGCGACTGCACTCAATGGACAGACGCTTGAGATCTCCGTGGACGACACCGGTGTCACCATCGCCGGCGCAAAGATCATCGTAACCGACTTGCACTGCACCAACGGTATCATCCACGTCATCGACACGGTCATGATGCCAGCGACTTCGACGATCATCGAAACGGCACTCGCAGCTGGTAACTTTACGACCTTGGCCGCCGCACTTGGCGCTGCAGACCTGGTGGAGACATTGCAAGGGGACGGGCCGTTTACCGTCTTTGCCCCCACCGATGAGGCCTTTGCTGCACTGCCCAAAGGAACCCTAGAGTCGCTACTTGATCCCCGAAACAAGCGCGCCCTAAGTTCGATCCTGACACACCACGTTGTCTCGGGACGGGTCCCCGCTGCCCAAGTCATCGAGAGAAAACACATCGTATCACTCAACGGACAGCGGCTTGGGATTCTGGCCGATCCACAGGGTGTCACCATCGCTGGTTCTAAGGTCATCGTCACCGACATCCAGTGCAAGAACGGCACGATTCATGTGATCGACACGGTCATGCTGCCGAGTTCGAGGAACATCGTCGAGACCGCTGTGGAAGCCGGTACTTTCAAGACCCTAGTGGCGGCTGTTGGTGCTGGTGGCCTTGCCGAAGTTTTGCAAGGTGAAGGCCCGTTTACCGTGTTTGCCCCCACCGATGATGCCTTCGCGGCTCTGCCCGAGGGAACCGTCCCATCACTGCTTTTGCCGGAGAACCGCGACCGACTTGTGGCGCTTCTCAAGTACCACGTTGTCAGCGGCCGCGTCTACTCGGACCAGCTGGCAGCAGGTGACGTTGCAACATTAAACGGTGCGAAGGTAAAAGTCTCGCTTCGGAAAGCGGGAGCCTTCCTGAATGAGTCCAAGGTGACTGCCGCCGACATCGAAACGACAAACGGGGTCATCCACGTGCTCGACAAGGTCTTGCTCCCCAACTAATCCAAGGAGCGATGGCATTGGGAACACTCCAGTTTGCTTAGGCCGACTGGAGTGTTCTTTGGTGGAGTGGCGCGCGCCTCCGATCCCCCTCTCAAGTTCCACCCCATCCAAGTCCTTCTGGACAGCACCCTGGCGGAAGAACAGGATACGGTGAAGGCAGCTCCACAGGTTGCCAAGCTCCCACCACACGTTTACCAACGCACACCCCATGAACAACACGCCCATCCCTCCCGATCTTTTGAGCATGATCGTTGCAGGCCGCAACTTGATCGGCCCAACCCTCGCGGAGAACCTAGCCGACGGTCCGCGCCTGCTCATTTTCCTGCGCCACTTCGGCTGAGTATTCTGTCGCCGTGACATCGCGGAACTTCAAGAGCGCGAGCTCCGGGGCGATCTACCGCCCCTCTGCTTAGTGCACTTGGGTACTCCTTCCGAAGGAGATGCCTTCCTCGAAAGTCGCTGGCCCGAGGCGCGTGCCGTCTCGGACCCATCCAAGCTGCTCTACCGCGGCTTCGGATTGCAGCGCGCGCGCCTAAGCCAACTCTTTGGCCCCAAAGCCCTACTCGCTGGGATTCGCGCGCGCTCCTTCGGCGCAGGTCGTCCCAAGGGTGACCCCATGATGATGTCCGGCTGGTTCTTAGTCGACGGAGGAGAGATCGTCTGGAGACACGTCCACCAACATGCTGGAGAAGAGAGGCGCATGGCGGAGGTCATTAGTGCTTACGCGAAGATTCCTGCATCCAACTCGGAGGCGGAGGCGAATCACATTGTGTCCCAAACTCCGATACCTCCTCCTTAGACACCCATGTTTTGTACCCTTCTCCTTATCGCCATGTGCTCGCCCTCTGAGAATCCTGCGTCGGATAGAAAGCCACAAATTAGGTCCGCCGAAATACTTCGCAACGCAATCGACTCTGGTCATGTGATTCGCAAGGCGGGCGGCTCGGGGCTTGACCCATTGCTTGAAGCAGCCCGCACCGTGAGCGAGCAGTACGGGGAATCCCCACTCGGGAAGTCCGCTGGTGAGCTCGTCGAATCTAGCCGCTGGAAGGCTGCTACCGACGACCTTGCCGCCGCCGTTTGGCTCGAGGCTGAGCTTGAGCTCGTGTTCGATGACCTAAGTTTTGAGCCCGTGATGGAGGCCGATTTACCCCATGGTTTTCCCGGGCCAACCCCACTGCGCGAGATTGAGTTAAAACAATATCCCAGCTATCGCTCTGCGATTACGAACATTGGTGCCATGGGTTCTGGAGCTGCCTTTTGGAAGCTGTTCCTGCACATCAGCATGAACGACATCGCCATGACGGCACCAGTGGAGATGTCCTATGACGTGGATGACAAGGGTGCGCGACAGACAAAGATGGCCTTCCTCTACGGAGATCCGGAGACCGGAGCCCCCAGGACCTCGGGCCTGGTCAAGGTCTCGGACAAGGACTCCGACTGGTTCGTCAGCCTGGGTTGTCGCGGATGGGAATCAGACCTTCGCGTTGCTCAGTCTCGTGAGGAGCTCTTGGCTTGGATCAAGCGGCGTCCCGAACTTAGCGCTTCGGGCGAGGTCCGTGTCCTCGGTTACAACAGCCCATCGGTACGGGGAAACAAGCGTTACTTCGAGGTGCAGCTTCCTGTGAAGGTGGCCGCCAAGCCCTTGATCAACTTCAGCGCTCCCGGCGAGGTCCAGAAGTGGAATCCGGTCAATGACACTGTCATGGGGGGCCGCTCCAAAAGCATGCTAGGGACGTCGGATGGCGGAATGGGGCTCTTTTCGGGAGATCTGTCCCTTGATAATAACGGCGGATTCGCCTCGGTACGATCCGGGTCGGTGGCGGGTCTCTTCGTGGGCGCAGAGCGAGTGGTGGTTAAGTTTTGCGGAGACGGCAAGACCTATAAGCTCCGTATGCGGAGCTCAGCAACCGGCCCCCTGGCCACATTCCAGGCTTCCTTTGAGACGCAGGCGGGCGTGTGGAGCGAGCACGTCTTCGAAGCCAGTGACTTCACCGCCGTTTGGCGCGGGCGCGTCCTCCGGGACCTAGAGCCGCTTGCATTTGGGGAGGTGACCGAACTCGGATTCATGATCTCGGACAAACAATCTGGAACCTTTGCCCTTGAGCTGGCGGCGATCGAGTTGCGCTGATCTCCCCCGTATCCAAGAGAGCGCTTGAAGGGTGGCCGAGCAATCGGCCACCCTCTTTTTTGGGGTGGTCACGATCTGCTCTTGTCGACGGAGTCCATCTCGCATTGCCTATCTCGCCTCGGCTTTTGGCTCCCCCATGCACACAAGCCACGTGGTAAACAGTGCGTACTCCGCCGACAAGACGACGAGGGTAAGCCAGGGCCGGTCTCCGGTTGCAATGACCCCTTGGTAGGTCCCCGCCAGGAAAGACGCGGGCCCCCCGAGCGCGCCAAGCGCAAAAGCGAGGCCACGCCGACCCTTCAGCCAGCCCAGGGAGTGGCTCGGTAGGGTGGCGAAAAGCGCCCACAGGGCACTGATCCACGGAGGTGTAAGTGGCCAACCCCACGCTTCAGCGGAGGTCGGATAGCGGAGCACATCAAGCCCGTGCAGCCCCGAGTCAGCAAGGGTTCCGAGTAAACACGTCAAGCCGATTAGGCGTGCCTGCTGGCGGCGCTGCGAGGCTGGTGCAACGGCATAGAGGTGAAAGCCGACGAGAGCGCTGGCGACGATTGCCCCGGTCCACACATCCCCCTTGGACGCCGATACGACGCAGGCGAACCATCCTATTTGGAAGATCAGGAAGTTGGCGAGATTCCTCAATGTCCGGGGCGCACGCCCGGCCCTTCGAGAATCATGTGCACGTCACTGATGGCGCGCTCGGCGAAGCCGCCTTCGCAATAGGCAAAGTAGAACTCCCAGAGGCGCAGGAACTCTTCCGAATAGCCTAGCGAGAGAGCCTGGGTCCGATTCGCCTTTAAGTTGGCACGCCAGCTGGCAAGAGTTCTCACGTAGTGGGCTCCGATATCCTCGAGTCCCGTGAGACGCAGGTCGCTGGACTTGGTCATGGCAGTGCACAGTGCGGTCACCGAGGGGATGCAAGATCCCGGGAAGATGTGCCGTTGGATGAAGTCCACCGAGCGCCTTGCACTCTCAAAGTTTTGGTCGGCGATGGTGATCGCCTGAAGAGCCATCTTGCCA
The DNA here is from genome assembly GCA_937896235.1 of uncultured bacterium. Taxonomy (GTDB): domain Bacteria; phylum Planctomycetota; class UBA1135; order UBA1135; genus CALBMX01. The sequence continues at coordinate 11,743 of CALBMX010000080.1, forward strand.
CCGGGCCTGAGCAGCCTGGAGCATTGGCTAAAGAAGGCGGGGTAGTAGGCGGCTCCCACGGCTTCGATCATCTCCACAGAGACGATCTTGTCGAACTCACCCTCGAGCTCACGGTAGTCCTGGAAGAGCAGCGTGATGCGATCTTCGAGCTGAGCCTCGCGAATACGCGCTTCCGCTAGGGCATGCTGCTCCTTCGAGATCGTGGTGGTGGTTACGCGGCAACCGTACTGCTTGGCGGCGTGGATAGCGAAGGCTCCCCAGCCGGTTCCAATCTCGAGTAGATGGTCTTCTTGGCGAAGCTCGAGCTTCTGACAAAGGCGGTCGATTTTGGCGATCGAGGCCTCCTGCAGGGTCGCCTGCTCGCTCTCGTAGAAACCGCAGGAGTAAGTCATCGACTCGTCGAGAAACAGCGCGAAGAACTCATTCGACAGGTCGTAGTGTGCGCTGATATTGCTCTTGCTTCCGCGCTCATTGTTGCGTCTCAAACTATGGTAGAGGCCAAATAGCGGCCGCGTGAGCCGGGCCAAGCCTCGCTCCATGCCACTCACCGCTGCGCGGTTGCGCGCAAAGAGCCGGACGACATCGGTGGGAGACTCGCTCGTCCACCATCCTTTGGCAAAGGCTTCCCCTGCACCGATACTGCCGCGGAAGGCAAGTGCGCCCCAAAATTCGCGGTTGTGGATCTCAATACGAGCGTGGGGAAGATCCGCTGCAGCCCGGCCGAAGGTATAGGTTCCGCCCTCCCCGTGGATGGTGAGCTGTCCATCGACGACAGCCTCTAACTTGGCCAATACGGCGCGCTGGATCAGGCTGGTCGTCACCTTGGGGTGGGTCTCGCTGGTTGCAATTCTCTTCGTGCTAGTCGGAGTCATCATTGGATTCGACCCCCTCGAGCGGGGTGGTTTTCTTGGGGTGTGTAAAGAACGGGGTGCGCTTGAGATAGAGTCGAGCCGCGTGCCCATAAATGGCCATTTGCATACGAAGTGGCTGCAGGGGGTAGCGCAGGATCGCTGCGACCATGTTGCGCCCTGTGAGCTCTTGCCGATGACCAACCAGGGATGCCTCAAAGACGCACTTGCCCCCTTCGTGGTTGGTCATGCCGACAAAGACCTCGTTCCTTTGCCATGTGAATTCCCAGCAATAGGTTTGCCCCATCGGAAAGAAAGGCGAGACGTGAAAGCCCTTGTCGAATTCGAAGACATAGCGCCCTGCCCCCTGGTCACCAAGCTTCGCGTCGAGCACATAGGCATGTCTCTCACCCCAGGGGGTATTCGTGATCTCCGCAACGATCGCGTCCAAGTTCCCCTCGCCATCGTGGGAATAGTAGAAGCTCACTGGATTGAAGAGGTACCCCATGGTTCGAACTTGGGTCAGGATTCCAAGCCGACCCGCCGGACGTCTTCCAAGGGCGGCCTCCACTCGATCGAGCACAGCCTCGCGGAGCGACTGCCCTTCAGGGCCTAGGTAATCCGAACGCCTAAAGCTGAGCAGATTGCTGCGTCCAAACGACCAAAGCCACCTCCCCTCAAAAAGGCTCGGAAGCTCTTCGAGGTCAAGGTAGAGCATGTGGAACCGGTAACCGAATCCATGCGGTTTGGGCGCAAACCTGCGGTGACGTATCCACCCGCAATAGATTCCGCTCCGCCTCATGGGAGGACCCCTTGTTGCTTCAGATTGCGCAGCACGGTTAGAGCGCTCTGGACCCCGTCTTCGTGGAATCCATAGCGCCAATAGGCCCCGCAGAAAGACACTCCGTTCAGGCCGTCAATCTCGCCGTGCCTCTCCTGGGCTCTCGTTGTCTCCGTCGTGAAGATGGGGTGGTGGTAGATGTAGCTTCCAAGCACCTCATCGGCGTGCACGCTCGCGCTTCGATTCAGGGTCACCAAGTGCGGCTTTGCGGACTGGAATCCCTGCAGGCTGTTCATCCAATAGGTCACGGCAGGGAGCTCCTGGCGCTCCGCGTCGACATGGTAATTCCAGCTGGCCCAAGCGCGGCGGCTGCGTGGCATGAGGCGTCTATCGGTGTGCAGAGTGGCTTCGTTGCGTTGAAATTTGAAGCACCCAAGGACCTCCTGCTCTAGTGCCGTCGGCTGCGCTAAAAGCGCGAGGCTTGTGTCCGCATGGGTCGCCATAATCACGTGGTCAAACACCCGGCTTTCGCCGCGCGTTGTCACAACGCGCACACCATCGGAGGTGCGCTCGACAGCTCTCACTCCATGGTTTAGGTGGATGCTCTGCTCAAAGGGTTTCACAAGGCGCTTGACGTATTCCCTTGAGCCCCCTTTGACCACAAGCCAGTCGGGACGATCTTGCAGTTGCATGAACCCGTGGTTGTGAAAGAACTGCACGAGAAAGCGCAGCGGGAAGTTGGACATGGTCTCCGGAGTCGCTGACCAGATCGCCGCACCCATGGGAATCAGGTGCTTCTCGATGAAGAGCTCCGAGTAGTTGCCAGCCTTGAGGTACTCACCAAGGGTTAGCCCGATGTCGGGTTTCTCGAGCACCTCGGGCGCCTCGCGATAGAAGCGCATAATGTCACGGACCATGCGCCAGAAGCGCGGGCGAAAGAGATTCCTGCGTTGCGCAAAGAGGCCGTTGAGGTCCGTCCCGTTGTACTCGAGACCTGTGCCACCACAGCTCACAGAGAAGCTCATCTCGCTCTTCTGCCAGGGTACGCCGAGCTCGCGCAATAGAGCGCAAAATCCGGGGTAGGTAGCCTCGTTAAATACAATGAAACCCGTGTCGATGGCAAGCGGCCCTCGGTCCGCCTGGACATCGACCGTATGCGTGTGGCCGCCCAGCCTAGGGGCAGCCTCATAGAGCGTCAGGTCATGCTGCTTGTAAAGGCCATGGGCGGCTACGAGTCCGGAGATCCCCGTTCCTACAATGCAAATGTTCACAGCACCCTCGACTCGTTGAGGATGCGCTCGGGGACCGGATTCAGACGCCAGATCAGGCCGAGCGCCGCTAACAAACGCAACCCGTAGTAGGACATGTCAAGCTCCCACCACCGAAAGCCCTGGCGTACCGACGCTGGGTAGCGGTGATGATTGTTGTGCCAACCCTCTCCCAGAGTAAGCAAGGCGAGCAGAGGGTTGTTGCGACTGTCGTCGGCGGTCTCATAACTTCGCGTCCCCATACGATGGGCCACCGAGTTAATGGAGAAGGTCACGTGGTAAGTGACGATGGTTGAGATACAAAAACCCCAAACTACAAGCTGCCCCCCACTGGTGTCCGCTCCAAGGCTCTGGCAAAGCTCACCGAGCAGATAGAAACCGCCTAGGGAGAGGATCGGAACGATCACGTCAAAGCGGTCTAAAAAGCGCAGCTCGGGAAACCGAGTCAGGTCGGAGACCATCTCAAAACGCGGACGGAAATTTCGGCGAGAGAGAATCCACCCCATGTGACTCCACCAGAATCCATCGCGACTGGGCGAGTGAACGTCGTCTACCTTATCGGAGTTTTTGTGATGGGCGCGGTGATGAGAAGCCCACCAGATGGGCCCGCGCTGGATCGCGGTCGACCCAAGCACGGCAAACAGAAACTGCATCCAGCGTGAGGTCTGAAAGGTGCGATGGGAGAAGTAGCGGTGGTAGAAGGCCGTGATAGCAAACATGCGCACGACGTAGGCTCCCGCGGCAAGGCCAACGGCGGTCCAACTCCACCCTACGACCAAGACCAACAGGCACGAGGCGTGCAGCAGTACAAAGGGCACCACGCGCAACCAATCCATCTCTCGAGCATCGTGGATGACGTCGCTCTCGTCCTCTGCCCAGGAGTCGAGCCACCTCACCAGGCTCTTTCCAACCGTACGGGCGGACTGCGGTTGTCTCTCGCTGCCGCTCATTGGCCCCTGTCCTTATTTGCGCCGGAGGGACGCAATCGAATGTGGGATACGCCCCACTCTTTGCCGTCGTTGTAGTTAAAGAGCTCCGCACACGACAGGAAAAATACGCGCCAACGGTGGTACCAGCGCTTGGCCTCCTGTGGTCCATAGGTGGCCGTAAAGATCTTGAGAACACGCTCGCGTTTGGACTCGATGTTCTTGAGCCAGTCCTCTGCCGTGCGCGCATAGTGGCTGCCGTTGACAACCCAACTGCCATCCACAACGAAGGGTACCTCCAGCTGCTCCACGAGGTCATGGCAGGGCATCATGCCCCCGCTAAAAAAGTACTGGCTCATCCAGTCGCTCTCATCCTTGACGTCAAAAGGATACGCGTACTTGTGGTGCGAGAACACATGTAGGAAGACGAGACCATTGTCCGCGATCCAAGTGTTCACGCGCTTGAGCAGCGCCTCCCAGTTTCGCATGTGCTCAAACATCTCCACCGAGATCACTCGATCGAAGCGCTGCTGTGTATCAAACTCATTCATGTCGCAGGTGATCACCTCGACGTTGGTGAGGCCGCGCTCCTTTGCCCGTGCCAGAATGTGCTCGCGCTGGGGTGCCGAGTTCGAGACAGCGGTGATGTGGCTCTCGGGGTAGAACTCCGCCATCCACAAAGTCAGGGAACCCCACCCACAGCCCAGCTCCAGAACATCTTGACCATCCACGAGTTGGGCCCGCTGGCAGGTCAACGCGAGCATGGTCTGCTCGGCTTGATCTAAGCTGTTGACCTGCACGTCGTAGTACCCACTGCTGTACTTCAGATGCTTCCCAAGCACCTCCTCAAAAAACTCCGGCGGAATCTCATAGTGCTGCTGGTTCGCAAGTTCGGGCACGTCGGCCACGACGCTGCTGCGCATACGACTCACCCACTGCCCAAGGGCATGCTGCCGGTCGGGCTCATAGATCGAGCGCTGCTCGACAAGCCGCTCGCGCAGTAGATTTCGGATTCCACGGCGCAAAAGTGGTGTGGGCACGAGGCCCTTTTCAACAAGTTTCAGGGCGGTTTTCATCGTATGGTGTGCGTGTCGCTTCGGACGCCTTTACGGGGTCCGGGGAAAAAGGCGTTCGTCGTTTTTTGGTAGGCCCGATAGTCTTCGCCGCGGCTTCGCAGGGACTGCTCTTCGGTGGGAGGAATGCCGGTGACCCTCAGGACGAGAAAGAGCATCAAACCCGGGGTCAGCCAGAGCGCCTGGCCATAGGGCAATCCAATGCAAAGCACCGGATAGACCGTCCAGCCAAGCCACTCGAAAAAGTAGTTGGGATGGCGCGAGTACCGCCACAGTCCACTGCGGCAGGTACGCTTGTGGTTCGCTAGATCAGCACGCCAAGTGCGGAGTTGGCGATCGGCGATCGACTCTCCCGTCAAGGCGACTAGCCAGATCAACAACCCCGCCGCATCTTGAAATCTCCAGCCGGACTGTGGCGCTGTGCAGAGCGCCAAAAAGGTCAAGGAGAGCAGTACGCTGAGAAGCGCTTGGGCCTGGAAGAACCAGAAGATCCAGCCCTCAAACTTCGGGCCCCAGCGCTCTCGCAGTATTTGATAACGACCGTCCTCGGGTTCGCGTCTATAGCGGCAGATCAGGTGCCAGGTGAGTCGTAGGGACCAGATCCCCGCCAGTCCGCCGACAAGTGCCCTACGAGGGCCCCAGCCCTCCGCCACTAGGGCGTAGACCACCGCGAGAGCGCCAAGGCTGGCAGCCCAGAGCGGGTCCACGATCCCCGCATTGCGGGTGGTCCTCTGCCTGCCCCACGCGAGAGCCATCGTCACCGCCAATACGGCCAAGGCGATCCACGGAATGAGTTGGATTTTGATCACGCTAGGGGATTCGCAGAAATACCCCAGTTGGATGCATCCGATTTCAGATGTCCGGCGAATTCCTCTTCAACATGACTCAACAGCCGCAATCTCGTAAAGGAAACCGCCGTCGACTCGGCCTCCTCACCCTACTTGGAGCCTTCCTTTTGCTCACCCTAGGTTCCGGCGCATGCCGCAGCCTACCCAAGCAGGACCTCGCCGAGCAGCTCGCTGCCTTGGGCAAGAACGCTCGTATGGGCCCTCTTTCGAGGCTTGCGTTCACCGCGGACCTGGGCCAAGGGCCACGGGCCTTCGAGCTCGTCTACCAGCTCACCAAGGCCGAGCAGCCGGGTGACCGAACCCCGGTCGTGCTTGTCCACAGCACACC
>CALBMX010000081.1 GCA_937896235.1 uncultured bacterium
AGCTCCTGGTTGAAGGTTCGCTCAACATCCGCGCGCGACCGAGCAGGATCCACGATGTCCTTCAAGACTCTAGCTGGAAGCCGTTTCGAGCCAGCTACTGGCGGCCACTGGGCCGTGAGCGTGACGCCCCAGTTTTCGCGCTCACGTAACAGCTTGCGCTCTTCGGCGCGCCCGGTGCTCGGTGTCAGGCGGGATAGGAGTTCGGACACGGGAGCGAGCTCCCCCTTCTCGAAGGCATCGTGGACCAGGTTGCTCACCGCCTTGTCATAGACACGGACGATGTCGGCCTCGGAGCGCAGGGACTCGTTCTGCATCGCCTCGATCAGGTCATGGGGGAAAGCCGAGTCTCCCCATGAGAGACGAAGGATCGCCGCAATGCGTGCGCGCTCACCGAGGAAGGTTGCTTGGTCCGCGTCCTTCAGGCCAAGCCCCAGATCGGCGAGTATCTCCGAGATGTCGGAATAGCGCTCCTCGACGAGGGCGGAGTTCGCCTCATCCAGGACTGTAGCGTTGCGTATCGAGAGGCCTGCAAAGGCTCCCGCGCAGAGCAGTGCGCTCCCCGCGATCAGGGGCACCAGCCACTTAGGGCGGGAGCGTCCAGTCGAAAGCGAGGTGGCCCCGACGCTGTCGGCCTGAAGCGATTGGCCGCAGCCAGCACAGAAGCTGGCCTCGTCGGAATTCGGAAACAGGCAGTGGGGGCACTTCATTTAGAAAGCGAGAGTCGAAGTTGGGGGGGAGTCGGAAGTGAAAGAGGATACCTAACAGACATTGGGCCGACAATCGTAGCTGCCACCGAGTGAGTATTCATCAGGTTGGTACTTTTCCGCATGGCAGAGCCCCCGGAATGGGTCATTGGCTCTATCCGAACCTGAGAGTGCATGAACTTGTCGTCGATGAAGTGCACATCAGAGGCATCGTTGCTGGTGATCAAGTTGTGTCTTGGGCCCGCTGAGCTCTGTTTTGCCTCTAGGATCGTTTTGCCTAGAGACGCCCTCGTAGCCACTTGTGGCGACTTTCTGGAACTAAAGTGGCACGTCTGGGCGCGAGTTCGACTCTCTAGCCCACTCGTGGCGAGTGCCCAAAATCCAGTTCTCGAAGATTGGCAACTCCGCGATTGGATTCCACATATGCAACCCGAGACATCCCATGGGCTTAGGGTTTTGTCCGGATGCCATCCCTAGTTTGGGACTCGTTCGGCGCTAGGATGAAGCTCTGCATGAGCAAGCACGACACATTTTCCGAGGGCGTCAATCTCTACGGGAGTTCCCCCAAAAATCGACAGACGCCAACGCCGCTCGCTTGCCCTGAAAAGGATACTGCAATGAGTAAGGCGTCGGCAACGGATGCCGATGAGAGGGTCTCGATTGTGCTCTCTGGATACAGCTGCCAAGAGGCCCTGAGAGAGGCTCTAGAGTCCATCTCTCGGCAGACTCATGCCAGTTTTGAGGTTGTCATCGTGGCCCATCCCGAGGTGCTTACCTTTGCTCGTACGCTCAAGCTGCCCTTCAAGTGTCGGTTGATCGACTTCGAATTTGGGGAGGGGCTGCCTACTCCCCGGGAGCTTGGTCTGCAGGCGTGTACCGCCCCCTATGTGGCATACCTTGAGCGGGGGGACTTTTGGCCTTGCCATCACTTAGGCGACGCCGTTGCAGCCTTGCGAGTTGACTCCCAACTGGGCTTGGTCTTCGGCATACTTGGAGATGTCAGGTCGCATCCACTGCTCTACACGCCAGGGATAGAGCGACTGCAATTGCCTAGTCGCATTCTTGGTAGGTTTCGGCCAACGCGACTGCCATGGCCACTTCCTAGCTTTAATAGTGACTGGTCAGATTTTTCGAAGCCGCGGTGGACGATCTCATGTGTGGTCGCGCGCAAGGAGGCGCTTCAAGTAGAGGCAGGCA